>NZ_JAFNAW010000039.1 GCF_017356265.1 Paracoccus fontiphilus | reverse complement strand
GCCAGGCAGCATAATCTCAACCTACAGAGCCAGAGCCCTCCAGAGCAAAATCAGGTCGCCTGTTCCAAATCATTCGACGACGGACATGCTGCAAGAACTCCCATGCTGTCTTCCTGTCGGCCTTGTCGACCAGCTGGGTGACCGCGAACTTGCTGGTCCGATCAATGCCGACAAAGAGGTAGAGCTTGCCTTCAGCGGTCTGAAGCTCTGCGATGTCGATATGGAAGAAGCCGATGGGGTAGCGCTTGAACTTTTGACGCTTCGGCTTGTCCCCTTCGACATCCGGCAGCCGGGAGATACCATGACGCTGCAGACACCGGTGCAGCGCTGATCGCGTCAGGTGCGGGATGGATGGCTGCAGAGCGAAGAGGCAGTCATCCAGTGGCAGCAACGTGTGCCGCCGGAACGCAACGACCATCGCCTCTTCTGCCTCGGTCAGGGTCGTTGAACGAGGTTCCTTTGGCCCGGTCTTCAGATCCTCGACCGTCGCCCGTTTGCGCCACTTCGCCACTGTCGTGGGATTGATGCCGAGCTCCCGGCTCAGCGTCGCGAGCGAAGCCTGCGATCGCTGTATTGCTGCTCTGACAGCGTGCGTGGTCGTGGCGCTTCCGTGACGAACTTGTCCCATAGGGCATCCTTCCATTCCTGAGAAAGGATCGCACCATCAAACCATGGGATCAAACACATAGAGTGTCAGCATTTCTCGCCTTGGCCACCGCAAAAATATGGCTGCCATACTTTGTCAACAGGGCCTAATGTCGATTGATCCTAAGCCTGACCCCGCCCATCTAATCATAAGACTTCCAGCCAACATGCTCACTCCAATCGCGAGGAGGAGGGGGCCGGCGAACTCCTCGGCCACTGTACCCGACGTCGAGGAAACCGATAGCAACATCAGGCTGAATTCTCCCCCGTTGGCCAGGATGACTCCGGTCCGCAATGAGGTCTGAAGCCCTTCGCCGAATAGTCGGGCGACGACGAAAACAATCAGCGTCTTTCCGCAGAGTATTATTGCAAGCCAGACCAGCACGGCAGGCCATTGAGATGGAAGGATCCAAAGTGGCAATTGAGTCCCGATACCGATAAAGAAAATCCCGACAAACAAATCGCGGAAAGGCCGTATCTCGTTCTCGACAGCATGGCGCGCGTCTCCCTCGCCGATGATCATGCCGGCCGCGAATGCGGCGAGTGCCGGAGAAAGGCCGGCGGTGGCCGCGACAATCGCGGACCCTAGTGCAATGGTGAGCGCGAGAAGCTGGGCAAGTTCCGGATCGCCACGCGACGCTACCCAACGGGCCAGCAACTGCAACGGGCCACGCGCAATGAACAGAGCTGCAACCAATGCCGTTGCACTGGCGACGACCGTTATCACGCCATGTCCCTCGGCGGCTCCGCTCATCGAATCGTGCAGAAGCAGGAATGCTACAGCTGCCAAGTCTTGAAACAGAAGCACTGCAATGGCCAGACGCCCTTGGGCCGATCCCAGAGCGTTCGCGCTTGCGAGCACCTTGAGGCACATGGCCGTGGATGACATGGCAACGGCCCCGCCGATGAGGATTGCGGGGACGGGCGCGAGATCGAAGATCAGACTCGCTATCAACGACACCGATATCGTCGTGACTGCAACCTGCGCGGCTCCAAGACCGAAGACATGCTTCCTGAGCGTTACGAGCTTCTCGAACGAGAATTCCAGGCCAAGAGCGAACAGCAGGAGTACTACTCCGATCTCGCCGATGCTGCTCAGGGCAGCGTTTTCGGCAATCAGGCCGAGGCCGGCAGGTCCGATGACTATGCCGGCAAGAATGTAACCGACGATACTGGGCACGCCGATCCGTGAACATATCGTCACGAGCACGAACGCGGCAAAGACCAACAAGGCCGCACTTTCAATAAATCCGGTCACGCCATGCATGTTCTTGTCCTTCTTCTCCTGATGGCATGGCGCAGGTAAGGCCAATACCTGTAAACTCTAGACGTGCGACCGCGCCCACTGCGCTATCTGCGCGGCAGGCATTGCACCGCTCGTCCTCGCGATCTCCTTGCCGCTCCTGAACAGGATCATGGTGGGAGTGCCGCGGATCCCGTAGCGGCCGGCAATCTGCTGTTCGGCCTCGGTGTCGAGCTTGCCCAGGCGGACATGGGGTTCGAGCGAGCGCGCCGCCGCCTCGAACTGGGGCGCCATCATCTTGCATGGCCCGCACCACTCGGCCCAGCGTGAATCTACCCGGTCCGAGCCGATCTTCGACGGCGGGGCCGAAGATCCACAGCGTCCACATGTTCAGTATGAGGTGCAGCCAGCCCCCGTGCAGGAAGATATTGGTCAGGAACGGGGTCCAGTCCGACGGGGCGACGAGGCGGAGCTGACCGAAGACGCGCGACGGCACCAGCGCGAACTCGAACAGGAACCGGTCCAGCACGCGCGGCGGCAGGCCGCTCTGGCAGAGGAAAGCGAGAAGGCTGATCCCGACGACTGACCAGACGGCCACGGGGGGTATCTGCGAGCAACGGTATTGGCCCATGGAAACATCTCATTTCCCCAAGCGCATGCAGCTGGCCGTCATCACGTCGTCTTTCTTGCAATTGTCACAGCCGTCCACGCCGGAGGATCAGAGGCGGGGAAGGATTCGAGCGAGGCTTCGAGGACCGGATCGAAACTCTCCCTGTCGCTGGTAGACGGGTCGGGCGTGCTCTCATGCTGGACGCCTCTTGAGAGGCGGCGATCGGGGCGGAACGGGACCCGGAAGGCTCCCGGGGCATCGACGCCCCTGTGCAGCCGGTGGCGCGTCTCACCCGCCCAAGGGTTCGCCATCCGGGCTCCCCCAGCGTCCTCGCGCACGACATAATGCCAGTCCTGCCGCTCTGCGAAGTCCACGGCACTGTCGCGATCCGGAAACTTCAGCCGAATCGGACGATAGGGATCGCCGCTGGACGTGTATCCCATCAGCGGCTCGATCTGCGGCGGCCGCGACGGCTCGAACTCGAGGACCCAGTAGTTGGGCCGAGGCGCCGATGTCATCGCGGAACGGGCAGGACGGTAGATGATTGCCGTCGGCACGTCCCAGGATGGCAGATCGGTTCCAGGAATTTTCGGCGGGAATGGTGGGCGATTATGGCCGCGCATATCAGTTCTCCCGGGTGTCGGTGGATACGAGAAGGTGACGTTCGAGATCGTCGAGTTTTTCCATTCGCCTCGAATTCAGGCGAACGGCGCGTTCGGTGTTCTGCGAAGGGAAGGCAGCAGCGTGCAGGACGTCCGACCGCATCGCTATCGTGAGATCGGCGACGGCATTCATCACGCCCTCTCCGTCCCCGTCCGAGAGCGTGCCGTCAGCAAAACCGGACTGCAAGCTCTCCAGTACCTGCTCGAAGCTGGACACGACCCCTGCACTCGCGACCACAGCCAGCTTGTGGCTGAGAACACGCAGTTCATCGATCAGCTTCGCATCGTGCCTTGCGGTTTCCACGATCTCTGCGACCTTCTCGATGCAGGCCATGTAAATGTCGCATTGCTGCTGGAGGATGATGACCCTTCCTTCCTTGCGAAGCTCGAGATCGGTCTGGCGATTGAGAAGCGCCGCGGTCAGAATGATCGTCACGACAGCGCCGAGGAAGATGAGCGTCATCTCCTGCGCGAAAGGCAGTATGTCTTCGGCAAGATACATCGAACGAAAAACGAAAACGATGCCGATGCCCAAGGCAGCGGCCGCAGCAGCAAATGCCAAGTCAGGCAGGCGGTTCGACATCAGCACCTCGCATTTTCGGTGTCAGGTGGCATGCACGGCTTTGCATCGGCGTCCGGCGCCTCTGCGTCCCGGTGCCGCAGGAAGATTGGCGTCGGACCGCTGCCGAACGGATTGAAGCCGGTGCTCAGGCAACGGTCGAAGATCGTTTCGTCCCATCGGGTGAAATCGTGCTCCTCGCCGGCAAGTCGCCCGTCATCCACCACAGGGCACCTCACGCCTTTGCCGATGGGGGAGCGTCATCGAAGGCCGCACCGTCCGAACGATCCGCCTTGCGAAGCCGTAGCCCGAGGAGGATCATCATCACCCCGAAGACCGCGGCGTAGAAGCCGATCAGCCAGCCGAGCGCGAGGAAGCTTTCGACCGGGCGCGTCAGCAGCATCCAGGTCACGACGACACCGAGAACGACCGAGAGAAGGCCGCTCAGGATCAGCCAGATTTCGCCGTTGATTTCCTTTCGCAGGCGGATCGCTGCCGCGATCTCGAGGGCACCCGAGAACACGGACCAGAATGCAATGCTGGCCCAGAGGAATGTCGCAAGCACAAGCGTCGCGACGAACGGCGAGAAGACCACGACGACCCCCGTGGCGATCCCCAGAATGCCGCTGAACATCAGCCAGCCCCAGCGGTCGCCCCCGCGGATGTTGCGGACGGCGGCGACGAGGCCGAACACGCCATCGGCGAAGGCGAAAGCGCCGAAGACCAGCGTCAGAGCAAGCAGCGACTCCGCAGGCATGAGGAAGGCGAGAACCGCGATCACCAGCGCCAGGACACCGCGCAGCACGAACAGCCACCAGTTCCCGGACAGGCTGCACAGCATGTCCTGCATCGTGTCGGATTGCTTTGCAGAGGTTGTCGTCATTGGTCCATCTCCTGTTCAGGTTTCAACTCAGTAGTGCCGATTGTCTCCGCGCCGGCCAGGGCGGCCGCCACGCGGCGGCGGTCCTCGACCGGTTGAGGCAGACACTGCGTCCGGGCAATTTCCCTTTCCACGGGCGCGCGCCCCGATGCCTCGCCGATCAACCCGGCTTCGACCAGCGTGCCGCGCAGTGTCTCCGCCGCGTTCTCTGCAATCTTCAACACTTCCGCCTCAGTGAGACCCAGGAGGTGCGCCGTCTCCGCGATCGTGGCGTCTTCCAGGTACATCCGATACAGGACGCGGCGCTCGACCGGAGCAAGATCTGCGATAGCCCGGTGCAGTGCCATGGCGATATCATGACGATCCACTTCGGTCTCGGGGTCTGTGCCGCCGTCGTCGGCGATGAGGTCCTCTAGCATCAGCACTTCGTCGGGCTGGTAGAACTCGAACATCGCCTGATCCGCCTCGATCGGATCCTCCGCCGGGGCCTCGGGTTCCGCCTCGATGGAGGCGGCATCCTCAGGCACGGCGCGGCGGGCGGCGCGGGATTCTTCCTCGATGGTCTCAAAAGCCAGCCGTTTCAGCCAGTCGCCGACGGAAAACTCCGAAGGCCGATCCTCGAAGCGGGCCAGCCCCTTGAGGATCGTCGCATCGAAGAGACCGCGAACGCTCAGATATCCCTCCGGTACCGATCCGCTGCATTCGAGATAGGTCAACTCGCGCCTGACGGTGTCATAGATCGTATCGAGATGATCCTCGATCAGGTCAAAGAAGAGCTGGCGCCGGTTCGCTTCCGCCGCATCCCGCGCGGGCGGCAGCGGGGCGCCGATCCGGCGCCGGCGGGCGGGACGCTTGTATTCAGGCTCGTGCTTGAGGCGCGCCACATGCCGATCGACTTGGTGGCGCAGGTCGGCAAAGGCCTTGCGCAGGACAGGCTCGATCTCGAATCCCTCTTCCCGCGCCGCGATCACGCCCGACGGCAGTTGCAGGCGTAGGCTGACTTTGATGCGTTTCTTGCCCCTCGTCTGCGAGGCAACGACTTCGAGCCGGACCAGATCCTCGCGAAAGCGCGCAAGGTGCGGTTCAAGTTGCCGCACCTCCTCCTCGATGACCTCAGGCGCGCGCTGTTGGCCGTGCCGGTCGAGATTGCGGAATGATCTAATGACGTTCATGCCGTGGACCTTCCTATAACTCTCCGAAGAGATGGTCCGGCGCGACCGATATCGCGCCGGGCCAGTCTTTTGCGCTGTCACTCGGCGGACTTGTCGTCCTTGGACTGCACCTCATCCCCAACGCTGGGCTTCGGAACGTCCGTCCTGTCTTCGGCAACTTCGCTGGGCTCCTCGATCCCAGCCTTGGCCTGATCGTCCGGGCTGTCGTCACCGGTGTCCTTTACGATCTTTTCGAACACGACCCTCTGTTCGTCTTCCGACCAAGCGACGCGGACCTTGTCACCATCCTCGATCCGCCCGGAGAGCATCTCGCGGGCCAACTCGGTCTCCAACTCCGACCGGATCAGCCGGCGCAGCTCGCGGGCGCCGAATTCGGGGCGGAAGCCGACCGCGCCGAAGTGATCCACGACGCTCACGTCGAATTCGAGTTCGACGCCCTGGGTAAGGGCGGTCCGCTTCACCCGGTTGAGCTGCAACTCGACGATCTGGCGGATCTCCGACTTATTCAGCGAATGAAAGACGATGATCTCGTCGATCCGGTTGATGAACTCTGGCCGGAAATGACCGCGCAACACCTCCATCAGTTCGGATTTCTGCTTGGCCTCGTCGAACTCACTGCTGCCGCGTTTCGTGAGGTTGCGCTGGATGATGTCCGAACCGAGGTTCGAGGTGGCGATGATGATGGTGTTGGTGAAGTCCACCACGCGGCCCTTGCCATCTGTCAGGCGGCCATCGTCGAACACCTGCAACAGGATGTTGTAGACATCGGGATGCGCCTTTTCGATTTCGTCGAGGAGCACGACCGAGTAGGGCCGACGGCGCACCTTCTCCGTCAGCTGCCCGCCTTCGTCGTATCCGACGTAGCCCGGAGGTGCGCCAACCAACCGTGCCACCGCGTGACGCTCTCCATATTCCGACATGTCGATACGGATCATCGCGTCCTGATCGCCGAAGATCACCTCGGCGAGCGTCTTGGCCAGTTCCGTCTTGCCAACCCCGGTCGGCCCGAGGAACAGGAAGGTCGCGGTCGGACCGGAACCTTCGCGCAGACCCGCACGCGCCAGGCGCACCGCATCGGCCACGGCGCGGATCGCTTCTTCCTGGCCAATGACGCGCTCGTGCAGCTTCTCCTCGAGCTTCAGGAGTTTGTCCTTCTCCTCGGCGGTCAGCTCCGTGACCGGAACACCGGTGATCTTGGAGACGATCTGCGCGACATGATCGGCGCGCACCTCGGCGGTCGCCGAAGCCTGGTCGCGCTTCCAGATCTCCAGAAGCTCGTCAAGCTCCTTCTGCTTCTGCTCGAGTTCCTTCTTCAGTTCCGCTGCTCGGTCGAATTGCTTGCGGGCTGCGGCATAGTCCTGTTCGCGCTTGATCTGCGCGGCTTCGGCCTCCAACTCCTGGACGTCCACAGGGCGCGCTGTGGCGCTGATCTTCACACGTGCGGCGGCCTGATCGATCAGGTCGATCGCCTTGTCGGGCATGAAGCGACCGGTGATATAGCGATCCGAAAGCTCCGCGGCGGCGATGATCGCCTCGTCGGTGATCGTCACCTTGTGGTGGCTTTCGAGCGTGTCGCGCAGCCCGCGCAGAATCATGATCGTCTGTGCGACCGTGGGCTCGTCCACATAGACCGGCTGGAATCGGCGTTCGAGTGCCGCGTCCTTCTCGATGTATTTCTGATACTCGTTGAGCGTCGTCGCACCGATCAGGTTCAGCTCGCCCCGCGCCAGCGCCGGCTTGAAGGTGTTGGCAATGTCCAGACCGCCTTCGCCGCCGCCCTGGCCGGCACCCACGATGGTGTGGATCTCGTCGATGAAGAGAATGAGGCTGTCCTTCTCCTCGGTGATCTCCTTGAGGATCTTTTGCACGCGCTCCTCGAACTCGCCGCGATACTTGGACCCTGCGACCATCGAGTTGATGTTCAGTTCAACCAGCCGCTTGTCGCGCAGGGCCTCGGGCACCTCGCCGGCCACGATCCGCTGGGCGAGCCCCTCGATGATGGCGGTCTTGCCGACGCCGGGCTCGCCGATCAGCACGGGGTTGTTCTTCTTGCGCCGCGCGAGGACCTCGATCGTCGTTTCGATCTCGCGGGCGCGACCGATCACAGGGTCGAGCTTGCCCTCGCGCGCGGCCTTGGTGAGATCGCGGCTGAACTGGTCGAGATCGGGGGTGTTCGATGGAGTCTCGACGCGGCCTTCCTCGGCACCCTTGCCGACCACCTTCGTCACCTGCTGACGCAGCGCCTGCGGCGTCAATCCGTATTTGCGCAGGATCGACGCGGCCAGGCCTTCACCTTCCTCGGCAAGGCCGATCAGCAGGTGCTCGGGACCGACATAGGAATGGCCGAGTTCGTTCGAGGCGATGAAGGCCCGGTTCAGCGCGTCCTTCAGGCGAGGACTGACGCTGATTTCACCCTCCGTCTTGGCGTCTCCACGCTTCGCCTCCTTCTCGATCTGGCGCCGCAGATCGTCCACATCGACCTTGAACTGTTCCAGGATCGTCTTGACGACGTCAGACGGGGTCAATGCCAGAAGCAGATGTTCGGTGTCGACCTCGCTGCGCCCGAATTCCCCGGCCTTCTGTGCGGCATCCTGCAGCAGCTTGTTGCCCTGTTCGCTCAGCCGGTCGGCGATGGTGCGTCCGCCGCCGCGCCGCGATCCACGCCGCGGCGCGCCCTCGCCGACAGTGGCGTCGACGACAGCGTCATCGCCGTCACCCATGGAGCCGAGCGTGCCGCCTCGCAGCGGACTGTCACCAAAGAGGCTGCCGAAACCGCTCTCGCCGAAGAATTCGTCAAGAAGGGAACGCCGTCCGAACAGGGACTCCAGCGGCGAGGCGCTGCGCCCCGACCGGCGCGCCATTTCGCTGTAATGCTGGTCGCAAAGCTCCATGTTCTGAACCCTGCCGTTCACCGAGGCGCGCACGCGCGCCGTCGCCGGGCGACCGCAAATATCGCAAGCTCCGTTTGCCATTCGTCTTCTCCGTTTTCATTATCCAGTCAGGGTTGTTCGCCGATCATCTGCGCCAGTGACAGTGCACGCAGCGACCGCTTCCGTTCTTTTCACCTTGGACCCAATTGCCACCAGATCGGGCTCGTCCAGTGTCTCTCGTTGCAGGAGATCCTGCGCCGATTGCTCAAGAAGATCCCGATTGCTTTCAAGAAGGGTGAGGGTGCGCTTGAACACGCCATCCACGATGTCGCGCACCTTCGCGTCCATCCGCTCAGCAGTGGCGTCGCTGTAGCGGCGGTTCAGCCAAGACGACTGGTCGCCGGTGCCGAGAAAGCCGGGCCGATCGGTGTCGTAGCTGACATGCCCGAGGTCTTCGTCCATCCCATACCGCGCGACCATGGCGCGGGCGATGTCGGTCGCCTTGACCAGATCGTCCGCCGCCCCAGTCGAGACATGATCGTAGATGATCTTCTCTGCCGCGCGCCCGCCAAGCAGGACTGCGATCTTGTTCTCGAGTTCCTCCCGCGTCATCAGGAAGCGGTCCTCGGTCGGGCGCTGGATGGTGTAGCCGAGCGCGCCAATCCCGCGCGGTATGATCGAGACCTTGTGCACCGGGTCTACCCCCGGCAGAGCCATCGCCACCAGCGCGTGCCCCATCTCGTGGTGCGCCACGATCTCGCGTTCGCGCGGATTGAGCACGCGGTTCTTTTTCTCGAGACCGGCGACGATGCGCTCGACGGCATTGTTGAAATCGTCCATCGTCACCGCCTCGGCCTTCCGCCGTGTGGCGAGCAAGGCGGCTTCGTTCACCAGATTGGCGAGATCGGCCCCGGAGAAGCCCGGGGTCAGCGCCGCGACCTTTTCAGCATCCACATCGGGGGCGAGCTTCACCTTCTTCATGTGCACGCCGAGGATCTGGATGCGCCCCTTCTTGTCGGGCCGGTCCACCAGCACCTGCCGGTCGAAGCGGCCCGCCCGCAGGAGCGCCGGATCGAGGATCTCGGGCCGGTTCGTCGCGGCCAGGAGCACGATGCCGACCGAAGGATCGAAGCCGTCGAGCTCGGTCAGAAGCTGGTTCAGCGTCTGCTCACGCTCATCATGGCCACCGGCGATCTGGCCGGAGGAGCGCGCCCTCCCAAGAGCGTCGAGTTCGTCGATGAAGATGATCGCCGGGGCGGATTTCCGGGCCTGCTCGAACAGGTCGCGCACCCGTGCGGCACCGACGCCCACGAACATCTCGACGAACTCGGAGCCCGAGATCGAAAAGAAGGTCACGCCGGCCTCGCCTGCCACCGCGCGCGCCAGAAGCGTCTTGCCGGTGCCCGGCGGCCCGATGAGCAATATGCCTTTGGGGATATGTGCGCCCAGCTTTCCGTATTCGGCCGGGTTCTTGAGGAACTCCACGACCTCCTCCAACTCGGCCTTGGCCTCGTCCACGCCGGCCACGTCAGCGAAACTGACGCCGGTTTCCTTTTCCATGTAAACTTTGGCCTTGCTGCGGCCGACCTGCATGAACCCGCCAAAACCCTGCTTGTCGGCGAACTTGCGGAACAGCAGCATCCAGATTCCGAAGAAGACAAGCGCTGGCGCCACCCAAGAAATCAGCGTGCCGAGAAAAGTGTTTTGCGGAACGCCAGTGATCTCGACGCCGGAGCGGTCGATCCGCTGCAGGATCGCGGGATTCACTACGGTCGTCACGAACTGGCTCTTGCCGTCGACGGGTTCGGCGAAGGTGCCTGTGATAGTGTCTGACCCGACCGCGACAGAAGAAATTTTCCCGTCAGCGAGATACTTCTCGAACTGGCTGTAGCTAATGGGAGCGACGGATTGCCAGCCAGCGATCAGGCTCTGGATGAAAAGCACGGCTATGAAAGCCACCACCCAGTACCAGATGTTGTATTCGGTCTTCCTCTCCATACCGATTCGCCCTCTCTAGCGTGAAAGCCGCGCACCTATGCGTTCGAGAAGTGCGAGAAGAACGCGCCTCTCATCGACTGATAGGTCCTTTAAGTTGTCTTCCTTCAACGCCGCTCGTCGGGGATCTATGGCCCGTGGACATTCACCTTGAGGCGATGATGGTCGCGGTGAGATGCCAATTGGCCGCGTAGCTACATGCAGTCTTTTCGTAGCGCGTGGCTATGGCCCGGAACTCCTTTATTTTCGCGAAGAAGTTTTCGACTAAGTGCCGCCACTTGTAGGCGTGTTTATCGTAGTGGCGCTTGATTGTGCGGTTCGCCTTTGGGGGGATGACTGCGCTCGCACCCCGCACGTCCAGTTCGGCAAGCAGCCACTCGGCATCGAATGCCTTGTCCGCCAGAAGGGCGTCAAAGGCGACATCCTCGATCAGCGGTGCAACGCCTTTCAGGTCGTGAGCCTGGCCCGGCAGGAGATGAAAGTCGAACAGGTTGCCGAGGCCATCAACCAAGGCCACGATCTTCGTGGTCAGTCCGCCGCGCGAGCGCCCGATGGCCTGAGCCTGAGTCCCCCTTTTGCGCCACTCGCCTTCTGGTGAGCCTGGACAATGGTGCCGTCGATCAATGCGTATTCGAAATCGGGCTCGCCGCGGATCTCTCTGAAGAGGCGCTCGAAAACACCCCCCTTGGCCCATCTGCGAAACCGGCGGAACACGCTGTTCCAGTTTCCGAACTGCGATGGCAGATCACGCCAGGGCAGACCGGTTCGCACCCGCCAGAGAACGGCCTCCAGGAACAGGCGATTGTCCTTGGCCGTCACCCCGCTGTCGCTCTTCTTGCCGGAAAGATGGGGTTCAAGGCGCGCCCAGACACCATCCGTCACCACAAACCGCTGCTCGTCCATTCAGACCTCCCTTTGGGGAGTTTGAATCAGAAATCAGCCGGTGGGGAAACCACGAATGTCCACGGACCATAGTAAAGGTGCCTGTATTTCCTTCAGGTGTAACGATCGTTATACCTCGGTCTTCCAAGTGCCTCAGCAGTTCCGCCTCATTTGCTATCGTCGCTCGGGGCTTGGCGCTGGCGCCTCGGCGAATGAAGACCACCTTGCCAGTTTCGACTGCATCGCGGTATGCCGCCCGGAGTCTTGATCTAAGAATACGATATCGCTCGGCTTTGCGTCTATCAAATCCGAGCGCACGGAGCAGGATCAAGTTTTTCGACTGGATCAGCGCGTTTTGATTCCATTGCTGGTTAAAGGCCTGCTGGAAGAAGGGAAGATCGTTCCATGCCGGCATGCACATGGATTTAAGATCTGGATGGTCGCGAAAAGCCTCGTAAGCTGCACAGTCGTCGCCAAGCCAATGACCGAAGAATTCCAAACCTTGCATGGAATTGGTGATAACAGTTTCATCCGACACGGGAGCCTGCATCACTGCATCCGCTAGCCGGGGCTTCTGCAAGGCCATCCAATGCAATGCATACTTTGTGGCAATGACACCCTCGACGATGCTTGCCGATCCAAGGCGATAAATCTCCAGCGGCCTTTCGATCCATCGGGTTTGCGTCCAGACCTCCATCATCGAGGCCAAACTATGACCACGATTGCAGCTTCGCACGCGGTTCAATTGATCAGGCTCGTAAAGACCGGGGCGACAGGGCAGTTCGATGGGTCGAGCCTCAAGCTCTGGCATCGGCAGTTCTGCAAAGATAGCACGTCCAAGCAGCGCTTTTTGAAATCGCGCCGTCTTGTATCGAAATACGGTTCTGAAAAGATACGACAATTATGCCTACAACGGTTCGCTGCGCTTATGTGGTTGCACTTATCCTCTTGAACAATCCTTGAATAGAGGTCTCGTCAGTCGCGCCATGCGTCCATCACCTTGACCAGTTCCGCCGAGATGCGCGGTTCGGACAAGGCGTGCCCCGAGGCCGGGACAAGCCGCAGATCGCAGCCCGGCCAGCCATCCGCCAGCCGCCAGGCAGAAAGGGGCGGGCAGACCATGTCGTAGCGGCCCTGGACGATCACGGCGGGCAGATGCTCGATCCGGGGGCGGTCGCGCAGAAGCTGGCCCTCGTCCAGGAAGCAGCGATGCATGAAATAGTGATTCTCCAGCCGGGCGAAGGCGCGGGCATAGTCGGCGGGCGCGTGGCTGACCGCCGCCGATTGCAGCCCGGCAAGCGCGTTTTCCCACATCAGCCAAGGCTGGGCATAACGCCCCTGCCGCCCCACGTCGCTGGAAAACAGGCGCTTGTGATAGGCGGCGATCATGTCGCCGCGCTCGGCCTCGGGGATCGGTTCGCAGAACTGCTGCCACAGGTCGGGGAAGAACCGGCCCGCGCCGCCGCCGTAGAACCAGTCAAGCTCGGCCTGCATCCCCAGGAAGACCCCGCGCAGGACCAGCCCGCTGACGTTGTCGGGATGGGCCTGCGCATAGGCCAGCGCCAGCGTCGCCCCCCAGCTGCCGCCGAACAGCAGCATCGATTCGAGGCCGAGCGTCCGACGGATCGCCTCGATATCCGCGATCAGGTGGGGCGTTGTGTTGGCGTGGACGGATGCCTGCGGACGAGAGCGGCCGCAGCCCCGCTGGTCGAACAGGATCGCCCGATAATGCGCGGGATCGAAGAAGCGGCGCATGAAGGGGCTGCAACCGCCGCCGGGGCCGCCATGCAGCACCACGACCGGCCGTCCCTGGGGATTGCCGCTTTCCTCGACATAGATCTGATGCCCGTCGCCGACATCCAGAACGTGGCGGGCGAAGGCTTCGGCGCCCTGGTGAAGCCGGCCGTGCGATGCGGCGTTTTGTCCTGCCAATCGGTCCATCCTGCCAGTATAAGCCCAGACGGAAGCGCCCGCCAGAAGGACCAGACCATGACCAGCCCCACGACCAGCATCGACCCTGCCGAGATCGCCAAGTTCGAGGCGATGGCCGCCGAGTGGTGGGACCCGAAGGGCAAGTTCCGCCCGCTGCACCTGATGAACCCGCTGCGGCTGGACTATATCGCCGGCCAGATCGCGGCCGAGTTCGGGCGCGACCGGCGCGACCTGCACCCCTTCCGGGGGCTGCGGGTCCTGGACATCGGCTGCGGCGGCGGGCTGGTCACAGAACCGATGGCCCGCCTGGGTGCCACGGCGGTGGGTGCCGACGCGGCCGAGGGCAATATCGCGGTGGCCCGCGTCCATGCCGACCAGCAGGGGCTGGCCATCGACTATCGCGCCACGACGGCCGAGGCCCTGGCCGAGGCGGGCGAACGCTTTGACGTGGTCCTGGCGCTGGAGATCGTCGAGCATGTGGCCGATCCCGCAGCCTTTGTCGCCCTGTGCCACGATCTGGTGCGGCCGGGCGGGCTGGTGATCCTGTCCACGTTGAACCGCACGGCGAAAAGCTTCGGCGCGGCGATCGTCGGGGCGGAATGGATCATGCGCTGGCTGCCCAGGGGCACCCACGACTGGAACCGCTTCATCACGCCCGACGAACTGGCCGCCATGGCCGCAAGCGCCGGGCTGGCCGTGGCCGACCGGCGGGGCATGGTCTTCAATCCCCTGACCTTCGGCTGGCGCCTGTCGGATCGCGACCTGTCGGTGAACTACATCCTGACGGCACAGCGGGCCTAGCCGTCGTCGCCTTCCAGCCGGATGCGCAATTCGCGCAGCACGGGCAGGGCGGTGCGGACCTTGTCGGCGCCGATGTCGCGCACGACCTCGGCGATCAGGGGCATGAAGGCCGCGATGGCGGCATCGCGGGCAGCCCGCCCGGCGGGGCTGATCGACACGAACTTGCGGCGCGCGTCGTCCCAGTCGGGGCGGATGTGGACATGGCCCGCCCATTCCAGCCGCGACAGGGTGTTGGTCATCGCCCCGCGCGTGACGTGGAACGCCTGGGCCAGTTGGGCGGGGGTGCGTTCCTCGTTCACATGGGCCAGCAGGTTCAGCACCGAGAAGTGCGAAATCTGCATCCCGCGCGGCAGCGCCTTGCTGATGAGGTTGCGAGACAGCTGTTCTGCGATCAGCACCTCGGCAAAGAGGCTCGCGGCAAGCCGGTCATTGGCCTGGGGACGGTCGGTTTCGGTCGCAGATAGGGGCATGGGTCCACGGGCAACAGGGAGAGGTCGCGGGCAAGGCGAAGCCGCAACCGTGCCCCGCCCGATGCCCCTTGGTCAAGCCCGACAATGGCCGGACCCTGCGTCGGGAATGCCGCCTCAGGCCGCGCTGTCCGCCAGCAGCGCGTCGAGCTTGCCCTGGCGTTCCAGGTCGAACAGGTCGTCGCAGCCGCCGACATGGCGGTCGCCGATGAAGATTTGCGGCACGGTGCGGCGGCCATGGGCGCGCTGGGTCATCTGCGCCCGCACCGAGGGATCGCCGTCCACGTCGATTTCGTCATAGCGGGCGTTCTTCTCGCGCAGGAGGCCCTTGGCGCGGATGCAGAACGGGCAGGTGCGGGTGGTGTAGATGGTGATCTTGGGCTGGGTCATGGGGTCACGTTCCTTGTCGACTTCCCCTTACCTAGTCATCCTTGACCGCCCTTGCCAGAACCGCGACCGAAACAGGGCCCGATCCGGCCGCCAGCAACGCGTCCGCGGCCGCCGCCGCCGTCGCGCCCGAAGCCATGACGTCATCGACCAGCAGCACCGGCCGTCCCTGCAGCTCCGCCAGGCGGCGGGGGTTCACGGCAATCGCCCCGGCGACATTGGCGAAGCGGTCGCCGACGCCGCCGTGATCCTGGCCCGGCGTATGGCGGCGGCGCAGCAGCAGGTCGGACCGATGCGCCAGCCCATGCGCCCGCGCCACGCGACCCGAGATCAGCGCCGCCTGGTTGTAGCGCCGCCTGAGCAGGCGCCGCAGGTGCAGCGGGACCGGCGCCACGACCGTGTCGGGCAGCACCAGCGGCGCGGCGGCGCGCGCCAGCCATGCCGCCAGCGCGGGGGCAAGATCCGGCCTGTCGCCATGCTTCAGCGCCAGCACCAGCCGCCGTGCGGTGCCGGCATAAACCAGCGCCGCCCGGCCCCACTGCCAGGGGCGGGCGATCGCCAGACAGTCGTCGCAGCTCAGGTCCGGGTCGTCCAGGCCCGTGCCGTCATGGGGCAGCGGCACCCCGCAGCGGGCGCAGGCCGCGCCGGTGATGAAGCGCGCGTCGGAAAAGCAGGTCGCGCAGAGCTGGCCCGGTTCGTCGCCGCCGCCCGCCACGGGCGCGCCGCAGGCCACGCATTGCGGCGGATAAAGCAGGCGCAACGCGCCTTTCATCGCCCCCTGAAGCACCCTATGTTCCACCCCCATGACCATGCCCGCGCCAGACCGCCCCGCCCTGACCGACCGTTCCGCGCTGCTGCGCCAGCGCGACCGGGCGAATCGCCTCGGCTTCGTCGATGTGCTGCACCGGATCGCCGCCGACGAGATCCAGGATAGGCTGTCCGAGATTAACAGAAGGTTTACCGCCCCCGCCGTGGTGACGGGTTTTCCGGCGGTTTGGACGGATGCCTTTCCCGATGCCCGCATCCTCCCGGACGATCCGGTCCTGGACCTGCAGCCCGGCGCCCATGACCTGGTGATCCACGCCATGGCCCTGCACTGGGCCGATGACCCGGTGGGCCAGATCGTGCAATGCGCCCGCGCCCTGCGAGAGGACGGCCTGTTCATCGCCGCCTGTTTCGGCGGCCAGACCCTGCACGAGTTGCGATCCGCCCTGGCCCAGGCCGAGGCTGAGGTGACGGGCGGCCTGTCCCCCCGCGTCCTGCCCATGGGCGAGATCCGCGACATGGGCCAGCTTCTGGGCCGCGCCGGGCTGGCCCTGCCGGTGGCGGACGTGGTGTCGCAGCGCGCCAGCTATCGCGACCTGATCCACCTGGCCCATGACCTGCGCGCCATGGGCGAGGGGAACGCCATGGCCGCCCGCCTGCGCCGGCCGACGCGCCGCGACGTCCTTGCGCGTGCCGCCGCCATCATGGCCGAACACCACCCCGACCGCGACGATCCGTCCCGTGTCGCCGCGACCTTCGATCTGGTCTTCCTGACGGGTTGGTCCCCGTCGGACACGCAGCAGAAGCCGCTACGCCCCGGATCGGCCACCACCCGACTTGAAGACGCGCTGAAAGAACTCAGGACCAAGAAGACATCATGAAGCCAGCCCACGCGCCTGCCGACCACCCCTCGATCCCGCCGAAGAAGACCGGAATCCTGATCGCCAACCTGGGCACGCCTGACGGCTATGACTACTGGTCGATGCGCCGATATCTGAACGAATTCCTGTCGGACAAGCGTGTCATCGACTATCCGGCCTGGAAATGGCAGCCGCTGCTGCAGGGCATCATCCTGACCAAGCGGCCGTTCACCTCGGGCAAGAACTACAAGCTGATCTGGAACGAGGACAAGAACGAAAGCCCGCTGATGACCATCACCCGGTCCCAGGCCGAGGCGCTGCGCGCCCGCGCCACCGCCGAATGGGGCGATGCGGTGATGGTCGATTTCTGCATGCGCTATGGCAACCCGTCCACGCAGGACGTGCTGGAGCGCATGGTCAAGGCGGGCTGCCAGCGCATCGTGTTCCTGCCGCTTTATCCGCAATACGCGGGCGCGACCTCGGCCACGGCGAACGACCAGCTGTTCCGCGCGCTGATGGTGCAGAAATGGCAGCCCGCCGTGCGCACCTGCGAACCTTACTTCGACCGGCCCGACTATATCGGCGCGCTGGCGGCGTCGGTGCGCCGCGCGCTTGGCGACACCGTGCCCGCCAAGCTGGTGGCCAGCTATCACGGGATGCCGAAGCGCTATCTGCTGGAAGGCGATCCCTATCATTGCCAGTGCCAGAAGACCTCGCGCCTGCTGAAGGAGGCATTGGGCTGGCCCGACGGTGTCATCGACACCACCTTCCAGTCCGTCTTCGGGACCGAGGAATGGCTGCGCCCCTACACGGTCGAGCACGTGGCCGAACTGGCCAGGCGCGGCATCACCGACATCGCCGTGATCTCGCCCGCCTTTGCCGCCGACTGCATCGAGACGCTGGAGGAGATCAACGGCGAGATCCGCGAAAGCTTCGAACACGCGGGGGGCAAGGGGTTCACCTACATCCCCTGCCTGAACGACGATCCCGCCCATGTCGAGGTGATGCTGGCGGTGGTGCGCGACAACATCGCGGGCTGGGTCTGAAACGGAAAAGGGGCCGCAGGACGGCCCCTTCTGCGCGGCAAGGCGGTCAGAACACCGTGACCTGCGTTCCGACCTCGGCCACGGCGTAGAGCCGGGTGATATGCTCGTTGTAAAGGCCATAGCAGCCGCTGGACGACTTGCGGCCGATCTTGCGGGTGTCGTGGGTGCCGTGGATCAGGTAGGCGGGCCAGCCCAGATACAGCGCATACATGCCCAGGGGGTTCTCGGGCGCGCCGCCCGCGACCTGCTGGGGAAGGTTCGGGTCCTTTTCCCTCATGCTGGGGGTGGGCGTCCAGACCGGCTTTTCGGCCTTGCGCACGATCTCGGTCTGGCCTCGCTTGGTCAGTTCCTCGCTGATGGGGATCGAGCAGGGGAAGACCAGTTGCGTGCTTCCGTCGCCCGACCAGAAGTGGATGGCGCGCGAGGTGATGTCCGCCAGGATCACGCCCTTGCCCAGTTCCGAATAATAGTCGCTCCAATGCCGGGTGTGGAACGAGGACTGGTTGCGGCGCGCGTCGGCATTGGGATCGACCGTATAGGTGCCGACGTCGGGGGCCTGGCCCGGCACCGCCGCGCCCTGGAGGACCTGGCCGGTATAAGGGTCGATCTGCTGCGCCAGCGACGGCATCGCCAGCCCTGCCGCGCCAAGCGCGGCGGCCGAGCCCAGAAAGGCACGGCGGTTGATGTCGGATGACCTGCTCATCATCATGTGTCCTTCGATGGGTAGCCGTTCTTGCTAGACGGCCTTGGCCACTTCGCCTTGTACGGCAGGGATCGCGTATAATCCCGACCGGTGATTCCGGCAAATCAAAGCGGTGTCAGCGGCCAAGTTGCCACAAACCGCCGCCCTCACGGATTCTTGCGTTTGATCGTTTCCGCCGCTTTCGCTAGATCTGCGCGCAACAAGAACGAGGGATGGCGAAAACATGCCGTATTACAAGGTGATCGCTCTGACGTCGCTGATGGCGCTTGCCGCGTGCATGCCCCGCAGCCTGCCGCCTGTGGCGCCCGACGGGCAGGCGATGCCCGTCGCCCACCAGATCAACGAGGCCGAGGCGCAGCAGATTCCGGTGCGCGTGTTGCAGCAAATCAACACGTTGCGCGGAAACATCGCCGCCCCTCCGCTGACGCTGAACCCGCAACTGTCGGCCGCGGCCCTGGCCCATTCGCGCGACATGTCGGCCCAGAACCGCGCCTGGCACTGGGGCTCGGACGGCTCGTCGCCGCTGGATCGCGCCCGCCGCGCCGGCTATTTCGGCACCATCGTGGGCGAGAACATCTCGGAAACCTACGAGAACGACATCCAGACGCTGACGGCCTGGATGGCCACGCGCGACACCCGCGACGTCATCATGGACCCGTCCGCCACGAACCTGGGCTTCGCGTGGTATCAGGAATCTTCGGGCAAGGTCTGGTGGACGCTGCTGACGGGCAGCTAGGCGCCATGCACAAAGGCCCCGGACATCCGGGGCCTTGTTCGTCCGGGATCAGGGATTGATGACGATCGGCACGCCGGGGCGCAGCATCGCGTAGACTTCCTCGATCTCCTCGTCCTTCACGGCGATGCAGCCCGCGGTCCAGTCGCGGTTCTTCTGGGCAAAGCGGTTCCCCTCGGGGCCGCGGCCGTGGATGAAGATGTCCCCGCCCGCGTGCCGGCCCAGCGCGGTGGCAAGGGCGGCATCCTGCTGGTTCGGATAGGATACCCCGACCGACAGGTGATACCGGCTGCGCGGATTGAAGCGGTCGATGAAGTAGACGCCCTCGGGCGTCTTGCCGTCGCCCTCGAACTGCTTGTGGCCGACGGGCACGTTGCCCAGGCCCACCTCATAGGATTTCAGCACGGTGGTGCCGTGCAGAAGATACATCTTGCGGTCGCTCTTGTTCACGACCACCTGCGTCACGGCGGGCCCGTTATAGGCCTTGAACTTGCTTGGGGGTTTGCCACATGCTGCCAGCAAGGCGAGCATCGATAACGTGACGGTGCGACGGGTTGCCTTTATCATCACTGCCTCTGACGTTTCTGAATTTTTTATGGTGCTTCAAGTACCATAAAACCATGGGATTTGACTAGCTTCTGACGAATCCCGCGACGATTTCGACATGGGGCGACCACCGGAACTGGTCAACCACGGACAACCGCGACAGCACGAAACCCCCATCAGCAAGAATCTGCGCATCCCTTGAGAAATTCACCGGGTCGCAGGCGACGAAGGCAACCCTGCCCACGCGCGAGGCGGCGATTTCCCGTGCCTGCGCCTCGGCCCCTGCGCGCGGCGGGTCGATCACGATTGCGTCAAAACCGGCCAGTTCGTCCGCCAGCAGGGGGCGCCGGGCCAGATCGCGAATCTGCGTCCTGACCTGGTTCAGGCCGGGCGCCCCCCGCCATCCAGCATCAAGCGCGGCCAGCGGCGCGGCCAAGCCCTCGACGGCCATCACGGCCGCGCCCTCGGCAAGCGGCAGCGAAAACGTCCCGCAGCCGGAAAACAGATCCACGATGCGCGAGGCGCCGCGGGTGAAGTCGCGAACGGCGTCCACCAGCGCGGCCTCGCCGTCCAGCGTCGCCTGCAGAAAGCCGCCGGGCGGGGGCACGACCCGCGCGCGGCCCATGGGCAGCGCAGGGGACCGGCGGGTGATCGACTGCCCGTCCCAGGTGAGCCGCGCCAGATCGCCTTCCCCGGCCAGGGCCGCAAGGGTCTGGAACAGCGCGGGTTCCATCGGCTTGCCGCCGGTGACGGTCACATCCAGGCCGGCGGGACCGTGGATCACGGTCAGCGTCAGTTCCCCGCCGCGCGAGGCGCCCGCCACGGTGATCCGCCGCAGCAGGGGCAGGGCGGCGGTGATCTCGGGCCGCATGACATGGCATTCGGCCAGATCCACGATCACGTCCGAGGCGCGGGCGTGAAAACCCACCAGGGCGCCCTTTTTGGTCCGCCTGCCCGACAGGACCGCCCGCCGCCGCGACAGCGGGGGCGAGACATGCACCCCCGTGACCGGCGCGGGCAGGCCACGGGCCGCCAGGGCTGCCTCGACCACCTGCCGCTTCCAGGCAGTCGTGAAGCCGTCAGAGGCGTGCATCAGCGAACAGCCCCCGCAGGCGCGGTAATGCGCGCAAACGGGCCGCACCCGGTCCGCCGAAGGCGTGACGATCCGGGGGGCGGCGATGCGGCCGGCCTGGGGCTCGCCCTCGATCTCCTCGCCGGGCAGGGTCAGGGGGGCCAGGGCGCGGCCCCTGTCGCTGACCGCCACGCCATCGCCGCGCCGGCCCAGGCGTTCGACGCGCCACAGGGTCATTCGGCCGCCTCCTCGGTTCCCAGGAAGCCGCCCGATTGCCGATTCCAGTAGCGGGCGTAAAGCCCGCCGCGCGCCAGAAGCTGGTCGTGGCTGCCCTGTTCCACGATGCGGCCCGCGTCCAGGACGATGATCCGGTCCAGTTCTGCGATGGTGGACAGGCGGTGCGCGATGGCCAGCACCGTCTTGCCCTTCATGGCGCGCACCAAGGCGTCCTGGACCTGCGCCTCGACCTCGCTGTCCAGCGCGCTTGTCGCCTCGTCCAGGACCAGGATCGGGGCGTCCTTCAGGAAGGCGCGGGCCAGGGCGATCCGCTGGCGCTGCCCGCCCGAGAGCTTGACGCCCCGTTCGCCCAGATGCGCGTCATAACCCTTGCGGCCCTGATGGTCCTGAAGCGTCAGGATGAAGTCATGCGCCTCGGCCGCCCTGGCGGCAGCCTCCACCTCGGCCTGGGAGGCGCCGGGACGGCCATACAGGATGTTGTCGCGGGCGGATCGGTTGAACATCGCGGTTTCCTGCGTGACCATGCCGATCTGGCGGCGGAGGCTTTCCTGCGTGACATGGCGCAGGTCCTTTCCGTCGATCCGGATCGCGCCCTTTTCCACGTCGTAAAGCCGCAAGAGCAGCGCGACCAGCGTGGACTTGCCCGCGCCGGATGCGCCGACGATGCCCACCTTCTCGCCCGGGCGGATATGCAGGTCCAGGTCGCGCAGGCCGCCGTCGTCGCGGCCATAGGCGAAGCCGACGCCGTCGAAATCGACCCGGCCCGCGACATTCTCCAGCGGAACGGCATCGGGCGCATCGGTCAGGGCATGGGCGGGCGACAGGGTCTTCATGCCGTCCTCGACCTCGCCCACGCTGCCCCAGATGCCCATCAGCGCCATGCTGACCCAGCCGGTCATCTGCGACAGGCGCATGGCGATGGCCCCCGCCGCCGCCACGTCGCCCGGCGTGGCCTGTCCCTGCCGCCACAGCATGATGGACCCGCCGACCAGGATCACCGGCAGCACGCCCGCGATCACCATCAGCGACATGCGGAAGGTGCTGCTGACCACCCCGAAATCCAGCGCGCGTTCGCGGAAACCGGCCATGGCGCCCAAGGCGGCGCGGTCCTCGTGTTCGGCATGGGCGAACAGCTTGACGGTCTTGATGTTGGTGATGGTATCGACGACCTGGCCCGTGATCATCGCCCGGGCGGACGCGCGGGCGCCGGATTTCGCCCGGATGCGCGGCAGGAAGAACCGGATCAGCCCCAGATAGGCCCCCATCCACAGGATCAGCGCGACCGCGCCCCAGGTATCGACCGACACCAGGAAAGCCGCCGACCCCAGGACCGAGGCCAGCGCAAAGGCCACCACGTTCACCATTTCCGATGCCACGTCGGTGACGGCGCGGGCGGTCTGCATCTGCTTCTGCGCCAGCCGCCCGGCGAAGTCGTTGTCGAAGAAGGCGACCGAATGGCCCATGGTCCAGCGGTGAATCCGCGACAGCACCAGCGGCAGCACGTTCGGCCCGATGATCACGCTGCTGGTCGCCGTCGAGAAGCCGAAGATCAGCGGCCGCAGCAGCAGGAAGAAGCCCACGAAGGCCGCGATCAGAAGCCCGTTCCGGCTCCACAGCGCTTCGGGCGTGCCGGTGGCGATGGCATCGACGACCCAGCCCAGCAGGACCGCCCCCACCACGTCGGCGACACCCCCCAGGGCCGAGGCGACGGCCGCCAGCGCCAGCCCGCCCCAGGCACCGGACAGGCACCAGCGGAAGAAGGCCAGCAGGGTGGCGGGCGGCGGGCCCTCCGCCGGACGGAAGGCGTCGATCAGGCGGCCGAGGTGGTGGTGAAACGTCATGGGGCCTCTCCGCCCAGACGGGCGATGTCGATCAGGGCAGGCGGGGGCATGGCAAAGCCCGATTCGATCCAGGCTTCCTCGGCCGCCTTCATCCCGCGCCCCAGGGCGGGGCCTTGAAGATACGGTTGCAGGTCGGACGCGGCGATCGGCAGGGGGCGGGCGGCGGCCTGCGCGTCGGTCCAGCCCGGGCGCGGCCCGGAGGCGCCGGTCTGCACCAGCAACGCCGCGCCCTGGGCCAGGTCCCCCGTCAGGCGATAGGCGATGCGGTTGAAGGACCAGTCCTCGGCCAGGGCGGTGACAAGGGTGCGATGACCGCGCGCATCGGGCCGCGACAAGCGAAGGGCGTCGGTCAGGTCGGCCTGGGACAGGGCCGCCAGGCGGGCAAGCCACGGGGCAGGGGATCGAAGCGCATCGAACCGCCCTGGCGTCGCATCGGGCAGCACCTTGTCCAGCACGCCGGTATCCCGCATGAGCCGGACGGCGGGGGCCGGATCGGGGGCCATCAGCAGCTTTCGCAATTCCTGGCCGATGCGCTCTCGCGAGATGCGGTCCAGCCCGTCGCGCCCGTCGCGGCAGGCGGCGACCGCCGCCGGATCGGCGTCGCGGCCATACCAGGCGAGAAAGCGGAAAAAACGCAGGATGCGCAGGTAGTCCTCGGCAATGCGCTGTGCGGGATCGCCGACAAAGCGCAGCCGCCGGGCGTGCAGATCGTCGAGACCGCCCACCGGGTCGATCACCGTGCCGTCCCGATCGGCGTAAAGCGCGTTCATCGTGAAGTCGCGCCGCCGCGCGTCCTGGTCCAGGTCGTCGGAAAAGGCCACCACGGCGCGGCGTCCGTCGGTTTCGACATCGTGGCGCAGCGTCGTCACCTCGAAGCCGCGCCCGCCGGCCACGACCGTCACCGTGCCATGGTCGATTCCCGTCGGCACCGGCTTCAGCCCTGCCGCGCGGGCCAGCTGCGTGACTGCCTCGGGCGGTGCATCGGTCGCCAGGTCCAGGTCGCCCACCGGCTCGCCCAGAAGCGCGTTGCGCACCGCGCCGCCGACCAGCCAGGCGCGATGCCCGCCCGCCCGGATGGCGTCGAAGACCGATTGCAGGCCGGGGTCCTGCATGATGGACGCGGGAAGCCGGGTCACGCCGCCATCCTTCTGGCCAGACCCAGCAGCACCCGGGCCGTCGCGCCCCACAGGTAGTAGGGGCCGAAGGGCGCGGCGTGATAGCTGCGCCAGCCCTCGCGCCAGCGGCGGCGCTCGACCCGATAACGGGACGGGTCGGCGACATGGGCGAAGGGCAGGGTGAAGGCCTCGTCGACCTCGCCCGGTTCGGGACGGGGCTGGAAGGACCCGCGGATGATGCCGATCACCGGGGTGACGGCAAAGCCCGTGACGGTGCGGTGCGGAGGCAGCGTGCCCAGCAGGTCGACCTGCGCGGGGTCGAGGCCCACCTCCTCGCGCGCCTCGCGCAGGGCGGCGGCGATCGCGTCGGCGTCGCCGGCATCGACCTTGCCGCCGGGCAGGGCGATCTGGCCCGGATGGTGGCGCAGGCCAGATGCGCGCTTGGTCAGGACCAGCCGCCCGTCATCCTCGTGAAAGGCTGCAAGGACGCCCGCCGCCCGCAGGGTGCCTGCGGGCGGGGCGACGTCGGGGTTCAGGTCGTAATCCGAACTTGGCCCTGCCGCGACGGTCAGGGCCCGGCGCAGACGGTCCGGGGACCAGTCGGGGATCACTCGGCCGCCCTGTCGGACAGCGGCTGGCCGTCGGCATCCACCGTCGCCTCGAAGCCCAGGCTGTTGGGGTCGAACTCGTAATGCGCGCCGCAGAACTGGCAGTCGGCGGTGACGATGCCCGCCTCCGTGGTCATGTGGGCGATGTCCTTGGCCGAATAGATCGACAGGGTGTCGCGCACCCGGTCGGACGTGCAGGAGCAGCCGAATTCCACCCGCTGCGTGTCGAAGA
The DNA here is from genome assembly GCF_017356265.1 of Paracoccus fontiphilus. Classification (GTDB taxonomy): domain Bacteria; phylum Pseudomonadota; class Alphaproteobacteria; order Rhodobacterales; family Rhodobacteraceae; genus Paracoccus; species Paracoccus fontiphilus. The sequence continues at coordinate 8,101 of NZ_JAFNAW010000039.1, read as the reverse complement.
CGCGCGGCGTTTCCTCGTGGAACAGGCGCAGCAGCAGGTCGGTCGGCCCCACCGAGGGACCGATCAGCTCCAGCGTCTCGACGGTGTCCAGCAGCAGGTTGGCGCGGTTCCAGTCCTCGGACTCGGCGCCCTGCAGGATGTCGGCGGCCTCGATCAGCCCGCCCGCGCCGCTGCCGCCCTCGCCGCCCTGCATGGGGGTCGCGGGCAGGGTTTGCAGCATCATGCCGCCCGCGCGCCAATGGCCGCTTTCGCCCGACAGCCGCGAATAGCCGCTGGCAAGCTGGAAGCGGGTCGGCAACTGCTCGGACTGGGCAAAGTAGGTCTGCGCGCAGGCCGACAACGACCCGCCCGCAAGCGGCGTGATCCCCTGGTAGGGCAGCGTGCCCTCGCCCTGGTCGATCAGCAGGGCGAAATACCCCTCGCCGATCTGCTGGAAGGGCGGGCGGCCGTCCAGGCGGCCTTCGTCGAAGCTGGCCCAGGCGCGGATGCGGGCGGGCGCGCCGTCGCGCTCGGGGGCGTAGTAGTCCGCCGCCAGCGTGCGGATCGCGCCGTTGCCGCGGACCTGCAGGCTCAGCTTCCAGCGCAGCTTGACCGTGGGGCCGATCAGCGCCACCAGCAGCGCCAGTTCCGCCACCATGGCGCTGACGGGGGCGGGATAGTCGTGGCGCGACAGGATGTGGTCCAGCACCCCGTCCAGCCGGACGACGCGTCCCCGGATGTCCGAACGGTCCAACTGGAACGGCAATACCGTGTCGTCCCACGCAATCTGGTTGATCATGCTCATGCGGCGGTTCCTGAAAATACTGTGCGGGCCCGCGCAGGGCGGGCCGGGTCGCGCCCAATATAGGCGCTTTGCCGGCAATCCCAAGGGGGCGGCTTCCGCGACGCCCCCGCCCGCGCTAGACAGGCGCAAACCACCGGAGGCACCATGATCCGCCGCTACGGCAATCCCCCGCAGCCCGGCCGACGCCATCACCCGAGACCGGGCGCCTATGCCCTGCTGGCGCGCGGCGGTCGATTGCTGCTGACCTATCAGGCTACCCCCGAGCCCGAGTTCCAGTTGCCCGGCGGCGGCATCGACCCGGGCGAAAGCGGCCTGCGCGCGCTGCACCGCGAGGTGTTCGAGGAAACCGGCTGGACCATCGGCAGCGCCCGCTGGCTGGGCACCTATCGCCGCTTCGCCTTCATGCCGGATTACGGCTGGTTTGCGGAAAAGCTGTGCCACGTCTGGATCGCGCGCCCGATCCTGCGCCTGTCCGACCCGACCGAGCCGCATCACAGCGCCCGCTGGGCCAGCCCCCGGGCCGCCCTGGATCTGCTTGCCGATCCGGGGGCGCGGGCCATGCTGATGCGGTTCCGGCCGCTGATCTAGCGCCCGGTCAGCTGCACCATCTCGGCCGGGGCCAGGTATTCGACCAGCACCGCCGACATGTCGTCCTGCCGTTCGCCCCGGCAGTATTCCGACACCGACCAGGCCATGGATTCCAGAAACACGTGGCCGCCCAGGAAGGCATTGGTGCGCAGGATCGCCTCGACCCCGTCATCGCCCAGGATGCGGCCCGCCGGGTTCGTCGCCTCGGTGATGCCGTCGGAACAGATCAGCAGCCGGTCGCCCGGTTCCATCACCAGCTCGATCTCGTCGAAGACGGGTTTCTCGAAGACGCCGATCGGCATTCCGCCACGGCCCAGCGGCCGGACCGAGCCGTCGGCGCGTTGCAGCACCGGATGGGGATGGCCGGCCTGCACCATGCGCAGCCGTCCCGTGACATGGTTCAGTTCGGCATAGATCATCGTGTAGTAGGTGTCGGTCGCCATCTCCTCCAGCATCATGTTGTTGAAGAAATGCGCAAGCGCCGCCGGGCTGACCGCATCGGTCCCGGTCTGGGCGGCGCGAAGGGCCACGTTCTGGTCGGCCGACCCCGACAGATGCACCGACAGTTGCGCCGTCAGCAGGGCGGCGGTGACGCCGTGGCCCGACACGTCCAGCGCATAGATGCCGACCCGATCCTCGCTGATGGGGAAAAAGCCCACCAGGTCGCCGCCGATATGGCCCGCCGGGCGCAGCAGCAGCGAAAGCTGGATCGACCCGAACCGGCCCGAGCGTTCCTTGACCAGCCCCTGCTGCAGCTTTCGCGCCTCGCGCAGGTCGCGGTCGATGGCGGCCTGGGTTTCGCGAAGCCGGTCCAGCGCCTTGCGAAGCTGGGCGTTGCTGGACCGCAACTCCTCCTCCACCCGCAAGATGCGTTCGCCCGCGGCCAGGCGTGCCAGCAATTCCCCATGCGTGACAGGCTCGGTCAGGAAGTCGTCGGCCCCGGCTTCCAGCCCGCGAGAGATGTCCTCGGCCTCGCGGGCCGAGGTCAGCAGGACGAAATAGCCATAGTTGCTGCGCTCGCTCGCGCGGAAGGCGCGGCACAGGTCCAGCCCGGTCTGGCCCGGCATGATCCAGTCGGACAGCACGATGTCGGGTTCGCAGCGCTGGCACAACTGCAAGGCTTCCTCGACCGAGCCTGCCTCGAACACCTCGTAATGGGCGCGCTGCAACTGGATGGCGAAGATGCGGCGCTGCGCGGCGTTGTGGCTGACGACAAGGACGCGGCGCATCAGGCGCGTCGCCGTCTGCTTCGAAGGGGTGGAGGTCTGTCGATTCGCACGTTTCATGCCAAGGGCATAACCCCCTGGCAGTAAAGACCCGGTAAACGCGAGATTAGACCAGCAGTTCGGCCAGGATGTCGTCGTTGGTGATGTCGCGATAGACGAAGCCGGCCTGATCCAGCCGCGCCTTCAGGGTCGTCAGGTTCTCGGGCGCCGAGGTCTCGATGCCCAGAAGGATCGAGCCGAAGTTGCGGGCCGACTTCTTCAGGTATTCGAAGCGCGCCACATCGTCGTCGGGGCCAAGCAGTTCCAGGAAATCGCGCAGGGCGCCGGGGCGCTGCGGCAGGCGCAGGACGAAGTACTTCTTCACGCCCGCGAAGCGCTGCGCGCGTTCCTTGACCTCGGGCAGGCGCTCGAAGTCGAAATTGCCGCCCGAGCAGACGCAGACCACCCGCTTGCCCGACAGGTCGCCCAGGTCGCCCAGGACGTCGATGGCCAGTGCGCCCGCGGGTTCCAGCACCACGCCCTCGTGGTTCAGCATCTCCAGCATGGTGGTGCAGATGCGGTCCTCGGGGGCAAGATGCACGTCCTGGGGGCTGAAGCGGCGCAGCGCCTCGAAGGGCAGGGCGCCGATGCGGGCGACCGCCGCGCCATCGACGAAATTGTCCACCGCAGGCAGGGCGACGGGCGCGCCCTGCTGCAGGGCCGCCTGAAGGCTGGCCCCGCCCAGGGGCTCGGCAAAGGCGAATTGCGTGTCGGGCGCGACTTCCGCGAAGTATCGGGTCACACCCGCCGCCAGCCCGCCCCCGCCGACCGGAAGCACCACCAGATCGGGCGCTTCGCCCAGTTGCTCCAGCATCTCCAGCCCGACGGTCGCCTGACCCTCGATCACGTCGGCCGAATCGAAGGGCGCCAGGAACTGCGCGCCGCGTTCCGCCGCGAAGGCCTGCGAGGCCGCCAGCGTCTGGTCGAAATAGTCGCCGGTCAGCACGATCTCGATGGCGTCGCCGCCGAAGACCTTGGTCTTGTCGATCTTCTGCCTGGGGGTCGTCACCGGCATGAAAATCGTGCCCTTCGCGCCGAAATGGCGGCAGGCATAGGCCACGCCCTGGGCATGGTTGCCCGCGCTGGCGCAGACGAAATGCGCATTCGTCGCCTGCCCCGGCGCGACAAGCTTGCGCATGGCGTTGAAGGCGCCCCGCAGCTTGTAGGAGCGTACGGGGGTCAGATCCTCGCGCTTGAGCCAGATATCGGCCCCGAACTTGGCCGACAGATGGTCGTTGCGCTGCAGGGGCATCGGCTCGAACAGGTCGCGGATCGCGGCTTCGGCGTTGCGGACCAGGGCGGGGAAGGAGAGGGCGGCGTTTTCCATGCGCCTGCGCATGACGCGAAAGGGGGCGTTTGGCAAGGGTCAGCGCAGGGCTCGGCCTTCGGCAAAGTTGCTCCATAGCGTCGTTGCAAGCGAAAAGCCCAGGGCGCCCGGCAGCAGGCAGCCGCCATATTTCAGGCCATGGGCAAGCGGCGTGCGGGGGCCTGCCAATTGATCGATCAACAGGATTCCGCCGCGCTGCGCCAAGGCGAAAATGAGGCCCAGGATCAATGCGGTGCGGACGCGCCCCCTATCGACGCGCACCGCGTGGCGTCCTGCGCGGCGCTGTTCAGCGCCACCTCCGGCATTATGGGCGAGACGTAGGCCATCAGCGTGCCGGACGACACGCTCAATCCGAACAGGATGACGGACATGGCGGCATCCTTGGTCCTGCCGGGTTCGTCGGGCAGGACTGACGACGTCAGGAAAAGCAGGATCGTGGCCGGTATGATCAGGAGGAAAGGAACCCACATGACCAGAAATCCTTCCCCTGAAACATCGCCCCATGCCGTTCCTTTGCAGCCGCAGCGGTTCGCCCGGCAGAATGTGGCGGTGCCAGCCCAGACCCGCCATTGCCACGAGAACAGGAAGCGCCGCCATGCTGGTCAGGATAACCGCAGCAGTCGGAACCCCTCCTTGTCTTTGGCCAACGAACAACATTGCGCCGAGGGCCATCGCCATCGGAATGGCCGCAACCAGCCACATCATCGCCTTGGGAGGGCGCAGGATCTGCCAAATTGAATGCCGCAAAAGTCGAAGCGCGATCACGAAATCACCTGAACAAATGCCTGCGCACGCTATCCTGCCCCCAGCCCTTGTGACAACGTCGCTTCTGCCTTATTGCCCCGGAAACTTTGCCGAAGGGTTAACCGCATGTCTGACGCGCCGAAAAAAGTCGTCCTTGCCTATTCGGGCGGGCTGGACACCTCGATCATCCTGAAATGGCTGCAGACCGAATACGGCTGCGAGGTGATCACCTTCACCGCCGACCTGGGCCAGGGCGAGGAACTGGAACCCGCGCGCGCCAAGGCCGAGCTGCTGGGCATCGCGCCGGAAAACATCCACATCGAAGACCTGCGCGAGGAGTTCGTGCGCGACTTCGTGTTCCCCATGTTCCGCGCCAATGCCCTCTACGAGGGTCTGTACCTGCTGGGCACCTCCATCGCGCGTCCGTTGATTTCCAAGCGGCTGGTGGAACTGGCCCATCAGCATGGCGCGGATGCGGTGGCCCATGGCGCGACCGGCAAGGGCAACGACCAGGTGCGGTTCGAGCTCTCGGCCTATGCGCTGGACCCGTCGATCAAGGTCATCGCGCCCTGGCGGCTGTGGGATCTGACCAGCCGCACCAAGCTGATCGAGTTCGCCGAACAGAACCAGATTCCCATCGCCAAGGACAAGCGCGGCGAGGCGCCGTTCAGCGTGGACGCGAACCTGCTGCATACCTCCAGCGAAGGCAAGGCGCTGGAAAACCCGGCCGAGGCCGCGCCGGACTATGTGTATCAGCGCACCGTCAACCCCGAGGATGCGCCGGATCAGCCCGAATTCATCGAGGTCACCTTCGAACGCGGCGACGCGGTGGCGATCGACGGGCAGGCGCTGTCGCCCGCCACGATCCTGACGCGGCTCAACGAACTGGGCGGCAAGCACGGCATCGGGCGGCTGGACTTCGTGGAGAACCGCTTCGTCGGCATGAAGTCGCGCGGCATCTACGAGACGCCGGGCGGCACGATCCTGCTGGAAGCCCATCGCGGGATCGAGCAGATCACGCTGGACAGCGGGTCCGGACACCTCAAGGACAGCCTGATGCCGCGCTATGCGGAACTGATCTACAACGGCTTCTGGTTCAGCCCGGAACGCGAGATGCTGCAAGCCCTGATCGACAAGTCGCAGGAGCATGTCTCGGGCACCGTGCGGCTGAAGCTGTACAAGGGCCTTGCCACCTGCATCGGCCGCTGGTCGGACCAGTCGCTTTACAGCGAGGCGCATGTGACCTTCGAGGACGACGCCGGCGCATACGACCAGAAGGACGCGGCGGGCTTCATCCGGCTCAACGCGCTGCGCCTGAAGCTGGTCGCGAACCGGAACGCGCGGGCGAAGTAGCACCCGGCGCATCTGCGTCCCGCGGTGGCCGGGGGACCGGCCCCCCGGACCCCCCGCTGTCACGCTTTTGCCTTGCCCCTGCCGCTCGACTTGGAACAGGGCTTTCCTTTGGCCCCGTTTCCGCCCAGTCTGCGCGCGTCCCTGTGAAAGGCCCGCGCCATGACCGACCGCCCCGCCCGCATCGCCATCGTCACCGTGAGCGACCGCGCCTCCCGGGGCGAATACGAGGACAAAGGCGGCCCCGGCGCCGAGGCCTGGCTGCGCGACGTCGTGACCTCGCCCATGGAGATCACCCGCGCCATCATTCCCGATGGACGCGAGGGCGTGGGCATGAAGCTGCGCGAACTGGTCGATGGCGGCGCGGACCTGATCCTTGTCACCGGCGGCACCGGCCCCGCCTCGCGCGACCAGACGCCCGAAGGGGTGATGGACGTGGCCGACAAGGAACTCCCCGGCTTTGGCGAGGAAATGCGCCGCGCCTCCCTGGCCGAGGTGCCGACCGCGATCCTGTCGCGGCAAACGGCGGTGATCCGGGATGCGACGCTGATCATCACGCTGCCGGGCAAGCCGGGGGCGATCGCGACCTGCCTGAACGCGGTGTTCGCGGCGGTGCCCTATTGCCTAGACCTGATCGGCGCGGCGCGGGTCGAGACGGATGCGGGGAAGGTGAAGGCGTTTCGGCCGGGGAACGGGTGAAACGCATGACAGCGGACAATTCTTGGCCTTAAATGCCACGCGCCTTGAGGAACGCCGACGCAGTCGAAATGCGTCAAAGGTTGCGCGCCGCCCCACAAGTCGCGCAGTTGGCGGAATATGTGGACTCCCTGCGTGCCGAGGACCGGGGCTATGTGCCGGATTTCGATCCGCTGGATGGCGGTGTCGATGCGGAAATTCTGTTCTTGCTGGAAAAGCCTGGACCAAAGACAGACCCTGCAAATGGCGGCTCGGGGTTCATCTCGCGCGACAACGACGATCCGACTGCGGAAGCAATATGTCGCTTCATGGAACTGGCGCAGGTTCCCCGACGCGCAAGCCTGATCTGGAACGCCATTCCCTGGTGTAATGGGACAACGGATGTAAGCCCTGCCGAGCGACGTGAAGGGATGCTGCGTCTGGGTGCGTTGATGATGTGACCGCCCCCCGACGGCATCTGATGTGCCAAGGTGGGTCTGCAACGATCCACAAGGGGAGCGGTCATGTCGGAGATTATCACGGTCGGGCTCGATCTGGCGAAGAATGTGTTCCAGGTGCATGGAGTTGACGGCGCAGGGCGGGCCGTTCTGCGCAAGAAGTTGCGGCGCACTCATGTGCTGGAGTTTTTCAGGCAGCTGCCATCATGCGTTGTGGCAATGGAAGGCTGCGGCGGCGCGCACTTCTGGGGCCGGGAAATTGGCAAGCTGGGCCATGATGTGCGGCTGATCCCGCCTGCCTATGTGAAGCCTTTCGTGAAGCGCCAGAAGAACGACATGGCGGACGCCGAGGCCATTTGCGAGGCGGCAATGCGACCCACCATGCGCTTTGTTCCGGTGAAGAGTGTCCGTCGTCGAATGATTTGGAACAGGCGACCTGATTTTGCTCTGGAGGGCTCTGGCTCTGTAGGTTGAGATTATGCTGCCTGGCGCAGATGGTTCAAGCGCCGGCTCTGGATGGTCAGTTTCTTGATCTTCTCCCTTTCTGCCAGGATGGCCGGGCCGCGTCCGAAGTAGACGTCAGCGGGCGTGAGATTGCCGAGGCTCTCGTGATAGCGGTGGTTGTTGTAATGATCGACAAAGGCCGCGATGGCCGCCTCGAGGTCGCCCTGCAGGTAATAGTTTTCCAGAAGGATGCGGTTCTTGAGGGTCTGATGCCAGCGTTCGATCTTGCCCTGCGTCTGAGGATGATTAGGGGCGCCACGGACATGGTCCATACCTTTTTCTTCGAGGTATTCGGCCAAGTCGCCAGCGATGTAGCAGGGGCCGTTGTCGCTGAGCAGCCGCGGCTTGTGCAGCACGGTGACGCTGTCACATCCTGATGCAGCGAGGGCGATGTCGAGCGTGGCGC
>NZ_JAFNAW010000038.1 GCF_017356265.1 Paracoccus fontiphilus | reverse complement strand
CTGCCCGGCCTGTGCGCCCCGTCGCCTCGGCCGCGGCGCCCGCGTCGGCCCGCATGGCCCGCACCGACCTGGGCGCCTCGCTCGATCCGCGCTATACCTTCGGCAACTTCGTCGTGGGCAAGCCCAACGAACTGGCCCATGCCGCCGCGCGCCGCGTGGCCGAAGGCGGGCCGGTGGGCTTCAACCCCCTGTTCCTGTATGGCGGCGTGGGCCTGGGCAAGACCCACCTGATGCACGCCATCGCGCATGAATACCAGCGGCGCCATCCCCTGGCGCAGGTGCTGTATCTTTCTGCCGAACAGTTCATGTACCGCTTCGTGCAGGCCCTGCGCGAAAGCACGATCATGGATTTCAAGGGCATGTTCCGCAACGTGAACATGCTGATGGTCGACGACGTCCAGTTCATTGCCGGCAAGGACAGCACCCAGGAGGAATTCTTCCACACCTTCAACGCCCTGGTCGACCAGGGCAAGCAGATCGTCATTTCCGCCGACCGCGCCCCGGCCGAGATCAAGGGCCTTGAGGAGCGCATCAAGTCGCGCCTGTCCTGCGGGCTGATCGTGGACCTTCACCCCACGACCTACGAGCTGCGCCTGGGCATCCTGCAATCCAAGACCGAGGGCTTCCGCGCCCAGCAGCCCGACCTGCAGATCGGCGCCGGCGTGCTGGAGTTCCTGGCCCACCGCATCACCACCAACGTCCGCGTGCTGGAAGGCGCGCTGCAGCGCCTGTTCGCCCATGCGAGCCTGCTGCGCCGCGAGATCACGCTGGAGGTGGCCCAGGAATGCCTGGCCGACATCCTGCGCACGAACGACCGCAAGATCTCCATCGACGACATCCAGCGCCGCGTGGCGGAACATTACAACATCCGCCTGGCCGACCTGATCGGTCCCAAGCGCGCCCGCAACGTCGCGCGTCCCCGGCAGATCGCCATGTACCTGTCCAAGCAGCTGACCAGCCGGTCCCTGCCCGAGATCGGCCGCCGCTTCGGCGGGCGCGACCACACCACGATCATGCACGGCATCCGCAAGATCGAGGAACTGGTGGTCGAGGATCACGCCCTGGCCGAGGACGTGGCCATGCTGAAGCGCTTGCTGGAAGCCTGACGCACGAAACCCTTGTGAGCGCCTGCGCGGGCCGTTACAAATCAGGTCCGCATACGGGCCGGGACGGCCGCAGGCATAGGGAAAAGCGATGAAATTCTCGATCGAGCGCGCCGTTCTGGTGAAAGCCGTGTCTCAGGCCCAATCGGTCGTGGAACGCCGCAACACCATCCCGATCCTGGCAAACGTGCTGATCGAGGCGACGCCCGAAGGCGTCAGCTTCCGCGCCACCGACCTGGATACCGAGGTGGTGGACCAGGCCCCCGCCCAGGTCGAACGCCCCGGCGCCACCACCGTCAGCGCCGTGATGCTGAACGAGATCGCGCGCAAGCTGCCCGACGGCGCGCTGGTCCAGATCAGCAGCGACGACGCGGCGGGGCGGCTGTCGGTTCAGGCGGGGCGGTCGTCCTTCAGCCTGGCGACCCTGCCGCGCGAGGATTTCCCGGTCATGGCCTCGTCCGAATACAGCGCCAACTTCAAGGCCAAGGCCGACATGCTGCGCCGCCTGTTCGACAAGGCCAAGTTCGCGATTTCCACCGAGGAAACGCGCTATTACCTGAACGGCGTCTACATGCACGTGGCGCAGGTCGATGGCCAGCCGATGCTGCGCTGCGTGGCGACGGACGGGCACCGCTTGGCGCGCATCGACGCGCCCCTGCCGGTCGGCGCCGACGAGATGCCGGGCGTGATCGTGCCGCGCAAGACGGTGGCCGAGCTGCGCAAGCTTCTGGACGACGACGACACCGAGATCGCCGTGTCGGTCAGCGAAACCAAGGTCCGCTTCGCCACGCCCACGCTGACGCTGACTTCGAAGGTGATCGACGGCACCTTCCCGGATTATTCGCGCGTGATCCCGGTGAACAACGCCCGCAAGCTGGAAGTGGACGCCACCGACTTCGCCCGCGCGGTGGACCGGGTGGCGACCGTCAGCAGCGAACGGTCCCGCGCCGTCAAGCTGGCCCTGGAAGCCGACCGGCTGGTCCTGTCTGTCAACGCCCCCGATGCGGGCGCGGCGGAAGAAGAACTGATCGTGGCCTATGCCGACGACCCGCTGGAGATCGGCTTCAACGCCAAGTACCTGCAGGAGATCGCCTCGCAGGTGGACCGGGACAATGCCGTCTTCATGTTCAACGGCTCGGGCGACGCGGCGCTGATCCGCGAAGGGTCCGACCAGACGGCGGTTTACGTCGTCATGCCGATGCGGGTGTGACGCTTACGCATCTGTCGCTGGCGCAGTTCCGGTCCTGGTCCCGGCTGGATCTGGATCTGGACCGGCGGCCCCTGGCGATCTTCGGCCCGAACGGATCGGGCAAGACCAACATCCTGGAAGCCGTGTCCATGCTGGCGCCGGGGCGCGGTCTGCGCGCGGCGCCCGCGCCGGATCAGGCGCGGCAGGGCAAGGACGCGGGCTGGCGCATCCGCGCCGCGCTTGGCGATCACGCGGTGGACACGGTGGCCCTGCCGTTCCAGCCGCGCACGGTCCTGATCGACGACAAGCCGGTGGCGCAGACCGCGCTGGGGCGGCTGCTGCGCATCCTGTGGCTGGTGCCCGCCATGGATCGCCTCTGGTCCGACCCGCCCGAGGCACGGCGGCGGTTCCTGGACCGGGTGACGCTGTCCCTGTTCCCCGACCATGCCGATCTGGCGCTGACCTATGACAAGGCGATGCGGGAACGGAACCGCCTGCTGAAGGACCAGATCGGCGACCCTGCCTGGTATCGCGCGCTGGAAGCGCAGATGGCCGAGGCGGGCGCGGCCCTGACACGGAACCGGCTGGACGCCCTGGCCGCCATCACGGCAGCGCAGGACGGCGGCGACTTTCCCGCCGCCACCCTGACGCTTCTGCCGGGCGAAGGGCAGGCCGACGATCCCGACCCCGGCAGCATCGCCGACCGACTGGCCGCCATGCGCCCGCGCGACCTGGGTGCGGGCCGCACGCTGACCGGTCCGCACCGCGCCGATCTGGGCGCCCATTGGGGACCGCAGGAGATGCCCGCCGCGCTGTCCTCCACCGGCGAGCAGAAGGCGCTGCTGCTGTCGCTGATCCTGGCCAACGCCCGCGCCCTGTCCGACCAGCCGGTCGTCCTGCTGCTGGACGAGGTGGCGGCGCATCTGGACGCCGACCGGCGCGCGGCCTTGTACGACGCGATCAGCGCCCTGCCCGCGCAAAGCCTGCTGACCGGCACGGGCCCCGAGCTTTTCGAGGCCTTCGGACCCCGTGCACGGCGCCTTTCCGTGACAAAGGCGGACGGGCTGTCGCAGGCGGTCGAACAAGGCGGCTAAGCCCTGCCGAAATCTGCAAAAAATCCCGTCTTTCCCGTGACTTTGGCTGCCGGAATGCTTATATCGGCCCCACAGGAACAGGACAGCATCAGCCATGACCGAAGCAGCCGCGCAGACCGCCGAATACGGCGCCGATTCCATCAAAGTTCTCAAGGGATTGGAAGCCGTGAGGAAACGGCCCGGCATGTATATCGGCGATACCGACGACGGGTCCGGCCTGCACCACATGGTCTACGAGGTCGTGGACAACGGCATCGACGAGGCCCTGGCCGGTCATGCGGACTATGTGAAAGTCAAGATCCACGCCGACAACAGCGTCTCGGTGCGCGACAACGGCCGCGGCATCCCCGTGGACATGCATCCGACAGAGGGCGTTTCCGCGGCCGAGGTCATCATGACCCAGTTGCACGCGGGGGGCAAGTTCGACCAGAACAGCTACAAGGTGTCGGGCGGCTTGCACGGCGTCGGCGTGTCGGTGGTGAACGCCCTGTCGGAGTGGCTGGAACTGCGCGTCTGGCGCAACGGCAAGGAGCATTACGCCCGGTTCGAGCACGGCGACACGGCCGAACACCTGCGCGTCGTGGGCGATGCGGAGCCCGGCGAAAAGGGGACCGAGGTGCGGTTCCTGGCATCCGCCAAGACCAACCGGCCGGACGGGACGTTCAGCAACCTGGACTACGTCTACAAGACGCTGGAAAACCGGCTGCGGGAACTGGCCTTCCTGAACAGCGGCGTCCGCATCATCCTGGAGGACGAGCGTCATGCCGAGGTCCAGAAGACCGAACTGTTCTACGAAGGCGGCGTACGGGAATTCGTGAAGTTCCTCGACCGCTCGAAGTCCGCCGTGATGCCCGAGCCGATCTTCATGACCGGAGAGCGCAACGGCATCGGGGTCGAGGTCGCGATGTGGTGGAACGACAGCTACCACGAAACGGTGCTGCCCTTCACCAACAACATCCCGCAGCGCGACGGCGGCACGCATATGGCGGGCTTCCGGGGCGCGCTGACGCGCGTGATCGGGAAATACGCGCAGGACAGCGGCATCGCGAAACGTGAAAAGGTCGATTTCACCGGCGACGACGCGCGCGAAGGCCTGACCTGCGTGCTGTCGGTCAAGGTGCCCGACCCGAAATTCTCCAGCCAGACCAAGGACAAGCTGGTGTCGTCCGAGGTGCGCCCGGCGGTGGAAAACCTGGTCGGCGAGAAGCTGGCCGAATGGTTCGAGGAAAACCCCACCGAAGCCAAGGCTATCGTCGGCAAGATCATCGAGGCCGCACTGGCGCGCGAAGCCGCGCGCAAGGCCCGCGAGTTGACGCGGCGCAAGACCGCGATGGACGTGGCATCCCTGCCCGGCAAGCTGGCCGACTGCCAGGAAAAGGACCCGGCTCTGTCAGAACTGTTCATCGTCGAGGGTGACAGCGCGGGCGGGTCGGCCAAGCAGGGCCGGTCGCGCCAGAACCAGGCGGTGCTGCCCCTGCGCGGCAAGATCCTGAACGTGGAACGGGCGCGCTTCGACCGGATGCTGTCGTCCGACATGATCGGCACGCTGATCACCGCGCTTGGCACCGGCATCGGGCGCGACGAGTTCAACCTGGGCAAGCTGCGCTACCACAAGATCGTCATCATGACCGATGCCGACGTGGACGGCGCCCATATCCGCACGCTGCTGCTGACCTTCTTCTTCCGCCAGATGCCGGAACTGATCGATGCCGGCCACCTGTATATCGCGCAGCCGCCGCTTTATAAGGTGTCGCGCGGCCGATCCGAGGTCTATCTCAAGGACGAGGCCGCGCTGGAAGACTACCTGATCCAGCAGGGGGTGGAAGGCGCCGCGCTACGCCTCGCCTCGGGCGAGGAGATCGTCGGCGCCGATCTCGCCCGCGTTGTCGGAGAGGCGCGTGTCGCCCGCCGCCTGCTGCGCGCCTATCCGACGCATTACCCGCCCCATATCACCGAACAGGCGGCGATTGCGGGCGCCCTGCTGCCGGACCGGATCGACGCGGATGCCCAAGGCGCGGCCACGGCGGTCGCCACGCGCCTGGACATGATCGCCGAGGAATACGAGCGTGGCTGGTCGGGCCGTCCGACCCAGGACGCCGGCATCCGCCTGAGCCGCACCCTGCGCGGGGTCGAGGAGAACCGGACGCTGGACGGGCAGATGCTGCGCAGCGCCGAAAGCCGCCGCCTGGGCGAGATGACGCAGGCCTTGCAGGACGTTTATGGCCAGGGCGCGCGGCTGGTGCGCAAGGACCGCGACCAGCCGATCTTCGGACCGCTGGGATTGCTGCAGGCGATCTTCCTGGAGGGCGAGAAGGGCCTGTCGCTGCAACGCTACAAGGGTCTGGGCGAGATGAATCCCGACCAGTTGTGGGAAACCACGCTCGACCCCGGCGCGCGCACCATGCTTCAGGTCCGCATCGAGGACGTGGCCGAGGCCGAGGATCTGTTCACCAAGCTGATGGGCGACGTGGTGGAACCCCGCCGCGAATTCATCCAGCAGAACGCCCTCAGCGTCGAGAATCTTGATATCTGAGCGATTTCTGTGGCGGATATGCCGCGCCGGATCGACCTGACGGCCGATCCGTGATTGCCGGTGCGACGTCAAGCCTTTATGGCTTGATCCATACGGCGATTCGCGCTGCGATTGTATTTCAAATACGAAGGAGGCTCCGATGCGTCATACCTCGTTCCTGGCGATGTTCGCCCTTGGCATTCTCTCGGGCGCGTCCGGCGCCTTGGCGGGCGGCTATGTCGCCCCCGTGGCCGCGCCGGTCGTCACCCCGACCGTAGAGGTCGCGCCGGTCGGCGACTGGGCTGGCGGCTATGTCGGCGGCTCCATCGGCTATGCCTTCGGGGGCGATGACGAGATCGGGCTGGACCGCTATGTGGGCGACACCCGGGTCGAGCGGAACACCGGGCTGGGCCAGGCCGATCTCAAGGGTGTGAACGCAGGGCTGCACGCGGGCTATCGCTGGCAGCGCGACAACTGGGTCTTCGGCCCGGAACTGTGGGTCGAGGGCGGCAGCATAGACGGGTCTGACAGCTTCCTGCTGGACGGCGTGGAAACCGAGCTTGAATCGTCGGTCAACTACATGGTCGGCCTGCAGTTCAAGACGGGCTATGCCGTGAACCCGCAGACGCTGGTCTACGGCACCGCGGGTGCCGTCTACGGTGACTTCGACTATGACCTCGGCACGGCGGCCGGTTCCGAGACCGCAAGCTTCGAGGAAACGGGCTACTCGCTGGGCCTGGGCGTCGAACGCAGGATTCGCGACAATCTTTCGGTCTTTGCCGAATGGCAATATCGCAACTTCGGCGACACCGATGTCGATTTCGGCGACGACACCGATCGCCTGGTCAGCGGCGCGACGCCCGAACATCACAACATCAAGCTGGGCGTGAACTTCAGCTTCTGAGGGCTCCTGTCACCAGATCGAGGGCCGGGCGCATGGCGACCCGGCCTTTTTCATGCGTGACGGCCGGACCTTCCGGCCTGCCTGACGGTGCCCACGGGCATGGGCAGGGCGCGGGTGCCGCAGGCAATCGCCAAGCCCTGCGGCACCAGGGCCGCCAGGGCCTGGCTGTCGATGGCCAGCCCGCCGGTATAGGCGCCGAAGGCCGGCAGGATCAGGTGGTCGCGCCCGACCAGAAAGCAGCGCCGCCTGTCCCCCGCCAACCGCACGCAGGGGTGGAAATGCCCGGAGACATCCGGCCCCTGCCCAGCCTGATGGCGCAGGACCAGCCCATCCGCCAGTTCATCCACAGTCTCGCCCGGCAGGCGCAGGCAGACGGGGGACGGGTCGTGGTTGCCGCTGACCCAGATCCAGCGCCGCCCCCAAGCCATGCCGCGCAGCCGGTCGCAAAGCATGTCGGACAGCGCCAGGGCTGCCGCGTCGTCGTCGAAGCCGTCGCCCAGGCTGATGACTGCGGCGGGATCGGTCGCAACGATTTCGGCCTCCAGCCGGTCCAGCGTCGCCAGCACCTCGTAGGGCGGCAACAGCGACCCGCCGCGCCGGGCCAGGCGCTCGGACTTGCCCAGGTGCAGGTCGGCCACCACCAGCCAGCGGCGTTCGGGCCAATACAGGGCGCCGGACGGCCGCGCCTGAAGCGCGTGGCCTGCGAAGGCGAAGGGATGGCTCACGTCAGGCCCGCCTCGGCCATCAGCGTGGCCGCCTCGGCCTCGGCCAGGCGTTCGCGGCCCTGACCGGTGATGGGCACGCGGCCGTATTCCAGCAGCAGGGGCGCGGCCAGCGGCGTCACGCGGTCCAGCATCCGGTGGTCGTGGCGGGGGTGTTGGTCCAGCATGTCCTCGATCCGGTCGAAATCGACAAGACCCCGCCGTGCCTCGGTCGCGGTGATCCGCAGCAGCAGGTGGTCAGGGTCGTAGCGGCGCAAGGTATCGTAAAGGATGTCGGTGGAAAAGGTGGCCTGCTTGCCCGACTTCCGCCCCCCCGGCATGTTGCGCTGGATCAGCCCGGATATGACCGCGACATTCTTGAAGGTCCACTTCATCACCGCGTTGCCCGCCAGCCAGTCGCCCAGACCCGCGCGCAGGGCGTCGCGGTCCAGCAGCGGCTCGGGATCGGTCACGGGGTCCAGCGACCAGATCCACAGGGCATAGTCGGTCGCCAGGAACCCTAGGGGGCCAAGACCCGCGTCCTCCATCGTCTTGGTCATCAGCAGGCCCAGCGTCTGCAACGCATGGCGCCCGGCAAAGCCATAAAGCGCGAAATGCCACTGCCCGCGATGGGGGAAACTTTCGCTCAGCAGCACGCCGGGCTGCGGCAGGGTGCTGACTCGGGCCTGCAAGGCCAGCCAGTCGGCGGTATCCGGCGGCAGTACGGAATGGCGCGACGGATCGCCGATCAGCGCCTGCACCCGATGCGACAGTTGCGTGGACGTGGCCAGCTTCAGCCCGGAATAGACGGCGATGCGCGGCTGGCGGGTCGGCTGCTTCGTCACCTCGACCACCAGTTCGCGCAGGCCCTCGTAACGCACGGTCTGTCCGCCGATCAGGAAGGTGTCGCCCTTGATCAGGGTGGCGGCGAAACCCTCCTCGACCTCGCCCAGCAGGTTGCCGCCGCGGCCGCGAAAGCGGACCTTCAGCATCTCGGCCTCGACGATGGTGCCGACGTTCATGCGCAGCTCGCGCACCGCGCGGGGGTCGCGCAGGCGCCACAGCCCGTCGCGCTCCATCAAGCGCTGCCAGCGGTCATAGGCGCGGAGCGCATAGCCGCCGGTCGCCGCGAACTCCAGGCAATCGTCGAACTGCGCGCGGGACAGGCTGCGATAGGGTCCGGCGGTCCGCACCTCGGCGAACAGGGCGCCTGCGTCGAAGGGACCGGCGCAGGCGGTCAGCAGGATATGCTGGCACAGCACGTCCAGCGGACCGGGGCCGCGCGGTTCTCCGTCCAGGTCGTGTTCGTAGACGGCCTCCAACGCGGCCACGCATTCGATCACCTCGAAGCGGTTGGCGGGCACGATCCGGGCCCGGGACGGGGCGTTGTAGCGGTGGTTCGCCCGCCCGATCCGCTGGACCAGCCGCTTGACGTTCTTGGGTGCGCCGATCTGGATCACCAGGTCTACCGAGCCCCAGTCGATGCCCAGATCCAGGCTGCCGGTCGCCACCACGGCGCGCAATTCGCCCGCCGCCATCGCGGCCTCGACCCTTTGGCGGGCGTCGCGGGCCAGGCTGCCGTGGTGCAGACCGATGGGCAGGTTGTCGTCGTTGGCCGCCCACAGTGCCTGGAAGAACAGTTCGGCCTGGGCGCGGGTGTTGATGAAGATGATGGTGGTGCGGGCCTGCTTGATCTCGGCCAGGACCTCGGGGATGGCGTAATGGCCTCCGCCGCCGGACCAGGGCGCGGGACGGGCGGTCGCCAGCATGGCGATGTCGGGATCGGGACCGGGATCGGCATGGATGATCGCCGCGCCGCCCATGAAGTCGGCCAAGGCCTGCGGGTCCTCCACGGTGGCGGACAGGCCGGTGGCGGTCAGGCCGGGGGCCAGCGTGCGCAGCCGCGCCAGGCCCAGCATCAACTGGTCGCCGCGCTTGTTTTCCGCAAGCGCGTGGAGTTCGTCCAGGACCACCCGCCGCAAGCTGCCGAAGATCTGCGGCGCCTGTTCATAGGACAGCATCAGCGCCAGCGATTCGGGCGTGGTCAGCAGGATCTGCGGCGGATCAACCCGTTGCCGCGCGCGCTGAGAGGTCCGCGTGTCGCCCGTTCGATCCTCGACCCGGATGGGCAAGTCCAGTTCCGCCACCGGCCGGGCGAGGTTGCGGGCGATGTCCGCCGTCAGCGCCTTGAGCGGCGAGACATACAGCGTGTGCAGCCCCTTGTGCCCGTCGCGCAGCGCCACCAGCGAGGGCAGGAACCCCGCCAGCGTCTTACCGCCGCCAGTCGGCGCGATCAGCAGGGTGTCGCCCTGAGCTTCCAGCAGGTCCAACTGATGCGGGTGCGGCTGCCAGCCCTTGCGGGCAAACCAGTCGGAAAACTCGGGCGGCAGGGTCACGGGATCATGGCCTTGAGGGTGGACAGGTGGTCGGCCTCGGCGATGGGCTTGTCCCAGCGGATGCGGCTGATCCGGGGAAAGCGCATGGCGACGCCCGCCTTGTGGCGGCCCGAGGCGTTCAGCCCCTCGAAGGCCACCTCCAGCACCAGCTTGGGCGCGACCGACCGGACGGGACCGAAGCGTTCGACCGTGTTGTTCCTTACGAAGCGGTCCAGTTCGCGCAACTCCTCGTCGGTGAAGCCGAAATAGGCCTTGCCGACCGGGACAAGTTGGTCCGCGTCCCACAGCCCGAAGGTAAAGTCGCTGTAGAAGCCCGACCGCTTGCCGTGCCCGCGCTGCGCGTAAAGCAGCACGGCATCGACCACATGGGGATCGCGCTTCCACTTGAACCATGGCCCGCGCGGGCGCCCGCCGACATAAGCGCTGTCGCGGCGCTTGATCATCACGCCCTCGATCACCGCGGCCGGGGGATCGGCGCGCAAGGCGGCCAAGTCGTCCCAGGTGGCGAAGTCCAGCAGAGGCGAGACATCGATGCGGTCGCTGCCGAAATCCGCGCCTTCCAGCACGGCACGACGGTCGGTCAGCGGCAGGTCGCGCAGGTCGCGCCCCTGCCAGATCATCAGGTCATAGACACGCAGGCTGGCCGGGTGGCTGTCCAGCATCCCCTTGCCCACCTGCTTGCGGCCAAGCCGTTTCTGCAGGTCGCCGAAGACCGCCACGTCCTCGCCCCGCCGAACCAGCAGCTCGCCGTCCACGGCGCCGTCGAAGTTCAGCGCCTCGATCACGTCGGGGAAGCTGCCCCCGATGTCCTCTCCGGTCCGGGAATACAGGCGCCGCACGCCGTCGTCGTTGATCGCCTGCACGCGGATGCCGTCCCATTTCCATTCGGCGATGTAGTCGGCGGGCTGAAAAGCCCCAAGCTGGTCCAGATCGACCGGGGTGGACAGCATCACCGGGCGGAACGGCGCGCGGGCGGCCTGTTCGGGGCGCGGCCCCCCCGCGATCCAGTCGAACAGCGGCTGATAAGGGGGCGTCAGCCCGTGCCAGATCTCCTCGATCTGGGCCACGTCGGGGGTGCCCATCTCGGCCAGCGCGATGCGGGCCATTCTGGCAGACAGGCCGATGCGCATGTTGCCGGTCGCCAGCTTCAGGAAGGCCAGCCGCTGCGATGGGCCAAGCCGGTCCAGCATCCCGGCAATCGCCATGGGTAGGCCGGACTTGCCGGTGTCGCGCAGCAGCGCGACCGCCTGGTGTAGCGGCACGTCCTCGTCCCGGTCGCTGTCCCACAGCAGGGCGATGGTCTCGGCCAGGTCGCCCACGAAGTCGTAGGACAGCGCGAAAAGCTGTTCATCCACGCGTTCGACCATCAGCCCGCGTAGCAGGCTGGGCGTGACGGTGCGCAGCTTCAGGTCGCCCGTCAGCGCGGCCAGGGCATAGCCGCGGTCGGGGTCGGGCGTCTGCTCCAGGTAGTGCCGCAGAAGGCGCAGCTTGGCGTTGCGCGCGGGGGTGAAGGCCAAGCGTTCCAGCAGGTTGGCGAAGGCCCTCATTCCGGCTCGTCCTCGTAGCCGACCAGCCGCAAGGGGCGGGCGGGGATGCCCTGCAACTCGCACCAGCGCATCAGGCCGTCCTCGGTCCCGTGGGTGATCCAGACCTCGGACGGGGCGAGTTCCGTGATGGTCCGCGTAACCTGCGGCCAGTCCACGTGGTCGCTGATGACCAGCGGCAGTTCCACGCCCCGCTGCCGCGCCCGCGCGCGCACCGCCATCCAGCCCGAGGCGAAGCCGATCACCGGATCGCGGAACCGCTGCACCCAGGCCGAGGCGAAGGCCGACGGTGGCGCGATCACCAGTTGCGCGTCCACCTGCTTGGCGGTGGCGGGCACAAGCGGGCCAAGATCGATCCCCTGTTCCACGTGGTAATCGCACAGTCGCTGCAACGCGCCATGGATGGCGATGGGACCGTCGATGCCCGCTTCGCGGGCCAGCATGATCAGCCGCTGCGCCTTGCCCAGGGCATAGGCGCCGATCAGGTGGGGGCGTTCGGGAAACTCGGCCATGCTGGCCAGAAGGCGAGTCATCTCGCCTGCCGGGTCAGGGTGCTTGAAGACAGGTAGGCCGAAGGTCGCCTCGGTCACGAAGATGTCGCAGGGGACGGGTTCGTAGGCCGCGCTGACGGGGTTCGGGTGGCGGCAGTAGTCGCCCGAGACGACGATCTTCGGGCCACGGTCGGGCTGCACGGCGATCTGCGCCGATCCCAGGATATGCCCCGCCGGATGGAAGCTGACGGTGGTGTCGCCCACGCGGACCGGCCCGTCGGCGGCCTGACGCTGGCCCGCGAAGTCCTCGCCATAGCGGATCGCCATGATTTCCAGCGTCTGGCGCGTCGCCATGACCGCGCCGTGACCGGACCGGGCGTGGTCGCCGTGGCCGTGGGTGATCAGCGCGCGGGGCACCGGGCGGACGGGGTCGATGTAGAAATCACCGGGAGGACAGTAGAGACCGGCCGGCGTCGGGTGCAGGATCTGATCGGCGCGCATGGAAACCAAGATGGTGAACATTCCATGAAAATCAACGCGGCGCGGCGGTGCCCCGTTCCCGGCGGCCCTGGGCATAGTCGCGGACCAGACCGACACGGCGCGGGCGGAAGCTGTCGCCGGTCAAGCTTGCCGTGGTGATGCGGTTGACGTGAAAGACGCGAAAATCCATCCGCAGCCGGCAATGCGCCAGCAGCATCAGCGACTGGTCGGAATAGGACAGGCCCAGGGGCCAGATCACCCGCCGCGTGCCGGCGCCGTTCAGGTCCACATAGTCGATCAGCAAGGCCCGTTCGTCCCAGCAGGCAGTTCGGATCAGTGCCAGATCGACGGTCGGCGCGGCGCGGGCCGGGGTCTGGATGAAACAGCGCATGATCGCGTGCAGGGCCTGCCGTGCCTGGCGTTCCGGCAGCGTCGCCACGATCCGCGCCAAGGCGTCGCGGCCCGCGCGGACCAGGGCCTCGTCGCCGATGCCCGCCAGGGATTCGACGGCCAGGCGCAGGGCCTCGATCTCGAGCCGGGAAAAGCTTTGCGGGGGAAGGGCCGGATCCTCGGTCAGGGTATAGCCGAGGCCCGCCTCGCCGTCGATCAGCGCCCCGCCTGCGCGCAGCGTGGCGATGTCGCGGTAAAGCTGGCGCGGCGACACGCCGGTTTCAACCGCCAGGCGGGCGGCGGTGACGGGCGCGGGCAGGCGGCGCAGCGCGTCCATCAGGCGCATCAGGCGGTCGGTCCGGGCCATGCTGTCACCTTCTGTCAGCTACCTTGCCTTATCCTGCCGCCAGGAAAACCAACGAGGCAAGTCCATGCTGACGCTTTACCACGCCCCCGAAAGCCGCTCGAACAGCATCGTCACGCTGATCGACCTGATGGGCATCCGCGACCACGTGGAAATCGCCGAGGTGACGATCTCCCGCCAGGATGGCAGCGGCGGGCCGGACCCCAGGAACCCCCACCCCGAGGGCAAGGTCCCCTATTTGGTCGACGGCGGCGATCATGTCCGCGAACGGGGCGCGATAATCGCTTGGCTGACCGACCGCTTTCCCGAAAGCGGGCTTGGGCGCCCGGTGGGCCATCCCCGGCGCGGTGCCTATCTGTCATGGCTGTTCTACTACCAGGGCGTGATCGAGCCTGTGGCCCTGCTCCACTACCTCAAGATCGACCACCCGGCCCTGCAGGCGACGTTTCGCGACTATGGCACGATGATGGCGCGGATCGAGGAGGCCCTGGCCGACGGCCCCTTCCTGCTGGGACAGGAGTTTTCGGCGGCCGACCTGCTCTGCGCCTCGCCCTTCATCTTCTTCGCCGACGGGATGCCGGTGACGCCCGCGGTGAAGGCCTGGGTGGATCGCTGCGCCGAACGGATGTCCTAGGGCGCCGTGCGGACCACGGGGACGGGCGCCTTGGACAGTTGCACGGCCAGGATGCCCGCCATGATGATGCCGACGCCGATCACGTCGCCCATGGCCAGTTCTTCCCCCAGCAGGGCCGCGCCGGTGGCCACCCCGAAGAAGGGCGTCAGGAAATGGAAGGTCGCGGCCCGGACGGCGCCGATCCGGCCGACCAGCCTGAACCAGACCCAGGTGGCCACCAGCCCCGGCACGATCACGGTGTAAAGAAAGGCCCAGACCAGCCGGGAATGCAGGGTGACCTGCCAATCCTCGACCAGGGGCGCGATGATCCACAGGGTGGCAGACCCGACCAGCATCTGCAATCCGACGATCATCATCACGTTGCCCCCCGAACTCGCGCCGCGCACCGTCAGGGTGGCGACCGCCAGCGCCAGGGCGGCCGCAAAGCACATGAGGATGCCCACCGGGTCGCTGCCGCCCCCTTGCAGCCGCGCGCCCATGATGATGGCGACACCGGTCAGCCCCAGGGCCAGCCCCGCGACGCCCAGCGGCCGCAGCCGCTCGCCCATCAGGCCCCATCCGAGGGTCGCCACGATCAGCGGCATGGTGGCCGCGATGATCGAGGCCAGCCCCGCCTCGATCCACTGCATCGCCACCCAGTTGAGGCCCAGGTACAGCGCGTTCTGGCACAGCCCCAGGATGACCACCGCCCGCCATTGCGCGCGCGTCAGGGTCCGCCAGGTCTCGCCCATCAGCAGCGCGATGACCACGCCGGCCACACCCGACAGCAGAAAGCGCAGAGCCAGCGCGAACAGCGGCGGCACCTCGGTCACGATCATCCGGGTCGAGGTGAAGGCCGAGGCCCACATCACCGCGAAGAACACCCCCATGCCGATTGCGCGAATGTCCATGCGAAGGCTCCCTTGCAGATGATGCAGAAGGGCTAGCAGAGCGGCGGGAATGCAGAAAGGGCAAAAGAAAAGGCCGCGCCAGATGGCGCGGCCCGTTATCCGTAGTGATCGGGGCGATCAGCTGTTGACGCTGTCCTTCAGCGACTTGGCGACCGTCACCTTGACCTGCTTGTCGGCGGGCTTGGTCATCATTTCCTGGGTCTGCGGGTTGCGGACCTGACGTTCGGGACGGGCGCGGCAGGCGATCTTGCCGATGCCCGGAATCGTGACCGAGCCGCCGGCGGCGACTTCACGGGCAACGACAGCGGCGATCGCGTCCAGAGCGGCCGTGGCCGATTTCTTGTCCGAACCCATTTCCTCGGCCAGCGTGGCGACCAGCTGGGTCTTGGTCATCGGTTTAGCGGAAGGCGTAGCCATCAATCTGTCTCCTCTTGCCCGGTTCTGCAGGGCCCACGAATAGCGCCTTTTGCGGCATATCGCCTGCTACACACCGTTTTTCCCAACAGTTCAAGCCTTTTTCGCGGTTTCCTGAGAAAGCAGGCACCGCTTGGCCCAGTTGACGCAGGGTCACAGGAAGGCCGTCTCGTTGAAGGACCGCAACTTGCGCGAATGGATACGCTCCAGCGGCATCTCGCGCAGCTTTTCCATGGCGCGGATGCCGATCAGCAGGTGGTTGGCGACCTGCGTGCGGTAGAAATCCGTGGCCATGCCCGGCAGCTTCAATTCGCCGTGCAGCGGCTTGTCGCTGACACACAGAAGCGTGCCGTAGGGCACCCGGAACCGGAAGCCGTTGGCGGCGATGGTGGCGCTTTCCATGTCCAGCGCCACGGCGCGCGACAGGGACAGGCGATGGACCGGGCCGGACTGGTCGCGCAGTTCCCAGTTGCGGTTGTCGATGGTGGCGACCGTGCCGGTGCGCATGATGCGCTTCAGCTCGTAGCCTTCAAGCCGCGTGACCTCGGCCACGGCTTCCTGCAGGGCCACCTGCACCTCGGCCAGGGGCGGGATCGGCACCCAGACGGGCAGGTCGTCGTCCAGGACGTGGTCCTCGCGCAGGTAGGCGTGCGCCAGGACGAAATCGCCCAGGGACTGGCTGTTGCGCAGCCCCGCGCAATGGCCAACCATCAGCCAGGCATGGGGCCGCAGCACGGCGATGTGGTCGGTGGCGGTCTTGGCGTTCGACGGGCCCACGCCGATGTTGACCAGCGTGATCCCCTGCCCGTTCGCCCGCTTGAGGTGATAGGTCGGCATCTGCGGCAGCTTGGCCAGGGTGGCCAGGGGCGCATCCGGGTCCGAGATTTCCTGGTTTCCCGGCGCCACGAAGCTGTCATAGCCCCCGTCGGGATCGGCCAGGACACGGCGGGCGAAGGCCTCGAACTCGTCCACGTAGAACTGGTAGTTGGTGAACAGCACGAAATTCTGGAAATGGCCGGCCGCCGTGGCGGTGTAATGCTGCAGCCGCGCCAGCGAATAGTCGATCCGCTGCGCCGTGAACCCCGCCAGGTGCAGCGACCCGTCGGGCATCGGACCGGCCACGCCATTCACGATGTCGTCGTTCATCGTGTTCAGGTCCGGCACGTCAAAGACATCGCGCAGGCTGAAATCCAGCACCCCTTCCTGCGGCACGGCCAGGTCGCTTTGGGCGGCGACGGCAAAGTGGACGGGCATGGGCGTATCGCTGACGCCCACCGTGACGGGCACGCCGTGGTTGCGGATCAGCAGGCCGATCTGCTCGGTCAGGTAGTTCTGGAACAGGTCCGGCCGGGTGACGGTCGCGGAATAGCTGCCGGGCGCCACCACATGACCGAAGGACAGGCGCGAATCCACCTTCGGATGGGTCGGCACGGTCAGCCGCAGCTCGGGGTAGAAGGCGCGGTAGCGGGCGACGGGCTTGCTGCCCTCCAGCGCCCGGGTGAAGCGGTCCAGCAGGAAGTCGGTCGCCTGCCCGTAAAGACGCTGAAGATGCGCGACGGCGGCGGCGGCATCGGTGAATTGCTGGCGGCCGGGGGCGTCGGGCGTCTCGACCGGCAGATAGCGGGAATCCGTGTCCATTCTTCTTGTCCTTGCTTTCCCCCCGACCCTGCCAGCGCAACGGAGCGCAGGCAAGCGTCTGGCGTCCGCCACCGCGCGCCGTTACGCTGGCGTCATGAGAATGCTTGTTTTCGGTCACGGCTATTCCGCCGCCTTCCTGACGCCCTTGCTGCGCGCGCGGGGCTGGCAGGTCACGGGCACCACCCGAAGCGATCCGGACCGGGTCGCGGCGGCTGGTGCCGCCCCCCTTGTCTGGCCGGGCGAGGAGGAGCGCCTGCGCGCGGAAATAGCGGCGGCCGATGCGATCCTGGTCGGGGCGGCGCCCGGCCCGCAGGGCGATCCGGTGCTGGCGGCGTTCCGCGACGACCTGGCGAAGTCGCGGCTGCGCTGGCTGGGATATCTCTCGACGACGGGCGTGTATGGCGACCGGAACGGCGGCTGGGTGGACGAGAACAGCGCCCTGGACGCGGCTACCCCACGCGGTCAGGCCCGCATCCGGGCCGAGGAGGACTGGCGTGCGCTGGCGGACCGGGCCGGGTTGCCGCTGCACATCTTCCGGCTGGCCGGGATCTATGGTCCGGGCCGGGGTCCGTTCCAGAAGATCCGGGGCGGAACCGCCCGGCGGATCATCAAGGCTGGCCAGGTGTTTTCCCGCATTCACGCCGCCGACATCGCCCAGGTGCTGCTGGCCTCTCTCGACCGTCCTGCACCCGGCACCGCCTACAACGTCTGCGACGACGATCCCGCCCCGCCCCAGGACGTGCTGGCCCACGCGGCAGAGCTTCTGGGCCTGCCGCCCCCGCCCGAAGTGGCGTTCGAGGATGCCGCCATGACGCCGATGGCGCGGTCCTTCTATGCCGACAGCAAGCGCGTCTCGAACCGGCGCATCAAGGAGGATCTGGGGGTCCGGCTGCGCTATCCCGATTATCGCAGCGGACTGGCGGCGACCCTGCGGGCCGAGACCACGGCGGGGGGCGCTTCGCCGCATGGACTTCCGCCCGCCCCCGTGCATGATCGCGCGCCATGACTGATGTGGATATCCTGATTGCCGGGGGCGGGCTGAACGGCCCGGTGCTGGCGCTTGCCCTGGCAGGCGCGGGCCTGCGCGTGGCCGTGGTCGATCCGCGCCCGGCCGATGCGCGGGCAGGCGACAATTTCGACGGGCGCGCCTATGCGCTGGCGGTGGCCTCGCAGCGGCTGTTCAAGGCGCTGGGGCTGTGGGCGGGACTGGCGGGCGACAGCCAGCCGATCCGGCAGGTCAAGGCCTCGCAGGGCCATCCGGGCGATGGCGCGGCGCCCTTCTTCCTGCATTTCGACAGCGCCGAGATCGAGGAAGGCCCGGTCGGCTACATGCTGGAGGATCGGTTCCTGTATCGCGCCCTGCTGGCCGCGATGGGGGACCGGGTGCAGCATCTGTCGGGCGTGTCGGTGGTGGACCAGCGGATCGCGGCAGGCGGGGTCGAGGCCGTTCTGTCCGATGGGCGCCCCCTGCGCGCCCGGCTGCTGGTGGGCGCCGACGGGCGCGGATCGGGCGTGGCGGCGCGGGCGGGCATCCGGCGGCGGGGCTGGGATTACGGTCAGACGGCGCTTGTCGCCGCCATCGCGCATGAGCGTCCGCACCATGGCATCGCGCAGCAGTATTTCATGGAAACAGGTCCGCTGGCGATCCTGCCGCTGCCCGGCAACCGCAGCAGCGTGGTCTGGTCGGAAACCCACGACAACGCCCGCGCCATCGCCGCCCTGCCGGACGAGGCCTTCCTGGACGTGCTGCGCCCGCGCTTCGGCGATTACCTGGGCGAGATTTCCCTGGCGGGCGCGCGCTTCACCTATCCGCTGAGCCTGTCTCTGGCCGACCGCTATGTCGCCGACCGCGTGGCCCTGGTAGGGGACGCCGCGCACGGGGTCCATCCGATTGCGGGTCAGGGGCTGAACCTGGGGTTGCGCGACGTCGCTGCCTTGGCCGAGATTCTGGTCGATGCCGCGCGCCGGGGCGAGGACATCGGGTCCGACCTGGTACTGGACCGCTATCAGGGCTGGCGGCGGTTCGACGCGACATCCCTGGCGCTTGGCATGGACGGGGTGAACCGGCTGTTCGCCAGCAGCAATCCTGTGCTGACGGTGGCTCGGGGGATCGGCATGGGGGTGGTCAGCGCGGTGCCGGCGCTGCGGCGCGGCTTCATGCGGCAGGCGGCGGGGCTGTCGGTCGATCCGATGCCAAGGTTGCTGACGGGGCAACCGTTGTAGGGGGCTTTGCCCCCGTCCGCCAAGGCGGACTCCCCCAGGATATTTGGGCAAAGGAGAAAGATCAGGCCGCCATCAACCGGGCGGCTTCCGACAGGTCGGCGGCGAACTGTTCGCGTGCCGCCGCCGCCGGGGCGGGATCAAGGCGCAGGATCAGGCTGGGGTGCCAGGTGATCAGCACCGGCCCGCCATCGAGCGTCGTTTCCAGCTTGCCGCGCCGGGGCGTCAAGGGGGACCGGTTGCCGGTCAGCGAAAAGGCCGCCGTTGCGCCAAGCGCCACGGTCAGGCGCGGCGCGATCATCCGGCGCTCGATGTCCAGCCACCACTTGCAATGGCGGATCTCGCCCGCCGCCGGGTTCTGGTGGATGCGGCGCTTGCCGCGCGGGGTGAACTTGAAGTGCTTCACCGCATTGGTCATCCAGGCCTGCGCGGGATCGAGGCCCGCCTGGTCCATGGTCTGGCGCAGAAGCTGCCCGGCAGGCCCGACGAAGGGGCGACCCTGCAGATCCTCGTGGTCGCCCGGCGCCTCGCCCACGATCATCAGGGCGGCGGCGGGATCGCCCTCGCCCCAGACGGTCTGGGTGGCGGCGTGGCAGAGGTCGCAGCGGGTGCAGCGCAGGGCTTGTTCGCGTGCCGCCTCCAAGGTTTCGGGCGGGGTGTCGTCGGGGATCTGGCGGATGCGGGCCGTCACGCGGGCGGCGAAGGCGGCCGCGTCGGTGGCACCGGCGTCGCGCATGGCCTGGACGCGGCGGGGGGCGTCGGCCAGCATTTCGGGAATCAGCGCGGTCTCGGGCAGGTTCTTCCAGTACTTGCGCGGCATCTCGGACCGCATGGCGTCGGTCTTGATGCGGGCCGGGTTGAAGATGTTGGCGAAATAGGTGTGCCACAGCGCGTGGCTGGCATCGGCCGGAAAGTCCGGGCGGGACGCGGGAGGCGCATAGGTGATGGCGCCGTCAAAGCGGGCGATGCCTTCGGGCGTGGCGATCAGCCAGTCCATGTCGGCGAAGCGGCGGGCGAAGAAGGGGGTCGCGGCCTCCAGGATCAGGTGTTCCGGCTCGAACCAGGCGCCGAAGCTGCGGCGCGGACCGTCGCCAGGCAGTTCATGGAAACGCACGAAGGCGTGCATCTTGTGGATGTCGCGGCGCACCGACTTCGCCATGCGCGACAGGCGGTCGGTCAGCGGGTCGGCGGGGTTCGTGATGAAACCCCGGTTATCTTGGAGGCGGATCAACGCCGTATAAAGCAGCGCCCAGCGTTCGGGATCGGAGTGGCTGGCGACGGTCTGCGCGAGGCTCAGGAAGTCCTTGGTCGCCGCCACCGGATGGGGGCCGGGCGGCGGGACGGGGTCGGCGCCGAACAGTTCGGGCGGCGTGCCGTCATCGGCCCATGTGACCTGAGCCGGGTCGATGCGGCCCGTGGCAAGCTGCCGGGCCGCGTCGCGCCATGCGCCGAAACCCCCGAAACGCGGCAGGTCGATGCGGATCATAGCAGTTGCAACTGTTCGGGCTTGGGCGCGAAACGCGCGCGCAGGGACGCGCTGTCGGTCAGCGCGCCGGGATGCCAGTCGGGCAGCGTCACGAAAGGCTGCGCCTTGGACATGATCGCCCCCATGCGCAGCAGGTCGGCGTATCGCACCGGCCCGTTGCGGCGCGCGGCCAGGATGCGCGTCACCGTCTTGGTGCCAAAACCGGGAACGCGCAGCAGCATCTCGCGCGACGCGCGCGCCACATCGACCGGGAACTGCGCCCGGTTCGCCAGGGCCCAGGACAGCTTGGGGTCGATCGCCAGATCCAGGAAGCCGGATGGGTGGGCCGCGCCGATTTCGTCCGCCTCGAAGCCGTAGAAGCGCATCAGCCAGTCGGCCTGGTAGAGACGGTGTTCCCGCATCAGGGGCGGCTTGATCAGCGGCAGGGCGGCGGAACTGTCGGGGATGGGACTGAAGGCGGAATAATAGACCCGCTTCAGGTCATAGCCGGAATACAGGTTGGCCGAGGTCTTCAGGATGTCCCGGTCGGTCGCCGCATCGGCGCCGATGATCATCTGCGTGGACTGCCCGGCGGGCGCAAAGCGCGGCGGGCGCTTGCCGGTCAGGGTCTTCTCCTTCGCCGCCTCTCGCGACAGGCGGACATCGGCCATGGCGGCGCGGATCGTCTCGGGCCGCTTCTCGGGCGCCAGTTCGCGGATGCTGGCATCCTGCGGCAGCTCGATGTTGACCGACAGGCGGTCGGCGAAGAGCCCGGCCTGCGCCACCAGGTCGGGCGAGGCGTCGGGAATGGTCTTGAGGTGGATGTAGCCCTTGAAGCCGTGGTCCACCCGCAGCATCCGCGCGATGCGCACCATCTGGGACATCGTCTCGTCCGGGCTGCGGATGATGCCGGAGGACAGGAACAGCCCCTCGATCATGTTGCGGCGGTAGAATTCCAGCGTCAGCGACACGACCTCCTCGGGCGTGAAGCGGGCGCGTTCGACGTTGCTGCTGACGCGGTTGATGCAATAGGCGCAATCGAAGATGCAGAAGTTCGTCATCAGGATCTTCAGCAGGCTGATGCAGCGTCCGTCGGGCGTGTAGGCGTGGCAGATGCCCATGCCTTCGGTCGACCCGATGCCGCCCGCCCGCGAATCGCGCCGGGTCGTCCCGCTGGACGCGCAGGAGGCGTCGTATTTCGCCGCGTCCGACAGGATCGCAAGCTTCTGCTGGAGGGTTCGCACTGCCATGGCGGGAATATATGTTCCCGCTGTGTTCCGTTCAACCGCGCCCACGCAGGAACCCTCACGATGCTGCGAGCGTTCGCCGCCCGTGCCATCCGCCAGACGTGATGTGCATCCGGCATCAGGAAGGATATGATCGGCGCCATGAACCTCAGATCACTCGCCCTCGCGCCCGCCCTTGTTCTCGGCCTTGCCTTTCCGGCCCTGGCCGAGCGGATTCCGCTGAACGAACTGTCGCGTTATCTCAACGCCCTCAAGACGGCCACGTCCGAGTTCACGCAGGTCAATCCCGACGGGTCGATCTCGACGGGGACGGTGTATATCCAGCGGCCGGGCCGCGTCCGGTTCGAATACAACAACGACAACACGCTCGTCATGGCCTCGGGCGGGAACGTGGCGGTGTTCGACCCCAAGTCCAGCGGGCCGCAGCAATACCCCCTGTCGCAGACGCCCTTGTCGATCATCCTGGACGCCAACGTGAACCTGGGGCGCGCGAACATGGTAACGGCGCATACCGAATCGAAGAACGCCACCGTCGTGACCGCGCAGGACCCGCAGAACCCGCAATACGGCAACATCCAGATGGTCTTCACCGGCGGGCCGACGCAGTTGCGCCAATGGGTCGTGACCGACGACAGCGGCCAGAAGACCACCGTGATCCTGGGCGAGATGCGCGAGGGCGGGTCGATCCCGGCGTCCAAGTTCTCGATCAACAACGAGCTGGCGCGGCGCAACTGATCGGTTCAGGCGATCCCATCACGACGGTTGATGGATTGCATCACGCTGCCGGGGCTTGATCTTGCGGGCGGACGGGTTCAACGCTTGTGCGACCTTTCGTCGCGCAGGTTCAGCCATGTCCGCCCATTCCCGTCTGTTCACGCCCATCCTGATCGGCGGATCGCTGATCCTGCTGATCAACTTCGCCCTGCGGGCCAGCTTCGGCGTGTTCCAGATCCCCATCGCCGCGGATTTCGGCTGGCCTCGGGCCGAATTCTCGCTGGCCATCGCCATCCAGAACTTGGCCTGGGGGATCGGGCAGCCGATCTTCGGCGCGCTTGCCGAACGCATGGGCGACCGCCTGGCCATCATCCTGGGCGCGATCCTGTATTCGGCGGGGCTGATCCTGACGGCCTTCGCGACCACCCCCGCGACCATGCAACTGCTGGAGGTGATGGTCGGCTTCGGCATCGCGGGCACGGGCTTCGGGGTGATCCTGGCCATCGTGGGCCGCGCCGCCAGCGACGAGAACCGCAGCCTGGCCCTGGGCATCGCCACCGCCGCCGGCTCGGCCGGACAGGTCTTCGGCGCCCCCTTGGCCGAGATCCTGCTGGGCCTTTACGCCTGGCAGACGGTGTTCATGATCTTCGGCGTGATGGTGCTGTCGTGCCTGCTGTTCCTGCCGATGCTGGGCACGGGCCAGCCCGCCAGCCGCCACGAGCTTGAGGAAAGCCTGGGCAGCGTCCTGAAGCGCGCCTTCCGCGACCCGTCCTATCTGATGATCTTCGCGGGCTTCTTTTCCTGCGGCTACCAGCTTGGCTTCATCACCGCCCATTTCCCGGCCATGGTGACCGAGATGTGCGGCCCGATCAGTCCCATGGGCACGCTGGCATCCATCGGGATCACCACGACCTCGGCCCTGGGGGCGGCGGCGATCAGCCTGATCGGGTTGGCCAACATCGTGGGGTCGATCTATTCGGGCTGGCTGGGCAAGCGCTATACCAAGAAATACCTGCTGGCGGGCATCTATACCCTGCGCACCATCGCCGCCGCCGCCTTCATCCTGCTGCCGATCACGCCCGCCAGCGTCATCGTGTTCTCGCTGGTGATGGGGGCGCTGTGGCTGGCCACCGTGCCGCTGACCTCGGGCCTGGTCGCGCATATCTATGGGCTGCGCTACATGGGGACGCTGTACGGCTTCGTGTTCCTGTCCCACCAGATCGGGTCCTTTCTGGGCGTCTGGCTGGGGGGCAGCCTTTACGATGCCTATGGCGACTACACGCTGGTCTGGTGGGTCGGCGTGGGCGTCGGCGCCTTCAGTGCGCTGATCCACCTGCCGGTGCGCGAGGCCCCTGCCCGCCTGCCCGCGGCAACCGCGGCGGTTTGAGGGGGCGGTTTGACGGGACCGGGCCATGGCCCTAGGGTCCTGTCCCGCACCGACAGGATTCGCCGAATGACAAGCCCGCCCCGCCACCACCCCTCGGAACGCGCCATCGCGATCCGCTATCAACAGCTTTCGGCCGAGGTGAAGGCCCTGCAGCGGCAATGCTATGCCCTTGCCACGCTGCGCCTGAAGGCGGCGGTCGAGGCGAACGGCACCGGCAAGGGCCTGGCCGTGGTCAGCGACATCGACGAGACGATCCTGGACAACACCCCGGTCATGGCCCATGCCATGACCTTGGGCGAGCATCTGGACGGGTTCGAGACCTGGAAGCTGTGGGAACGCGAAGGCTCGCCACATCTGCTGCCCGGCGCCGCCGAGTTCTTCCGGCTGGCCGACGATCTGGGCGTGACGATCTTCTATGTCTCGGACCGGTTCGAGGAAAACAAGCTGGCGACGATCGCCACCCTGTCGCGGCTGGGCCTGCCGCAGGTCCGCGCCGAACAGGTGCTGCTGTTCGGCCCGCCCAAGGCGGAACGCCGCGCCGCCGTCGAACGTGACCACCGCATCGTCCTGCAACTGGGCGACACGCTGCATGACTTCCACGGCTGCTTCGCGGGCGTCACGCTGGACGAGCAGCACAAGCTGGCCAAGGATCACGGCCACCGCTTCGGCGAGGACTGGATCGTCTTCCCGAACGCCGCCCACGGGACGTGGATGGAAGCGGAATTGCGGCCCTGGGACGCGCCGGGCGACACCTGACCGCACGCCGGATGGGGCAGGCAGCCTTGGTGGAGATCGCAACGCGTGGCGATGGGCGTCGCCAGTCGGCGCCTCAATCCCCCAGATGCCCCGCGATTGCCCGGCCCAGCGCGAAGGCCCGCTGTTCCAGGATCACCGGGGTTTCGCAGACATAGGTCAGCGACTGCTGGCGTTCGGTGAAGATGCGCTGGTCCCAGTCCAGCGCCTCCTCGGCAGCGTCGATGGCGTCGAAGTCGGGATCGACGGCCGCCTCCAGTTCGGCCATCTGGGCGCGGCGCTCCTCGATCCGACGGGCCAGGTCGACCTGGCTGCGGCCATAGCGGGCGATCCCGTCGATCAGGGCCGACCGGTCGGGTTCGATCTTGCCCATGATCGCGACCATCAGCGCGGTGAGGCGCGCATCGTCGGCTTGGGCGGCGAAATCCGCGATGGCGGCCTCGGCCTCCTCCAGCGGCAGGCGGCGCTGTTCCAGCCGCGCTGCCAGTTGGTCGATCTGCGGGTCGCGCGCCAGATCCGCCACCCGGTCGTCCGGCATCGGCCCGGTCCAGACCTGACCCAATGACAGATGCGGCTGCTTGCGCTGGATGCAGGGCCAGTCGGGGTCGCTTCCGGTGGCGGACCACGCGGGCCCGGCCGCGATCATCAAGACGAATGCGATGCGTTTCATCCCCTCTCCTTCCTTCGCCCCCAAAGGCCCTTGGCGGGATCATACATGAAGACGGCCCCGCCGAAGAAGACCGCAAGACAGCCCGCGACCACGGCCAGGGCCAGCCCGTTCCATTCCAGATACAGCGCGAAGCGGATCAGTTCGACCGCATAGGTGAACGGGTTCGCCGCGCAGATGTCGTGCAGCAAGGGCGAACTTTCGTTCATCCGCCACAACGGATACAGCGCCGAGGACGCGAAGAACATCGGGAAGATCACGAAGTTCATCACGCCCGCGAAGTTCTCCAACTGCCGGATGGCCGAGGACAGGAACAGCCCCAGCGCCCCCAGCATCAGCCCCGACAGGACCAGCGCGGGGAACACCGCGACATAGCCCCAGGCGGGCGGGCGGATGTCCCAGAACCAGGCGATCGCCAGGAAGGTATAGGCCTGGATGATCGACACGATCACCCCCGCCATCAGCTTGGACCCCAGCAGGAACCAGCGCGGAAAGGGGCTGACCAGCAGCGTGCGCATGGCGCCGGTCTCGCGGTCATAGACCATCGACAGCGACGACTGCATCCCGTTGAACAGCTGGATCATCGCGACAAGGCCGGGGGTCACGTAGACCTCGTAGAGGACATAGGTCTGGTAGGGCGGCGTGATCGACAGGCCCAGCACGGCGCGGAAACCGGCGGCGAAGATGAACAGCCAGACCAGCGGGCGCACCAAGGCCGCCAGGAAGCGCCCGCGCTGCTGGACGAAGCGCAGCGTTTCGCGCCAGGCGATGCCGCGGAAGGCGGTGGTCCAGGCGGACGGGGGGAAGCGGCGTTCGGTCATGCGGCGGCCCCGGTCAGGGACAGGAAGGTCCGGGTCAGCCCGGAAGGCCCCGCGATGGCTGCCGCCTTGCCCGCCTGCAGCACCCGGCCCTTGTGCAGGATCACAAGGTCGTCGTCGGGCTGGATTTCATCCAGGATATGCGTGGCCCACAGCGCCGAGACACCCTCGGCCGCGATCAGGCGGCGGGTCAGGGCCAGGACCTCGGCCCGGGACTTCACGTCCAGGCCGACCGTCGCCTCGTCCAGCAGCAGCAGGTCGGGGCGGTGGATCAGGGCGCGGGCGATTTCGGCGCGCCGCTGCTGGCCGCCGGACAGGGCCGACACGCGGTCGCCCGCCCGGCTTTCCAAGTCCACCTGCGCCAGAACCCGTTCGATCCGGTCCCGCGCCTGCTTGCGCCCGATGCCGTGCAGCGCCGCGTGATAGGCCAGGTTCTGCGCCACCGTCAGGTCGGCGTCCAAGGCGCGGCTTTGGAACACCACCCCCAGTCGCGCCATGGCCTGCGCAGGCTGGCGGCGCAGATCAAAGCCCGCGACCTCGATGCTGCCCGACACGTTGCCGTAAAGCCGCGTCACCAGAGAGAACAGCGTGGTCTTGCCCGCGCCGTTCACGCCCAGAAGCGCGGTGAAGCTGCCGCGCGGCACACGCAGCGATACGTCCGACAGCGCCTGAACGGCTCCGAAGCGGTGCGACAGGCCGGTGATCCGAAGCGCATCTGTTGTCACGTCGGCCCTTACTGGATGTTGAACACGGCCTGCTGCGTTTCGCCGGACGAGCCGGGCACCGACAGTGTATAGCGCCCGGGCGTCACGGCAACGAAGCTGATGACCGCGGTGCCCGCGTTGTCGAATTCGATGCTGTGGACACCCATGGGGCGGATCTCGATGTCGTTGATGACGATCTCGTTGATCCAGATGGCGCGGAAGAAGTCGCCGCCCGACAGCGCCAGTTCCTGGCTGCCGTCCGCGTTGATCGCGATGCGGTAGAAGCCGCCCGACTTCAGCGTATAGGCCCCGCCCGCGACCGGCTGCCCGGATGCCAGCGTCAGCGGCGCCAGATCCGTGCGGTTGTCACGCGCCATGATGCCGGAAAAGCCGTAGTCGAACTTGCCCTTCGCGTCATAGGTCGTGGCGGCGTCCCCCGCTTCTTCCTCTTCCTCGTCTTCTTCGCCCTCGTCCTCCTCGGCGGCGGTTGCGGTGGCCTCGGCCGCCGGTTCCTCGGTTGCGGCCTCCTGCGCGGACACCGGGGCGGCAAGCCCTGCCAGGATCATCAGGATGGTCAGCAGACGGGTCATGTTTACTCTCCTTGAAAATGGATGCCGTCAGTTCGGCGCGACGACGACGCCCCAGGGCTGCTGGCCCACGGGGACGGATTTCACGACCTCCTCGGCGGCCACGTCGATGACCGACACGTCGTTGGAATTGCCGTTGGTGGTGAACAGGTATTTCTCGTCCGGGGTGAAGGCCATCTGCCAGACCCGCTGGCCGACCAGAAGGTAGTCCTTGACCTCGTCCGTTTCGCCATCGATCACGGCCACCCGGTTCGACGGCCCAAGCGCCACGAAGACCTTGCTGCCGTCATTCGTCACGCGGACGCCGACGGGCTGGATCGCCTCGGGCAGGACACCCGGCACCTCGAAGGTGATCTTCTTGGTGATCTCCTGCGTCGCCGGGTCGATCACGCTGACCGTGCCGCCGATCTCGGCGCTGACATACAGCTTCGTGCCGTCGTGGTTGTATTCGGCGAAACGGGGGCGGCTGTCCACCAGGACGTTGGCGACGATCTCGAACGTCTCGGTGTCGATGAAATGCGCCATGTTGGTGGTCTCGGAGGTGTTGATGACGATCTTGCCATCGGGGCTGACGCCCATGCCCTCGGGCTCCACCCCCACTGGGATTTCCGCTAGGACCTGCTTGGTCTTCACGTCCACCACGGTGACAAGGTTGTCGTCCTCGTTCGCGACATACAGCGGGTTGCCCGAAGGATGCAGCACGAACAGCTCGGGGTCGGGGCCGGACGGAAGGGTGTGCAGTTCCTCCATCGTCTCGGGGTCGAAGACGCGGACCAGGTTGTCGTTGGACGCGCAGACGTAAAGCTCGGACCCGTCGGGGGCGATGGTGATGCCGCGCGGGCGGTTGCCGACCGGATAGGTGCCGATCACCTCCAGCGTCTCGCTGTCGAGGACAGTGACGTCGTTGCCCTTTTCGTTGCTGACGAAGACGCGGTTGGCCAGCGCGGGCTGGGCCAGCAGGACAAGGGCCGGGGCCAGGACCAGAAGCGGTTTCATGGAACCTCTCAAAATGAACATTCGGTTTCGGGGCGGTCGATGCCCAGGGTATCCAGCGCGCTGGTCTGGTGCAGGTACTGGTCCTGCGGGCTGACCGAGGTGGTCAGCACCCCCGTGGTCAGCAGGATCGGCTGGCGGACCTGGTGGTCCCAGTCCCGCACCGTCAGCTTCTGGCCCTTGAAGCCCGCCACGTCGAACTGATCGGACAGGATGAATTCGCGCAGTTCCGCCGGATCGGCGGACTGGGTCCGCGTCGCGGCCTCGCCCACGATGCGCAGGGCCAGCCAGGCCTGATAGTCTTCCTCGCGGATGGGACGGTTGGCCAGCTTCTCGAAGCGGTTCTGGTATTGCATCCCGCCCCAGGCCTCCATCGCGGGATGCCAGCTGCGCGGGACCAGCCCGGCGGAACCGGCCACGGGGCGCGGGTCCCAGGTCAGGTAGGGCAGGTACGGTGCGAAGATGTCGCTTTCGTCGGCGGCGACCAGGATGTCGTAGTCCGGCGCGCGCTGGGTGAAGACCGGCATCTGCGCCTGAACCTGCACATGGCCGGAATCGGTCGCGCGGGCGCCGCCGGTATCGGCGAACACGCGCTCCTCGACGATGGTGGCGCCGAACTTCGCGGCCGCGCGGCGCCAGGCGGCGGCCAGGTTCTCATCCTCGGGGTGGCTGCCCTTGACCAGCAGCCATTCGGGCCAGTTCTTCCACATCAGGAACTGCGCCAGGGCATCGGCCAGCATGGCGTGGCTGGGCGCGACATGGATGGTGTTGGCGCGGCAGTCGGCCCCGCGCAAGGCGTCGCCCCGTGCGCGGGCGTTCAGCAGCATGGCCCGCTCGCCCACCTGGTCGGCCAGGGCCAGGGTGGTCGCGTCATCGGCCAGGACCACGACGAACTGGGTGCCGCCCTCCAGGATCTTGTCCATTTCGGCTGCGGCGGTTTCGGGCGTGGCGGTGATCTCGACCGTCTCGAAATCCTGGCCCATGAAGCGGCCGGTGGTGTCGTTGTCCTGGGTCGCAAGGCGCGCGCCGGCAAAGCCCAGATCCTCGGGCGGCAGATCCAGCCGGGAAATCGGCGGCAGGCCCGGGCTGTCCACGCGCAGCACGGCCGCCCGGATTTGCTGCGCCCCGGGCTGCGCTTCGGCCATGACCGGCCCGGCCAGTGCGGCGGCACCAGCCAAAAGTCCCATGATTCCCTTGAACATTTTGCGTCTCCCTGCCGGCATGTTGGGTCGTGAAGGGCCTAGCGGCAAGACGGTTTTATTTCCCGTATCCGCCGGGAAGATTTGGATACGTCTTAGGTCTTATGGACGGGGACCGTTTGCGGGGGGCATGGTCGGGATGCACTTGCGAAGGGACTGAACAGATGATGCACAGGATGCTGGGCTTGGCCGTCGCCGCGACGCTGGCCTTGGCCGCGGGGGCCGAGGCGCATGGACCGGCGCGGCTGAAGACCGAACAGACGGTCTTGCTGGACGCCACCCCCGACGAGGTCTGGCAGGTCATCGGCCAGTTCGACGACATGAGCTGGCACCCGGCCGTCGCCGGCACCGAAATGACGCCCGAAGGCGCGCCCGCCGATGTCCCCGAGGAATCGACGCGCGTCCTGCATCTGAAGGCCGACAGCGGCGATCCCACCATCACCGAGAAGCTGATGTCGATCGACCCGGACAAGCGGCAATACAAGTACATGATCACCGATGTCGCGGTCGAGGTTCTGCCGGTGACGAACTATTCCTCGACGCTCCAGGTCAAGGACAAGGACGGCCG
Source organism: Paracoccus fontiphilus (assembly GCF_017356265.1). Lineage (GTDB taxonomy): Bacteria > Pseudomonadota > Alphaproteobacteria > Rhodobacterales > Rhodobacteraceae > Paracoccus > Paracoccus fontiphilus. The sequence goes on along the minus strand of NZ_JAFNAW010000038.1, from coordinate 2,997 downwards.
CGCCGAGGTCACGTGGAAGGCCGGCTTCTATCGCGGCTATCCGAACAACGATCCGCCCGCCGAATTGAACGACGATGCCGCGATGGCGGCGGTGAACGGCGTCTATCAGGCGGGGCTCGACGCCTTGGCCGAACGCTTCGGCAAGGCCGAGTGAGGCTTGCCGCGCTGGCCCTGACGCTGCTGGCATCCCCCGCATGGGCGGGGGATCTGGCCTTCGTGACCAGCCAGAATGCCGGAACCGTCACGCTGGTCGACACCGCGACGGGCGCGGTGCTGGCCCAGACGCCGATCGCGGGAAAGCCGGCGCCGGTGGCCTATGATCCTGCCGCGGGCCGCGCCTATGTGATCGCGGCGGAAACCGGGCGGCTTCATGTCCTGGACGAGGCTGGCGGCATCAAGGCCAGCCGCGCCCTGGGCGAAGGCGCCTTCGGGCTGGCGGCCTCGCCACAGGGCGGGCTGTTCGTGACCGACTGGTTCGGGGCACGGCTGCTGTATCTCGACCGGGATCTGGAACAGGCCTGGGCCGTGCCGACCGGCGCGGCGCCTGCCGGGGTCGCGGTCAGCGATGACGGCGCATGGGTCGCCACGGCGGATCGGGACGACGACGCGATCAGCATCTTCGACGCCGCGACCGGCAGGCTGCTGCACAGGGTCAGGACGGCGGGGGCGCATCCCTTCGGCATCACCTTTCACGACGGGCGCTTCTGGACGGCGGATGTTCAGGGCGACACGGTATCGGTGATCGACCCCGCAACGGGCCGGCTGGCGGGCAGCGTTCCGACCGGCAGCCATCCCTATGCCGTGGCCTTCGCAGGGGGGCGCGGCTTTGTCACCAACCAATATGCGGGCACGCTGACGGTCTTCGATCCCGCCACGCTGGCCGTCCTGGCCGAGGTTCCCATCGGCGACTATCCCGAAGGCATCAGCGCCCTGCCCGGCGGCAAGGCCCTCGCGGTCGCCAACTGGGATTCGGACAGCCTGGCCATCATCGACGCCGAAAGCCTGGACATCACCGCCGAGATCGCCATGCCCCCGGGCCCCCGCGCCTTCGGGCAGTTCACGGGGCGGCAGGTGTCGCCTTGACCAGGGGGGCGCCGCCCGCGGCCAGCCAGCCATCGATCCCGCCGGGAAACCAGTGGATTCCGGTATAGCCAAGCGCCACGGCCCGGCGCGCGGCGTTCCAGCTCATCCAGCAATCGCTGCGGCAGAAGACGACAAGCGGCGCGGCCGGATCGCCCTTCGTCACCTCGGCCAGTCCCCTTTCCAGCCGGGCCTGTTCGGCGGGGGCGAGGTTTTCCCATCCGGTATCCCACAGCCAGATCGCGCCGGGGATGGTCTCGTGGGCCGGCTCGCGCCAGACGGTGCCCTCGGGCAGGCCCTCGGGGCGGAGCTTCCGGGGCAGGACATCCACGAAGGGCACGCCCTCGGCGCGCAGTTGCAACGCCTGCGCCGCGTCGATGACCGTCGCGCCCTGCAGCGTCGCGGGCACCGGGGCGCGGTAAGGTTCGCCCCGATAAGCGTCGGGTTCAGGCACCTGGGCTGCGGCCGGTCCCGCCAACAGAAAGGCCAGCAGGACCGCGCGGATCACTGGATCAGCTCCTTGCCATAGTCGTCCACCAGCGGCACGCCCGCATCCCGCAGGATGGCGTTGATGTCCTCCTGGTGGCGGCGGATCAGGCTGTTGAGTTCCCGCTTCCATTCCTGTTCCGGCAGCCGCACCCCCATGGTGATGCGGTAGAACATCTTGGGCCCCGTCGTTTCCTTCAGAAGCGGCGTGAACTGCAGGTCCGGATCGTCCTTGACGCGCGGCCCGGCCAGCGGCCCCCACAGCACGGCCGCTTCCAGCGTGCCGTCCCTGACGCCGCCGATCAGCTCTCCCACCGGGTCCTCGACCCGGCGGTCCACGAACAGGTCGACGCCGCGCATGTCCTTGGCCAGCCCCGCGCGCGCCATGATCGTGGCAGGGGGCGTGCCCGCCACGACGCCGATGGGGTGATCCTTCAGCGCCGGATCGGACAGGTGATCCACCCCCGCCAGGGCACCGTCCCTGCGCGTCACGATCCCGTAGACCGAGGTGTAGTAGTGGTTGGTGTTCTGCACCAGCTCGTCGCCCTGGGCATAGCCCATCACGACATCGCATTTCCCCTCGCGCAGGGTCTTGGCGATGAAGCCCATGCCCGAGGGAAACCAGGTATAGGTCACCGGCACGCCCAGCCATTCGCCGAAGGCCTGGGCCAGCCTGTTTTCAAAACCCGATCCGTCGCGGACCGACATGGGCGCATTGGCCGGATCGGCGCAGACGCGGAACTGCGTGGTCGAGCGCAGATCGGCCACCTGGGCCACCGCGGGCAAGGCGCCCGCCAGGGCCAGGATCAGCGCCGGTCCCCAAAGCCCGCGCATCTACATCGACATGCAGGATTCTTCCTGCGCCTTGTATTCGTCAGTCTTCTCGCCGCGTTCGGCCGGACGGCCGCGGCCGATCTCTCCGGTCCCGTGGGCCAGCAGATAGACATAGATGTCGTCGATATAGCACCAGACGTTCTTGTTCGTCCCGAAGGCCGGCATGACCGAGTTTGTGCCCTGCCGCCCCGAGGCCACGACCTCCTGGAATTCATAATAGTCCATCCGCAGCACCGAGTTCTTCAGCGCCGGCGCATAGGTCGAGCCCTCGCCGTCCGGGCCATGGCAGACATGGCATTCGGCGTGATAGCGGCGGAAACCGTTGAAGGTCGCGAAATCGACGGCCTTGCCGTCGATCTTGAAGGTCGGAATGCCCTCGGCATTGTACCAGCGGCCGTTTTCCTGCGTGGCGGGGGTGATGTCCATGCCGTTGGGAAGGGTGGTCTGGCCTTCAGCCATCTCGACGGGCGCATCGCTTCCGCCGGTCGCCCCCCCGGGTGCCGCTGCCGCCCCTTCGGCGGCAGGCGCATTGCCGGACGCGGCCGCCGCCGCACCGGCACCCGCCGCGGCGGGTGCGGGGGTCGTCGTCTCCTGCGC
>NZ_JAFNAW010000037.1 GCF_017356265.1 Paracoccus fontiphilus | reverse complement strand
AACGCACCCCGCGCGGCAGCTCCAAGTGGTATCCGTCGTCCGTCCGGTCCCTGCTGGTGCGGGCCGAAAAGATGGGAATGACAAGCGGGCGCTGAACAGGCGCCCGACGCTCAGGCCAAAGACGGAACCATCAGCCGATCTGATCCAACATGGAGGCGACCGCGGCTTCAAGCTTGCGCCTTTCGACGGCCGAAAAATCGCGCGGCAGGCGGATTTCGAGCCTGCCATTCGCGGCAATGCACTTGGCGTTGCCTTGGGGGCGCGAGATCTGGAAGGTGGTCTTGGCACGGCCCGCAGGAGCCGGACTGCGCGTCGGACCGGCGGCGGGCAGGATGTCGTCAGATGGATCTGTCCCCTGCCCCGCAAATCGGCGCAGCACGTCCAGTTCATCCTTGATGGACCGGGTGTCCCAATCCTTGAGCTCCGCCGCGATCGAGGCGGCAAGTCCGGGAACCTCGCCAAGGCGCTGCGCCAGGCACAGGCCCAGGGCACGGGGGATTTCCTGCGGATAGAGCAGCACTTCGCCCAGGGATTGCACCAGGGGAATGAAATTGCGGATATAGCTTCGCTTCTGATAGCCGGCGGACTTGAACAGGATTGCCACGGCACGGTCGGGATCGTGTTCCGCGGTCTGGGGGTCCATCGCGTAATGCAGGGCAAGCTGGGCCATCTCGGCAAACGAGATGTCCTTGCGGACCATGTTTTCGTCGACCATGCGGCGGTACAGCTGTTCCAGGGCATCACCCCGCGCGACGATGCCGGCAGGGATGCGGCCCCAGGTCTCGGCATCGCCAGTTTCCTCGAGCAGCTTGCGATAGGCGCTCAGGCGGCGCCAGCCCTGGATCAATTCGTAGCGGCCGCCCCTGCCCGGCTCGACCCGGATCGGATTGGAAAGCCCGATGTCGCGGATCGACGCGACAAGCTCGGCCAGTTCGAAATCGGCGGCGGGCGCGCGGTCGCGGATCAGCTTGTGCGTGTCGATCACATCCAACGGAAGCAAATCCACGATCAGGCCCGCCCGCTTCATGCGCACATGCTCTTGCGCCAAGGCGTCGTTTTCCGCCCGGATCTCGGCCTCCAGGCGGGCGCGATCCCGGCTGGATTCCACGGTTTCGGCTATGGCGGTCGCCATCGGTCCGCGGCGAACCGGACCTTCGGGACCCTTCCCCGCCGGGAAGGTTTCGGGATCGTCGGCCGGAACCTCGATGTCGAACATGCGGCGTTTGCGGCTCATGCCTTTTCCTCCAGCTTGTCCCACGCCGCCAGCACATGGGATCGGAACTCCTCGTAGGCCTGGTCGAAGGTCGCCCGGGCGCGGCGCCAGGTGCCGCGCGTCATCTCTCGATAGTCGATCTCGTAGATCGAACTGAGGAACCGCCCGGATTGTTCGACGGCGCGGGTCAGCTCGATCGGGTGCTGCGCCATGCGGTCGCCGAAAACCTGCCGGAAAGCGCCCAGCATGGCCTGATGCAGCTCGTTCGCGGGCTCGAAGCGGGTCATCAGGAAGCGGATGTCGGCAAAGGCCTTCGGCAGGGTGATCTTCCCCGTGGGGAAGTTCTCGAAGCCGTGGGACAGATCCTCCAGCGCCTCGGACAACTGACCGATGAAGCTGGTGGTGGAGTCGTATTCCCAGTAGCCCGGGCCTGACGGGATATACAGCATGTCCGCGGCGAAGACCGCGTTCATCGACTGATAGCCGATCGCGGGCGGACAGTCGAACAGGATCAGGTCATAGGCGTCGTCGGGCAGGGCGTCCAAGAACCGCGACACCGCGCCGAAGAAGGTCCATTCCGGATTGAGGTGGCGATACTGGGCGCTGGCGAATTCCACGAAGGCCGCGTTGGCGCAGCTGGGCACGATGTCGATCGTGGGCCAGGCCGTCGGCTTGATGAAGTCGGCGGGTCTCAGCGAGCCCAGCCCCATGTCGCGGATCGAGGCCGGCAGCTTGCGCTGGGGCAGGGCGGTCCCGCTTTCAGCCCCTGCCGAGGCCGCGTTCATGCGGTCCGTCTCGCGTTCAAGGTCGCGGGCCATGATGCCCCAGACCGTGTGATCCTCGCCCACGTCGTTGAGGCCCATGGAGTGGGACAAGGTCGCCTGCGGATCGAAGTCCACCACCAGCACCCGATAGCCGTCCAGGGCGGCGGCGTGGGCGAAGTGCAGCGCGACGGTGGACTTGCCGGCGCCGCCCTTGAAGTTGGCGATGGCCGCGCGGAAGGCGCGGCGATCGGCCGGGCGCGGCGGCATCAGGGACTTCTTGCTGACGCGGATGCGGCGGCGCAGCTCGTTGATCTCCTCCAGCGAGAACCACCGCTGGCGGCCGTCCTCCTCGACTTCCCCGAGGGGAAGGTTCGGCTCGGCCGCCAGCTTGCCCCGGAAGGTGGACTGGTTCATGCGGAAGATCAGCTCCGACACCTCCCAGCTGGAAAAGCGGCGCAGGGTCTTCTCGTTGTCGGGGCTGAAGGTCTGGCGCCGTATCCAGCCTTGCATCTTGAGGGACTGCGCCTGGAGGCGGGCGAGGTCTTGGTGCGTGTACATCTTGGCCTATCGGTAAGGACGCTAATTGCTGCTCGGATTCCTTTTACGGCGAATTTGCCTTCTTGGCAAAAGGCAAGTTTACTTAAAGCGTGGGATCGCAGAAGCCAGCGCCGGTTCAGCGAATCGGTGCCCCGATCCGTGGCGAGGCCCGTCGGGCAAACGCAACAACTGGGGGACGTTTGCCGGACGGGCGCAAGGCAATGGGTGACAATGCGTCCCAAATGGGGGACGCGCTGGAGATCCCCCTATACCAATGATACCGATTTCTTGATCATGCGTGGCCCAGTCGGCAGGGCACCGCCGCGAATCTCTTGACAGAATCGAGCGGCAGGACGCAAATGGCAGAGCGATGGCGAAAAGCGTTCCGTGAAGCGCTTCCCTCACCGGGAAACCGTCGCAAGGGGCAGACGCGCAAGGGGCGGACAACAGGGATGCAACGGATCAGGGCCGTGGGCCGAGAGGCTGCGGCGAAGAAATATGACATCCTTTCGGCGATGATGGCCCATGCGCTGGCTGGCGACGCGCAGGACCAGCGGCTGGTGCTGCGCCTGATGGCGCTGATCACCACCCGCTACAACTGGCAGGGCAACGAACTGGCGGTCGGGCAGCGCGAGATCGCACGGCTGTGGTGCGTGGACGAACGCACCGTCAAGCGCGACATGGCCCGGCTGAGGGCCAGCGGCTGGATCACGGTCAAGCGCCAGGGCGCGCGGGGCAGGGTGTCGGTGCTGGGGCTGGATCTGGACCGCATCCTGCTGGACACCCGGCCGCGCTGGGCCAATATCGGGCCCGACTATGTCGCGCGGATGGCCGGCGCCGATCCGCAGCCCGCGGCCGACACGACGGTGGTGCCGTTCCGGCGCCCCGACATGGCTGCGGCCGAGGGGGCCTGGAGCGCGGCGCGGGCGCAGCTTGCCTCCGAGGACCGCGCCCTGTTCGATGCCTGGTTCGCCTGCCTTGCCGATGGAGGCGTCGAGGACGGATGCCTTGTGCTGATCGCGCCCAGCCGGTTTCATGCCGCCTATCTGCGCACCCATCTGATCGACAGGCTGCGGGTGGCCGTCCGGCGGGCGGACGGCCGTATCGGCCAGATCAGGATAGAGGCAGGGTAGGGGGCCAGCGTCATCGGGCGGTGCGACTTCTGGTCGATTGTGACAAGGAATGAGCTGTGCCACGCTGGATCGCACGACAAGGCAAAGGGGAAACCATGCGCGTCCTGGGCCGGATGTCTGCACTTGGCGCGGGCCTTCTTGCGTCCGTCGTGATCGCGACCGGGTCCGGCCGCGCGCAGCAGCCGGCGGATCTGCCGGATGTGACGGTCGGCGTTCTTGAAAACGGAACGGTGAACTGGGAGCTTCGGACCATCCGCGAGCGCGGGTTTGATCGCGAGAACGGCTTCGAGCTGCAGACCCTGGCGCTGTCCGGCAATCCCGCCACCCAGGTCGCGATGCATGGCGGGCAGGTGGATGCGATCGTCTCGGACTGGATCTGGGTGGCGGTGCAGCGTGCGAATGGCGCCGCCTTCACCTTCTGGCCCTATTCGACCGCCGTGGGCGGGCTGGTGGTCACGCAGGACAGCCCCGTCGGGTCGCTGGCGGATCTGGAAGGAAAGCGCATCGGCATCGCGGGCGGTCCCCTGGACAAGAGCTGGCTGATCCTGCGCGCCTGGCACCGGAAGGAAACGGGCCGGGATCTGGCGGATGTCACGCAGCAGGTCTTTGGCGCGCCACCCATGATCCAGCACGCGGCCGAGACGGGCGAGGTCGAGGGCGCGGTCAACTTCTGGCATTTCCTGGCGGTGATGCAGGCCGGCGGAATGCGCCAGATCGTCGGCGTGGCTGATGCGGCCCAGGGCTTGGGCCTTGATCCCGGCACGCCCCTGCTGGGATATGTCCTGCGCGACGACTGGATCGCCCGCAACCCCGCACTGGCCCGGGGGCTGGCCCGCGCCTCGCGGCAGGCCAAGGACCTGCTCTCCGCCGACGAGGGGGCCTGGCAGGACCTGCGCCCGGTGATGAACGCGGGCAGCGATGCCGAATTCATCGCCTTGCGCGATGGCTGGCGGGCCGGCATCCCCCCCGAGGGCCCGGTCGACCCCGAGGACGCGCAGGCGCTGTTCTCTTTGCTGGCCGAACTGGGCGGCGAGGAACTGACCGGCGGGTTGACCGAACTGCCGGACGGGCTGTTCTGGCAAGGTGAGTAGAAAGGGCCTGCATAACCGTCCCGGACCGGCTCCGGGGGTGCTGTCGGTCCTGCTGCTTCTGGCGGCATGGTGGGCGGTTGCCGCATGGGCGGGCGATCCGCGCACCATGCCCTCGCCATGGGAAGTCACGGAACGGATCGCCGGGCTGGCGGCATCGGGCGAACTGTGGCTTCACGCAGGCGCGACGCTGCTGCGGGTGCTTGCCAGCTTCGCGATCGCCATGGCGCTGGGCACGGCGCTTGGCCTGTGGATGGGCCGGGCGCGGGCGGCGGATCGCTGGTTGAACCCCGTTCTGGTGATCGGACTGAACATGCCCGCCCTTGTGGTGATCGTGCTGGCCTATATCTGGATCGGGCTGAACGAAGTCGCGGCCGTGACCGCCGTGGCGCTGAACAAGATCCCCGTCACCGCCGTCATGCTGCGCGAAGGCAGCCGCGCGCTGCGGCCGGACCTGGACGACATGGCGCGGGTCTTTCGCATGGGCGCATGGTCGCGGCTGCGCCATGTCGTCCTGCCGCAGCTTGCCCCGCATGTCGCGGCAGCGGCCCGCGCGGGGCTGTCGCTGATCTGGAAGATCGTGCTGGTGGTCGAGTTCCTGGGCCGCTCGAACGGGGTGGGCTTCAAGATCCACCTGCTGTTTTCCAGCTTCGACGTGGCGGGTGTCCTTGCCTGGGCGCTGGCCTTTGTCGCGGTGATGCTGGCCATCGACCTGCTGGTCCTGCGACCGTGGGAGGCCGGTGCGAACCGCTGGCGCCGCGATGAGGCTTGAACTGACCGGCAAGTCCTTTGCCGGGCGCCCCGTCCTGGGTCCGCTGCACCTGACGGTCGAACGCGGGCAGCGGATGGCCGTCCTGGGCCCGTCGGGAATCGGAAAATCCACGCTGCTGCGCATTCTGGCCGGCCTGGACCGGGATTTCGGGGGACGCCTGGAAAGCCGGGAAAAGGTGGCGGTGGTCTTTCAGGAGCCGGTCCTTCTGCCCTGGCAGCGCGCGGTGGCCAACATCACCCTGCCCACGGGCTGCACCGAGGCCGAAGCCCGCCGTCTCATGGCCGAGGTCGGCCTGGCGGGGCAGGAGGACAAGTTTCCCCGCCAACTGTCGCTGGGCCAGCAGCGGCGCCTGTCGTTGGCCCGGGCCTTCGCCGCGCGGCCGGACATCCTGCTGATGGACGAACCATTCGCCAGCCTCGACCGCGAAACGGCGGGCAGGATGATGGACCTGACCGCGCGGCTTCTGGATCGCAGCGGCGCGGGGCTTGTCCTGATCACGCATGACGCGGCCGAGGCCTCGGGCCTGGGGGCCGAGCTTTTCCGGCTGGCGGGCAGCCCGGCCGCCCTTGTCCGGGACGAGCGGGCAGGGTGATCCCCCGTGCCGGCATGGCTGTTGGTCAGGTCGCCCGATTCGGCTCAGCCGTCCGGAAAAAGGACCGCGTCGACGTCCATGGCGCCGTTGAGGACATGCAGGACCGTGACCCGTCCGGGATCTGCCTGATAAAAGATCAGGTAGCGCCCATGCACCCGGCGGCGAATGCCAAGCCGCTTGTAGCGCGGAACCGTGGGCCATGCCGTCGGCATCTCTGCCAGTTCCATGCAGCAGTGATGGAGTTCTTGTATGAAGGTCGCGGCGCGGGCAGGGTTGTCGCGGGCGATATAGTCGCCGATGGCCTCAAGATCCGCTTCGGCGGCGGCGGTGATCTCGACGATCATTCCGCGCCGCGCGCCTTGCCCTCGTATCTTGCCCGCAGTCGCTCGAAAACCTCGGGGGCGGGTCGCGTCCGGCCCGCCTCGGCGTCGGCCATCCCGCGGGCCAGGGCCTGGTCCAGAACGGCCAGCCGGGTTTCCCGCTCCTGGATCAGGCGGATGCCCTCGCGCATGACCTCGCTTTTCGAGTTGTATCGGCCGCTCTCGACCAGCTTCGCCACATAGCCTTCCAGCTGCGCACCAAGATCTGCGCTGAGCATGTCACCCTCCATGGTCATGGCCACAAGATGGCAGTTTTGATAACAGTTATCAAGATCCGCCTGAGGCTCCGATTCTCCGAGCTTCCGGGACGATGCGCGCGGGCCGCCAGATCGGCCTAGGGGAATCCTGACGGGCCGGGTTGCGCGACGGCCCTGGGCGGGCGGTTCCTGACAGCGACCGCCGAGAGGCGTGCGGGCCGCTGTGCCAGGGTGCGGGCCGGGACGGAAACATCGGACCGCGCGGGCCGCAGATCTCCAGGCGTCAGGTCCGGGCAGGGGCTGTCGGACAGGAAGACCCTGCCGACGGCGCATCGTGGACGAGGCATTCCGCAGACGATCCGCGAACGGGCGCCGACCTCCAGCGGCCGTCGACGGCCTGGTTCCACCAGCGGGGGCGCTTCGCGCCTTGCCAGGGACCGGCAGGGGATGACGAGCAGGGGCTGCAAGGCTCGATCTGCCTGCATGGCACAATCCTGAAATGTAGGAAGTCCGTAGAATCGGTTTGATTTAAACCTGAGGTTGCGACATGGTTAACGCAGATGGGCGATTTTGCCGATCGAAGTGCCATCAGAAGATTCGCGGTCTTCTTGTCAACAATCGACCGGATCAACGATCCCGGTCTGCCATCTGGTACACACATGCCCTATGTCACTCAGCTTCCCCCCAATGTTCTTAACGTCGGCGTCGACGGCAGTATTGTCGCCGTTCCCAGCGCTCGTCTGGTAAACTTCTTTGGACCCTCGACCGAATTCGACGGATACGAGCAACCCACCCCGGACAACACCCTCCAGCCGGGCGACACCACGAACCTGTCGCAGGATGATCCCGCGGGCACCGACGTCCTTGCGGACGCGACCTATCGCGGAACCGCCGAAATCGACGCGGTGTCCGCCGGCGTGGACGTCCCCTTTGTCGCCCAGATCACGCTGGACGTGCTGCCGCGCACGGTCGACATCTTTTCGACGACCGCGGGTAGCCCCCCGACCACGACGACCTACATGGTGACGGACACGCCGTTCGACCAGCAGAACATCGAGGTCACGGCGACGATCCAGCTGCTGAGTGGCGCGCCGCTGACGGTGACGGCGCCGATCTCAGGCATTGTCGCCGCGATCACGGGCGCAAGCCCCTTGCTGGCAGGCGCCGGCGGCCTTTTGACGCCGGCCGTCAACGGGCTCGTCAACACCGCGGCGCTGACGGTCCAGACCGACACCACCGTGCCGAAGACGATTCCCCCCTCGCAGGTGCTTTGCTTCGGTCGCGGCACCCTGATCGAGACGGATCGTGGCCGCGTCGCGGTCGAGGATCTGCGGGTGGGCGACATGGTCGTGACGCGGGACAACGGCCTTCAGCCGATCCGCATCAGGGCAGGTGCCCTGGGGGCGAACAGCCCCTCGGCCGACCTGATCGTGTCGCCCCAGCACCGCGTTCTGGTGCGCTCGAAGGTCGCGGTGAAGATGTTCGGGGCGGACGAGATCCTGGTGGCAGCCAAGCAGCTTCTGAACCTGGACGGCATCGACATTGCAGAGGACCTTGCGGAGGTCGAATACTTCCACTTCATGTTCGACGACCACCAGGTCGTCCTGTCGAACGGGGCGGAAACCGAAAGCCTGTTCACCGGGCCGGAAGCCCTCAAGTCGGTCGGCCACGCCGCCCGGCGAGAGATTCTGGACCTGTTCCCGGATCTTGCCGAACTGGACTACGAGCCGGTTCCCGCGCGCATGATCCCGTCGGGCCGGAAGGCGCGCAAGCTTGTCATGCGCCACCTGCAGAATGGGCGCGTACTGGTCTCGTAAGCGACGGCGTGAATTTTACGGAGGGCCGCGGCGTGTCCGCGGCCTTCTGCTTTCGGGCGGGCGGGCTTTCGCGCTTCGAAAATCAAGGAATCGGAGCCCGGACAGCTTCGCGGTTGCCCCAAAAACGCCGGATCGTGGATCAGCAAGAAACGCGAAGCCCCTCGGTACGACCGGCGTGCGATAACGATTTCGTAAGGCATGGCTGGTACAAGCAGCCATGGCTTCAAAGTGGAAATCCGAAGTGACCACAACTCGAAGTATAGTAATCAAGGCGATACGGAAATATCCTGTCCGCCTGACCGGGGGCCGGATTCCCTCGCCCTTTTCGGGGCAGAAGCCATTGAGCATGGCCTTGCCGACGGCATGGGCAAGATGCTGCCGAGGTCGATTTTACCGGTGCTGACACGCGCTGGTTGATCGCGTACCCCCTCCGCCGACCAAAAAGCCAAATGAGGAACTGCATAAATGGCAGCCAAGGTAACGCCGGGACAGTTGGGCATCGCCACTCCGTTCGGGGAACTGCTGGGCAATTCGACCGCAGAGATGGAACGGGAACTGCAGGATTATGTCGAGATGGGGGTGGACTGGGTCCGCCTCGACATTCACTGGAGCCTCGTGCAACCGAACGCCAATGGCGGCTTCGACTGGACCCTGGTCGACCGCGTGTTCAATGCGATCGAGGCCAAGGGCATCAAGATCACCGCTGTCCTGAACAACACGCCGAACTGGGTGGACGACAACCTGTCCTCCTGGTCGGACCAGCAGGCCTTGGGGCGCTTTGCCGGCGAAGCCGCTGCCCGCTACGACAACGTGGTGGACCACTGGGAAATCCTGAACGAGCAGAACAAGGCCGGGATCTCGCCCCAGGATTATACCCAGGTGCTGAAGCAGGCCTATAACGCGATCAAGGCGGTGGACAGCGACGACGTGGTCATCACCGGCGGGACCGCGGCTGTTCCCTCGACCGGGAACGGCATGTGGGGCGCGGTCGACTACCTGGAGGAGATGTACGAAGCGGGCGCCAAGGGCTATTTCGATGCCGTCGGTTATCATCCCTACAGCTTCCCGCTGATGCCCAGCAACAGCGCGGCCTGGAACGGCTGGCAGATCATGGAAGACGGCATCCGCCAGGCCATGCTGGACAACGGCGACGGCAACAAGCAGATCTGGATGACCGAGTTCGGCGCCAAGACGATCGGCGGCGGCGTGACCGTCAGCCAAAGCGAAGCGGCGGCAATGCTGCGCGAGGCCGTCGATCTGGCCCAGGATCACGACTGGGCGGGGCCGATCATGTGGTTCTCGTACCAGGATTCCAGCTTCGAGCCCGGCTTCGGCCTGCGGGACGGAAACGGCAACCAACGTGACGCCTACTGGGCGTTCAAGGAACTGGCCAACCTGGACAACAAGGGCACGGGCACGGGCTCGGGTTCCGGGACGGGAACGGGCTCCGGCTCCGGCTCCAGCAACGGCACGGGCACCGGCACGTCGGGCAATCCCGTGACCGGGAAGACCATCCACGACACCAGCGGCAACGACGTGCTCCAGGGCACCTCCAGCAACGACGTGATCCACAGCAGCGGCGGCCAGGACACCCTGCGCGGCGGCGGGGGCGAGGACACCTTTGTCTTCGCCAAGGCTGGCCTGTGGGATAACATCGGCGACTGGGCGGCCGACGACACGATCGACCTGAGCGCCATCGACGCCAATACCGGGCGGTCGGGTCACCAGGACTTCAAGCTGATCGGCTCGAAATGGCTGAGCGGCGCGGGCGACCTGGGCGTCTATGCCGACCGCGGGCACAACAAGACCTATGTGCAGGCCGATCTGGACGGCGACAAGGACTTCGAGATCAGCATCGTGCTGAACGGCGTGCATCAGCTGGATGCGTCCAACTTCGTGTTCTGATCCGCAGCCATGACGCGACAACGCCGGGCGCTTCAGCGTCCGGCGTTTTCTGTCAGCAGCCTGTCGTAAAGCGCCGTCATGTCGTCCGACATCCGCTGGGCCGTGTAGCGCGCCAGATAGCGGCGGCGGCCGTTTTCCCCGAACCGCACAAGGTCGTCGCCGGACGCGGCGCGGATCAGCGCCACGATCCCCGCGGCATCGTCCGGCTGGAACAGCCGGCCGGTCTCGCCGTCCACGACGATGTCCTGCAATCCACCCACCCGGCTTGCGAAAACCGCCAGCCCGGCCTGCATGGCTTCGGCAGCGACAAGGCCGAACCCCTCCCACCGCGAGGGAACCAGCAGAAGATCGGCCCGGCGATACAGGTCGAACACCGCCGCCCGATCCTGCCACCCCAGAATCCGGACGTTGTCCGGGCAGTCCGGCAGCGCCTCGTTCGAGGTGATGCTGCTGCCGATGGCGATGCCGTCGGCCTCGTCCTTGAGCTGGCGCATCACCTCCAGGTAGGTGTCGAATCCCTTCTGGCGGTCGAAGCGCCCGGCGAAGGCGATTAGCCTGCGGCGATTCCGGCGGCGCGGGTCGGTGGCCTGAGGGTCGCGAGCGGGATCGGTGTCGTTGGCCGACGCTCGGGGGCTGATGCCGTTTTCGACCACGACCAGCCGGTCCGCGGGAATGCCGAAGGCCTTCGCCTCGCGCCGTTCGTAGTCCGAGATGCAGACGATCCGGTCGCTGCGTCCGGCAAGCCAGCGCTCCACCGCCGCGATGGCGCGCCGCGACCTGCCCGACCCTTGCCGCGAGAAGGCCCAGCCATGCGGGCAATAGACCACGCGCGTTCCCCTGGGCAGAAGCGGCGCAAGCGCCCGGACGGCCGCGCCCGCAAAGGTGGAATGGATGTGCAGGATGTCGGGGCGTGTGCGGCGGACATGCCGCACCGTCCGCACCGCCAGGGACAGCAGCGCCATGGGCGACCGGCTGCGGCGATGTCGCAGCGCGATCAGGGTGAAGCGCGGCCCGGACAGGTCCGCCAGCGCGTCGCGGTTGATCTCCGGCGTGATGAGGTCGATCCGGACATCCCGGAGGCTGCGCAACTGCGCGCCCAGAAGTTCGTCCAGATAGGACACGACCCCGCCAAGCGGGGCTTCCGTGACATGGCTCACGCGGCGCAGGGGCGGGGTGCGCGGGGTTTCAGGCATGACGGGATCGGGTCAGGGTATCGCGCAGCCGGCCATAGGCCTGGGGCGCCGCCCCCCGGGCCAGCAGCATGGCGGCCCGCTGCGGCTTGAGGCTGCCATGGCGGATGGCCGAAGCCAAGATCGAGAGAGAGCGGAGGGGCTGCTTCCGCGCGATCTGGGGCACCAGGAAGCGGGCCAGGTAGCCCTGCCTTGCGCGTGGCGTAAGACGGCCGGACTGCCGCGCCGCCCAGTCGCGCACCTCGCCCTGCGAGGTGGTATAGCTCAGGCGGCCGCTGGGGCGGTCGTCGTACCAGACCACCTCCGGCTCGGGCAGCATGTGGAAGATCGCGCCCGCTTCCTCGAGCCGCAGGCACAGGTCCAGATCTTCCAGACAACGCAGGCTGGTGTCAAAGCACACCTGCATGAACAAGGCGCGCGGGACGACCAGGGTCGAGGTCTGCATCAGCCCGTCATCCGCGAACAGGTAGTCGCCCACAGGTTCGCCGGGCGCGATGGCCCGCGCGGGCTTCACCATGCGGTTGCCCTGGCCCCGGTCGAAGAACAGCGGTGAATACCAGACCGTCCGATCCGCATGGCCGTCGGCCCGGATCGCCACGCTCAGCCGCTGAAGCTTGGAGGGGAGGAACTCGTCATCCGAATCCAGAAACGCGAGATGAGAACCGCGGGCTGCCCGCGCGCCGGCGTTCCGGGCGGCCGAGGCCCCGGCATTGGCCTGGCGGATGCAGCGGATACGCGCATCCTCCATGGCCTCGACCAGGTCGGGCGTGCCGTCGCGCGATCCGTCATCCACGACAATGATCTCGAAATCGGGACAGGTCTGCGCGAGGCATGAGGCGATCGCCCGTCCGATCTGGTCGATTCGATTATAGGCGGGAATAATGATGGAAAATTGCGGTCCTTTTCGCGCATTTGCCGCAAAGCCAGGCCCGTTTTCCGGACTATTCACGACCGCAGGCTCATCTGAGCAGTTTTCCGCCATTCCAGTTCCGCCTGTTTCAACCGATTCCACCATTTACCGCAAATACCAGTTCCAAGGCGCCGGCAACAAACCGGATTGTGATCGGAGAATGATTATGTTGCAGGCATATTCTATTCATCGTGCCCATGGGTGGTATGTCAATCTGGAAATAATCTGCTAAGGGGGTAGTTATGTGGCCAAACCAGTCATGAGTGCGCGTTCACATGTCCAGGCAGTTTCAACTTACCGTTGTAATTCCCAATCTAAATCGCGCGCATTCCCTAATCCGCGCCGCGCTGTCAGTCCGTGACGACAGTGCCGATATCGAAATTGTCGTCGTCGATGATTGCTCGGATTCGGACCTTTCCGCCGAATATGATCGGTTGAGGGATATGGATGTCCGCGTCTTCCGGCAGGATGTTCGCCAAGGTGGCTGCGCGGCCCGCAATCGCGGCGTCCGAGAGGGGACCGGCACCCATGTCAGCTTTCTCGATTCGGACGATGTCTGGATGGCAGGGCGCCATGACCGGGTCCGCCGGTTCTATGCCGCGCCGGGGACTGCGCGGACGGTTCTGGTCAGCGGCGCGCTGCTGCATGTCAACGGAGAGATCCGCAAGCCCCACCAGCCGGCATGGCGCCCCGGCAGATCGCTGGTGGAATATGTCTATCGCGACATGGGCCGGTTCCAGACATCCATGCTGAACCTGCCGGTCGAGATCGTGCGCGAATGCCCCTGGAACGAGGATCTGCGGGTGAACCAGGACACCGACCTGGGGATGCGGATGGACCGGGCCGGGATCGGCTTCCACATCGACCCCGAGCCGGGCGTCATCAAGGAAGAAAGCATCCGCCCGGGCCGGATCACCACGGGACGCGAGACGGCCGACCTGTCCCATGCCTGGTACCGGCGCGAGTCGAAGGACTGGTCGCCCGCTGCCAGAAGCGGCTATCACCTGCAGGATCGTGTCTGGCGCCTGGCCGATTCCGGCCGTCGTCGCGAGGCCTTCATCGCCCTGGCCCGCAGCCTTGGGCCGCCCGTGTCCCCGCGGGAAACCGCGCGGCGCGCGCTCAGCATGGTGGCGGGGCCGCGGCTTTATGCACGGCTGCGCGGAGGCTATCGCAAGAACGTCCAGCTTCCAGGGGATGTCGATGCCGTCCAGCAGGCGGCCTCGCGGACGTGGCACGACCTGGATGCCCGGGCGCAGGCCGTCTGCGCCGGGGCAAGGGACGGCGCCGGGCAGGGGCCGGACCCCCAAACCACCATTGCGGAGACGCGCTGACATGCTTTCTTGGGTCAAAGCCACGACGCGGAGCCTTCGGCTTCTGGGGCCGCTGCTTGCCGCGTGCCTGTTCATCGCCGCCCCCGCCCATGCCGAGCACAGGATCGCCCCGGGCGAGACGCTGAGGATCTTCATCTTCCGCGTCCCCGAACTGACGCAGGAGGTGGTCGTCGATGTGGATGGCCAGATCGCCTTTCCTCCGCTGGGGCAGGTTCCGGCGGCGGGAAAGACCGCGCCCGAGGTGGCATCCCTGATCCAGCAGCGGCTGGCCGGCCTGGACATCATGCTGGATGCGCAGGTCACGGTCGGGCTTGTCGCGGTCCGGCCCGTGGTGATCGGCGGCGACGTCGCCCAGCCTGGGGCCATTCCCTTCGAAAGCGGCATGACCGTGCGGCGCGCCATTGCCCTGGCGGGAGGGCTGGGGGCCCTGCGCCCGTCGATGGGCGCGGCGATCGAATTGCGCGCCGAACGGGAGGCGCTTGCGGCGGAACTGCTTGACGGGCACGCCACGCTGGCGCGGGCGCGGGCCGAACTGACCGACGCGTCCGACCTCGACCCCCAGGATCTTCCGGGCCTTGCGGGCGGCGAACAGGCCGCCGTCCTGGCCCTGGCCAACAGCCTGCTGGACGCGGCCCGCGCGGAAAGCGACGCCCAGAAGGCCTATATGAACCGCGACCTGCAGATCATCGGCAACCGGATCGAACGGCTGGGCCAGCAGGGCCAGCATCAAAAGGCGCTGGTTGACCAGCAGGCCGCCGAGGTGGCCCGCTATACCGACATGCAAAGCCGCGGGCTGACCCCGCAGACCCGCGTGTCCGAGGAATACAGGACCCTCAACGAGTTGCGCAGCAACCTGGCCGAGACCGAGGCCTATATCGCCGATGTCACCCGCCAGCGCGAGGAAGCGTTGCACGAGATCGCCCGCCACGACGCGCGCCGCACGGCCACCCTTGAAGCGGAGGTCCAGTCCACCCTGGCGCGGATCGGGGAACTGGAGGCCCGCATGAAGGGCGTCACGGCACAACTGGCCCAGCTTGGGCAGGTCGGGGACGATGCCGTGACCGTGACGCTTTATCGTGTGACCGACGGGCAGGAGGTGCCGATCCCGGCCACGGAAGGGACCGACCTGCAGCCCGGCGATCTGGTCGAGGTCGAGGTGCCGGACAGCTTCCTCGGCCTGGTGGACAACAAGCCCACGGTCGTTTCGGAATCATCCAGCCGTTCGGAACAACCGGCGGGACGTATGCTGCAAAGGGCCGTTCCATGAAGCGCTTCAACATCCCGTCCGAGATCACGACCGCAAGGCCCGCGACGGCCTTCACGCTGGGGGACGTGTTCAACGCGATCCGCCGCAGCCCCTGGCTGGTCGTCCTGCTGACCTGCCTGGGCGGGGGCGGGGCCTTCGTGACGGCCAAGATCATGCCGGTCACCTATACGGCGACGGCCAAGCTCATCTCGGACGCGGACCGGTCCGGCCTCATCTCTCTGGGCGAGCCGGAAACCATGGCCACCGCCGAGGATTCCGCCACCGCGACCATTGTCGAGACCATCGCCACCCCCGTCGCGCTGGGCCATGCCCTGGACGCGCTGCCGCCCGACAGGCAGGCCGAACTGGCGGAAGCGGTCGAGTTCCCCCCCGAGGTTGCCGACGACGAGGCGATGCAGCGCGCGATGCTGATCCGGCACATGTCGCGCAACCTGGAGGTCAACAACAGCGGCCGGTCCTATGTGGTCCAGATCAGCTACAATTCCAAAAGCCCCGAACTGTCGGCCGCCGTGGCCAACGCGGTTGCCGACGGCTATCTCCGGTCGCGGTCGGATCTGCGCCAGAACGTCTATCGGCAGATGCTGACCAACCTGGAACGCGAGATCGAGGAGCTGACCAACAACCTGGAAATGGCCGAACGCCGCGCTCAGACCACGCGCGAGCGGGGACGGCTTCTGTCGATGCGCTTCGAGACCCTGACCGGGCAGAAGCAGGACGAGGCCATCGCCGCCAGCGCAGGCGTCTATGCCCAGCAGCGCGAGGCCGAACGCGAGGTCGAGGCGACGGCGGCGGTCTACGAGCGGATGCTGCTGGAACACCGCCAGATCCAGAGCCGGATCGGCGCCCCCGAACTGGCCGTGCAACTGATCGCCCCCGCCGTTGTGCCCCTGGGTCCGTCGGGTTTCAACGCCAAGCCGGTGATCCTGGCGCTGGGGCTCATGGCCGGGTTCCTGGTCGGCGCCTCGCTTGCCATCCTGCGCGACACCTGGCGCCGCCGCCATCCCGTCCGGAGTGCCTGAGATGCCAGCATCCTTGCCGGACCTGTGCGTGCTGATCCCGGTCTTCAAGGATCAGGCCGGGCTGACCGAGACGCTGGAGGTCCTGGCCGCCGACAGCCATCCCTTCGACATCGTGGTCGTGGACGACGGCTCTCCCCAGCCCATCCACTGCGCTCCGCGCCATGGGGACCACGATGTCACCCTGCACCGGCTGGACCGGAACCGGGGTATCGAACACGCCCTGAACGCGGGGCTGGAGATCATCCTGGCGCGCGGATACCGCCATGTCGCCCGCCTGGACTGCGGCGACCTGCCCCTGCCCGGCCGGTTCGAACGGCAGGTCCGGTTCCTGGACGCCCATCCCGACGTGGGCATGGTGGGCACCTGGGCGCGCTGCGTGAACGACAACGGCGACTACCTGTTCACGCTGCGCTTTCCGCAGGATCATGACAGGATACTGCGCTATCAGCGCTATGTCCCGGCGCTGCTGCATCCGACGATCATGATCCGGACCGACGCGCTGCGCGAGGTCGGGCTTTATTCCGACCGCTACAAGACCGCCGAGGACTATGACCTGTTCGTCCGCATGGGCCGGCGCTGGCACCTTGCCAACATCCCCGAGGTCCTGACCCAGTACATCGTCAGCGACACCGGCACCACGGCGGCCAAGCGCAAGCGCAATCTGGTGTCGCGCCTCCGCGTCCAGAAGGACAACTTCTCGGTAGCCGATCCGCACGCCTGGGCGGGGCTGGCGCGCACCGCCCTGTTCATGGCGATCCCGTTCAGCTGGCTGACGGCGGTCAAGAAGAAGGCGTGGAAATAGTGACTGCCGCCCTCGGCAGGAGGCCGGTCGCTGCGGCCCGGCCCGTCGTGCTGATCGTCGTGCTGATCGTCGCCACGGTCTTCAACGACCTGATGGCGCTTCTGCCGGTGGGCGAGATGGCCAATGACGGCTTCATCTACGTGCTGCCGCTGGCGATGCTCTATTTCCTGCGCCAGCCCGGGCAGTTCATGGTTCCCAGCGTCTTCTTCTGGGTGACGCTCGCCTTCCTGCTGGTGATCGTCCTTGGCGTCGCCGTCAGCTTCCCCGAGATCTCGACCGCTTGGTACAAGAACCGGACAGGGATGAGCCGGGTCATCACCCAGGCCATGGCCGTCGCCCTGGGTCCCCTGGTGACGCTGATGTTCTTCAACTTCGCGGCGCGCGGCGCGCTGCCCGCGATCTCTCGTGGAGCCTGGATCGCCTTGATGGTGATGACCGGCATGGCCCTGTTCGAGGTCGGCTCGTGGCTGGGCCTCCCGGGCCTGAGCCAGATCCACCAGGCGCTGTCCGCGGTCGTCCATGCCGAAAGCGGGGGCCCGTATCCCGGCCGCCTGCGGATGACCGCGTTCGAGGCGTCATGGGCCTCGGTCATGCTGACCTTCATCTTTCCCTTCGCCATCACCCTGGGGGACTGGCGCCGGGTCGCCTTGGTGGCCGTGATCGTCATGGCATTGGTCATGCTTCTGCAGTCGCGGACCGGAATGCTGGTGATCGCGGTGCAGTTCATGCTGTTCCTGGCCGGCTTCTTCCGGCACCGCAAGGACGTCATGGTCCATGCCGTGGCCGCCGCCGGGCTGGCTGCCCTGGCGATGATGATGATCCCCAGCATCCAGACATCGGTCATGGAAAAGGGCCGCAACCTGGTCCTCTACGGCAGCATGGACGGGCTGATCGACCCGACTCCCGGCGTGACCGAGAACGTGTCGAACGTCACCCGGATCGCGGCCATCCGCGCGGGACTGTCGATGTTCGAGGAACGCCCGCTGCTTGGCGTGGGACTGGGGCAATACGGCTTCCACTATCCTTACCACATCCGGGCCGAGGATCTGCGTAGCTATGAGGTGCGCGGCTATGCCAGCTCGGCCGAGCCCGCCTGGCCCCCCGCCTATTCGCTGCATGTGCGCCTGCTGGCCGAGACGGGCCTTGCGGGCTATCTGCTGTGGCTGGCCATGATCCTGCCCTTGCTGCTGCGGTCGCTGGCCCGTGCGACCGGCGCGACCTATGCGGGCCGCCTGCATCTGGCGGTGGCCATGACGCTGACCGGCTGGCTGATGCTGGGGGCCAGCATCGACAGCTTCCGCTTCTTCGGGGGCTGGATCGCCCTGGGGGTCGGCCTGGCGCTGTGGCGGACCCCGCCGCGGCAGGACGCGGGGTAGGGCGCCCGGCCGCAGGTCGCGGGCCTAGCGGCCCGTCTTCTTCAGCATGGCCAGCGCAGTCATCGCCATGATGCGGATATCCGTCCGCAACTGGACATTCTGTTCGTATTCCACATCCATGCGGACCCGTTCGGCGTAGGACACGTCATTCCGCCCGGTGGTCTGCCACATGCCGGTGACGCCGGGACGCAGGCGCAGATAGGTCGCGGCGTCGCCGCCATAGCGGCGCAGCTCGTCCGGGACGATCGGGCGCGGGCCGACCAGGCTCATGTCGCCGCGCAGCACATTCAGCAACTGCGGAAGCTCGTCCAGGCTGGTCTTGCGCAGCACGGCACCCAGTTTCGTGACCCGCGGATCGTCGGTCAGCTTCTGCGATTCGGCCCATTCCTCTTGTTTGGCGGGACAGCCATCCAGAAGCCGGGGCAGCATGGTCTCGGCGTTGGCAACCATAGTCCGCAGTTTCAGACAGCCGAAGATTTTGCCATTCCTGCCCACCCTTCTGTGCGAGAAGAACGGGTTGCGGCGATCCGCCATGAATATCAGCGCCGCCAGGACAATGATGATCGGCAGCACGACCGGAAGCACGGCCAGGGACAATCCCCCGTCCAAAATCCTCTTGAAGTGGCGCGAATACAGCGAATGTCCGGAACCATAGACCTTTGCCGAAGCCGGTGCGGCTTGGCGGTTCGGACGTATGGCAACATTGCTAACATCTTCCATCACCATGGAACCCATCATTTATCAAGAGGAAGGAATCATTAACTTGCGAGCAATTAACCAATTTACCTATGGTTGTTCAATTATTTAAAAAACAACCTTCCAGTGAAATTTTCGGAGGATTGATTTAGCGGACTGAAAGAAAAGAAATTGATATTGCCATTTTTAATATCTAGCCACCGGCATCGGCGGTTTTTTGCCAATTAAGACAGTTACTGCAGATCGGAATGACGATCTGCACTGCAGAAAAAAAACTCTCTTGGAAAATTACGTTTTGTGCAATTCGGAAAATACCCAAGGGTAATTTTATGTTTTTCAGAGAATTAGATGGAAAAGGCATTTTTCAAGACCGATAGTCGTCGTCTTCCTCGGTGTCAGGAAATGTAACGAATTGACGACAATCCGGCCTTGCGACACCGTTGATGGGCCAGGCAAAGGGGGACGATGTGGACAGGCCATTGATGATGGAGCAATCCGCGGCCGCGATGCAGGGCGCGGACCGCAGGACAAGACGCATCCGGATCGCGCAGGTCGATGCCGTGGCTGGCGCCGTCTTCCTGCTGGCGCTCTTGCTCAGCCTGTGCGGAACGGCCGTGACCTACTTCAGCGACAATGCGGTGCTGCACCGGCTGGCCGAACTGTTCCTGTTCGAGGAGGAACGCAACCTGCCGACCCTGCTCAACTTCACGCTTCTGGTCGCGAACATGGTGGCGATGTCGGCGGTTGCCCTGTTCGCATTCGGCGGCGGCGACAGGTGGCGCTGGCATTGGCTGCTTCTGGCGCTGATGTTCCTGTTCCTGGCCTATGACGAGGCGGCGCAGGTCCACGAGGGTCTCAACAGGGTCATGGAAGGGGTGGTGGATGCCAGCGGCTTTCTTGCCTTTGCCTGGGTCGTTCCCGGGATGGCGGCCGTGCTTCTGGCCGGTCTTGCGTTCAGCCGCTTCCTGCTTGCCCTGCCAAGGCGCAATGCGGTGCTTTTTGTTCTTGCCGGTGCGCTGTTTGTCGGCGGCGCCCTGGGCGTCGAGATGATCGGGGCGAACCTGTGGTGGAGCCACGGCTGGGACAACGTCGCCTACAGCCTGCTGGCTACGGTCGAGGAAGCGCTGGAGATGACCGGCCTGATCGTCCTTCTTCACGCGACGCTGGACGTTCTTGCCGGCCCTGGCGGGGCCCTGCGCCTTGAGCTGCGGCGCGCGGGGCAGGGGGACCGGTAAGCCCACCTGGAGACCGGCCAGACCGTCATGGCTGCCGGGACAGGATGCTCTCCAGCGCGGCACGGGCGGGCTTGGGGCGGTTGTCGCCGGTCATCAGGCCGAACCAGTCCTCCCGGTCCGAGGGATCGTTGCCGAGATCGCGATAGCTGTACCAGAACAGCGGCCCCAGCCAGGGCGTCTCTTGCGCCAGGGCATGGCTTGCGGCCAGCTGCTCGGCCTGCCGCGCTTCTGACACGCCGCCGCCGTCCTCGTTGGTCGGGGCGCCGTATTCCGTGATCCAGATCGCCTTGGCCTTGTCGCCATGTGCGATCATGATGTCCCGGATCGGCCCGGCCATCAGCCCCCAGGAGTTCCGGCGGGCTTCGAGATCCGGCAGATCCGACCCGGTATAGGGGTGGAAGCCGACCGCATCGAAGCTGTCCCCGGCCCCTTCGGCATAGACGGTTTCCAGGAAATCGACGGCGGCGATCGCCGGCGAATTCCCGAAAAGCCTGGTCGAGGTTGCCGCGGCAAGCCCGCCCAGGACGATGGTCGCGCCGGGATCGGCTGCGCGGATCGCCAGCGACGCCTCTTTCAGCAAGGCCGCATAGGCGACCGGATCGGGGCGGGGCGGAAAGGGCCCCTTCAGGTTGGGCTCGTTCCAGATCTCCCAGGTGTGGATGCCGCGCGGAGCATAGCGTTCCACCGCTGCCTTCAGGAAGCGGCCATAGGCCTTGGGGTCCTTGGGCGGCGAGGGGCTTTCGGGGTCCTGCCAGGCCCATTCCGGCGTCGCGCCCACGACCGGCAGCACCTGGATGCCGAAGGTCTTCGCCGTTTCGACGATCCGGTCCATGTCCCCCCAGTCAAAGCTGTCCGGCCCCTGCGCCTGCACCGAGGCCCAGTTCAGGTCCGTGCGCAGCCAGCGGACCCCCATCGCCGCGTAGTCGGCAAACTCGGCGCGCAGGTCGAGGCTGTCCTGCCAGCGCAACGCGTCAAGCCCCACCGCGAGGCCAAGGGCGTCGTCGGGAATCGCGCCGGGCTGCGCCCCGCCCTCGCTCGCGGTGCCGGGCGTGCCCAAGATAACGGCAACCGCCGCAAGCGAGCGGAGGACGTTTTTGCCCGCAAGGCAGGGTTCGAGATTGTTTCGAACAAAACGTACAAAATGCGAATATGCGGAAATGACTGGAGTTTCGGAATGAGATCGTATTTTCCGCTGGTGCAGTGATTTCATGGAATATCCTGTTTCAGCTGGGCAGGCCGATATACGGTCTGAAAAAGCCGCATTATGGCCTGCGGATTTCTTGTGATCGTCAGATTGACCCGATACCAGTCGTCAGACAACAAGAACGCAAGATGCACATGTTCAGAATCTGGATCGGAGCTTCGACTGCGGATGCTGTCGTGCGTCTTGCTGCGCAGATGCTCAGCACGGTGGTTGTCGCGCGCATCCTGTCGCCGGCCGAGTTTGGGCTGGCGGCGCTGGTGCTGGGGGTCAACACCGTCATGGGTGCCTTTATCGGGCTGCCCTTCGAGGAATCCCTGAGCCAGCGGCGGCGCCTTTACACGGCCCATCTGGAGACGGCGCTTTTCGCGTCGATATTCCTGACTGCCGCCGCGATCTTGCTGTCGATCGTCATGGGCCCCCTGATCGAGCGCTGGGTGGACGCGCCGGGCTTTGCCGCTTGCCTGATCGTGTCCAGCCTGCTTCTGCTGTGGCAGGGACCCGGCGCGGTCTCGAAGGCGGTCGCCCGGCGGTCCCGGCGGTTCGTCGAAATCTCGACCTGCCAGGCGCTCAGCACGGTGATCGCATCCATCCTGTCGATCGTGACCGCCATCGCGGGATGGGGCGTCTATGCGCTGCTGCTGCAGCGCCTTCTGCCGAACGTGCTTTATCCCATGCTTTCAGCCGTGTTCCTGTGGTCGCGCGGCCAGAAGATCTGGATTCCGGTGCGCTGGCATGGCGCGCGCTTCCAGGAAATCTTCCGCTTTTCCTGGCTGCACCTAGCCGATGTCGGCGTCACCTCCTCTGCTCCGGCGGTGCTGGCCTTCATGGTCAACGCCTTTTTCGGGGCCGTGACGCTGGGCCAGCTCAACATCGCCCTGCGGATCGTCGATCCTTTGAGGATGGCGCTGATGGGTGTGGGGCACAACCTTGCCTTCTCGGTCCTGGTCCGGCTGCAGGACGATCCTGCACGGCTTGTCCGCACCGCGGGCGAGATCGCCTCGGGCGTCGCGGTCGTGGCGGTCCCGGCCTTTGTCGGCCTGGCCGCCAGTGCGCCCGTGCTGCTTCCGCTTCTGGTCGGACCGGGTTGGGAACTGGCCGTGCTCCTGTCGCAGATCCTGTGTCTGGCAGTGGGACTGTCCCTGCCTTACCGATTCTTCTATTCGTCGTATTCGGCCCTTGGGCGGCCCGAATACGGGCTGATCGGCAGCACCATCGGACTGGTCTGCATGGCCGCAAGCTTCGTGGTCGTCGCTTGGATCGACGGTCATTTTGCCGCACCCGTCGCCTTCCTGATCTACGAGCTTTCGACGACCATCGTGGCCCTGATCTATGCGCAGGTCCTTGTTCGCAAAGGGGCAACGGAAGCCCTTCTTCGCATCGGGCGGATTTGGCTGGCCGCGCTGATAATGGCCGGAATTATCACCGGCTTGTATTTTCGCGACCATGCTCCCGATATTTCCTTGGCCAATTTATTGATAATTATTACCACCGGGGCGATCGCCTATCCTATTGCCCTGCGTCTTGCTTGTCGGCCATGCTTTCAGGGCTTTGTATCACTGCTCCGCAACCGTTAAACGTGAATGCCCATGATTACCTTTGTCGCGACCGATGAGCATCAATACGCAATCCGCGATGTGCTCGAGACCAGGAAGCATCCGCTGAACGGACGCCTTGTCATTCTCAGCTATGATGAGCTTCTTTCATCTCCTCGCCTGCCCCGTTCGATCTACGTCTTTGCCGATCTGGAGCGCCTGACCGCCGCCGAGATGCGGCTTGTCATGCGCCGGATCGAGGCCTTGCGGCAGGTCTGTCCCGAATGCGGGATGCTGAACCTGCCCGACCGTGTCGGCAGCCGCCTGGACATCATGCGGCGGCTGCACGAGGCCGGGGTCAACGACTTCCGGATGCTGCCGATCACCACCCCGGCAGAGGAGTTCCGCTATCCGGTGTTCCTGCGGCGCCTGGACGACCACGAAGGCCCGCGATCCGAACTTCTGGCAACGCCGCAGGCGCTGCGTGACGCGATCGCCGCGCTGGACCCCGCCGACCGGCAGGGCGATCATTTCGCCGTCACCGAATACGTCGATGCCCGAAACGAGTTGGGCCTGCACGAGAAACGGTCCTACATGCGCGTGCATGACCGGCTTTTCCCCTCGGCGCTGGATCAAAGCCAGGCGTGGGTCTGCAAGGGCGAATACTCCGACCCGAACACCAGGCCCGCGCCCGACAAGGAGCTGGCCTTCCTGCAGGGCGAGGAGGACATGGAGGCGCTGCGCGCGGCCTTTGACGCGGCGAACATCCAGTACGGGCGGGCCGACTATGCCGTGGTCGGCGGCCGTCCCCAGATCTTCGAGATCAACACCAACCCCTGGCTGGAGCCGCCCGAGCAGGTCCCGGGCGCGGCGCGGCGCGGCGCGGAACATATCATCCATGCCTGGATCGACGCGCTTGCGCAACTGGCCGACAAGGCGCCGACATCATCCGTGACCTGGCTGGAGGTCCCGCAGGCGACAAGCCAGGCAGGACGACGACTGTCGCGCCGGAGCATGGCGCATTCACTCTTGTGCAAGGTGCACCAGCTTCACAACGAAACCCAGGCCATGCGCTGGCTGCGCCGCGTCAAGCTGATCTGAGAGACCGCCAACCCTGATCCGGCACGCCGCACGCTGAAGCGCGGCCGGGACCCGGAGGGCAAGGACAAGGTGGCGTTCCGCCCGACGCGCAGGGCCGTCCCTGGCAGGGCGGCAGCGGGCGCGGCATTTGCGCACCCTGCCTGCCTTTCGACCGAATGTCGGGGTCGAGACGCATCCTTCCGTTCATTGACGCAGGTCAATGCCGGCAAGGGCGCCTGCGCTAACCTGCGTCCGAAGCATCCCTGGAGAGCGAGCATGGAGCAGACCGTCGACACGAAAGCCCAACCCGGCCGGCCGCGATCCCGGGGCACGATGATGCGCGCTGCGGTTTTCGTCGAAAAGGGCCGCATCGTTCTCGAGGACAAGCCGGTGCCGGATGTCGGGCCTCTGGACGCCCTGATCCGCATCACGACCACGACGATCTGCGGGACCGATGTCCACATCCTCAAGGGCGAATACCCGGTGGCCCGCGGGCTGACCATCGGGCACGAGCCGGTGGGCGTCATAGAAAAGCTCGGCTCCGCGGTGACGGGCTACCGCGAGGGACAGCGGGTCATCGCGGGCGCGATCACGCCCTCGGGTCACTCGATGGCCTGCCTGTGCGGCTGCCATTCCCAGGACGGCGCGGGCACGCAGCACGGCTTCAAGGCCATGGGTGGCTGGCGCTTCGGCAACACGATCGACGGCGCGCAGGCCGAATACCTTCTTGTTCCGGACGCCATGGCAAACCTCGCCCCGATCCCCGACGCTCTTTCGGACGAGCAGGTCCTGATGTGCCCCGACATCATGTCGACGGGCTTTTCCGGCGCCGAGAGCGGCGCGGTGCGGATCGGCGATACCGTGGCCGTCTTTGCGCAGGGCCCGATCGGCCTTTGCGCCACGGCGGGCGCGCGGCTGATGGGTGCGACGCGCATCATTGCCGTCGAGTCTCTGCCGGAAAGGCAGCAGATGGCGCGTCGTCTTGGTGCGGACGAGATCGTGGATTTCGGCAAATGCGACCCCGTGGCCGAGATCATGCGCCTGACCCAGGGCCGCGGCGTGGACGTCGCCATCGAGGCGCTTGGCCGCCAGGCGACCTTCGAGGGTGCGCTGCGGGTGCTGCGACCTGGCGGCACCCTGTCGTCCCTGGGCGTTTACTCGGAAGACATCCGCATTCCGCTTGATGCCTTCGCGGCCGGCCTGGGCGACCACAGGATCGTCACGAGCCTCTGCCCCGGCGGCAAGGAGCGGATGACCCGGCTGATGAACGTCGTCGCTTCGGGGCGTGTCGATCTCGGCTCTCTCGTCACCCATCGCTTCAGGCTGGATGACATCGAGGCCGCCTATGATCTTTTCTCCCACCAGCGCGACGGGGTTCTCAAGGTTGCAATCACGCCGTGAGGGGGCGAATTGATCGGATGATGGATGGGGG
The DNA here is from genome assembly GCF_017356265.1 of Paracoccus fontiphilus. Lineage (GTDB taxonomy): Bacteria > Pseudomonadota > Alphaproteobacteria > Rhodobacterales > Rhodobacteraceae > Paracoccus > Paracoccus fontiphilus. The sequence continues at coordinate 8,181 of NZ_JAFNAW010000037.1, read as the reverse complement.
AGGGGCCCGCCACCGGTCTGGAATGTGCCGGGCCTTATGGGTTCATTGCCGACAGCACGATGCCGGGGCGGCAGGTTCTCCCGCTGTCCGCAGCCAGGCGGAGAAGCCTGTTCGCCTCGGATGGCGGGTGCTTCGCGACCAAGATTTCCGTGTTCAACGGCCGGGCGGCGAATTACGATGATGATGCTGGAGCGGATCGACGTGCGAAGAGGAGGCCTCATGCCTGTCGTCGGTGACCATCGCGGCATGCCCGCCGCGCTGCTTGTCCTGATCTCCGTGCTTCTGATCGGGTGCACCCGTCCTCCTGAAATCATCGGGATAGAAAACGCCGCGATCCCGGCAAGCACCGCCCCCGAGGTCAGCCGGCATCGCATCTTCATCGCCACGACGCGGCGGGCGTCCGAGGAGCCGGGCGTGTTCCTGTCGGCCGACCGGGCGCATCTGCTTGGCCTCGCCTCGGCCGAGGTGACGGTGCCTCCCACGCATGTCGTGGGTCAGCTTGAACGGCCCGAACAACTGCCGCCGGACCCCCGGACAGAATTCTCGGCGGTGAATGCCGTCATCTATGGCAACGACGCCGCCATGGTCGCCGCGATCAACCGCGAACTGGCCGCGCGGCCGCGCGGCGAGCGTGAGTTGCTGCTGTTCGTGCACGGCTACAACAACACCACCACGGACGCCTTGCTGCGGCTGGCGCAGTTTGTCGAGGATACGGGCTTCCAAGGGGTGCCGATCCTGTTCACATGGGCCTCGGCCGCGAACGCGTCGCGCTATGTCTACGACCTCAACAGCGCCCTGGTGGCACGTGGCAAGATCAAGCAGATCGCCAATCTCATGGCGCAGACAAACGCCGAAAGCTCAAGCGTCTTCGCGCATTCGATGGGCACGCTTCTGACCATGGAGGGGCTTGTCGATCTTCAGCAGGCCGGCACCCTGGGCCGCAGGGGCACGATCAACCACATCATGCTGGCTTCTCCGGACATCGACGTCGACCTGTTTCGCACGCAGTTGATCCAGCTTTCTCCCGAGATCCGTGAAAAGATCTATGTTCTCGTGTCCAGGGACGACCGCGCGCTGCGCGTTTCGTCGCGGATCGCCGGCGGCGTTCCCCGCGTGGGGGCCGCAAACCCGCAGCAGCTTGAACGACTGGGCGTGACCGTGATCGATCTGTCCGAGATCCGGGATTCCAGTTCCGGCAGCCATTCCAAGTTCGCGGGCTCGCCCGAGGTGGTCAAGCTGATCGGCGCGGGGCTGAACACCGTGGGCCGCTTTGGCGAGGACACCTCGCCCGCGCTGACCCAGATCCTGACGGCTTCGCCGATCCGCATCCTTGGGAACTGATGTCGCGGCCGTGCGGGAAGTTGGTCCAGAGGTTTGCTGCACGGACAGCATGGGCGGGTGCCGGATCAGGCATCTGGGCGATGAATGGCGGCAAGCACCTCTGGCGAAGGGCCTTCGGACATCAGCGTTGCGCTTGGCCCTTCTGGTGGCTGCGCTTGTCCTGACATCTGCCGGGGCGGGGGGTGCCCGCGCGGAACCCGCCCATGTCGGCTCGGCGGCCTGCGTCGGCTGTCATGACACCGCTGGTTCGGACTGGACGCAGTCGGACCACGCGAAGGCGTGGACGCTTCCCGACGAGACCACGGTTCTTGGCGATTTCGACGATGTCACCTTCGCGCATGGCGGGCAGGAAACGCGGTTTTACCGGGACGACGGCAAGTACCTGATCGAGACGGAAGGTCCCGATGGCCGGCGTCGCGCCTATGAGGTGGTGGGCGTTGCCGGTGTCGATCCGTTGCAGCAATACCTGCTGTCGCCGGAACCGGGGCGGGTCCAGACCTATGACATCGCCTGGGATGTCGAGGGGGAGCGATGGTATCCGGTGTTCCCCGGACCACCCCCGCCTGCGACGGACGGATTTCACTGGACCGGATCTTACAAGAACTGGGACGGACGCTGCGCGGAATGCCACGCCACCGGCTACAGCCGGAACTACAGCCCCGCCACGGACAGCTTCGCCCCCGAAATGGCCGAGATCGGCGTCGGCTGCGAAGCCTGCCACGGACCAGGCTCCGACCACGTCGCCTGGGCGCGCCAGCCCGAAGACGCCAGGGCTGCCGCGGCGCAGCCCCGCTTGGGCCTGACTGTGGACCCGGGCGCCTCGCAACAGGCCGAGGTCATGCAGTGCCTGTCCTGCCATTCCCGGCGAGAGGCGATGCTGGATGGAAACCCCCCGCCGGGCACGCCCTATCACGACGCCTTTTCGATGACGCTGCTGCGCGCGGGCCTTTACGGTCCCGACGGGTCGATCCTGGACGAGGTGTTCGAGGGCGGCTCGTTCCTGCAATCCAAGATGCACGCCAAGGGGGTCCGCTGCTCGGCCTGCCACGAGCCGCATTCGGCCACGCTCCGCGCCGAGGGCAATGCCGTCTGCACGCAATGCCATTCCCCCGCAGGAAACCCGCAGTTCCCGTCGCTGCCGCTCAGGACCTATGATGCCCCCGAGCACCATTTCCACCCCGAGGACAGCCCCGGCGCGCAATGCGTGTCCTGCCACATGATCGAGCGCACCTACATGGGCGTGGACAGGCGCCGCGACCACAGCTTTCGCGTTCCGCGTCCTGATCTGGCGGTCACCGGATCGCCCGACGCCTGCACCGACTGCCACAAGGACCGCGATGCCGCCTGGGCCGCGGCAGAGCTTGAGGCGCGTTTTCCCGACAGCCCGCATCGCGGCCCGCACTTCGCCACCACCATCGCCGCCGCCCGGCTTGACCCGCAGGGTTGGGTGCCGCAGCTTCTGGACCTTGCGGAATGGCGGGAAGGGTCGGGCATCGTGCGCGCCACCGCCCTTGACCTGCTTGGCGCGGTCCCCGACCAGGCGGCTGCCGATCGCGTTATCGACCTGCTGCCCGATGCCGATCCCCTGGTGCGCGCCGCCGCCGCCGGCACCCTGCGCAGCCTTCCGCCCGAGGATCGCCTGGCCGCACTGGCGCCGCTCTTGTCCGATCCGGCCCGGTCCGTGCGCGAGGCGGCGGCAAAGGCCTTGCTAGACGCCAATCCGCCACCCGGATCGCCCCATCACGCGGCCTTGGCGCGCGCGCGCCAGGAATGGCGGGACGCATTGATGCTGCGGGCCGATTTCCCGGAAACCCACCTTCAGATCGGCGGGGCGGCGCTTCAGGCGCGCAACTTTTCCCTTGCGCTTCGCGCCTTCGAGCAGGCGGTCCGGCTGGACCCGCAGCTTGTCGAGGCCTGGTCGATGGTGGTTCGCCTCCATGCCGCGATGAATGACGCCGCCGCGGCGCGGGATGCCCTAGCGCGGGCTCGGGCCGCAAATCCCGGCAATGAAGGCCTCCTCCAGCTACCGTGATGCGGCGCAGCCGCAGATTGGGGGCGCAATCCCTGTCGGACGGCCGGGAACCGGAACAGCCTTCCAGCGGCCTGCTGCTCGCGGCACCATTGATCTGGATCAATGATGTGCAAGCCTCGCGGACTTAGCATTTATTTGGCGTGCCGGCCGAAAGCCGCGACGGGAAATCCACGCTGGCGGCACGGACGGGCAGTGACACAATGCCGGAGGGCTGGCGATGTCTGCAGGAAGTCTCAAGAAGATCGTTGGTGGTTCAGTTCTTCTGGCCTTGTCGTCGGGCGCGGCGCTTGCGCAGGACGGCGGCTGGACCTCTACCATTTCGATGTATGTCTGGTTCAACGAAACGAACGTGACCGCGGACACGCCGCGCGGAGAGGTGGATGCGGACCTTAGCTTCAGCGATGCGCTCGACAACCTGGACTTCGCCTTCATGGGAGTCGGCGAGGCGCGGAACGGACCCTGGGGGATCATCGGCGACCTGTTCCACTTCAAGCTTTCGGCCGATGCCGACACCCCGGTGGGTGTCCTGTTTTCAAGGGCCGAGGTCAGGACCGAGGTGACCGCTCTCAGCGGGTATGCCATTTATCGGGTGTACGAGGAACCCGGGGTTTCCTTCGACGCGGGCGCCGGCTTCCGCGCCTACTGGCTGGATCTGGATACCACCCTTGTGGGTGCGCTGGCGCCGACCCAGACGTTCAGCCAGGACAACAACTGGGTCGATCCGCTTCTTGCCGTGCGCCTTCGAATGGACTTCAACGAAAGGACCTTCGGCACGCTGTTCCTCGACGCCGGAGGGACCGGGGAAAGCGACAGCTGGCAGGCCCTGGCGACGGTCGGCTATCGCGTGAACGACAACTGGGCGCTCCAGGGCGGCTATCGCCACCTCGAATCGTCTTGGGAAACGGATTTCGGTGAAGCGTCGTTCGAATTCTCAGGGCCGATCATCGGTGCGACATACCGGTTCTGAGATGCGTGTGACCGATCCCTGTCGCGGCAGTCGCCCGGACCACATGCCGGGCGATGCCGGAGAGTGCCAGGCCCATGCCTGCAACGACGAGGCGCCGAAGGAACTGCGGCCGGGTTCCAGCCCGGCGGGAACGCCGCCGCCGCATGGCGTCGTTCGGCCGCGGGGACCGGCGGCTGTGTGACCTGAAGACCGATCCAGCGGAAACCCGGCTTTGGAACGAACGGGTGTGGCATGGGGATGACGACGCGGCAGCGAACAGTGTCTTTCCGCCCGGCAAATCGCCCCTGTGCCGCCCGCGGAACCGACCTGTGCAATACGCCCGCACGAAAGGGATAACCGATGTCGAAGTCCACGCATGACCATCGCATGAGAGGCGCTGTCCTCGTCTGCGTCCTGTCGGCCTGCGCGGCCTCCATGGCCGGCGCCCAGGAACAGGGGGCGATGGACCGCACCATCCTGCCCATCCTGCCGCCCGCCGCCGCGCCGATCACCGAGGTGGATGCCCGCAAGGCCACGCTGCCCAAGCCCTTTTCGGTCACCGCGCCCGAAGGGGCGCCCAACGTCGTGATCGTGCTGATCGACGACCTGGGCTTCGGTGCCACCAGTTCCTTTGGCGGGCCGATCACCACGCCCAGCCTGGACGCCCTGGCTGATGAGGGCCTGCGCTTTACCGCCTTTCACACCGCGGCCCTGTGTTCGCCCACGCGCGCGGCGCTGAAGTCCGGCCGCAACCACCATGTCGCCTCGATGGGCTTCATCACGGAACTGGCGACGGGCTTTCCCGGCGCGACCGGCAAGATCCCGAATTCGGTCGCGCCCCTGGCCGAGATCCTGCGCCTGAACGGCTACAGCACGGCGGCCTTCGGCAAGTGGCACGAGACGGCCGCCTGGGAGACCAGCGTTTCCGGCCCCTACGACCGCTGGCCGACCCATCAGGGTTTCGACAAGTTCTACGGCTTCATCGGCGGCGAGACGAACCAATGGGCGCCCTATGTCATCGATGGCGTCACCCCGGTCGAGCCGCCGGAAAGGCCCGACTATCACTTCATGACCGACATGACCGATCAGTCGATCAAGTGGATTCGGCACCAGCAGGCGATGACGCCCGACAAGCCGTTCTTCGTCTATTTCGCACCCGGTGCTGTCCACGCCCCGCACCATGTGCCGCAGGAATGGATCGACCGCTGGAAAGGCAGGTTCGACCAGGGCTGGGACGCGCTGCGCGAGCAGACGCTGGCCCGTCAGATCGAGGCCGGCGTGGTGCCGCAGGGCACCGTCCTTGCCCCCAAGCCCGAAGCGATTCGGGATTGGGACGACCTGTCCCAGGACGAGCGGCGGCTGTTCGCCCGTCAGGCCGAGGTCTTCGCCGCCTTCACCGAATACACCGACCACGAGATCGGCCGCATGATCCAGACCATCGGCGATCTCGACGAGATGGACAACACGCTGGTCTTCTACATCGCCGGCGACAACGGAACCAGCGCCGAGGGCGGCGAGAACGGCATGTACAACGAATACACCTATTTCAACGGCGTGGCCGAGCAGGTGTCGGACATGCTGCCGCTGATCGACAAATGGGGCCGGCCCGAAACCTATCCGCACATGGCGTCCGGCTGGGCGGTGGCGCTGAACACGCCCTTCACCTGGACCAAGCAGGTCGCCTCGAACTTCGGCGGCACCCGCGTCGGCATGGTCGTGCACTGGCCGGAAGCCATCAAGCGCGGGGGCGAGGTTCGCCCGCAGTTCAGCCATGTGATCGATGTCGCGCCCACCATCCTGGAGGCCGCAGGCCTGCCCGAGCCGACCAGCGTCAACGGCACCGAGCAGACCCCGATGGACGGCGTCAGCCTGCTTTACACCTTCGACGATGCACAGGCACCCGAGCGCCGCACGACGCAGTACTTCGAGATCGCGGGCAACCGCGGCGTCTATCACGACGGCTGGTTCGCCGGGACCATTCACAAGGCTCCTTGGGAGGCCAAGCCCCGCAACACGCTGGAAGGCGACGTGTGGGAGCTTTACGATGTTCGGTCAGACTTCAGCCTGTCCCGTGACCTCGCGGCCGAGAATCCCGACAAGCTGGCCGAGATGCAGGCCCTGTTCCTCGACGAGGCGCGCCGGAACAATGTGTTGCCCATCGACGACCGGTCGTTCGAGCGGATGACCGATCATCCGGTCGGCGTCGGACGCCCGGACCTGTTCGCGGGACGAAATTCCATCACCCTGGCCAAGGGCATGACGGGGATGCTTGAATCGGCCTTCCTGAACGTCAAGAACCGGTCCGTGACCATCGAGGCGGACGTGGTGGTTCCCGAAGGCGGGGCCAATGGCACGATCATCGCCCAAGGCGGGCGGTTCGGCGGCTGGTCCCTTTACATGAAGGACGGGGTGCCCGGCTATACCTACAACCTGCTGGGAATGCGGACCTTCGACATCGCGGCTTCGGACCCGCTGCCGCCCGGCGAGGCCAAGCTGCGGCTCGACTTCGCCTATGACGGCGGCGGACCGGGCAAGGGCGGCAAGGCCATCCTCCACGTGAACGACAAGGCCGTGGCCGAGGGCCGGATCGAGAACACGCAGGCGGGCGTCTTCTCGGCCGACGAGACGGCGGATGTCGGGGTCGATCTGGGAACGGCCGTGGTCGAGGCGGTCGGGTCGGGTGAGGCATCGCATTTCACCGGGGACATCCCGCGCGTGACCCTGACGCTGAAGTGATGACCTGACAGGGTCCGGCTTGCCGGGCCGCCGCAGAGGCGGCCCGGATCGTCTGCCGTGAGGACGACGCCGGCGTCGTGGGAAACCGGACGGGACGGCATCGTCCGGGCTGATGCCTTGCGCCCACGGCTTGTCGCAAGCTCCGCCGTATCCGATCGCGGGTCGCGCCGAGCTTGTCTCGGGCAGCGCGGCGACAAAGAAGCCATGGCAATCTGCCTCAAGAGATCGCGCGGTCCGAAGGCATCATCCGCCGTGCCGTCTTCTTCCATTGGCGCTTGACTTGATCACGCTGCGACATTGCGCGGAGGATGGAACCCGGTGGCGCCCGATGGATCGTCACCCACCCGAGTGCGGCCAGGACCCCGCTTCAAGGCAGGGCCGGCTGCCGCGACCAGCGAAAGGAAGCCGGTCAGCATGGCTTGACCCGACGAGGTCCCGCCCAGCATAGTCCCAAGAAGGGTCAAGTCTCAGCGGAAAGGCCGGTCACGTCCTGGTGGAAGGCAACATCCAACCCCTTGTGTGCGTGACGTGCTCTTTTTCGCGATCCGTGTCGATCTTCAGGACATCGGCGGAACGGGCAACTGCAATCCCTTTGAGGGCAATATCAGGATCTCCATGACACGAAAGATGCGAAACGGGGGACGGCTTATTGTCGAAAGCCTTGTGGCGCTTGGCGCGACCAAGGCGTTCGGCGTGCCGGGCGAAAGCTATCTGGCGGTGCTGGATGCGCTGCATGACACGCGAGGCGTTCTGGACTTCGTGCTGTGCCGCAACGAGGGGGGCGCGGCCTTCATGGCGTCGGCCTGGGGCAAGCTGACGGGCAGCCCCGGCATCTGCATGGTGACGCGGGGACCGGGGGTCACCAATGCCTCGATCGGGGTGCATACGGCCATGCAGGACAGCGCGCCCATGATCCTGTTCGTGGGCCAGGTGGCGACCTCCATGAAGGGCCGCGAGGCGTTCCAGGAGATCGACTACCGCGCGGTCTTCGGCGCCGTCGCGAAGTGGGCGGTCGAGATCGACCGGGTCGAGCGCATCCCCGAGATCCTGGCCCGCGCCTGGACCACCGCCACCACCGGCCGCCCCGGCCCCGTGGTGATCGCCCTGCCCGAGGACATGCTGACGG
>NZ_JAFNAW010000036.1 GCF_017356265.1 Paracoccus fontiphilus | reverse complement strand
GGGCCAGGGCCTGGGCCAGGTCGTCCACCCCGGCGGCGATCGGCGCCAGGTCGCGCTGCGCCACCGGGCCCACGCGGGCCTTCAGGTCGCCCCGGCGCAGATCGGCCAGGCGGCTGGCGATGGCGGCGACGGGACGCAAGGCCCCCCGCGTGGCCCACAGGATCAGCGCCGCCTGAGCCAGCGCCGCCAGCGCCGCCATCCCCAGGAAGGCCGACAGGTTGCGCCAAGCCAGCGCGATTTCCTCGCCCGGGTCGGTGGCGATGAAGACATAGCCGCGCGGGCGCCCCCCAAGCACCACGGGCAAGCGGGTTTCAAGCAGGTCGGGCGCCACAAGGGCCGCGAACCAGCGCGGCGCCGGGGGGCGGGCCGCCGCGGGCGCAGGCGCGCGGCGCACCACGCCATCCAGAACATCGACGGTGCCAAGCGTCACATGGCGCGGCACCACCAGCCGTTCCGGCAGAAGCCGCATGATCCGGTCGGGGGGCACCGCGCCATGCATCGTGCCCACCGTCGCCAGCACCAGCGCTCGCGCCGTTTCGACGGCCAGCCGCGTTTCCGTCGCGACGTCGCGGCGCACGCTTTCCAGGCTGGCGGCCGCCAGAGCCCCGAACAACGCCAGTTGCACGGCCAGGATCACCAGAAGGATGCGTTGTGTCAGGCTGAGACGGCTCATGGCGCGCAGATTGGCCCAGCGCGGCAGGCCCGGCAATGCCCGCTTTCCGCCCCCGCCGCGACGGCATAGAAGGGGACATGACCGATTACCACGCTCTTCACGCCCGCATCCGCGCCCTGACCGAGGGCGAGACCGACATCGTCGCCCTGATGGCGACGCTCGCCTGCGAGATCCACCAGTCCGACGACCGCTTCGACTGGACCGGCTTTTACCGCGTGGTGGCGCCCGACCTTCTGAAGATCGGACCCTATCAGGGCGGGCATGGCTGCCTGTCGATCCCGTTCTCGCGCGGGGTGTGCGGGGCGGCGGCGCGCACGGGGCAGGTCCAGCTTGTGCCCGACGTGGACGCCTTTCCCGGCCATATCGCCTGCGCCAGTTCCACCCGGTCGGAAATCGTCCTGCCGGTCTTTGGCAACGGCGGGCGGCTTCTGGGCGTTCTGGACATCGACAGCGACCGGCCGGACGCCTTCACCGATGAGGACGCCACCCGGCTGGCCGCGATCCTGAAGGAGGTTTTCGGCCATGTCTGACTTCACCGGGCGCTGCCTTTGCGGCGCGGTCACCTTCAAGGGCACCTGGGGCTCCGAGCCGCTGAACGCCTGCCATTGCACCCAGTGCCGGCGCTGGTCCGGCCATGTCTGGGCGGCGACCGGGGCCAGCGACCTGGTGCTGGAAGGCCCGGTGCGGTGGTATCGCTCCTCCGAAAGGGCCGAGCGCGGGTTTTGCCCCGAATGCGGCAGCAGCCTGTTCCGGCGCCAGGTCGGATCGCCCGGCTACGAGGTCGCTGCGGGCGCCGTCGATGCGCCCACCGGGCTGGAACTGTCGGGTCACATCTACGTGGCCGACAAGGGCGATTACTACGACATCGCCGACGGCCTTCCGCAAGAGCGGCAGGGATGAGCCTTTCCGGCCGCTGCCTGTGCGGCGCCGTGTCCTTTGCCTGCGACCGCCACGGGACCAGGGTCCATGAATGCCATTGCAGCCAGTGCCGCCGATGGTCGGGCCTTGTCTGGGCCTACCTGACGGTGGACTGGTCCGCCCTGAGCTTCGTCCGTCAGGACGGGCTGCGCTGGTATCGCCACACGCCGAAGGCGCGGCGGGGCTTCTGCGGCGAATGCGGGGCCACCCTGTTCTTCAGGAACGACAACGATCCGGGCGTCGATATCTCGGCCGGGGTGCTGGACAAGCCGACGGGATTGCACCTAGGGGAAGCCAGCCATGCCGCGTCGCATGGCGATCACTGCAAACCGGGATGGCTCCGATGATCTGGGACACGATCGCCAATGTTCCCCTGGCGCAACTGACCGCCTTTGTCGCCGGCGGCCTGATGCTGAACGTGGCGCCGGGACAGGACGTGTTCTTCGCCAGCGCCTGCGGCATCCAGGGCGGCCCCCGCGCGGGGGCGCTGGCGGGCATCGGCGTCGGCCTGGGCGTGCTGCTGCATGTGACGCTGGCAACCGTCGGCCTTGGCGCCGTGGTGGCCGCCCACCCCGAGGCGCTGCGCGCGATCAAGTATGCGGGCGCGGCCTATCTGCTGTGGCTGGCCTGGAAAAGCTGGCGGGCGGGGCCGGTCGATCCCTCGGCGCGCGGCAGCGTGCGCCCCTGGAACATCATCCGGCGCGGCTTCCTGTCCAATGTCCTGAACCCCAAGCCCGTGCTGTTCCTGCTGGCCTTCCTGCCGCAGTTCACCAACCCGGCCTGGGGGCCGATCTGGCAGCAGATCCTGGGACTGGGCCTGATCTTCGCCTTCACCGGCACCCTGGTCACGATGGGCTATGGCATCGTCGCGGGCTATGCGGGCCATGTGATTGGTCGGCGCCTGGGCCTGATCAACAAGATCGCCGCCCTCATGTTCGCCGCGCTGGCGATCCGGCTGGTCGCGAAATGACCCCCTTCGCCTATGCCCCGCCCCCGGAACAGCCGCAGGTGCTCCATGCCGACCACGAGCTTCTGGTGGTCGCCAAGCCGTCGGGCCTTCTGTCCGTGCCGGGGCGGGGCGAGGGCAAGGACGACTGCCTGATCAATCGCCTGCGCGGCGCCTTTCCGACGATCCTTCTGGTGCATCGGCTGGACCAGGACACCTCGGGCGTCATGGTCTTCGGCCTGACGCCCCATGCCCAGCGAACGCTTGCCAAGCAGTTCGAGGAGCGCCGCGTGAAAAAGGCCTATGTCGCCCGCGTCGCCGGCCGGCTGGAGCCGAGGACCGGCCAGGTCGATCTGCCCCTGATCGTCGATTGGCCCAACCGTCCGCGCCAGAAGGTCGATCACGCCGAAGGGCGCCCGGCATTGACGGAGTGGCGGGTGATCCGCGCGACCGATGATGAAACCCGTGTGCGGCTGTTCCCGCTGACCGGGCGCAGCCACCAGTTGCGGGTCCACATGGCGGAAACCGGCCATCCGATCCTGGGCGATCCGCTTTATGCGACGGGTGCGGCGGCGGACCATCCGCGCCTGATGCTGCATGCCGAAAGCCTGCGCCTGCGCCATCCCGACAGTGGCGTTCAGGTCAGCTTCAGCCAGCCCGCGCCCTTCTAGGCGCCGATCACCTGGTCCGCCACCTGTTCGGACCGCAGCATGTCCTCCAGCGTCAGCGATTCGATCAGGATCAGATAGGACCAGAAAATCTCGGCAAAGACCTTGCGGATGCGGCAGGACGCCTCGTCCCGGCAATCCTCGCAGCGCTGGTAGGCACGGCGCGACAGGCAGGGCAGGGGGGCGATCGGCCCGTCGATCAGCCGCAGCAGTTCGGAGATGGAGATGTCGGCCGGCCGCTTGATCAGCAGGTAGCCGCCCGACCGGCCGCGGATCGAACTGACCATGCCCGCGTTGCGCAGCTCCAGCAGGATCTGTTCCAGGAACCGCTTGGGCGTGTCGGACCGGCGGGCGATCTTCTCGATGGTCAGCGCCTCGGGGGCGGGTTGGGCGGCCTCGTCGCCCAGAACCAGCATCGCCTTCAGCGCGTATTTCATCTTCTGCGTGATCATGGCCCACCCTATGCCGACAAAACACCCGACTCAAGGTCGAGATTTCCCCGCGAACGGCCAAATCCAAATATACGACAAAGACGCTAGACATTTGCTGTTTTTCTGTCAGGCTGGATGCCGGAACAGTTGCAGGAAAACATGCATGGCCAGTCTGGACCTGATCGACCGCAAGATCGTTGCCGCCCTGATGCAGGACGCGACCCAGCCCATCGCGCAGATCGCCGACCGGGTCGGGCTGTCGCAGACACCCTGCTGGAAGCGCATCCAGAAGCTGGAAGCGACCGGGGTGCTGACGGGGCGCGTGGCCCTGGCCGACCCGGCGCAGCTTGGCCTGGGGCTGACCGTCTTCGTGGGGGTCGAGGCGACCGACCATGGCACCGACTGGCGCGACGCCTTTCTGGCCGCCTTGGGAAGATTCCCCGAGGTCATGGAAGCCTATCGCATGGCCGGAGAGATGGACTACCTGCTGCGCGTGGCGGTGCCCGACATGGCGGCCTATGACGATTTCTACCGCCGCCTGACGGATGCCGTGCCGATCAAGAACCTGACCTCGCATTTCGCGATGGAACGGCTGCGCTATACCACGGCCTATCCGGTCAATACCCGCGACCGCTAGAGATCGTCCTTCTCTTTGGCGGGGGATCTTTGGGAACTAAATCACGACAAACTGTGTAGTCTTATGTGGAATTAGAGCGGAAGGAATCACGACGATGTCCAAGACCCTGATCGTTCCCGGCCTTGACGGCTCGCCCGCACCGCACTGGCAGGACTGGTGGGCGCGCACCGATCCCAACGCCATGATCGTCGATCTGCCCGACCCCCGCCGCCCCGTCCGCGAGGCATGGGAGGCCGCCCTGGCCGTGATGATCCTGCGCCACCCCCACAGCATCCTGGTCGGCCATTCGCTGGGCTCGGTGCTGATCACGCAGATGCTGGCCCGCTGGTCGGGGCTGAAGGTGCGCGGGGCCATGCTGGTCGCCCCCGCCGATCCCCTGGCCGCCATCGAGGACTGCCACCGCATCCGCCGCTTCGGCCCCCTGCCCGAGGTGACGCTGGATGTTCCCTCGGTGCTGGTTGCCAGCCGCAACGATCCCTGGATGACCTTCGACCGCAGCCGCGACCTGGCCGATGCGCTTGGCGCCGACCTGATCGACCTGGGCCAGGCGGGCCACATCAACGTGGCGTCGGGCTTCGGTCCTTGGCCCGGCGGCAAGGTGATCCGCGACCGTCTGCTGGAACAAACCGAACGCCCCTCGGCCCTGCGCCGGTGGTTCGGGCAGGCGGCCCAGGTCCTGCCCCGGATGCCGGGTGCGTGATGCCCGGCCGCCGCTTCGCCCGCCATGCCGATCCCGCCCGCCTCATCGATCTAGGAGTGCCCTACATGTTCGACGTCCAGACCGAACTGCACCTGCGCCGGACCGAACGCGGCCATGCCGCCTGCGATGACACCGGCCGCGCCACCCGTGCGATCCTGATCGCGGCCAACCTGTCGGCGCTGTCCCTGCTGGCCGCCGCATTGCTCTGACCGCGCGAGGTCCCGCCATGTCAATCGACCCGATCCTGACGGCCCCCTCGGCCCCGCTGGCGGACGGCGCCGGTCCCCATGTGGTCATCATCGGCGGCGGCGCCAGCGGCGTGCTGATGGCCGCCCACCTGCTGCGCGACCCCGGCGGCCAGGCCCAGGTCACGATCATCGAGGGCCGGCACATGCTGGGCTGCGGCGTGGCCTATTCCACCGATGATCCCGATCACCTGCTGAACACCCGCGCCATCAGCATGAGCGCCTTTCCCGACCAGCCGGGCCATTTCCGCGACTGGCTGGCCCGCCACGGGGTCGCCGCCGGGCCGGAGGGGGGCGACAGCTTCGTCAGCCGCTCCACCTACGGCGCCTACATGGCCGACCTGATCGAGCCTTGGTCGCGCGGCGACGGCCCGCGCCGCCTGCGCTGCCTGCGCGACACCTGCGTCAGCCTGGCAAGGGACGGCGGGGGCGTGCTGGCGCGGCTGTCCGACGGTCGCGAAATCCGCGCCGACCTGGCGATCCTGGCCACGGGCCACGCGCTGCCCGACCCCGACCCAGAAGGCCTGGTGCAGGGATCGTGGGAACAGGGGCCGCTGCCCGACCGCGATGACCGGGTGGTGATCGTGGGCTCGGGCCTGTCGATGGTGGACCAGGTTCTCAGCCTGCTGCGCCGCGGCCACCGGGGCGAGATCCTGGTCGTCTCGCGGCGCGCCCAGTTGCCGCGCGTCCATGCCGCGACACGACCGCTGGAGATCGCGGCCGGCGACATTCCCCTGGGGGCGCCGGTCAGCCGCCTGATGGCCTGGCTGCGCGGCCTAGCCCGCCGGGCCGAGGCCGGTGGCGGCAGTTGGCGCGATGCCATGGACGGGGTGCGCCCGCATCTGCGCCGAATCTGGCAGGCGCTGCCCCCCGCCGAACGCGCCCGCTTCCTGCGCCATGCCGCCTCCTGGTGGGAGGTTCACCGCCACCCCCTGCCGCCCGAAAGCGCCGCCCCGATCCGCGCCGCCATCAGGACGGGCCGCATCCGCCTGCTGGCCGCCTCTTTCCAGGGGGCCGGGCGGAACGCGGAAGGGCACCTGCTGGCCGTGATCCGATGTCGCGGCAGCCGGGTGGAACAGCGCGTCAAATGCGCGCGCATCATCGACTGCCGGGGCATCCGCCGCGACCCCGAGCGAAACGCCACGCCCGTCGTCGCCAGCCTGCTGCGGCACGGCCTGGCCCGGATCGACCCGCTGCGGCTGGGTCTGGACGTCGGCGCCGATTCGGCCGTCATCGACGCGCAAGGCCGGCCCTCGGACCGGATCTTCGCCATCGGCCCCGTTGCCCGCGCGGCGTTCTGGGAAATCACCGCCATTCCGGACATCCGCGACCAGACCGCCGGACTGGCCCGCCGGCTGGCCACGGCGCCCGCGCGCTAGGTCTGCGCCAGATAGCCCCGCAGCACCTGCAGCTTGGCGGCGGCCACATCGACGATGCGGTCCGCCGACATGGCGTCGTCATTGGCCCAGATGCGGAACGTGTCGGCAAGCGCGTGCGACATCGCCTCGGCCAGCAGTTCGGCATCGGGACGCGCGTCCTCGCCCAGCCGGATGACGGCCAGGTCAGCGATCTGGTCGCGCAGGCGTTTCAGCGATCCATAGAAGATCGGCAGAAGTTCCGGCGAGCGGCCCAGAAGCCGGTCGATCAGTTGCGACGTGCCCCGGTCCAGGTCGCTGGCCGTCAGCAGGTGGCGCAGCGCCTGCAGCAGATCGGCCAGCAACGGCCCTGACGAGGCCCGGAACCAGGCAACGGTGTCCTCGTCGAAGCAGGGCGCCGTGCCGATGATCGCCGCGTCCTTGTTCAGGTAATAGTTGAAAAAGGTCCGCTGGCTGACGCCCGCCTCGGTCGCGATCATCTCGGTCGTGACTTGGTCATAGCCGTGCCGCAGCGCCAGCAAGAGGGCCGCGCGCTGGATCTCTCGCGAGGTTTGCAACCGCCGTCGATCACGAAGCGTTGATTTCACGGCCATCCCCTAGCATCCTCCCGGAAAATTCATCACAAGCAAATATTGCACAGTATGCATTACTGTGCAATGCCATGCACAACTCGCATTGCCTGGCCCTTTCGTCCCCAAGGATTGATCCGATGTCCCGTTTCCGCCCTCTCGCCTGCGTCGCGCTGATCGCGACGTGGTTCCTGTCCCTGCCGGTCCAGGCCCAGGACCCGCAGATGCCCACGCCCAGTGTCGGCGTGGTGACGGTCAAGCCGCAGCCCGTGCCGCGCATCATGACCCTGCCCGGCCGCGCGGTGGCGCAGGCGGATGCGGCAATCCGTCCCCGGGTCGGCGGGCTGGTCACAGAAATCCTCTACCAGCCCGGCACCGCGCTGGAGGCGGGCGCGCCGATGTTCCGGATCGACCCGACCACCTACCGGGCGAACCTCACCAGCGCCGAGGCGCAGGTGACGTCGGCCCGCGCGGCGCTGACCCAGGCCGAGACCTCGTTCAGCCGGACCGAGCGGCTGCTGGGATCTGGCACCACGCAGGCGCAGGTCGACGAATCGCGGGCCACGCTGGAACAGGCCCAGGCCGCCCTGCAATCGGCCGAAGCCGCGCTGACCTTGGCGCAGGCGGAACTGGACTGGACCACCGTGACCAGTCCCATCGAGGGCATTGCCAGCGTGGCCGCCGTTTCCGTGGGCGATCTGGTCACGGCGAACCAGGCCGACGCGCTGGCAACCGTCACGCGTCTCGATCCCATTGAGGTGGACATGTACGAGCCTTCCGCCAGGATGCTGTCGGTCCGCCGCGACATCCGCGAAGGCCGCCTGAAGCTGAACGAGACGCTGCAGGCGACCCTGACGCTGGAAAATGGCGAAACCTATGCGGCCACGGGCGAACTGGTGGCGCCGGGCGTCACCGTCTCGACCTCGACGGGGGCGGTGGACACGCGCTTCCGCTTCGACAATCCGCGCAGCCTGATCCTCCCCGGCATGTTCCTGCGCGGCCAGATCAACCTGGGCACGACCGAGGCTTTCCTGGTCACGCAGAACGCCGCCACCCGCGACAAGACCGGCCAGTTGTCCGCCTGGGTCGTGCGCGACGGCAAGGCCGCGCGCGTGAACCTGACCGACGACGGCACCTACCAGAACCACTGGATCGTCACCAAGGGCTTGCAGCCGGGCGACCTGCTGGCGGTGGACAACCTGTCCAAGCTGACCGAAGGCGCCGCCGTCCAGGCCGTTCCCGTGACGCTGGACGAAAACGGCGTCCCGCAGGAACAGCCCGACGCACCCGCCCAACCCGCCCCGGCCAGCGAGTAATCATCCCATGGCACGCTTCTTCATCCACCGCCCCGTCTTCGCATGGGTGCTGGCCTTCGTGACCATGCTGGTCGGCGCCCTGGGCTTGCAAAGCCTGGCGATCGAGCAGTATCCCCAGATCGCCCCCACCACCGTCCGCATCAGCGCGACCTATACCGGTGCCTCGGCCGAGATCGTCGAGAATTCCGTCACGACCATCATCGAGGACGGCATGACCGGCATCGACGGCATGATCTACATGACGTCGAACTCGACCCCCGGATCGGCCTCGGTGTCGCTGACCTTCGACGACACGGTCGATCCCGACATCGCGCAGGTGCAGGTCCAGAACAAGCTGCAGCTTGTCACCAGCCAGTTGCCGGACATCGTGCAGCAGCAGGGCGTGAACGTGTCGCGCTCGACCTCGTCGATCCTGCTGGTGGGCGCGCTGACCAGCACGGACGGCGCCTATACGTCGGTGGAACTGGGCGATCTCGTGTCCCAGATGATCGAGGACCCGGTCAAGCGCACGGCGGGCGTGGGGTCCATCAACACCTTCGGGTCGGGCTATGCCATGCGCGTCTGGCTGGACCCGATGAAGATGGCGCAATATCAGGTCACGCCCGCCGACGTGACCGCCGCCGTGTCCGAACAGAACACCAACGTCACCGTGGGCGACCTGGGCGCCGAGCCTTCGGCCGAGGGCCAGCGGCTGACCATGACCCTGTCCGCGCAATCGCAGTTTTCATCCGTCAAGGAGTTCGAGCGGATCCTGCTGCGCGTGGACCCGGACGGATCGACGGTTTTCCTGGGCGACGTGGCGCGGATCGAGATCGGTCAGGAAGCCTATGGCGGTGCTGCGCGGTACAACGGCAATCCGGCTGCGGGCTTCGGCGTGAACCTGGCGACCGGCGCCAATGCCGTGGACACGGCCGAGGCCGTGCGCGCGGTCATCGACGGCATCGCGCCGTCGCTGCCCCCCGGCGTGCAGGTGGTCTATCCCTACGACACCTCTCCCTTCGTGGAAAAGTCGATCCACCAGGTCTACAAGACCCTGGCCGAGGCCGTGGTGCTGGTCTTCCTGGTGATCCTGGCTTTCCTGCAAAGCTGGCGGGCGACGATCATCCCGGTGGTCGCCATCCCGGTGGTGCTGCTGGGCACCTTCGGCGTGCTGGCGGCGGCGGGCTTTTCCATCAACACGCTGACCATGTTCGCGCTGGTGCTGGCCATCGGCCTGCTGGTCGACGACGCCATCGTCGTGGTGGAAAACGTCGAGCGCGTGATGGAGGAAGAAGGCCTCGGTCCCGTCGAGGCCACGCAGAAAAGCATGGAGGAGATCACCTCGGCGCTGGTCGGCATCGTCATGGTGCTGTCGGCGGTGTTCCTGCCCATGGCCTTCATGTCGGGGGCGACGGGGGTGATCTATCGGCAGTTTTCCTTGACGATCATCACCGCCATGGTGCTGTCGCTGGGCGTTGCCGTGATCCTGACGCCCGCCATGTGCGCCAGCCTTCTGAAGCCCCGCAAGCATGGCGCCGGGATCGCGCCCGCGCGCTGGTTCAACCGCAATCTGGACCGGGCGACGAACGGCTACGGCAATGCCGTGGCGCGCCTCGTGCGCCGTCCGTTCCGGATGCTGGTCGTCCTGGCTGCCATCGGCTTCGGCGCCTACGCGCTTTACGGCAAGCTGCCGGGATCGTTCCTGCCCGACGAGGACCAGGGCGTGATGATGGTGATGATCGAGACGCCCGACGGATCGACCACCGCCCAGACCCAGGCCCTGGTCGAGGACGTCGAGCAGTACCTGATGACCCGGGAATCGGCGACGGTGGAGTCCACCTTCTCGGTCCTGGGCTTCAGCTTCGGCGGGTCGGGCCAGAACAACGCCATGCTGTTCGCGAAGCTGCGCGAATACGAGGATCGGCCGGGGCTGGACGTGGCCTCGCTGGTGTCGCGCGCCAACGGCCATTTCTTCATGAACAACCGCGCGGGGCAGGCCTATTTCCTGCAGCCGCCGTCGATCCCCGGCATGGGCGCATCGTCCGGCTTTTCCATGTACCTGCTGGACCAGTCCGGCCAGGGTCAGGAGGCGATGTCGGCCGCCGCCGACCAACTGGTCGCCACCGCCCAGGGCGACGGCCGCGTGACCAACCTGCGCGGCAACGAGGCGCCGTTCCAGACCTCGCTCCGGCTTGACATTGACCAGCAGAAGGCTGCGGCCTTCGGCCTGTCCATCTCGGAGGTGAACGCGATGCTGTCGGTGATCTTCTCGGGGCGCGACGTGAACGACTTCGCGCTGGGCACCGAACTGCGCCCGGTGATCGTGCAGGGCGAGGCCTATGCCCGGTCCCAGCCCGAGGACATCGACCGCTGGTTCGCGCGCAACGCGGACGGCGACATGGTGAACTTCGGCGCCTTCACCACGCGTGTCTGGGACCAGGAACCGCAGGCCTTGGCGCGGTATGGCGGCACCCGCGCGCTGGAACTTTCGGGCGCGGCGGCACAGGGCCTGTCCTCGGGCGCGGCGATGACCGCGATGGAGGAGATGGTGGCCGACATGCCGGGCGGCTACGGCACCGCCTGGACGGGCCTGTCCTATCAGGAGCGACTGTCCGGCAACCAGGCGCCCTTGCTGTTCGCGCTGTCGGGTCTGGTCGTGTTCCTGGCGCTGGCGGCGCTTTATGAAAGTTGGACGGTGCCGCTGGCGGTGATGATGACCGTGCCCATCGGCATCCTGGGGGCGCTGGCGGCGGCGCTGTTCTTCGGGCAGTCGAACGACGTCTACTTCAAGGTGGGCCTGCTGACGACCATCGGCCTGGCCGCGCGGAATGCCATCCTGATCGTGGAATTCGCGCAATCGCTGGTCGCGCAGGGCCGCCCGCTGCTCGACGCGTCCATCGAAGCGTCGAAGATGCGCCTGCGCCCGATCCTGATGACGACCTTCGCCTTCATGCTGGGGGTGCTGCCGCTGGCCATCGCGTCCGGCGCGGGGGCGGGGGCGCAGAACTCGATCGGGATCGGGGTTCTGGGCGGCATGGCGTCGTCCGCCGTGATCGGGATCTTCCTGGTGCCGGTCTTCTATGTGGCCGTGCTGAAGGCGGTCGAGCTTGTGACAAGAAGAAAGGGAAAACCCGCATGACGATTGGAATGCACCGCCGCGCGCTGCTTGGTTCGGTCCTGGCGCTGGGGGCCTGCGCGGCGGTCGGGCCTGACCCGAACGCCCTGCCGACGCCCGCCGTCCCGGCCGGCTTCGCGGAAGGCGAGGGGACCGCGACACCCGCGCCCACGGCCTTCTGGTCGGGCTACAACGACGCGACGCTGAACGGCCTGATCGGGCAGGGCATGGGCCAGAGCTTCGACATCATGGCCGCGGGCGAACGCATCCGTGCGGCGCAGGCCGATCTGGAAGGCACGGCCGTCTTGGCCTCGCAACTGGGCGGCACCGGCACGGCGGGGCGCGAACGGTCGGGCGGCGACGGCATCGCCGCCGCGACCGCCAACACCGCCACCCTGTCGGCCAGCGTCGTCTTCGACCTGTTCGGCGGCGCCCGCCGCGCCCGCGAAGGGGCCCGCGCCAGCCTGCAATCCGCCCGCGCCGATGCCCAGACGGTGCGGCTTGCCTGGCTGGCCGAGGTGATCGCCGCCTATGCCGATGCGCGGCTTTACCAGCAGGCGCTGGCCCTGACCCGCGACACGATCAGCGCCCGCGAGGGCACGCTGGAGGTCACGCGCAACAGCCGGTCCGTCGGCATCGCCACCGAATACGACGTCGCCCAGACCGAGGCGCTGCTGCAGACCGCCCGCGCCGACCTGCCGAACTACGAGGCGCAGTTCAACGCGCAGGTGTACCGCCTGTCCACGCTGCTGAACCAGCAGTCGGCGCCGCTGATGGCGCAGATGCGGGGCCGGTCGGCCCCCTTGCGCACGCCCCCCGGTCCCGGCACCGGGGTTCCCGCCGACCTGCTGCGGTCGCGCCCTGACATCCGCGCGGCGCAGGCCGACTACGCGGCGGCACTGGCGGCGGTGGGCGTGGCGACCGCCGACCTGCTTCCGGCGATCCAGTTGACGGGCACGGTCAGCGACAGCCGCGGCGCGACCAACTGGGGCTTCGGCCCCGGCCTGTCGCTGCCGGTCCTGAACCAGGGCGCGCTGCAGGCCACCCGCGCCCGCCGCCTGTCCGAGGCGCGAGAGGCCGAGATCGCGTGGAAATCCGCCATCGCCGCGGCGGTCGAGGATGTGCAGACGGCGCAGTCCAACCTGCGCCGCTATCGCCAGCGCGCCGCCACGCTGGACGCGGCGGCGGCGTCCTACGACCGCGCCTATGCCCTGGCGCGGCAGAACTTCGAGGAAGGCGCCCTGGCCCTGGTGGACCTGCTGGAGGCCGACCGGTCGCGCGCCAGCGCCCGGCTGGCTGCGGCGCAGGCCCGCAACGCGGCTGCCAAGGAGTGGGCGACGTTGCAGATCGCCACGGGGGCGGGGTCGCGGTAGGCCTCAGCCGATCCGCGTGACCAGCGGAGTCAGCCCGGCGATCTCGACCGTGACGGTCTGGCCGGGCGTGACGGCGCCCACGCCCGCCGGGGTGCCGGTGAAGATCAGGTCGCCCGGCGCCAGCCTGACCGACCGCGACAGATGGGCGATCACGTCGGCCACCGGCCAGATCATCTGCGACAGGTCCGAGTCCTGCCGCAGCGCGCCATCCACCGTCAGCGCGATCCGCCCGCTGTTGATCGGCCCGGTTTCCCCGACCGGATGCAGCGGCCCGCAGGCCGCCGACAGGTCGAACCCCTTGGCCAGATCCCAGGGCCGCCCGGCCTTTTTCGCCGCCGCCTGCAGGTCGCGGCGCGTGAAGTCGTTGCCCGTGGCATAGCCCCAGATCAGCCCCTGCGCATCTTCGGGTGCGACATTGGACCCGCCGCTGCCAAGCGCCACGACCAGTTCCGCCTCGAAATGCAGGTCGGCGGTCTGGGGCGGATAGGGCAGGTCCGCGTTGCCCGTCAGAAGGGCATCGGCGGGCTTGGAAAAGAAGAACGGCGGCTCTCGGTCGGGGTCATGGCCCATCTCGCGCGCGTGGTCGGCATAGTTGCGGCCCACGCAATAGATCCGGCGCACCGGAAAGCGGCGATCCTCGCCGGCAATTGGCAGGGACGGGGTGGCTGCGGGCGGGATGGCGAAGTCGGGCATGGACAAGGGGCCTTCGATGATTTCGGCGCCACAGTGTGGCCCCGCCCCGTTTCCGTCAAGGCCAAGCCCGTCAAGGCCAGCCCCGGCCCGGGAAGACCGGTTCCAGCACCACCACCGTCGGGCGGTCCGGCAGCCCGCGAAGCGATGCCAGGTATTCGCCGCCGCCCGGCCGCTGGATGTCGAACTGTCCTGACATGCCCGACACGAAGGCCTCCAGCCGCGCGGGGCCGAACCAGTGCATCGGGATCACCACGGAACTGTTCAGCCGGCTGACCACCCGCATCATCGCCGCCTGTTCCATCGTGTAGCTGCCATCGACCGGCACCAGCAGCACATCGACCCGGCCAAGCGTCGCATACTGCGCGTCCGTGGGCTCGTGGTGCAGGTGCCCCAGATGGGCGATGCAAAGGCCCCCGGCCTCGAACACGAAGATCGAGTTGCCGTTCTCCTCGACCGTGCCGAAGGACCGGATGTCGGTCGGCACGTTGCGGATCAGGGTGTCGCCCAGCGTCAGGTAATGGTCGGCCGCGATGCCGAACCTGTCGGACCAGCCGCGCAACACATGGGGGATGCCGTCCACATCGTCGGTCCAGTGGGTCGAATGGGCGTGGTTCATCGTCACCACGTCGGGGGCGGGGGCCCCGTCGGGCAGGGTGCCGTAATAGTCGGTGACGATGTCCAGCCCCCCTTCGGTCTGGATCAGGAACATCGAATGACCCAGATAGGACAACCGCACCGACCGGTCCGGTACCGGGTCCGACCATGCCGCCCGCTGGACCCGTTCAGGCCCGCCCGCCACGGCGATGCAATGGCTGGGCCGTCGTTCCTGCGCGGGCGCGCACAAGGGGGCGGACAGAAGCAGGGCTGCGATCAGGGCAAGGCGCACGGGAACCCCCTCGGCTTGGTGGCGCAAGGCTAGCGCGAATCCGTCGCCTGCCCAAAGGCCGGTCGGCGCCTTGCCCTCACATCCGCGTGACAGGGCTGGTTTCGGGGCTTATCCAAGGCGGGAAAGCCCGCAAGATCGCCAGCCGACGCATCAGAAAGGACACCATCCATGTTCATCGCCATGAACCGCTTCACCGTCCCTGTCGAGAATGCCGCCGAGTTCGAGGCCTTGTGGCTGTCGCGCGACAGCAAGCTGAACGAGCTGCCGGG
Source organism: Paracoccus fontiphilus (assembly GCF_017356265.1). Classification (GTDB taxonomy): domain Bacteria; phylum Pseudomonadota; class Alphaproteobacteria; order Rhodobacterales; family Rhodobacteraceae; genus Paracoccus; species Paracoccus fontiphilus. Next base: position 20,348 of record NZ_JAFNAW010000036.1, on the reverse strand, counting down.
CTTTGTCGAATTCCACATGCTGAAAGGCCCCGAGGAGGACGGCCGCCGTCTTTACGCCTCGCACACGGTCTGGCAGTCCGAGGAGGATTTCCGCGGCTGGACCCGCAGCCAGCAGTTCCGCGACGCCCATGCCCGCGCGGGCGAGACGCGCAAGCTGCACGAAGGCGCGCCGCGGTTCGAGGGGTTCACCGCCATCCAGCACATCGGCCGGGCGGGATAGGGCCGCTCAGAACCCCCGGTGGGTCTTGAGGAACTCTGCCTCGTCAGGGGTGTTCGGGCGGTCCAGCGCGGCATTGCGATGGGGAAAGCGCCCGAACTTCTCGATGATGTCGCGGTGCTGGATGGCATAGTCCAGGCTGCCCGCATCGCCCAAGGCCTCGTAAAGCTCGACCGATCGGGTCTGGTCGGGCAGATCCTCGCTGTGCATGAAGGGCAGGTAGAAGAACTGCCGCCGCTTGGCATCGATCTGCCCGTCGAAGCCCGCGTCCAGGGCGGCGCGGGCGTGTTCCAGGGCGATGTCGTTGGATTCGAACGCCCGTCCCGAGCCGCGGAAGATGTTGCGCGGAAACTGGTCCAGCACGATCACCAGCGCCAAGGCACCCTCGGGCGTGGTGGCCCAGTTGTCCAGGTCGCGGCGATGCGCGGCCTCGTAGGTGGCGGCGAAGCGGTCGCGGATCGTCAGGTCGGTTTCATCGGACTTGGCGAACCACTGGGGCTCCATCTCCTCGGAAAACCAGAAGTCCAGCACGTCGGTGGCGGTCTTGATTGTCATTCGTCAGGTCCTCTTGGTGGTTGTCGTCAGGCGGTCGGTCGAAGGGCCGGGCCCCAACGCCCGGCCCGCCCTTGGCGTTTCGCGTCCCCGATCCCCTTGCGCGAGAATGCAGGGATGTTCCAGCAGATGCGGCGCGGCCCGTCCAGCAGGCATGTGGCTTGCCGCTTGCAGGTCGATGATATGACCGTCCACCGCGAACCGCCATGGCCCGGCCGTTCGGCAAGGCCGAACGCCGGGTTCCGGGCGCCGCGGATGGCGCCGACCGGCCAGGAACCGCATCTTGGCGCATATGTTCCTTGGACCAGAGGTGCGCGATGACCAGCGGAATCCACCATGTAACGGCGATCACCCGTGACGTGCAGGCGAATGTCGATTTCTGGATGGGTTTCCTGGGCCTGTCCCTGGTCAAGCAATCCGCAGGCTTCGAGGATGCCGAGCAGTTGCACCTGTTCTATGGCGACCCGGCCGGTTCGCCGGGCACGCTGGTCAGCTTTCTTGTCTGGCAGGACGGGGCTGCGGGCCGCGTGGGCCATGGCCGCGTGGCAGAGATCGCGCTGGCCATTCCCCGCGCGCGGATCGGCGACTGGCTGACCCGCGCCATGCAGCGCGGCCTGCGCGTCGAAGGCCCGTCGCGCGAATGGGGCGAACCCGTGCTGCGGTTGAAGGACCCGGACGGCATCATCGTCAAGCTGGTGGGCACCGACATGGCCGACGCAGGCTGGCCGGCGGCGCCCGCGCGTCTTCGCGCGGTCACGATCTGGTCCGCCCTGCCCGAACAGACGGCCGCCTTCCTGCTGCCCTTCGGCTATCGCGCGGGGGGTGCCGAAGGCGGGCTGACGCGGCTGGTCTCGGACACGGATGCCATCGACATCCGCGATGCCTCGGGCTTCGTGGCGGGCATTCCCGGCACGGGCGTCATCGACCACCTCGCCCTGCGGGTGCCCGGTCCCGAGGCCTTGCAGGTCCATCACCATGCCCTGAAAATGCGCAACGCGGGCGATGTGACGGTGCATGACCGCAGGTATTTCGTCTCGCTTTACGCGCGCGAACCGGGTGAAACCCTGATCGAGCTTGCAACCGACGGGCCGGGCATGGCGGTGGACGAGGATGGCGATAGTCTGGGCCGGACCCTGATGATTCCCCCGCATGTCGCGGATACCGACGACCTGCGCCTGCGGCTGCCCCAATTCGCCCGGCCGGGCGAGGAAAGGACAAGAATGAGAGAGCTTCCCTTCGTTCACCGGCTTCGCCAGCCCGACCATCCCGACGGCTCGGTCATGGTGCTGCTGCACGGCACCGGCGGGAACGAGGCCGACCTGATGCCGCTGGCCCACCGGATCGCGCCGCACGCCACGCTTCTGGGCGTGCGCGGCCGCTCGACCGAGGAGGGGGTTTCGCGGTTCTTCCGGCGCACGTCCATGACCAGCTTCGACCAGGACGACATCCGGGACGAAGCCCAAGCCTTTGCGGCCTTCTGGAACGGCGCCCTGGCCGCCTATGACCTGGACCCCGCGCGGATCACGGTGATGGGCTATTCCAACGGCGGGAACTTCGCCGCCGCCGTCATGGGGCTGCAGCCGGGCCTGATCCGGCGCGCGATCCTGATGCGGCCGATGGCCGTGCTGGAGGACCTGCCGCAGGCGGACCTGTCCGGCGTGTCGGTGCTGACGCTGACGGGCGCGCGCGATCCCTATGGCCCGCACGCGCCGCGGCTGAACGACTGGCTGGCGGCGCAGGGCGCGGATCTGGACGCTCGCGTCGTGCAGGCCGGGCACGACATCGTCACGGACGACCTGGCCGCCGCCACGGACTGGATGAAGGGGACCACCAATGGCTGAGCTGACCATCACAAGGGAAGACACCGATGCCCGCCACGGCCGCTATGTCGCCCGCATGGCGGGCATCGACGCCGAGGCGGAGCTGACCCTCACCCGCCACGGTCCCGACCGCATCAGCGCCGACCACACCGGCGCGCCCGACGCCTTGCGCGGCACCGGCGCGGCGGGCGCCCTGGTCGAGGCCATGGTGGCCGATGCCCGGAAATCGGGCTTTCGGATCGTGCCCCTGTGTTCCTATGTGGCGGCGCGCTATGCCAGGCACCCGGACTGGGCCGATGCCTTCGCCACCGCACCCGGAGAGCGGGCCTAGCGCGGCCTGCCGCGCCCCGCGCCGTCAAGCGAAACGGAAAAAGGTGCCCCAGGGGTCGGCCACGGATCGTCCGGCCCGGAGGGGATCGCTGATCACGACCTCGGCCAGGCCGGTCCGTCCCGCGTCGCGCGCTGGTGCGCCTTGGCTGTTCCAGGTGTTCCCGGCCAGGTGGTGGTGATAGCCGTTCCAGCCATACCATGCCCCGCCCTGGGCATCGAAGGTGCGCGTCAGCACCAGATCGCCCGCGAAGAAATCGTCCGCCAGCCCCAGGTCGCCCACCTGCAGGTGGACATGGCCGATGGTGCTGTCCTGCGGCGCACCCTGCCAGGGACCGTCCGCGGCGGACAGCAGGTCGTCGCCGTCCAGGCGGCGGGTGAACATGGCGATCCGGTCGCCGTCGCGGGTCCAATCGCTGGTCGGGCGGTCGCGGTAAACCTCGATGCCGTTGCCCTCGGGGTCGTCCAGGTAGATGGCTTCGCTGACGCCGTGGTCGCTGGCCCCGGTCAGGCGGACCTTGCCGTCGGCGGCATGGCGCAGCCAGCGGGCCAGCGCCGCGCGGTCGGGCAGCAGGAAGGCGGTGTGGAACAAGCCCGCCCCATGCGGGTCGCGCGGGCGCGCGGCTGGATCGCGCCGCAGTTCCATCAGCAGACGGTTGCCCGCGCCAAGCCGCGCCGTTGCGCCGTCCCCGCCCAGGGGGACAAGGCCAAGCGTGTCGCGATAAAAGGCCGTCATGCCGGGCAGATCCCGCACGGTCAGGGCGACATGGTCGATGGAGGGGGTCATGGCCGGTCCTTTCCGGCTGGCAGGCTGGCTGCGAAGCCTGCGATGAAATCGGCCAGTTGCCCACGGGTCTTGTCGTCGGTCAGGGTGCCGTCCGCGTCGAACAGCCCGCCCGCGCGCGACACCATCAGCCGACCGTCCCACCAGGGCCGGGTCCGCAGCGTGCGGAGCACCGGCCACCAATGGGTCTGCGCCTGCGTCGTCCCGAAGCCGCCGGGGGACGCGCCCATCACCGCGACCGGCTTGCCCGCGAAAAGCGCCAGCCCCTCGCCCCGCGACATCCAGTCGATGGCGTTCTTGAAGACACCCGGGATGCCGTTGTTGTATTCGGGCGTTGCCAGCAGCAGCCCGTCGGCCCCCGCAAGCTGGTCCTTCAGCCGGGCGACGGCGGGCGGCGTGCCGTGGGCGGCTTCCTCGTCGCCGTTATACAGCGGCACGTCCGAGATGTCGCCGATGGTGATCGTCACGCCTGCGGGCGCCAGATCCCGCGCGGCGCGCAGCAGGCCGCTGTTGAACGAGGCGCGGCGCAGGCTGCCCGACAGGCCGAGGATGGTGGTCATGCGCGGATCTCCGTGAAAGGGCCGGGGGCAGGGTGCCCCCGGCGCGGGGTTCAGTCCAGCGGCTTCAGCCCGGCCTCGATCGCGGCGCGGCGCCCTTCCAGGAAGGGCGGCAGGGACAGGCCCTGGCCCATCGTCTCTCGCGGTTCGTCCACGTCGAAGCCGGGGCCGTCGGTCGCCAGTTCGAACAGGTTGCCGCCCGGCTCGCGGAAGTAGAGCGAGCGGAAGTAGAACCGCTCGACCTCGCCCGAGTTCGGGACGCGGAAGCCGCGCAGGCGGGCGGTCCATTCGGTCAGCGCCTCCGTGTCGGGAACGCGGAAGGCGACATGGTGGACGCCGCCCGCGCCTTGTCGCGCGGCAGGCAGGCCGGGCTGGACCGCGACATGCAGTTCGGCGGCAGCCCCGCCATCGCCCATCGCGAAGACATGGACCTGCCCTTCGCCGTCGGGGCTGGGATAGTCGCGGACGCGCGCCATGTTCATCACCTGGGTCAGCACGGCCTCGGTCGGGGCAAGCTCCGGCACGGAAATGGTGATCGGCCCGAGGCCGTGGATCTGGTTGGGGGCCGGGACGGGGCTGTGGTCCCAGGGCTGGCCCGCGGGATCGGGCGCGCCGACAAGGCGCAGGCGCTGGCCTTCGGGATCCTCCACGTCAAGGCTGGCGCGGCCGTCCAGCCTGACGACCTTGCCGGTCGAGGCGCCAAGGGCGGACAGGCGCGCGGCCCAGAAGTCGAGGCTGTCTTCCGCCACCCGCAGCCCGGTGCGGCTGATCGACCGGGTGCCGCGCCGTTCGCGTGCCGCCGGCCAGTCGAAGAAGGTGATGTCGGTGCCGGGCGTGCCCGCGCCATCGGCGAAGAACAGGTGATAGGCCGAGGTGTCGTCCTGGTTCACCGTCTTCTTGACCCGGCGCAGGCCAAGCGTGTCGGTATAGAAGCGGTTGTTGCCCGCCGCGTCCGCCGTGATCGCGGTCAGGTGGTGGATGCCGGTCAGTTGCATGATGCGGTTTCCTTGCGTTGCTTGACGCCAATATGGCGCAAGCGGCGCGTTCGCGGCACCCGTCCTGCATGCAATGCGGCGTTCGGTTCTTGCGAACGGCCCCGTCCCGGCTATGGTGCCCGGATGGATTGGTCGATCAGCGACATTCGGACGTTTCTGGCGGTGCTGGATGCGGGCAGCATATCGGCTGCCGCGGCGCGGGCCGATCTGTCGAAATCCGTGGTCAGCAAGCGGATCAGCGATTTCGAAGCGGCGCTTGGCGTCGCGCTGTTTGTCCGCCACGCGGGCCGGATCGCGCCCACCGACGCGGCGCTGACCCTGGCCGAGCGGCTGCGCCCGGCCCTGGCCGAACTGGTCGCGGCGACCGAGAGCGTGGGCGGTCATGCCGATCTTCGCGGGCGTCTGGCGATTGCCGCGCCCATGAGCTTTGGCATCCGCCACCTGGGCCCCGTGATCGCCGGTTTCGCCCGCGCCCATCCGGCGCTGGAGATCGTGCTGGATTACGACGACCAGCTGGCCGACTTGGGCCGGGCGGGCTTTGACGTGGGCCTGCGCATCGGCGAGTTGAAGGACAGCAGCCTGATGGCCCGAAGGGTATGCGAGGACCCGCGCGTCCTGGTCGCCAGTCCGGACTACCTGGCCATGCACGGCGCCGTCGAGGTGCCCGGCGACCTTGGCCGGCACAGCGCCATCGGTTACCTGAATGCCCGGATGGGCGATCTGTGGCCCTTTGGCGGCGACGTCGCGCCGCCTCCGCTGGGAAGGATCACGGCCAACAACGGCGACGCGATCCGTGACATGGCGATCGGCGGGCTGGGCCTGGCGCTGTTGCCGATGTTCATCGTTCATGACGCCCTGCGCGACGGGCGGCTGGTGCGGCTGTTGCCCGACCTGCCCCAGCGGCCCTTGCCGGTCAGCGTGGTCTGGCCGCCGGTCCGGCCGATGCCGCGCAAGACCCGCGCCTTCATCGACCATGTGGCAGGCGCCTTTGCCGGGGCGCCGCCATGGCTGGCGGGGCTGGAAAAGGCCGGGGGCCAGCCCCCGGACCCCCGGGATATTTAGACCAAGGCAAAATGCAGGAGTTCCGACAGATGCTGGTTGATCCGAATGCGCCCTTCTTCCGGCACCTGTGGGTGCGCATCCTTTGCGTGGTCGTGCCGCTGGCCTGGGCGGGGGTCGAGCTTTACACCGGCAGCCCCTTCTGGGCGTTGCTTTCGGGGGCGGCCGGTCTTTACCTGGTGTTCGAGCTTTTCGTCAGGCGCAGGCCCGGCTGACCTCAGGCCAACAGATCGACCGCGCGGTCCAGCCAGGCAAAGCCGTTCGGCGGCAGGGCCAGCGTCCTGCCCGTCAGCGTGGCCCGTGACGGACCGGCCAGAACGGCGTCGTCCGAAAGGGTCAGGCTTGCCGGTGTCGGGGACAGGTTGAAGACGCAGGTCAGCGCCTCGCCCCCGATGCCGCGATGAAAGGCCAGGATCGGCTCGGGCAGGTCCAGGAACGAGGTGTGGCCTGCCCGCAGCGGCACCTGCGACTTGCGAAAGGCGATGGTCGCGCGATAGGCCGACAGGACGCTGTCGTTGTCGGCCTCCTGCCCTGCCACGGCCCGCGCCGCCTGGGGTTCCTTGACCGGCAGCCAGGGTTTGGCCGTGCTGAAGCCCGCGTTCTCGCCCATGTCCCAGATCATCGGCGTGCGGCAGCCATCGCGGCCCTTGACCTCGGGCCAGAAGCGCAGGGCAGGGGGGTCGGTCAGTTCCTCGTAGGACAGTTCGGTCTCGGTCTGGCCCAGTTCCTCGCCCTGGTAGAGGCAGATGGTGCCGGGGAAGGACAGAAGCATCGCCGCCGCCTGCCGGGCGAGGGCCTCGGTGGATTCTGCATGGGGCAGCCAGCGGGTGACATGGCGGAAAACGTCGTGGTTGGAAAAGGACCAGCAGGCGTGGCTGTCGGGCGCGCCCTGGTGGACGCCTTCGACCGTGTGGCGGAAATGGCGGGCGGTGAACTGGTGGCTCAGCATCTCGAAGCTGTAGCACATGTGCAGAAGGTGATCGCCCGCGGTGTATTCGGCCATGATGCGGATCGAGGTCTCGCCCCGGTCGCCGACCTCGCCCACCATCATGCGGGCGTCGTATTCGTCCGTCAGGCTGCGCATCCTCTTCAGGAAGGCGATGTTTTCCGGCCGGTTCTTGGAATAGACGTGGCGCTGGTAGTTGTAGGTGTCCGGGCCGGGATGGGCGGAATCGGGCGGGTTGTCGCGCAGCCGGGCGTCGTGGAAATAGTAGTTCACCGTATCCAGCCGGAACCCGTCCACGCCCCGGTCCAGCCAGAAGCGCATGGTGTCCAGCAGCGCGTCCTGCACCTCGCGGTTCCAAAGGTTCAGGTCGGGCTGCTCGATCAGGAAGTTGTGCAGGTAATACTGGCGGCGCCGGGGCTCCCACTCCCACGCCGGGCCGCCGAAGACCGAAGGCCAGTTGTTGGGCGGCGTGCCGTCCGGGTTCGGGTCGGCCCAGACATACCAGTCGGCCTTGTCGTTGTCGCGGGACTGGCGGCTTTCCGCGAACCACGGGTGGCGGTCGCTGGAATGGCTGAGGACCTGGTCGATGATGACCTTGAGGCCCAGTTCATGGGCGCGGGCGACAAGCGCGTCGAAGTCGGCAAGCGTGCCGAACAGCGGGTCGATGTCGGTGTAGTCGCTGACGTCATAGCCCATGTCCTTCATGGGCGAGGTGAAGATGGGCGACAGCCAGATCGCGTCCACGCCAAGCCGTGCCACATGGTCCAGCCGCCGGGTGATGCCGGGCAGGTCGCCGATGCCGTCGCCGTTGCTGTCCTGAAAGCTGCGGGGGTAGATCTGGTAGATCACGGCGTCGCGCCACCATTCGGTCATTCGGTTCTCCTGTCGGCTTGGCTTCGGGGACGATTGAACACGACCAACGGCGCAACAGAAAGGCGTTTTCGGCGTTAGGTGACGGATTGCCCTGATGCGCAAGGCGGTTAGAGTGGTTTCATGGGACAGGTGCCTGACGTGTCACGGCTGACGAACGACGACATCGCCGCCCTGTCCGGCGGGCGCTGCGACCGGCCCTTCGACATCCTGGGACCGCATGACGGCTGGCTGACCGTCCATCACCCCGACCTTGCCGCGATCAGCGCCGTCACCGACAAGGGCGAGGTCGCCCTGGAACGCGTCGCGGGCGACCTGTTCCAGGGGCGCGTCAGCGGGACGTATCGGCTGAAGGGGCGGTCGGGCGGCGGGGCCGAATGGGTTTTCGACGATCCTTACCGCTTTGGCCCGGTGTTGGGCGACATCGACCTGCACCTGCTGGGCGAGGGCACGCATCGGCGCCTGTGGCAGGCGCTTGGCGCGCATGTGATGACCCACGAGGGCGTAGCGGGCACGCATTTCGCCGTCTGGGCGCCCAATGCGCGGCGGGTGTCGGTGGTGGGGCCGTTCAACGCCTGGGACGGGCGGCGCCATCCCATGCGGCGCATCGGCGGCAGCGGCGTGTGGGAGATCTTCCTGCCGGGCGTGGCCGAAGGGGCGCTCTACAAGTACGAGATCCTGGATGCCGATGGCGGGCTTCTGATGAAGGCCGACCCGGTGGGGTTCGGCAGCCAGCATCCGCCGGAAAAGGCCAGCGTGGTGCGTGACATCGCGGGCTATGGCTGGAAGGACGCGGACTGGATGGCGGGCCGGGCTGCCGCGCAGGACCGCCGCTCGCCCGTCAGCATCTACGAGGTGCATCTGGGATCGTGGCGCCGGCGGCTGGACCAGGGCGGGCGGCCCTTGTCCTACAAGGAACTGGCGCGCGACCTGGTGGACTATGCGGTGGACATGGGCTTCACGCATCTGGAACTGCTGCCGGTCAGCGAGTTTCCGTTCGACGGGTCGTGGGGCTACCAGCCGGTGGGGATGTATGCGCCCACCATCCGCTTCGGCCCCCCGCACGAGTTCCGCGACCTGGTCGAGGCCGCGCACCAGGCGGGCCTGGGCGTGCTGCTGGACTGGGTGCCCGGACATTTCCCGACCGACGCGCACGGGCTGGCGCGCTTCGACGGCACCGCGCTTTACGAGCATGCCGACCCGCGCGAGGGGTTCCACCAGGACTGGAACACGCTGATCTACAACTATGGCCGGACCGAGGTCCGCAACTACCTGATCGCCAACGCGCTCTACTGGCTGGAGGAATACCATATCGACGGGCTGCGCGTGGATGCGGTGGCGTCCATGCTGTATCGCGACTATTCCCGGCAGGACGGCCAGTGGATTCCCAACAGGCATGGCGGGCGCGAGAACCTGGAGGCCATCGACTTCCTGCGCGACATGAACGTCGCCGCCCATGCGGAAAGCCCCGGCATCATGACCGTGGCCGAGGAAAGCACGTCCTTTCCACAGGTGTCCGCGCCGGTCGATGCGGGCGGGCTGGGCTTCGGCTTCAAGTGGAACATGGGCTGGATGAACGACACGCTGCGCTACATGAGCCGCGATCCGGTCCATCGGCGCTATCACCACGACCTGATGACCTTCGGGCTGATGTACGCGTTTTCGGAAAACTTCATCCTGCCGATCAGCCACGACGAGGTCGTGCACGGCAAGGGGTCGATGCTGCGCAAGATGCCGGGCGACGAATGGCAGCAGTTCGCGAACCTGCGCGCGTATTACGGCTTCATGTGGGGCCATCCGGGCAAGAAGCTGCTGTTCATGGGCTGCGAGTTCGCGCAGCCGGAGGAATGGAACCACAATGGCGAGTTGAACTGGTCTGCCGCGGCCCAGCCGATGCATCAGGGCGTTCAGGCGCTGGTGCGCGACCTGAACCGGCTTTACCGCGACACGCCCGCGCTTCACCGCAAGGATGCCGAGCCCGAGGGCTTCCAGTGGATCGCGACCGATCCCGCGCAATCGACATTCGCCTGGATCCGCCGGGGCGAGGCCGGGGATGCGCCGGTGGTCGTCGCCTGCAACTTCACGCCCGTCCCGCGCCCCGGTTTCCGCATCGGCGTGCCGCAGGCAGGGGACTGGCGCGAGGCGATCAACACCGACGCCGCGATCTACGGGGGAAGCGGCATGGGCAACCTTGGCGTGGTGAGGGCCGGGGAAACGCCGCGGGATGGGCAGCCCGCCTCTATGGCGGTGACGCTGCCGCCCTTGTCGGTGGTGATCCTTGTGGGCGGCACAGGTGATAAAGGGGAGGATGTTTGATGGCCGAGATAAGATTGACGCGCCGCGCGATGGCCTTTGTTCTGGCCGGGGGACGCGGCAGCCGATTGAAGGAACTGACCGACCGCCGGGTGAAACCGGCGGTCTATTTCGGTGGCAAGACCCGAATCATCGACTTCGCGCTGTCGAACGCGATGAACTCGGGCATCCGCAAGATCGCGGTCGCCACGCAGTACAAGGCCCACAGCCTGATCCGGCACGTGCAGCGCGGCTGGAACTTCTTCCGGGCGGAACGCAACGAGTTCATGGACATCCTGCCCGCAAGCCAGCGCATGTCCGAGGACCACTGGTATCGCGGCACGGCGGATGCGGTGACGCAGAACATCGACATCGTGGACAGCTATGACGTCGATTACATCGTGATCCTGGCGGGCGACCACATCTACAAGATGGATTACGAGATCATGCTGCGCGAGCATTGCGAAAGCCGCGCGGACGTGACGATCGGCTGCCTGACCGTGCCCCGGATGGACGCCACGGCCTTCGGCGTCATGGCGGTGGACGAGACCGGGCGCATCACCTCGTTCCTGGAAAAGCCCGCCGATCCGCCGGGGATGCCCGATGACCCGGACAGCGCCCTGGCCTCCATGGGGATCTATGTCTTCAGCTGGCCCTTCCTGCGCGATCTTCTGATCCGGGACGCCGAGGACCCGAATTCCAGCCACGACTTCGGCCACGACCTGATCCCCGCCATCGTCAGGAACGGCAAGGCCATGGCACACCGCTTCGACACGTCCTGCGTGCGCGATCCCGGCGCGCCCGCCTATTGGAAGGACGTGGGCACGGTGGACGCCTTCTGGCAGGCCAATATCGACCTGACGGATTTCACACCGGAACTGAACCTGTGGGACCGCGAATGGCCGATCTGGACCTATTCCGAGGCCACGCCGCCCGCCAAGTTCATCCATGACGAAAAGGGGCGGCGGGGACTGGCGGTGTCCTCGATGGTGTCGGGGGGCTGCATCATCTCGGGGACGGAAATCCGCAACTCGCTGCTGTTCACGCAGGTCCACACCAACAGCTATGCCTCGCTGGATCATGTCGTTGTTCTGCCCTATGTCACGGTGCAGCGCCATGCCCACCTGACCCGCGCGGTGATCGACCGCGGCGTCGTCGTCCCCGAGGGGCTGGTGGTGGGCGAGGACCCGCAGGAAGACGCCAAGTGGTTCCGTGTCAGCGAAGGAGGCATCACCTTGATTACCCAGGACATGCTGGACCGGCGGGCGGCAAGCCTTTGACGCGGGTTCTGTCGATCGCCTCGGAATGCGCGCCGCTGGTCAAGACGGGCGGGCTGGCGGATGTGGCGGGCGCCTTGCCCGCCGCCCTCTGGGCCCAGGGGGTGCAGATGCGGACGCTGCTGCCCGGCTATCCCGCCGTGATCGCCGCCCTGCACGACTGGGCCGAGGTGGCAGCCTTCGACGACCTGTTCGGCGCGCCCGCGCGGCTTCTGACCGGCTGGGCGGCGGGGCTGGACCTGCTGGTGATCGACGCGCCGCACCTGTTCGCCCGGCCGGGCAACCCTTACCTGGGCCCGGACGGGCATGATTGGCCGGACAATCCCGAACGCTTTGCCGCGCTGTCCTGGGTCGGTGCCTGGGTCGGCGTCCATGGCGCCGGGGGCTGGCATCCGCAGGTGCTGCACGGCCATGACTGGCAGGCGGGCTTCGTGACCGAATACCTGCCCCAGATGGGCGGCGGGCCCGCGACGGTGCTGACCATCCACAACATCGCCTTCACCGGGGCGACCGATCCCGGCCGGATGCAGTCGCTGCGCCTCGACCCCTGGCGCTTCCACGTCGACGGCTATGAATTCTACGGCGGCATCTCGGCGCTGAAGGCCGGGCTGATGGGGGCGGACGCGCTGACCACCGTGTCGCCCACCTATGCCGCCGAGCTGATGACCCCCGAATACGGCATGGGCCTGGACGGGGTGATGCGATACCGGCGCGAGGCGCTGACCGGCATCCTGAACGGCATCGACACGGACGCCTGGAACCCCGCCGCCGATCCGGCGATCCGCCCTTATGACAGCCTTGCGGGCAAGGCCGCGAACAAGGCCGCCCTGCGGGCCGAGATGGGCCTGCCCGACGCGGACGGTCCGCTTTGCGTGATCGTGTCCCGGATGAGCCACCAGAAGGGCCTGGATCTGGTGCTGGAGGCCCTGCCCGCCCTGCTGGACCATGGCGGGCAGCTTGCCGTGCTGGGATCGGGCGACCCGGCGCTGGAACACGCCTTCCGCACCCTGGGCGAGCATAACACCCAGGTCGCCGCCCGCATCGGCTATGACGAGGCGCTGTCGCACCGGATGATCGCCGGGGGCGACGCGATCCTGGTCCCTTCGCGGTTCGAGCCCTGCGGGCTGACGCAGATGTACGGGCTGCGCTACGGCACGGTGCCGGTGGTGGGCCTGACCGGCGGACTGGCCGACACGGTCATCAACGCCTCGCCCGCGGCGCTGGCGCGCGACGTGGCGACGGGGGTGCAGTTCTCGCCCGTGACGGCCGAGGCGCTGCGGAACGCGCTGACCCGGCTGTGCCAGCTTTACCGCGACCGGCACACCTGGTCCCGGCTGGTGGCGAACGCGATGGCGCAGCCGGTGGGCTGGGACCAGTCGGCCCGCGCCTATGCCGCGCTTTACGCAAGGCTGGCGGCCGGCCGATGAGGCACGCGGTCACGGCGGGCCATCCCTTCCCGCTTGGCGCCTCGCTTGACGGGGACGGGGTCAACTTCGCCCTCTTCTCGCAACATGCCGAGCGGGTGGATCTGTGCCTGTTCGACGGCAACGACCGCGAGACGCGCATTCCCCTGCCGGAACGCGAAGGCCACATCTGGCACGGCCATGTCGCCGGGCTGGCGCCGGGGCAGCGTTACGGCTATCGCGTCCACGGGCCTTACCGCCCCCGGGACGGGCACCGCTTCAACCCGAACAAGCTGCTGATCGACCCCTACGCCCGGCGCCTGACCGGCAGCCCGCGCCCCCATGACGCGCTGCTGGGATACCGCGCCGGGCATCCCGACGCCGACCTGTCCTTCGACCGCCGCGACAGTGCGCCCCACATGCCGCGCTGCGTGGTCGTCGATCCCGCCTTCGACTGGGGCGACGACCGCCCCCCGCGCCGCCCCCTGGCCGAGACCGTCATCTACGAGGCGCATGTGAGGGGGCTGACCATGCTGCACCCCGCCGTGCGCCGTCCGGGCACCTATCTCGCCCTAGCCTCGGACCCGATCCTGGACCACCTGAACGGCCTTGGCGTCACGGCGGTCGAACTGCTGCCGGTCCATGCCTTTGCCGACAACCGCTTCCTGACCGACCGGGGGCTGACGAACTACTGGGGCTACATGTCCTATGGCTTCTTCGCGCCGGAACCCCGCTACATGCAGGGGGACGACATCGCCGAGTTCCAGAAGATGGTCGCGCGGTTCCACCGGGCCGGGATCGAGGTGATCCTGGACGTCGTCTACAACCACACCGCCGAGGGGGACGAGCTTGGCCCGACCCTGTCCTTCCGCGGCCTGGACAACGCCGCCTATTACCGGCTGAAGGACGACCGGCGGCTTTATGTCGACGACGCGGGGACCGGGAATGTCCTGGACCTCGACAACCCCTTCGCGCTGCGGCTGGTGATGGACAGCCTGCGCTACTGGGTCGAGGCGATGCATGTGGACGGCTTCCGCTTCGACCTGTGTTCGGCCCTGGGCCGCTCGCGCGGGGTCTTCGACCGCGACGGGCCGTTCTTCCGCGCCGTGCGGCAGGACCCGGTGCTGAACCGCGTCAAGCTGATCGCCGAGCCCTGGGACCTGGCCGAGGGCGGCTATCGGCTGGGCGCCTATCCCGCGCCCTTCTGCGAATGGAACGACCGCTTCCGCGACGGGGTGCGGGCCTTCTGGCGGGGCGACGCCGGGATGGTCGGCAAGCTTGCCAAGCGCATCGCCGGATCGGCGGCGAGCTTCGACCATGACGGGCGGGCGGCCACCGCCTCGGTCAACTTCATCGCCGCCCATGACGGCTTCACCCTGATGGACACCGTCAGCTATGCCGCCAAGCACAACGAGGCCAATGGCGAGGAAAACCGCGACGGTCACGACCACAACCTGTCCGACAACATGGGCGTGGAGGGCCCGACCGACGATCCCGCCATCCTGGCCCGCCGCGACCGTCGCCGCCGCAACCTGATGGCCACCCTGCTGCTGAGCCAGGGCACGCCGATGATCCTGGGCGGGGACGAGCTTGGCAACTCGCAGGGGGGCAACAACAACGCCTATTGCCAGGACAATCCGATCGGCTGGGTGGACTGGAACGGGGCCGATCCGGGCTTTCTGGATTTCTGCCGCCGCCTGATCGCCTTCCGCAAGGCCCACCCGATCCTGCGCCAGCGCCGTTTCCTGCACAGCCGCCCCCGCGAACAGGACGGGCTGCCCGACCTGTTCTGGCGCCGCGCCGACGGGGCGCCCATGACGCCCGCCGACTGGTCCGACCCCGGCCTGCGGCTGCTGGCGGCGGAACTGCGCATGGCGTCCGGCACGCCCGCCTATGCGGCGCTGCCGGGGGCGGTCTTTCTGGTCTTCAACAACGGTCCCGGCACGACCGTGCGCCTGCCCGAGCCTACCCAAGGCGGCCACTGGCGCCGGCAACTGGACAGCGCCCGCGACGACGGTCCCGACGAAAGGGCCGCCGGGTCGGAAAGGATCGCCGCCGAAAGCGTCGTCGCCTTCGTGTTGTGCGGCGTGGCATCCGGGGCCTGAACCGACCGCAATCCGGGCAGTCGCGGAAACGCGACGGCAGCGCGCGGCCCAGGGTCTTTTCAACCGCCCGGAAAGCTGGCAACAAAAGTTAAACCCTCGGACGGTAATCTGGCGGTCCGGCGGCGTCGTTGCGTCATTCCCTGCCCCCAAGAGGCCCGATCTTGATAAATCCTCCGACTGCCCTGGCGCTGCGCGACCAGATCCTGCACCACCTGACCCACAGCCAGGGGCGGGGGCCGGAATTCGCCACCACCTTCGACTGGCGGATGGCGGTCAGCTATACGGTCCGCGACCTGATGGCGGGAACCTGGATCAACGCCTTCCGGGCCGCGCGTGACCAGGGGGCCAAGCGGGTCTACTATCTGTCGATGGAGTTCCTGATCGGGCGCATCCTGGACGACGCGATCATCAACCTGCGGCTGGAAAAGCCCATGGACGAGGCGCTGCAGATGCTGGGCCTCGACAAGCAGGCGATCCTGGACAACGAACCCGACGCGGCCTTGGGCAATGGCGGCCTGGGGCGGCTGGCGGCCTGCTTCATGGAATCGCTGTCGTCCCTGCAATGCCCGGCCTTCGGCTTCGGCATCCGCTACGAACACGGGCTGTTCCGCCAGCGGTTCGAAGGCGGCCAGCAGGTCGAGACGCCCGAGGACTGGCTGAACCAGCCCCATCCCTGGGAATTCGTGAAGATCGACTACAGCTACACCGTCGGCTTCAAGGGGCACGTGGACACGGTGGATGGCCGCTCGGTCTGGCATCCGGCGGAAAGCGTGATCGCGCGGGCCTATGACACGCCGGTGATCGGCTGGGGTGGCAACTGGGCCAATACCCTGCGCCTGTGGGGGGCGCATCCGACGACGCTGCTGGATCTGGACCGCTTCAACGCGGGCGACCACACGGCCGCGGCGGAACCCGAGGCGCTGGCCCGCACCCTGTCGCGCGTCCTTTACCCCGACGACACCACGGACGCGGGCAAGGAGCTGCGGCTGAAGCAGGAATACTTCCTGACGGCGGCCTCCCTGCAGGACATCCTGCGGCGCTTCCTGCAGGAGCATGGCGATTTGAACCTGCTGCCCCAAAAGGTGGCGATCCAGCTGAACGACACCCATCCCGCGATTGCCGGGCCGGAACTGATCCGGCTGCTGATGGACGACCATGGCCTGCCCTTCGATCAGGCCCGCGACCTGGCGCGCGGCACGCTGAACTATACCAACCACACCCTGATGCCCGAGGCGCTGGAACGCTGGTCCACCTGGCTGATGGGCGGCGTGCTGCCGCGCCACATGCAGATCATCCAGATGATCGACGAGGATCACCGCGTCTCGACCGGCCGTCCCGCCAACGTGGGCATCGTCCAGCATGACCAGGTCCGCATGGGCGAGCTGGCCTTCATCATGTCCGGCAAGGTCAACGGCGTCTCGGCGCTGCACAGCGAACTGGTCAAGGACACGGTGTTCGCCGACCTGCACAAGCTGCACCCCGACCGGATCGTGAATCAGACCAACGGCGTGACGCCGCGCCGCTGGCTGCGCATGTCGAACCCCGGCCTGGCGCAGCTTCTGGACGACACCATCGGCGAGGGGTGGACGGCCGACCTGGAACAGCTGCGCCGTCTTGAACCCCATGCCGAGGACGCGGCCTTCCGCGAGGCCTTGGGCGGGGTCAAGCGCGCCAACAAGGTCTGGCTGTCCAACGGCGTCCTGGCGAACCTGGGCATCAAGGCCGACCCGGACGCGATCTTCGACATCCAGGTCAAGCGCATCCACGAATACAAGCGGCAGCTTCTGAACATCCTGGAAGCCATCGCCTTGTGGAAGCGCATCCATGACGATCCGAACGGCGACTGGACGCCGCGCGTCAAGATCTTCGGCGGCAAGGCAGCGCCCGCCTATTGGCTGGCGAAGTCGGTGATCCACCTGATCAACGACGTGGCGACGACGATCAACAGCGACCCGGTCACGTCGAAATACCTGCAGATCGCCTATCCGCCGAACTACAACGTCTCGATGGCCGAGGATCTGATTCCCGCGGCGGACCTGTCCGAACAGATCAGCACGGCGGGCAAGGAGGCCTCGGGCACCGGCAACATGAAGTTCACCATGAACGGCGCGCTGACCATCGGCACGCTGGACGGGGCGAACGTGGAAATCCGCGACCTGGTCGGGCCCGAGAACTTCTTCCTGTTCGGCATGACCACCGAGGAGGCAACCGTCGCGGCCGACACCCCCGGCCATGCCCGCCGCGCCATCGAGAAAAGCCAGGATCTGAAGGACGCGCTGCACCTGATCGCCGAGGGCCGCTTTGGCCGGGCCGAAAGCTATTATTCGCTGCTGGACCGGACCTGGAACGACGACCCCTTCCTGGTGGCCAGCGACTTCGACGACTACTTCGCCACGCAGCGGCGGGTGGATGCCGCCTATCGCGACAGCGCAAGCTGGGACCGGATGGCCTGCCTGAACATCGCGCGGTCGGGGTTCTTCTCGTCGGACCGGACGATTCGGGGATACATGGCCGATATCTGGCACGTGTTGCCCGTGGCCATCTAGGCGCGCGGTCAGGCCAGTCCCATCCGGCGGCCGGCCCGCCGTTCCAGCGCCCCGAAGCCGTGGTGGATCAGCACGGCCAGGATGCCGACCACCAGCCCGCCCTGCAGCACGAAGGCGGTGTTGGACGACAGCAGCCCGGCGATGATCACCTCGCCCAGGGTGCGGGCGGCGACCGTCGATCCGATGGTGGCCGTCCCCAGCGAGATCACGGCTGTCAGCCGCATTCCCGCCAGCAGAAGGGGCAGCGCCAGGGGCAGGTCGATCTGCCACAGCCGCTGGCGGGGCGTCAGGCCCATGCCGCGCGCGGCTTCGGCCACCTGGGGCGGCTGGCCGGTCAGCCCGGCAAGCGCGTTCTCGAACACCGGCAGCAGGCCGTACAGGAATAGCGCCACCAGCGTCGGGCCGGTGCCGAAACCCATCACCGGCACCGATAGGGCAAGGACCGCCACGGGCGGAAAGGTCTGGCCCACGGCGGTGACGGTGCGCGCCAGGGGCAGGAACTCGCGCCCCGCCTTGCGGGTGACAAGCACCGCCAGCACCAGCCCCACGATCGTCGAGGCCGCGACGGCGACCGCGACAATGGCAAGGTGCGACAGGGTCAGGGACAGAAGGCTGGTCTGCGTATAGATCGCCGGGGCATTGTTGCGGGTGAAAGGCTGGAACAGCGGCGCGAACGGGCCGGGCGCGACCAGGAAGGCCAGCAGGGCCAGCGCCGACAGGGCCAGCAGGGCGCGCCCGATCATCTCTGGCTGGCCTGCGCGCGCAGGGTGTCCAGCGTGACGATGCCGCCGCCTTCGACGGGCAGCGCGGCCCGGCCGCTCCACAGGCATTCGGCCAGGGCATCGCGCCCGCTGGCGTCGGGCGCGATGGCGGGGCCGGGTGCCTCGCCCGGTGTCGCCAGCGCGGCGACGGGGGTCAGCGACAGCAGGCGCAGCGCGCGGTCGGACGTGCCGATCAGGTCGCGCACGAAGGGCGTTGCCGGATCGGTCAGGATGGTCGCGGGCGTGTCGTCCTGCAGCAGCCTGCCCTTGTCCATGACGGCGATGCGGTCGCCCAGGGCGACGGCCTCGGCCATGTCATGGGTCACAAGGATCAGGGTCGTGCCCAGGCGGCGCTGGATCTCCTTGAGGTCGGCCTGCGCCTTGGCCCGGATCAGCGGGTCCAGCGCGCCAAAGGGTTCGTCCATCAGCAGCAGGTCCGGCTTGGCGGCCAGGGCGCGGGCGACGCCCACGCGCTGCGCCTGCCCGCCGGACAACTGGTGGGGCATCCGGTCGCGGAAGACCGCCGGGTCCAGTTGGAACAGGTGCAGCAGTTCGTCCACCCGCGCGTCGATTTGGGCACGGGGCCAGCCCAGCAGGCGCGGCACGGTGGCGATGTTCTGCGCCACGGTGCGATGCGGAAACAGCCCGTGGCCCTGGATGGCATAGCCGATGCGGCGGCGCAGAAGGTGCGCGGGCAGGGTGGCCGTGTCCACGCCATCGATCAGGACGCGGCCCGCCGACGGCTCGACCAGGCGGTTGATCATGCGCAGAAGCGTGGTCTTGCCCGACCCCGAGGTGCCGACAAGCACCAGCAACTGCCCGCTGTCCACCGTCAGGCTGACATCGTCCACCACCGCCGTGCGGCCGTAAAGGCGCGTCAGGTTCCGGATCTCGATCATGCGGCCCCCTTGCGCGTGCCCCGGACCAGCAGGTCCAGCGCGATCCCCGCGACAAGCGCCAGCGCGATGGTGGGCAGCGCGCCCAGCAGGACCAGATCCATGGCCGTCTGGTTCAGCCCCTGGAAGACAAAGGTGCCGAAGCCGCCGCCGCCGATCAGCCCGGCGATCACGGCAAGGCCGATGTTCTGGACCAGCACGATCCGCACCGCCGCCAGCAGCACCGGCAGGGCCAGGGGCACCAGCACCTGGGCCAGGACCTGCGCCCGCGTCATGCCCAGGCCGATGGCGGCGTCCCGCGTGGCGGCGGGCACGCCCGCCAGCCCGGCCAGCGTGTTCGACACGACCGGCAGCAGCGAATACAGGAACAGCGCCACAAGCGCCGGAAAGGTGCCGATTCCCGAAACACCTGCCTGCGCCGCACCGGGAATGGTGGCCGCGACCCAGCCCAGAAGCGGGATCATGATCCCGAACAGGGCCAGCGAGGGGATGGTCTGCAGGATGTTCAGCACCCCCAGCACCGGCCCTCGCAGGCGCGATGCCTGAAAGATTGCGATGCCTAGCGGGATGCCTGCCAGAAGCGCCAGGCCCAGCGATCCGAAGGCCAGGGCCAGATGCGCCTGCGCTTCCCTCAGGAACAGGTCGCGGCGGGTGGCATATTCGCGCATGACGGACACCCCGTCGAGCGCGCCCGACGCCAGGATGCCCGCGATCAGAACCGCCGCCCCCGCCAGCAGCAGCCATCGCACCGCAAGGGAAGGCCGCAGCCGGGTCACGGCATCGGCCCCCATCAGTCCGAACGCCAGAAACAGCAGCCAGAAGCCCCCAGCAGGCGAGACACGGGCCAGCGTGTTCCCCTCGGGCGGCAGATGCGCCGCCGCCGCGCCCAGCGACAGCGCCGCCGCCGTCAGTCCCGCGGCGGCGGCCAGCAGGCGCGGAAG
>NZ_JAFNAW010000035.1 GCF_017356265.1 Paracoccus fontiphilus | reverse complement strand
CGCGCCGACATCCACGAGGCTTTCGTGATCCTCGGCTGCGCCCTCATCTGCCTAAACCAGATCAAACGGTTTTGTTAGATGTTCTAAAGTATTCCGTCGCGGTTTTGTGCTTGCCACAAGGGCGGCAGGGCGGTGGGATGGGACGCGCGACACGGACAGGGGCACCATGGATCGACGGCAGCTTTGGCGACGCTCCGATTCGCTTGAGGAGTTCGAGGCGACGATGTCCGGCCTGCTGCGTCCCTGCCGGGTCGAGGGGCGTGCGCGCACACGCTATCGGACCGAGGTGTTGCACGGCAGGCTTGACCGCGTGGGCCTGACAACGGTGTCGCTGGGCGGGGCCGCGCAGGTGCGGGTGTCGGCCGAGAAGGGGATTTCCCTGCTGCAGATCCCCCTGCGCGGCGGGTTTTCCGCCACCGACCGCCGGGGCGGCACGTTGCATTTCGCGCAAGGGATCGCGGCCCAGCTGGTCGGTCCCGACGCGCCGGTCCGGCTGGATTTCCAGCCCGGCACGCGGATGCTGATCGTCGATTTGGGACCGCAGCACCTGGACGCGATCGGCGGCGCGGCTCTGTTCTCGCGCATCGCACGGGATCGGCCCTCGGTTGCCCTGACCGGAGGGGTGGCGGCCCGGATGCTGCGCCTGCTGGACTTCCTGCTGGAAGACATCGAGATGCAGCAAGGGGAATCGGGGACCGAGGCCGGGATGGAGCAGGCCCTGATCGCCGTCATCGGCGCGCTGCTGGACCAGGGCCGGGCCCGGGATGGCGGTCCGGACCCTTCCCCCGGCCTTCTGCGCCGGGCCGAGCGGTTCATGTCCGCCCATCTGGACATGGACCTGACCCCTGCCCTGATCGCCGAGGCTGCGGGCACCAGCACCCGCAGCCTGCACCGCGCCTTCCGCAGCCATCGCGGGGTCACGCCGATGGTGGCGTTGAAGGCCATGCGCCTTGACCGCGCCCGTGCCGATATCGAGGCCGGACGCATCGGCACGGACGGCCTGACCGGGCTGGCGATGCGCTGCGGTTTCAATCACATGGGGCTGTTCGCGGCCGACTATCGGCAGCGTTTCGGCGTGCTTCCGTCCCAAGCCGCAAGGAAGACCGGCGGGGCCGGGTTTCTTCAGCCTTGAAGCATCCCCGCAAAGGCCGGCCCGTCGTTGCTCGTCGTGCAAGCAGGGCGGCGTCGATCAATGGGGTTCATGCCCCTGCTTTCAACAATTCCTGTCGTCGATCATATTTTTCTTGCGCGAGAGAAATTTTACGTATGAAATTGTTCCCAACAAAAAGCAAAAGCTATCCAACAGGAGCCTGCCCGATGCGCCTTGTGGCCCTTTCGACCGCGCTGACCTTGTCCCTGGCATCGACGGCCCTTGCCGACGATCCGGTCAGGATCGGCGTCCTTGTGACGCTCTCCGGTCCCCCTGCCGTGTTGGGCGAACATGCCCGCGACGGCGTGCTGCTGGCCGAAAAGGCGCTTGGCGGCAAGGTCGGCGGGCGCGAGGTCGAGATCATCGTCGTGGACGACGAAGGCAAGCCCGACGTGGCCGCCCAGAAGGCGCGAGAGCTTGTCGAAAGCGACGGGGCCGACTTCGTGATCGGGCCGACCTTCTCGAACATCATGACGGCGATCGCCGCGCCGGTCACGCAGGGCGGGGCGATCCTGGTGTCGCCCAATGCGGGACCGTCGAACTTTGCCGGCAAGGACTGCAACCCGGACATCTTTGTCGCCTCGTACCAGAACGACCAGATGCCGCAGGTCCTGGCGGAACACATGAACCGGCAGGGCATCGCCAACGTCTATCTGCTGGCGCCGAACTACCAGGCGGGCCAGGACAGCCTCAACGGCTTCAAGGCCGCCTACAAGGGCGAGGTCGCTGGCGAGCTGTTCGTGCCGCTGGGGCAACTGGATTTCTCGGCCGAACTGGCGCAGATCGCCGCGACCCAGCCGGCGGCCGTCTATGCCTTCATGCCGGGCGGCATGGGCGTGAACCTGGTCAAGCAATGGGGCCAGGCGGGCCTGTCCTCGATCCCGCTGATGTCGGCCTTCACCGTGGATGAAACGACGCTGCCCGCCGAACAGGACGCGGCGCTGGACATGCTGACGGGGTCGAACTGGGCGCCCGACCTGGACACGCCCGGCAATGCCGAGTTCGTCGCAAGCTTCAGGCAGGACTATGGCCGCGTGCCGTCGATCTATGCCATGGCGGCCTATGATGCGCTGATGCTGATCGACAGCGCGGTCAAGGCTGCCGGGACCGAGGATCGCGACGCCCTGCGCGCCGCGCTGAAGGCCGCCGATTTCCCCAGCCTGCGCGGCGAGTTCGCGTTCTCGACCAACAACTTTCCGGTCCAGGACTTCTACCTGACCAAGGCCATCAAGGATGACGAGGGCAACTACCGCACCTCGGTCGTCGAGAAGGTCTTCACCGCCGCGGCCGACAGCTATGTCGGCGAATGCCCGATGAAGTGACGCCCGTCGCGGGCGGCGGCACCGACCGACCGGTCCTTCGGGACCGGGCCTGTCCCGCATGTGCTTTCCAGGACGACAGATGTTCAACCTTTTCCTTCTGCAACTGCTGAACGGCGCCCAGTTCGGGGTCCTGCTGTTCCTTGTCGCCGCGGGCCTGACGCTGGTCTTCGGCATCATGGACTTCATCAACCTGGCGCATGGCGTGCTCTACATGGTCGGCGGCTATGTGATGGCGATGATGATGGGCACGACAGGCAACTTCTGGCTGTCGCTGGCGCTGGTCCTGCCTGTCACGCTGGCCGTGGGACTGGTGCTGGAGCTGCTGGTCTTCCGCAGGCTTTACGACAGATCCCACCTGGACCAGGTGCTGGCGACCTTCGGCCTTGTGCTGGTCCTGTCGGAACTGGTCCGCATCCTGTGGGGCTCGGCCCCGCTGTCGGTCGCGATGCCCGAGATCCTGTCCGGGTCCGTCCCGCTGGCCGGGCCGATGCGCTATCCGGTCTATCGGCTGGCGGTGATCGGCGTGGGCCTGGGCGTCGCGCTGTCCCTGTGGTTCGTGATCGCGCGAACCCGCGTCGGGATGCTGCTGCGGGCCGGTGCCGCCAACCGTTCCATGGTCTCGGCCCTGGGAACGGACATCAACCGGCTGTTCATGCTGGTCTTTGCGGCGGGCGCGATGCTGGCGGGCTTTGCGGGGGCCATCGTCTCGCCGATCCTGTCGGTCGATCCCGGCATGGGCGACAGCATCCTGATCCTGACCTTCGTGGTGATCGTGATCGGCGGCGTGGGCTCGGTCAAGGGCGCGTTCTGCGCGGCGCTTCTGGTCGGCATCGTCGATACGCTGGGCCGGATGTTCGGCCCGATCCTCCTCAAGTCGCTGATGGACCCGGCCGCCGCCGCGCAGGCCGGGCGGACCATCGCGCCGATGCTGGTCTATATCCTGATGGCGGCGGTGCTGTTCTGGCGTCCCGCGGGCCTGTTCGGACGGGCGGTGGCGCGATGACCGACCTGACCCAGACCCTTGCGCGCCCGCGCGCCCGCCTGGCCGGACGGCTGAAGCTTGCGCTGTGCCTGTTCGCCGTCCTGGCCGTGGTGCCGCCGCTGGCCCATGCGGCGGGCGAGCCCTTCCTGATCGTCGTCGCCACCCGCATGATGGTCTTTGCCATCGCCGCGCTGTCGCTGGACCTGATCCTGGGCTATGGCGCGATGGTGTCCTTCGGCCATGCCGCCTATCTGGGCCTTGGCGCCTATGCGGTGGCGATCCTGTCGCGGGCGGGCATCGACGACCTGGTCCTGCAGCTTCTGGCGGCAATGGCGGCTTCGGCGCTGTTCGCGGCCGTCACCGGGGCGATCAGCCTGCGGACGCGGGGCGTCTACTTCATCATGATCACGCTGGCCTTCGGGCAGATGGCGTTCTTCTTCTTCGTGTCGTTCTCGACCCTGGGCGGCGACGACGGGGTGGCGCTGCCTGCGCGGTCCACGGTGCTGGGCCTGCCCCTGCTGGAAGGCGCGCAGGGCATGTTCTATGCCACGCTGGCGCTGCTGGTCGCGGTCTTCGCCGGGCTGTACCGGCTGACGCTGTCGCGCTTTGGCCGGGTGCTGACCGGCACGCGCGAAAGCGCGCTGCGGATGCAGGCGATCGGCTTCCGCCCTTTCCCCTACCAGTTGACCGCCTATGTCATCGCCGGCTGCCTGTGTTCGGTGGCGGGCGTGCTGCTGGCCAACCAGGCGATCTACGTCTCGCCCGCCTACATGAGCTGGCACCGCTCGGGCGAGATGATCGTGATGCTGGTCCTGGGCGGCGTGGGCAGCCTGACCGGCGCGATGGCCGGTGCGCTTGTCACCATCGCGCTGGAGGAAGGCCTGGCCCGCTTTTCCGACCATTGGCGGCTTGGCTTCGGCCTGGTGCTGGTGGCGGTGGCGCTGTTCTCGCCGGGCGGATTGTCGGGCCTGCTGCGCCGCCTGGGTCTGGTGAGGGACGCGACATGACCGATCCGCTGCTGAGCGTGCAGAACCTGTCCAAGTCCTACGGGGCGCTGAGGGTCACGCAGGACGTGTCGCTGGATGTCCACGAGGGCCGGATTCACGCCATCATCGGCCCCAATGGCGCGGGCAAGACTACGCTGATCTCACAGCTCTCCGGACAGTTGCGGCCGGACGGCGGGCGGGTCCTTTATGGGGGGCGGGACATCACCCGTCTGGACATGGCGGGCCGCGTGCGCCTGGGGCTGGCGCGGTCCTTTCAGTTGACGACCCTTCTGCCCGGGTTCAGCGCGCTGGAAAACGTGGCCCTGGCCGTCCAGGCGCGCGAAGGATCGTCGTTCCGCTTCCTGCGGCCCGCCGCGGCCGAGCAGGCGCTGAACGACCAGGCCATGGCCTGCCTGGCCGATGTCGGCCTGTCGGACCGGGCGCACCGGCTGGCCGGGTCGCTGAGCCACGGCGAAAAGCGCCAGCTTGAACTGGCCGTGGCGCTTGCCACGCAGCCCCGGCTGCTGCTTCTGGACGAACCCCTGGCCGGCACGGGCCACGAGGAAGCGGCCCATCTGGTGGATCTGTTCGCCCGGCTGAAGGACCGCGTGACGATGGTGCTGATCGAACATGACATGAACGCGGTCTTTGCGCTGGCGGACACGGTTTCGGTCCTGGTCTATGGCCGGATCGTCGCCAGCGGCAGCCCGTCCGACGTGCGCGCCGACCCCCAGGTCCGCGCCGCCTATCTGGGAGAGGAGGCCGCCCCATGCTGACGGTTGAAGGCTTGCAGGCGTCCTATGGCGACAGCCGCGTCCTGTTCGGCATCGACCTGTCGGTCGCGCGGGGCGAGGTGGTGACGCTTCTGGGCCGCAA
Organism: Paracoccus fontiphilus; assembly: GCF_017356265.1. Classification (GTDB taxonomy): domain Bacteria; phylum Pseudomonadota; class Alphaproteobacteria; order Rhodobacterales; family Rhodobacteraceae; genus Paracoccus; species Paracoccus fontiphilus. The sequence continues at coordinate 31,703 of NZ_JAFNAW010000035.1, read as the reverse complement.
CGGCATGGGCAAGACGACCACCGTTCGGTCGATCTTCGGCCTGCTGCGGCCGCGCGGCGGGCGCGTCAGCATCGACGGGCGCGACCTGACGGCGGCGGCGCCGCACCTGGTCGCCCGCGCCGGGCTGGGCCTGGTGCCGGAAGGGCGGCAGGTCTTCGCCCCCCTGACGGTCGAGGAAAACCTGATCGCCACCGCCCGCGCGCGCGGCACGGCGAAATGGACGCTGGACAAGGTCTATGCCCTGTTCCCCCGGCTCAAGGAACGCCGCCGCAACATGGGCGACCAGTTGTCGGGGGGCGAACAGCAGATGCTGGCCGTGGGCCGGGCGCTGATGACCAATCCCGCGCTGATCGTCCTGGACGAGGCGACCGAGGGCCTTGCCCCCCTCATCCGCGAGGAAATCTGGTCCTGCCTGCGCCATCTCAAGGACGAGGGCGAGGCGATCCTGGTCATCGACAAGAACGTCGATGCCCTGGTCCGCCTGGCCGACCGCCATGTGGTGATCGAGAAGGGCCGCGTCGTCTGGACCGGATCGACCCCCGACCTGATCGCCACGCCCGAGGTCAAGACCCGCTTCCTGCAGGTCTGAATCCCGGTCGGAGGCGGGCCTCGGCACGCCCGGATACATCAAGTTCAAAATATCCAAGTCCAAAACATAACAGACGAACATTAGGGATCCCCTTCCATGCTCGGCCTCAGCACCCATACCGACACGTTCTGCCGCGACAACCTGCCCCCGGCGGACAGCCAGCCCGCCTATCTTCTGGACCGCTTTGCCTATCCCGAGACGCTGAACGCGGCGGTCGAACTGACCGACCGCATGGTCGAGCGCGGCTTTGGCGACCGGGTGGCCCTGGTGGGACAGGGCCGCAGCCGCACCTATGCCGAGCTTGCGGACTGGACCAGCCGCATTGCCCGCGTCCTGGTCGAGGATTACGGCATCCAGCCCGGCAACCGCATCCTGATCCGGTCCCCGAACACCCCGGCCCTGGTCGCCTGCTGGCTGGGCGCGACAAAGGCGGGGGCGGTCGTGGTCAACACCATGCCCCTGCTTCGGAAAAAGGAACTGCTGCAGCATACCGAAAAGGCCCGGATCGCCCTCGCGCTCTGCGACATGCGGATGCTGGACGAGATGCAGGCCTGCCTGGAGGACAGCGCCTGTTTGAAACGGATCGTCACCTTCGACGGCACCGCCGCACTGGAGGGAGAACTTGACCGCGCCGCCGCCGCCAAGCCCGCCGGTCCCTTCTGGGTCGAGACCGGGCGCGACGACGTGGCGCTTCTGGGCTTCACCTCGGGCTCGACCGGGGTGCCGAAGGCCACGATGCATTTTCACCGCGACCTGCTGATCATCGCCGACGCCTATGCGCGCGAGGTTCTGGACGTGCGGCCCGACGACGTCTTCGTGGGTTCGCCACCCCTGGCCTTCACCTTCGGGCTTGGCGGGCTGGCGGTCTTTCCCCTGCGCTTCGGCGCCTCGGCGGTGCTTCTGGAAAGGGCCGCGCCCGCCGACCTGATCGGCATCATCCAGTCCCACAAGGCCACGATCTGCTTTACCGCCCCGACCGCCTACCGTGCCATGCTGGCCGCGATGGAGGAGGGCGCCGACCTGTCGTCGCTGCGCTGCGCCGTGTCGGCGGGCGAAACCCTGCCCGCGCCGGTCTTCGACGCCTGGGTGGCCAGGACCGGCCGCCCCATGCTGGACGGCATCGGCGGGACCGAGATGCTGCACATCTACATCTCGAACCGCCTGGACGATGCCCGCCCCGGCGTGACCGGCAAGCCGCTGGCGGGATACGAGGCGAAGGTGGTGGACGACCACATGAACGAGGTTCCGCGCGGCACGCCCGGCCATCTTGCGGTGCGCGGGCCGGTCGGCTGCCGCTATCTGGCCGACGACCGGCAGGCGAACTATGTCCGCGACGGCTGGAACCTGCCCGGCGACACCTTCATCCAGGACGAGGACGGCTATTTCCGCTTTGCCGCGCGATCCGACGACATGATCGTGTCGGCGGGCTACAACATCGCCGGCCCCGAGGTCGAGGCCGCCCTGCTGGCCCATCCCGATGTCGCCGAATGCGGCGTCGTGGGTGCCGCGGACGAGGCGCGCGGCACCATCGTGCAGGCCCATGTCGTGCTGCGCCCGGGCGCGGTCCCCTGCGACGACAAGGCCAGGGAATTGCAGGACTTCGTCAAGCGCACCATCGCGCCCTACAAGTATCCGCGCTCGGTCGTCTTCACGGACGCCCTGCCCAAGACCGAAAGCGGCAAGATCCAGCGGTTCCGGCTGAAGCAGGGCATGGCCGCGCCATGATGCTCCGGATCGCCGACTGGAACGCGGTCTATGACAACGCGCCCGCCATTCCCGATGGCGCGTCCTGGCCGGGCCGGTGGGTCGAACCGGCCCGCGCCTTCCGCAAGGCCATGGGCGCCCGCGCCCGGCTGGGCATCCCCTACGGGCCGGGCGAGCGGAACCGGCTGGACCTGTTCATGCCCCAAGCTGCGCCGAAGGGTCTGGTGGTCTTCGTCCATGGCGGCTTCTGGATGGCCCTGGATCGCAGTTTCTGGTCGCACCTGGCGCAGGGTCCGCTGGCGCATGGCCATGCGGTCGCGATCCCCGAATATACGTTGTGCCCGGCGATCCGCATCGCCGGGATAACGGCCGAGATCGGCGCGGCCGTCGCCGCCGCCGCCGATCTGGTCGCGGGTCCGATCCGGCTGGCGGGCCATTCGGCGGGCGGCCATCTGGTCAGCCGCATGGTCAGCCACAGCTCTCCCTTGCCCGGCAGGGTGCGGGAACGGATCGCGGGGGTGCTGTCGATCTCGGGGCTGCACGACCTGCGGCCGCTGCGCCGGACATGGCGGCAGAACACGCTGCGGATCGACAAGGCCGAGGCATGGGCCGAAAGCCCGGCCCTGCTGGAACCCTTGCCCGGAACCCGCATCACCTGCTGGGTCGGCGCGTCCGAAACCTCCGAGTTCCGGCGCCAGAATGCCCTTCTGGCGAACATCTGGCGCGGTCTGGGGGCCGCGACCGATTGCGTCGAGGAACCGGACCGTCATCACTTCGATGTCGTGGACGGCCTTGCCGATGCCACTCACCCGATGCTGAGGCCCTTGCTGGAGGCGGAATGACGCGCTTGGGCGCGCCTAGCCCGTGATAAGCACCATGCCCTCCGCGACAGCGACCGGCACCGGATCGAGGCCACAATCCGCGCCCTCGACGGCCTCGCCCGTCAGGATGTCGAAGCGGGCGCCGTGGGCGGTGCACATCAGTTTCGTGCCGTCCGCCGAAAGCAGTTGGTCGCCGCGATAATCCAGGGGCAGGTACTGGTGCGGGCAGGCGTTCACATAGGCGCGCAGGTCGTCGCCCGACCGCACGACCAGCATCGGAAAGGCGCCCTTGTCCGTCGTCACCGACAGGGACAGCACGCCCTGCACCTGCGCCAGGGCGCAAACCGGCGTGCCCGCCGCGGGGGCCGAGGAGTAATCTGTCCAGGCCATCGTCTGATCCCATGAAAGGACCCGCCCGCAAGCCGCAGGCGGGTCGTGTCGCGGCAGCCTATTCGGCGGGCGAGGCGCTGAGCACGCCGCGGCGCACCTGGTCTTCCTCGATGGATTCGAACAGGGCGCGGAAATTGCCCTCGCCGAAGCCATCGTCGCCCTTGCGCTGGATGAACTCGAAGAAGATCGGCCCGATCACCGTCTTCGAGAAGATCTGCAGCAGGATGCGCGTCTCGCCGCCGCCGACCACGCCTTCGCCGTCGATCAGGATGCCGCGCTTCTTCATGCGGTCGATGGGTTCCTCGTGGCCCTTCACGCGGCGGTGCGACATCTCGTAATAGGTGTCGGGCGGCCCCGGCATGAACTCCATTCCGGCATCCGCGATCTTGTCGGTGCCGGCATAGATGTCCTCGGAGGCGATGGCGATGTGCTGGATGCCCTCGCCCTTGTATTCGCGCAGGTATTCCTCAATCTGGCTGTGATCGTCGGTGGATTCGTTGATGGGGATGCGGATCTTGCCGTCGGGCGAGGTCAGCGCGCGGCTGACAAGGCCGGTCTGCTTGCCCTTGATGTCGAAATACTTGATCTCTCGGAAGTTGAACGTGTCGTGGTAGAACTTGTACCACGTGTCCATGTTGCCGCGGATCACGTTATGCGTCAGGTGGTCGAGGTAGTAGAAGCCGAAGCCCGTCGGGCAGGGATTGGCTTCACCCAGCCAGTCGTAGTCGGCGTCATAGGCGCTGCCCTCGGCACCGTACCTGTCGATGAAATACAGCAGCGAGCCGCCGATGCCATAGACGGCGGGCGCCTCGATCGACTTGCCGGGGCCGGTATATTCGGTGGCGCCCAGATCCAGCGCGCGCTTCAGCGCCGCTTGCGCATCGACCACGCGCCAGGCCATCGCGGGCGCGCAGGGGCCGTGTTCCTTCACGAAGCCGGCCGCATGGCTGTTGGTGTCGGCGTTCAGCAGGTAGTTGATGTCGCCCTGGCGATACAGCGTGATGTCGCGGGTCTTGTGCTTTGCCACGGGCGTGAAGCCCATCTGCCGGAAGATGCGGTCCAGGACATGCGGATTCGGGTGGGCATATTCGACGAATTCGAAGCCATCGGTGCCGGCGGGGTTGATGTCGCTGATCGTGGCCTTGGGGGCGTTGTGCGGAAAGGGTCCCATGCGCGTTCCTCCTGTTCGCTGCGGTTCTGTGACAGAATGTCACAGTTCCCTTGCACGGGGCTTGCGAAGTGACGGCATAAACGTTCAAGTTTGCACGAAGCGTGCACGTTACCGGCAAAGGATGCATGACTTGAAACTGGACGGCTTCGACATCGCGATCCTGACGGCCCTGCAACGCGACGGGGCGCTGACGAACGCGGCCCTGGCCGAGATCGTGAAGCTGTCGCCGTCCCAATGCTCGCGCCGGCGGGCGGCGCTTGAGGAAACGGGCGTGATCGAGGGGTATTCGGCGCGGCTTGGCGCGGCCAAGCTGGGCTACGGGCTGCGCGCGATCATCCGGGTCAACCTGTCCAGCCACGGCCAGCGGAAGGAAGACGACTTCGCGCGCTTTGTCGCGACGCATCCGCAGATCCGGTCGGCCTTTTCGGTGTCGGGCGATGCGGACTATGTGCTGGATGTGCGGGTCCGAGACCTGGACGCCTTCGCCGACTTCGTGCACCGGCACCTGCTGCCCCACCCCCAGGTCTCGCAGGTCCGGTCCGAGATCGTGCTGAAGACGCTGAAGGACGAAAAGGGCGTCGCGCCCGGTCTGGTCGCGACGCCCCCACCGTCCTGACGGTCGTGTCAGATGCCGGTCATGCCATCCGCAAAGCGCCGCCAGTTGGCGACATAGCGCGCGGCCGAGTCCAGCAGGCCCTGCCGGGCGGCGTCGTCAAGGGTGCGGACGACCTTGGCGGGGCTGCCGACGACAAGGCTGCCGTCGGGGATCTCCTTGCCCTCGGTGACAAGGGCGCCCGCGCCGATCAGGCAGCCGCGACCGATCCTGGCGCCGTTCAGGATGATCGCGCCCATGCCGATCAGCGATCCGTCGCCGATGGTGCAGCCATGGACGATGGCGCGATGCCCCACCGTCACGTCCGCGCCGATCGTCGCCGGAAAGCCCGGATCGGCATGGACCATCGCGTGTTCCTGGATGTTGGTTCGGGCGCCCACGGTGATCGGCTCGTTGTCGCCGCGCAGGACGGCGCCGAACCAGATGCCGACATCGGCGCCCAGCGTCACGTCGCCCACGACGGTGGCCGACGGCGCGACCCAGTATTCGCCCTCGTCCGGCAGGCGCGGCTGGCGGTCGTTCAATCCGTAGATGCTCATCCCGTTTCCTTCAGAACCTGTAGCCCGCAAAGCGCGGCAACCATGTCGCCAGGTCGGGCAGCGCCATGATGACCAGCATTCCGCCGATCATCAACAGCACGAACGGCGCGGCTCCCCGTATCACGGTGGACAGCGGGCTGCCGGTGATGCCCTTGATGACGAACAGGTTCATGCCGACGGGCGGGGTGATCATCGCCAGTTCCAGGTTGATCATCAGCAGCACGCCGTACCAGATCAGGTCGATGTCCAGCGCGATCAGCGCGGGCAGCAGGATCGGCGTGGTGATCAGGATGATGGCGATGCTTTCCAGGAACATGCCCATCACGAAGATCATCGCCATGACGACCAGCATGAACATCAGGGGCGTCAGGTTCATCGCGACGATCAGTTCGGACACCTGGTTCGGCAGCCGGATGATGGTGATGGCGTTGCCGAAGACCGCCGCGCCCGCGATGATGGCAAAGACCATCAGCGAGGTCATCACCGTGTCGCGCAGGCACAGGCCAAGGTTGCGCAGGCCCAGGTTGCGATAGGCCAGCACGCCGACCAGCAGGGCGTAAAGGCAGCCCACGGCCGCGGCCTCGGTCGCGGTGAAGATGCCGAAGTAGATCCCGCCCATCACCACGGGCGGCATCAAGAGCGCCCAGATCGACTTCGACATCGCCTGCAGGACGGCCTTCCAGCCGGGGAAGGGCGCGCGCTCGATATCGCCCGACTTGCGCGCGCTGATCAGGCAGAAGACGGCGAAGACCAGGGCCAGCAGCAGGCCGGGAATGATGCCCGCCAGGAACAGCGCCCCGATCGAGGCGTTGGCGACGACCGCATACAGGATCATCGGCTCCGAGGGCGGGATGAGAATGCCCAGCGTGCCCCCCGCCGCGACAAGGCCCAGGGCGCTGCGTTCGGGAAAGCCATATCGCTTCATCTGCGGGATTGCCGTCTGGCCGATGGACACGGCCGTCGCCACCGACGAACCCGAGATCGCGGCAAAGATCGTGCAGCTTAGGATGGTCGCCACGCCGATGCCGCCCTTGACATGGCCGATCAGCGTGTTGGCCATTCCGAACAGGTCATCGACCGCGCCCGACCGGATCATCAGTTGCGCCATCAGGATGAACAGCGGGATGGTCAGCAGCACGGGGGAATTGAGATGCGCGAACACCGTGTCGGCCACGCTCTCGACCGAGCCTTCGGCCAGAAACAGCACGGCCGAGCCGGTCAGCAGCAGGGCCGCGAAGATCGGGATGCCCGACAGAAGCAGCGCGATCAGGCCGATGACGATCAGGATGCCGGTCATTTCTCGTCTCCCCGGATGGCGCGCAGCAGGCGCATCAGTGCGGCAAGGCCCAGGACGATGCCGCCCGGTACCATCGGCGCCTGCACCCACCAGACCGGGATCTCCAAGGGGCCGGTGGAATAGGTGCCGAAGTCGCGGTTGAACAGGACGGTATGCCAGGCCGACCAGGTCAGGATGGCCGCGCAGGCCATCACGCAGAGCGCCGCCCAGATTTCAAGGCCCCGCCCGGCGCGCGGACCGGCCGAGGCAGTCAGGATGTCGACGCCGATATGCTGGTCCAGCAGCAGCGCGCTGCCCAGCCCGCAGGATGCGATGGCGACCACCAGATAGCCGGTCAGCTCGTCCACCCCGTTCAGCGGCGCGCCCAGAAGGTAGCGATAGAAGACCGCGACCACCACGGCGGCGAAGCCCACCGCCACAAGCACCGCCGACACGGCGGCAAGCGCGTGGATCGGCCAGGCCAGCACGGTCCAGACCGAACCGTGCCGTTCCGCCGCAACCTTGTGGCCTTCGGACGGATGAACCATCGTCATTGCACCATCCCGTCGACCAGCTTCAGCAGCTCGGTCACGTCCTCGCCGCCTTCCTCGGAGAAGGCCTGGTCGAAGGCGGGCTGCATCACGGCGCGCATCGCCTCGTTCTCTGCCTCCGTCGCGACATGCAGGGTGACGCCCTCGGCCTCCAGCAGGCCGGGCGCGGCCTGTTCGGCGGCCAGACCGTCCTCGACAGCCCAGGCGGCGGCCTTCTTGCCGGCCTCGTCCAGAGCGGCCTTCTGGGCATCGGTCAGGCCGTCGTAGAACGCCTGATTCATGTAGCCGTTGAAGAAGACCGAGATGACGGGCGTCACCGTCATGTGGTCCTGCACCTCGTAGTATTTGCGGGCATGGGCGGCGGCGACGTCGGTGATGGCCGCGTCGATGACGCCGGTGGACAAGGCCTGGTACACCTCGGACCCCGGCATGGAACTGGTCGCCGCGCCCATGGCGGTCAGGCCGGTGTCGAAGGCCGGGTTCAGCCCGCGGATCTTGACGCCCCCGAAATCGGCGGGCGCCACCAGCGGCTTGCCGTTCGAGGTGAAGACGCTCATCCGGGTCTGGAACAGCCAGGCGATGTTCTTCAGCCGCTTCTCCTCCATCAGCCCTTCCAGATAGGCGGCGGGTTCGGACTCGGGCCAGTTGCGCCAGATCTCGGGGTTGCTGAAGGCATAGGGGCGCAGCGTCACGTTCATGGCGGGCAGGGTCTTGCCCCACTGGAAGTTGACCGAGAAGGCGCATTCGAAGCTGCCCTTGGCGACGGACGGGATGTTCTCCTCGGGCTTGGCCAAGGCATTGGCGCCGAAGATCTGGACGTCCAGTTCGCCGTTCGACAACGTCTCGACCTCGGCGGCCCAGCGTTCGATGACCTTGGCCACCTCGTGCTGCGGCGGCAGCTGGTGGCTGCACCGGACGGGCGTTTCCGCCAGGGCCGGGACTGCGGTCAGCGCGGCCAGGGCCGTGCCGGCAAGGATCGTGCGTGCGTTCATGTGGGTTCCTCCTCCCCGTGATTGGTGTCAGGTCAGGCCGCGTGGGCCCGCCAGGTCATTCCCTTGGGCGGCCCGGCCTGCGCCAGGGTGCCGTGAAGCGTCTCGTCGGGCATTTCGCGGGACAGGATCTCGCGGATGGCGATGACCTCCTCCAGGTCGATGCCGGTGCGGATGCCCGCCGTTTCGAACAGATAGACCAGATCCTCGAAGACGACATTGCCGGTCGCGCCCGGCGCGAAGGGACAGCCGCCCAGTCCCGCCAGCGAGGCGTCGAAGACCCGCGCCCCGGCATCGTAGGCGGCAAGCGCATTGGCAAGGCCCATGCCGCGCGTGTCGTGCAGGTGGACGACATAGGGCCGATCGCCCATCAGCGCGGTCATGCGACGGCACAGATCCGCGACCTGGCGCGGCCCGCCATAGCCCACGGTGTCGGCGATGCCGACCAGATCCACGCCCGCGTCCAGGCAGGCCTCGGCCAGCCGCTCGACCTCTCCGGGATCGACATGGCCCGACAGTGAACAGCCGGTCGCCATGGCGATGCCCACGTTGATCAGCGTGGCCGACCCCGCCTCGTCGCGCAGGCGCACGGTGTTGGCGATCTCGGCCAGGGATTGTTCGCGCGGACGGCGGGCATTGGCCATGTTGTGCGCCTCGGTCGCGGACATCACCACGGTCAGCTCCGTCACGCCCGCCTCCAGCCCGTCGCGCGCGCCGCGTTCGTTCAGCGCCAGCCCCAGCGAATGGGCGCCGAGGCCGTTGGCCAGATCGGTCAGCGTGCGCACGTCGGCGAACTGGGGAAAGCGGCTGGCGGGCAGGAACGAGCCCACCTCGAAATGGCGCACGCCGGCGGCATGTTCGCGCCGGATCCAGTCCGACTTGGCTTCGGTCGAAGGGAAGCTTTTCGTCAGTTGCAGCCCGTCGCGCAGCCCGACCTCGCGCAAGGCCACCTGTCCCGCCGGATAGACGCGGTTCACGTCGGCCATCACGCGCGCTCCATCTGCGGCAGGGCGGACAGGACTTCCGCCGTATGCTGCCCGATGGAGGGCAGGTCGGCATCGGCGGGCACGGGTGAGGTGCCATCGACCGAGAAGGGAAGGCCCGGCGCGCGGAAGTCCTTCTTGTCGGCATAGCGCGAATGAATCAGCCCGCCGGGGCGCGTGACATGGGGGTCGTCATACATCTCGGCCGGACGGGCGATGGGCGAACACAGCAGCGCGGCGGCCTCGCAGGCGGCCAGCAGGTCGGCATAGTCGCGCGCGGCCACCGCATCGGCGACAATGGGCAGGGTCCAGCTTCGCGCGGCGATCTGGTCGGGGCGGGTCTGCAGGCGGGGGTCGGACAGCAGCGCCCCAAGCCCCAGTACGCGGCAGAGCCCGGTCCATTGCGTTTCCGTCACCGCGCCCAGGAAGATCTGGCGCCCGTCGCGGGTCTGGAAGATGTCGTAGACCGGCCAGGAGAAGATCCGTTCCGGCATCGGGGGGCTTTCGGTGCCTTCGATGTCGAACTGCACCATGTGCTGCGCGACCAGCAGCAGGCAGTTCTCGAACAGGCCCGACCGAACCACGCTGCCCTTGCCGTCGCGGCCCCGCGCGATGATCTGGCCCAGCACCCCATAGGCCGCGAACAGCCCGCCCATGATGTCGTTGGCCGACGACCCGATCCGCAGCGGGCGCCCGGACGGTCCGGTCATGTAGGCCATGCCGGTCATCATCTGCACCAGCTCGTCCATGGCGGCGCGGTTTTCGTAAGGCCCCTCCAGGAAGCCCTTGCAGGACGCGACGATCAGGCGCGGAAACCGCTTGCGCAGGCTGTCGGGATCAAGGCCCATCCTGGCCAGGCTTTCGGTGCGGAAGTTTTCCACGAACACGTCGGCCGTGGCCAGAAGCCGTTCCAGGTCGGCACGGTCTTCGGGCGCCTTGATGTCCAGAACGACCGATTTCTTGCCCCGGTTGAAGGTCGGGAAGAAGCCCGCACCCATGCCGGTCAGGTTGCGGGTCTTGTCGCCCTCGGGCGGCTCGATCTTGATGACCTCGGCGCCCAGAAAGGCCAGGAACATCCCGCAGGACGGTCCCATGACCATGTGGCTCATCTCGACGACGCGGATGCCGTCCAGGGGCAGATTCATCGCTTGTCCTCCCGTTCCTCGGGATGGAAGGTGCCAAGCGGGCGGGCTTCACACAAATAGAAGATTCAGATATACGGTTTCTGAAAACCAGAAGGCTGCACCCATGCCGCTGAGCCTGCGCCAGCTTCGCTATTTCGCCCGGATCGCCCGGACCGGCGTGATGGGCCACGCGGCCGAGGAACTGGGCGTCGCGCAATCCGCGCTCAGCCATCACATGGCCGAACTCGAGGCGCTGCTGGGGGTGCGCCTGTTCGACCGCCGCCCGCGCGGCGTGACGCTGACCCCCGCAGGCGAGCGGCTCAACGAACACGCCCAGGCCATCCTTGGCGCGCTGGAGCGGGCCGAGACCGACGTCCGCGACTTCACGGAACAGGCGTCGGGGCCCTTCGTGCTGGGCTTGTGCCACACCGCGACCGAGGTGGCGGCCCTGACGATCATGCAGCGCGCGGCCAGGCAGTTGCCCGGAATGCACCTGTCCATTGTCGAAAGCGTCAGCGGCAACCTTCTGGCGATGATGCTGCGCGGAGAGATCGACCTTGCCGTGGCCTACCAGCCGCCCGACGACAGCCGGTTCAACGCCCGGCCGATCCTGAACGAGCACCTGTATCTTGTCGGCCTTCCGCAGATGATCGGGCCCGAGAACACCCCGATCCCCTTCGACGACCTGCCGCAGGGCAAGGTGCTGGCGCTGAACCTGGTCCGCTCCTCGCGGTCGATCGTGCACAGCCAGTTCCTGCGCCGCCAGATCACCCCGCATCCGCAGCTTGAAATCGAATCGCTCAGCGCGCTGATCCAGGCGATGCGGGCGGGGCTGGGCTGCTCGATCCTCGCGCGCGCGACGGTGGCCGCCGATCTTGCCCGGGGCAGTCTTCACGCCCGCAAGATCATCCAGCCCGAACTGAACCGGAGCCTGTATCTTGTGACGCCGGCAAACCAGCCGAGGCGGCGGGTGGATGACGAGATGGCCGGGCTTGTCCTTGCCGTCCTGGCCGAAGCCGTGGCCGAGGGCCGCTGGCCGGGGGAAAGCCTGACGGGTTCGGGATAGCACGCCCGACCGCCGCAGAGGTCATCGCCCGGGACCGGCGGCCTGGACCTTTGCGGGTTTGCAGCGCTCCGGGTGGGCCTGGTCAAAGGCCGGATGGCTTGCGCAGGTGCTGGCGACGGCCGTGATGCGGGGCAGGTGGCCGCAGGGGACGCTCCAGCGGGAGGCGTTGTAGAGCTGGGGGACCAGGGTGCAGTCGGCCAGGGTCGGGGTGTCGCCGTGGCAGAAGCGGCCGGTGAAGGCGGGGTGGTCCAGCAGCGCCTCGACGGCCTCCAGCCCCGCGGCGATGGTGTCGCGGGTCCAGTCGGCGCGGGCTGCGGGTCCGGCCAGAGCCTCGACGCGGTCGAGGACGCGCAGGTTGGCCACGGGGTGGATCTCGCAGGCGATGGCCTGCGAGAGGGCGCGGACCCGCGCGCGCCCGGCCGGGTCGGCGGGCAGCAAGGGCGGCTCGGGGCGGGTTTCCTCCAGGTAGTCGAGGATGGCGAGCGACTGCGTCAGCACCAGCCCGTCGATCCGCAGCACCGGCACCAGCCCCTGCGGGTTCAGCGCCCGGTGATCGGGGCCGCGCTGCTCCCCCGCAACCAGATCGACAGGCACCCGGCCGTAACCGATGCCCTTGAGGTTCAGCGCGATCCGCACCCGGTAGGACGCCGAGGAGCGCCAGTAGTCGTGCAGCACCACGCTCATGGCCGGGCCGGCAGGATGGTGCCGGTGCAGGGGCCGAAGCCGATGGTGTAGCCCTCGCCCTTGGCCGTGGCGAACAGCGCGACGGTGTCGCCGTCCTGGATGAAGGTGCGGGCCGCGTCGTTGACGGTGACGGGGGTCTTGCCGCCCCCGGTCATTTCCAGCAGCGCGCCGGTCTGGTCGGGCGTCGGCCCGCTGATGGTGCCCGAGCCCAAGAGGTCGCCCACCCGCATCGGGCAGCCCGAACTGGTGTGATGGGCCAGCTGCTGCGCCGACGAATAATACATCACGTTGTAGTTGGTGCGCGCCATGACCTGCCCGTTCATGGACCAGCCGATCTCCAGGTCGTAAAGGCCGGGGCGGCTTTCCTGCAGGTAGGGCAGCAGCGGGTTGGCGCGGGGGGCGCCGGGGCTGCGGAACGGCTCCAGTGCGGCCTGCGTCACGATCCAGGCGCCGATGGTGGTGCCCAAGGCCTTGGACTGGAACGGGCCCAGCGGCTGGTACTCCCAAGCCTGGACGTCGCGCGCCGACCAGTCGTTCAGCAGCACATAGCCGAAGATCATCGCCTCGGCCTCCTCGACGCTGACGCGGCTGCCCAAGGCGCTCGGCGCGCCGACGACCGCGCCCAGTTCCAGCTCCAGGTCGAGGCGCTCGCAGGGCGCCCAGCGGGGGCCGGCCTCGCCCTTCAACTGTCCCATCGGGCGGCGGATCGGCGTGCCCGACACCACCACCGACGAGGCGCGGCCGTTATAGCCGATGGGCATGTGCGTCCACTGCGCGGGCAGGGCGTTCTCCGGCCCCCGGAACAGCACGCCCACGTTGAAGGCGTGGTTCCGGGACGCATAGAAGTCGGTGTATTCCGTCACCCGGATCGGCAGGTGCAGGGTGGCCCCGGCCATCGGCACCAGCGGCAGGTCCGGCGCCGCGCCTTCGGCCAGCAGTTCGGTCAGCCGCGCGCGGACCGCGTCCCACCGGGCCCGGCCCAGGGCCATGAAGCCGTTCAAGGCGTCCTGTGCGAAGGTGCCGCCCGCATCCAGCAGCCCCCGCGCCTCGCAGGCCGCCAGATCGACGATCATGTCGCCGATGGCCGCCCCGCAGCGCGGCGCCTCGCCCGCTGTCGAGAACACCCCGTAGGGCAGGTTGTTGAGGGGGAAGGGGCAGTCCGCCGCATTGGCGCTGTCCACCCGGGACCGGATCAGGGCCATTTCCGGCCTCCTTTGCTTTGGTCAAAATATCCCACAGGGGGGTTGCCGGCTGGTGCGCCACTGGTTCGAGAACCAGCCGGCGACGGGACGTGAAGTCCCCCGGCCTTGGGGCGCGTCACTTCTCGCCGGGCGTGCCGTCGAACTTCTTCTCCAGACGCTGCCACACCTCCATGTATTCCTGCTGCATCGGCGCCTCGCGGGCGGCGTATTCGGTCAGGTGCTGGGGAAAGCGCGTCTCGAACATGAAGGACATGGTGTTGTCCAGCTTCTCGGGGCGCAGCTCGGCATTCGAGGCGCCCTCGAAGGCGTCGCGGTCGGGGCCGTGGGGCAACATGCAGTTGTGCAGGCTGATGCCGCCCGGCGCGAATCCCTGGGGCTTGGCGTCATAGATGCCGTAGATGTTGCCCATCAGTTCCGACATGATGTTCTTGTGGTACCAGGGCGGGCGGAAGGAATGCTCGGCCACCATCCAGCGTTCGCGGAACAGCACGAAGTCGATATTCGCGGTCCCTTCCTGGCCCGAAGGCGCGGTCAGCACCGTGAAGATCGACGGGTCGGGATGGTCGAACAGGATCGCGCCCACCGGCGAATAGGTGCGCAGGTCGTATTTGTAGGCGCAGTAGTTGCCGTGCCAGGCCACCACGTCCAGGGGCGAATGGCCGATCCAGGTTTCGTGGAACTGTCCGCACCACTTGATGACCACGCGGGACCGTGTCTCGCGGTCCTCGAAAGCCGCGACCGGGCACTTGAAGTCGCGGGGATTGGCCAGGCAGTTGGCGCCGATCGGGCCGCGGCCCGGCAGGTCGAACTTCTGACCGTAGTTCTCGCACACGAAGCCGCGGGCGGGGCCTTCCAGCACCTCGACCCGGTAGACGAGGCCGCGCGGCAGGATGGCGATCTCCCTGGGCTCCAGGTCGATGACGCCCAGTTCGGTGCAAAAGCGCAGCCGGCCTTCCTGCGGCACCACCAGCAACTCGCTGTCGGCCGAGAAGAAGTATTCGTCCACCATCGACTGCGTGACCAGGTAGACGTGGGACGCCATGCCCACCTGGATGTTCACGTCGCCCGCCGTGGTGATGGTGCGCATCCCGGTGATCCAGGTCAGGTCCGCGTCCGGCACCGGGATCGGGTCCCAGCGGTACTGGCCCAGGCTGGTCACGTTGGGCAGCACGTTGGGCGCGGTCTTCCAGAAGGGCACCTCGATGGGTGCGAACCGTCCCGTGTGATGGACCGACGGGCGGATGCGATAGCACCAGGTCCGCTCGTTCTGGCCGCGCGGCGCGGTGAAGGCGGTGCCCGAGAGCTGCTCGGCGTAAAGGCCGTAGTTGCACTTCTGCGGGCTGTTCTGGCCCTGGGGCAGGGCGCCGGGCAGGGCCTCGGTCTCGAAGTCGTTGCCGAAGCCCGGCATGTAGCCCTGATGCGCGCCCTGCGGTCCGGTCGCGCGGATCATGCCGGCGGGTAGTTGCTGGATCGTCATTCGGGTGCTCCTCCCCCAAAATCGTTGCTGATGCAATGATCATACCGTTGCATCGGCAACGATGTCAACGCCGGCGCGCGCCGCACCTTTCCGGTTGTCCGCGCCCCGGTTTTCTGCTGATTTCCCGGGAACGGAGACGCGCATGGTATTCGATCTCGACCAGTTCCTGCCTTACCGCCTGTCGGTCGCCGCCGCGCAGGTCAGCCGACGATTCGCGGCCCGATACGCTGCCGAAGCAGGGCTGACGATCCCGGAATGGCGGGTGCTGGCGCATCTGGGACAAGGCGGCGAGGTCAGCGTCCGCGACATCCATCGCCGCGTGAACCTCGACAAGTCCATGGTCAGCCGAGCCGCCACCCGACTGGAGGAAGCGGGTCTGGTCGGGAAGACCGGCCATGACACCGACCGGCGCCTTGTCGTGCTGCGCCTGACGCCCCGGGGCCGCGCCCTGATGAACCGCCTTGAGGTTCTGGCCGAAAAGTTCCAGGCCGATCTGCTGGCCGATCTGGGCGATGCCGCCCCGGATCTGTCCCGTGCCTTGGACCGGCTGGTCGCCTCGGGTCAGGATCGGACACCTGCACCCTGAGCGGGGCGGCCGGCCGCCGCGCGGTCCCGGCAGACGACCGTCCGGTGGTCAAGACCCTTGTTGTCCCGGGGCGTCCGGCTGCCGATCCTGCGCCTGTGCGGGACGGACGTTGTTCGCCTCCAGCCAGGCGGGGTTTTCGGAATACATGTCGCGGATCAGCGTCTTGACCAGTTCCAGATAGCGCGATCCGTCGCCTGCCCGGTGGTTCAGGATGACCGGGGAAATCGCCCGGGGACTGTCGATCACGCGATACCGCACGTCCGACCGCATCTGCCGGGCCGACGAGGGAATGATGCAGATCCCCGAATCCGCGGCGACCAGGCCAAGCGCGGTCTGGATTTCGCGGACCTCCAGCACGTCGGCCGGGCGCACGTCCTCGTCCTGCAGGATGCCCAGAACCTGATCGGCATAGCTGGGCCGGGGCTCCTTGGGATAGACGATCAGCCTTTGCCCGCCGATGGCGGACAAGGGCAGCGGCGCGTCCTCGCGCGCGAGGGGCGTGTCCTGGGGAAGGGCCGCGACCAATCGTTCCTCGCGCAGGACGGTGCTGGCGACATTCGGGTCGCTGTGCTTCAGCCGCCCGAAGCCGAGGTCGATGCGTCCTTCCTTCAGCGCGGGGATCTGCTGGATCGACAGCATCTCCAGCAGCTGGATGTCCAGTTCCGGCGCGTTCTGCCGCAGCTTCCGGACCAGGACCGGCAGCCCGCCATACAGGGTCGAGGCCACGAAGCCGATGGACAGCACCCGGTTGCGGTTCATCCCCACCCGGCGCGTCGCGTCCTTCATCTGGTCCACGCGCCCCAGCACCTGAAGCGCCTGTTCATAGAACAGCCGCCCCGCATCGGTCAGCTTGATCGGACGGCTTTTGCGGATGATCAGGGCGACGCCCAGTTCCTCTTCCAGCAGCTGGATCTGGCGGCTGAGCGGCGGCTGGGCGATGTGCAGGATCTCGGCCGCGCGGGTGAAGTTCCGCTCTCGTGCGACGGCGGCGAAGTATCGCAATTGTCGCAGATCCATGCCTGTCCCCCAGCCCCGAACCGTCAGGAACACGTCCGTCGCGGGTATGCCGCGCCGCAGCAAGCCGCTGAAGGTTCATGTTTCCTTCATGATAATACCCTGAAGGTATCACGGCAAACACAAATGATCTTGGACGGGCGGCGGGATTTGCAGGCATTCTGCCGTCATGAACCAGCCATACGCCCCCCTTGCCACATCCCTTGCCGCCGTCCCTGTCGTGACGCGGGTCGACACGGTGATCCTAGACCTGCCCACCATCCGGCCGCACAAGCTGTCGGTCGCGACCATGAACGGCCAGGTGCTGATGCTGGTCCGCGTCCATTGCAGCGACGGGATCACCGGCGTGGGCGAGGGCACGACCATCGGCGGCCTGGCCTATGGCGGCGAAAGCCCCGAAAGCATGAAGACCAACATCGATTGCTGGTTCGCGCCGGTGATGCTGGGCCAGGACGCGACGCGGGTGCAGGCGCTGATGGCGCGGATCGGCAGGATGGTGAAGGACAACCGCTTCGCCAAGTCCGCCGTGGAAACCGCCCTGCTGGACGCCCAGGGCAAGCGCCTCGGCCTGCCCGTGAGCGAGCTTCTGGGCGGACGCCGCCGCGACCGGCTGCCGGTAGCCTGGACGCTGGCCTCGGGCGACACGGCCCGCGACATCGCCGAGGCCGAGCGGATGCTGGACCTGCGCCGCCACCGCGTCTTCAAGCTGAAGATCGGCGCGCGCCCGCTGCGCGACGACATCGCCCATGTGGGTGCGATCAAGGCCGCGCTTGGCGACCGCGCCGCGGTGCGCGTCGACGTCAACATGGCCTGGTCCGAGGGCGAGGCGGCTTACGGCATGGCGGCGCTTGCCGATGCCGGCTGCGAACTGGTGGAACAGCCGGTGGCGTCCGCTGCGGCCCTGACGCGGCTGGTGCGCCGCTTCCCCGTGGCGCTGATGGCCGATGAATCGCTGACCGGACCGGAAAGCGCCTTCGACCTGGCGCGCGTGCAGGGCGCCGACGTCTTTGCCGTCAAGCTGGAACAAAGCGGCGGCGCCTTCAATGCGTTGCGGGTCGCGGCCATCGCGGACGCGGCGGGGATCGGCCTCTACGGCGGCACCATGCTGGAAGGCGCGGTGGGCACGGTGATCTCGGCCCATGCCTTCGCGACCTTCGCCAATCTGCAATGGGGCACCGAACTGTTCGGCCCCCTGCTGCTGACCGAGGAGATCCTGCAAACGCCGCTGGACTACAGCGACTTCGAACTGACCGTGCCGAACGGCCCCGGCCTGGGCGTGACGCTGGACGAGGACCGCGTGGCCTTCTTCGCCCGCGACGGCATCCGCAAGACGATCAAGGTGTGACGATGCTTTATCAAGTGACCATGGACGTGACGCTGCCCCGCGACCTGCCCGCCGACGAACGGGCGGATATCCTGGCCCGCGAGAAGGCCTATTCGCAGGATCTGCAGCGCCAGGGGAAATGGCGCCACATCTGGCGGATCGCCGGGCAGTACGCCAACGTCAGCATCTTCGATGTCCGCGACAATGCCGAACTGCACGACATCCTGTCGGGCCTCCCCTTGTTTCCCTTCATGGAAATCAAGGTCACGCCCCTGCTGCGCCACCCGTCCGCCATCCGCGAGGATGACAGCTGACACCCCCAAGGACCGGCGGAGGGGCCGGTCCCACCCAGTTTCCAAGCGAATCCAGGAGGAGAAACGAATGACTGTCACCATCTTCGACCGCCCCGACGTGCAGGCGTTCCTGAAGGAACTCAGCGGCCTGAACAACACCTACGGCAATCCGCGCATGAAAGAGATCACGCATCGCCTGATGTCGGATCTGTTCCGCGCCATCGACGACCTGAACATCACCCCCGACGAATACTGGATGGGCGTGGCCTGGCTGAACGACCTGGGCGCCGCCGGTCAGGCGGGCCTGATCTCCCCGGGCCTGGGGGTCGATCACTTCCTGGACGAGCGCCTGGACGCCATCGACGCCGAACTGGGGATCGAGAACCCGACACCCCGCACCATCGAAGGCCCGCTGTATGTCGCAGGCGCCCCGGAATCGGTCGGCTTCGCGCGCCTTGACGACGGCTCTGATGCCGACGGCCACACGCTGGTCATGCACGGCACGGTCCACGGGTCCGACGGCAAGCCGCTGGCCGGCGCCAAGGTCGAGGTCTGGCACTGCGACACGCGCGGCTTCTATTCGCATTTCGACCCCACCGGCAAGCAGGCGCCCTTCAACATGCGCCGCACGATCATCGCGGATGAAAACGGCCGCTACAGGTTCCAGAGCATCCTGCCCTCGGGCTATGGCGTGCCTCCGGGAAGCCCGACCGAGAAGCTGCTGACGGCCCTTGGCCGCCACGGCCAGCGTCCGGCACATATCCACTTCTTCATCAGCGCCGACGGCCACCGCAAGCTGACCACCCAGATCAACATCGAGGGCGATCCGCTGATCGACGACGATTTCGCCTATGCCACCCGCGAAGGCCTGGTGCCGCATGTCGTGGAACGCACGGACGAGGACAGCATCCGGGCCAACGGCCTGAACGGTCCCTTCGCCGAGATCGCCTTCGACATCCACCTGACCGCGCTGGTGGACGGCCTGGACAACCAGGTCAACGAACAGCGCCGCCGCGCCGCCGCCTGACGGCGCCCCGGGCGGCCGCCGGAGGGGAGGCCGCCCACCCCACCCTATCATCACCGACATCATGGCAGGGGCCTGGCCGTCATCGCCGCCTCTGGAGGAGGAGAACTCATGTCCGCGATCATCGAAAAGGCCCGCGACCTGGACCACCTGCTGGACGTCGCCGTCCAGGACGACGCCGAGGCCGGCCTGTTCCGCTGCCGCCGCGACATCTTCACGAACGAGGATCTGTACGCGCTGGAGATGAAGCACATCTTCGAAGGCAACTGGGTCTATCTGGCGCATGAAAGCCAGATCCCGGACATCAACGACTATTACACCGCCTGGATCGGCCGCCAGCCGGTCGTCATCACCCGCGACAAGACCGGGTCGCTCAACGCCGTCATCAACGCCTGCGCCCACAAGGGCGCGATGCTGTGCCGCCGCAAGCAGGGCAACAAGGGCAGCTTCACCTGCCCGTTCCACGGCTGGACCTTTTCCAACACCGGCAAGCTGCTGAAGGTGAAGGACGCCAGGACCACGCAATATCCCGACCAGTTCAACCAGCATGGTTCCCACGACCTGACCCGCGTGGCCCGCTTCGAAAGCTATCGCGGCTTCCTGTTCGGCAGCCTCAACGCCGATGTCGCGCCGCTGACGGAATACCTGGGGGAAACCACCGTCATCATCGACCAGATCGTCGATCAGGCCCCCGAGGGGCTGGAGGTTCTGCGCGGCAATTCGTCCTACATCTACGACGGCAACTGGAAGTTGCAGATGGAGAACGGCTGCGACGGCTACCACGTCAGCTCGGTCCACTGGAACTATGCCACCACCATGGACCGCCGCAGCGAGACCGGCACCAAGGCGGTGGACGCGAACAGCTGGTCGAAATCGGTCGCGGGCGTCTATGGCTTCGACAACGGCCACATCCTGCTGTGGACCAACACGAAGAACCCCGAGGTCCGGCCCGTCTGGAACCGCCGCGACGATCTTGTGGCCCGTCTGGGCGAGGACAAGGCGGGTTTCATCGTCAACCAGACGCGAAACCTGTGCCTTTACCCGAACGTGTTCCTGATGGACCAGTTCAGCACCCAGATCCGCGTCGTCCGCCCGCTGTCCGTGGACAAGACCGAAGTCACCATCTTCTGCTTCGCCCCCAAGGGCGAGTCGGCCGAGAACCGCGCCCACCGCATCCGCCAGTACGAGGACTTCTTCAACGTCTCGGGCATGGGCACGTCCGACGACCTGGAGGAGTTCCGCGCCTGCCAGACGGCCTATGCCGCACCCTTGTGGAACGACATGTCGCGCGGCGCGCCGCTGTGGGTCCACGGGCCGGACGAGAACGCCCGCCGCATGGGCCTGAAGCCGCTGATCTCGGGCGAGCGCAGCGAGGACGAGGGGCTGTTCGTCTGCCAGCACGAATACTGGGCCAGGGTCATGCGCGACGCGCTGGCCACCGAGAAGAAGGGAGAAGCGGCATGAGCCTGGATCACGCCATCAGCACCGGCCTGGACTACAACGCCATCTGCGCCTTCCTGTATCGCGAGGCGCGCCTGCTGGACGACCGGCAGTGGGACGAATGGCTGACCTGCTATGCGCCCGACGCGTCCTACTGGATGCCCGCCTGGGACGACAACGACCAGGTCACCGAGGACCCGCAGTCCCAGATCTCGCTGATCTACTATCCCAACCGCGAGGGGCTGGAGGACCGCGTCTTCCGCATCAAGACCGAACGGTCGGGCGCATCCACGCCGGAACCGCGCACCAGCCACACCGTCAGCAACGTCGAGGTGGTGGCGGATCGCGGGTCCGAGGTGGACGTGCGCTACAATTTCCACACGCTGAACCACCGCTACAAGACCACCGACCAGTTCTTCGGCACCATGTTCGTGACCCTGCGCCGGACGGACGGCGGCATAGTGATCGCGGCCAAGAAGATCGTCCTGAAGAACGACTACATCCGCCAGGTCATCGACGTCTACCACGTCTGACCCCACCCCAGCACACCGCAAGGAGGAGGCGACCATGTGCTATACCATCGCGCTGAATTTCGAGGACGGGATCACCCGCTTCGTCGATTGCAAGCCGGGCGAGAAGGTGCTTGATGCCGCCTTCCGCAACAAGATCAACCTGCCGATGGATTGTTCCGACGGCGTTTGCGGCACCTGCAAGTGCCGGGCCGAAAGCGGCAGCTATGACCTGGGCGAGGACTATATCGAGGACGCCCTGACCGAGGACGAGGCCGCGGAAGGTCTGGTCCTGACCTGCCAGATGGTGCCGTCGTCCGACTGCGTGCTGTCGGTGCCGGTGACGGCGGCGTCCTGCAAGACGGGCCAGCAGACCTTCGCGGCGACCGTCACCCGGATCGAGCCGCATCACGACGCCGCCGTGGTGCTGGAACTGGAGGCGGGGGACGCCCCCGTCTTCCTGCCGGGGCAGTACGTCAACATCGACGTGCCGGGCGGGGGCGACCATCGGTCCTATTCCTTCAGCACCGCGCCGGGTGAACGCAGCCTCGGCTTCCTGATCAAGAAGATCCCCGGCGGGCTGATGGGCAACTGGCTGTCCTGCGCCAAGCCCGGCGACACCTTGGCCCTGACCGGGCCGATGGGCAGCTTCTACCTGCGCGACGGCGATGGTCCCCTGCTGTTCCTGGCGGGCGGCACGGGCCTTGCGCCCTTCCTGTCGATGCTGGAGGTTCTGGCGCGGGCCGGATCGCGCCGGCACGTCCACCTGATCTATGGCGTCACGCGCGACCAGGATCTGGTGCTGGTGGACCAGATCGCGGCCTATGCCAAGCGGCTGCCGAACTTCACCTTCGCCACCGTCGTGGCGGACCCGGCCTCGGACCACCCGCGCAAGGGCTGGGTCACGCAGCACATGCCCGAGGAGATGCTGGCCACCCCCGGCGTCGAGGTCTATCTGTGCGGTCCCCCGCCGATGGTCGATGCCGTCCGCCACTATCTGGACGACAACGGCATCAGGCCCGCCTCCTTCCACTACGAGAAGTTCACCCCCAACGCGCCCCTGAAGGCCATCGCATGACCGGCGCCGTCTTTGCCGGACGCTTCGCGGGCAAGATCCTGGTCGTGACCGGGGCCGCGCAGGGGATCGGTCGCGCCGTGGCGCTGCGCGCGGCCGCCGAAGGGGGCAAGGTGCTGCTGGTGGACCGCGCCGACTTCGTGGCCGATGTCGCGGCCGAGGCCGGCGACGGGGCTTCCGGCTTCGTCGCCGACCTGGAAACCTGGGACGGCGCCGATGCGGCGATGCGCCATGCGGCGGACACCTTCGGCGGCATCGACATCCTGATCAGCAACGTGGGCGGCGCGATCCGGATGCGGCCCTTTGCCGAATTCGAACCCGCCCAGATCGACGCCGAGATCCGCCGGTCCCTGATGCCGACCCTCTATTGCTGCCGCGCGGTCCTGCCGCATCTGACGGCGCGGGGCGGCGGCACCATCGTCAACGTGTCGTCCAATGCCACGCGCGGCATCCACCGGGTGCCCTATTCGGCGGCCAAGGGCGGCGTGAACGCCATCACGCAGGCGCTGGCAATGGAGATGGCGCCCTTGAATATCCGCGTGGTCGCCACCGCCCCCGGCGGGACCGAGGCCCCGCCCCGCCGCATCCCGCGCAACGCGGACGGCGACAACGCCGACGAACGGCGGTGGATGGCCGAGGTCGTGACCCAGGTGCGGGAGTCGGCCTTCATGAAGCGCTATGGCACCATCGAGGAACAGGCCGCGCCGATCCTGTTCCTGGCCTCGGACGAGGCGTCCTACATCACCGCAACCGTGCTGCCCGTCGCGGGAGGCGACAATGGCTGACCGGATTTCAATAAAACAGGGAGGAGAAAAGGAATGCGCGACATCGACGTGACCGAGGCCATAGAGCGGGGCCCGTTCGGCAGTTTTCAATGGATGGTGGTGGCGCTGTGCGGCGCGCTGCTGGTCGTGGACGGATACGACGTGTTCGTCGCGGGCACGGTGCTGCCCACCCTGATCGCGGAATGGAGCCTGACCAAGCCGCAGGCGGGCGCGCTGCAAGCCTGGGCGCTGTTCGGGATGATGTTCGGGGCGCTGATCCTGGGGCCGCTGGCCGACCGGATCGGGCGCAAGAAGGGCGTGGCGATCAGCTTCGTGCTGTTCACCTCGGCCACGGTGATGACAGGTTTCGCCACCTCGCCCGAGCAGTTCAAGATTTTCCGGTTCATCGCCGGTCTGGGCTGCGGCGGGCTGATGCCCAACGCCGTGGCCTTGATGAACGAATACGCCCCCAAACGCCTGCGCGGCACGATGGTCGCGCTGATGTTTTCCGGCTATTCGGTGGGCGGCATGGTCGCGGCGGGCCTGGGCATCGGCCTGATCCCGAACTTCGGCTGGCAGCCGATGTTCTTCATCGCCGCCATTCCGCTGGCCCTGCTGCCGCTGATCCTGTGGAAGCTGCCGGAATCGCTGGGCTTCCTGCTGCGCCAGGGCAAACAGGAAGAGGCGAAGCGCATCTTCGCCAAGGTGTCGGGAACGCCTCTGGCCGCCGACGACCGGCTGGTCTTCACCGAGGCCAAGGGCGCCTCGGCTTCCGCCCTGGAACTGTTCCGCCACGGCCGTGCGCTGCGCACGCTGATGCTGTGGCTGTCCTTCTTCTGCTGCCTGCTTCTGGTCTATCTGCTGTCGTCCTGGCTGCCCAAGGTCCTGCAAGAGGCAGGCTATGCCGAACGCGCCAGCCTGTTGTCGCTGTTCAGCCTGAACTTCGGCGGCATGGCGGGGGCGATCATGGGCGGCCGTCTGGGCGACCGCTTCGGGCTGCCCAAGGTGGTGGTGGCCTATTTCGCCGCCGCCGCGCTGTCCATCGCCCTTGTCGGGGCCAACCCGGCGCCCGTGCTGCTGTTCGCTCTGGTCTTTGTCGCCGGCGCGACCACCATCGGCACGCAGATCCTGCTCTATGCCAGCGTCGCGCAGCTTTACAACCTGTCGGTCCGGGGCGCGGGCCTCGGCTGGGCCTCGGGCGTGGGGCGGATCGGCGCCATCGTCGGGCCGACCCTGGGCGGCGTGCTGCTGGCGCGCGAACTGCCGCTGGGCCAGAACTTCCTGATCTTCGCCGTCCCGGCGGCGGTCTCGGCGCTGGCGATGCTGGTCTTCGCACTGGCGAACAACCGCGCGCGCGAAAGCGCGCAGCTTGCCGCCGCCTGATCGGCTCCTCACCCTCGGCGCGCGGCACTGCCGCGCGTCTTCATTTCCGGAAAGCCCGACATGCCCTATCTGGACCTGCCGACCCACCGTGTTCACTACCGCATCGACGGTGCGGACGGGGACAAGCCCTGGCTGACCTTCTGCAATTCGCTGGGCACCGACCTGCGCATGTGGGACGCCCAGGTGGCCGATCTGGCACAGGATTTCCGCATCCTGCGCCATGACCGGCGCGGGCATGGCCAGTCCGGCACGCCGCAGCCGCCCTATGGTCTGGCAGATCTGGGCGGTGACGTGATCGCGTTGTGGGACGCCCTGTCCATCGCGCGCAGCCATTTCTGCGGGCTGTCCATCGGCGGGCTGACCGGGCAATGGCTGGGCATCCACGCCGGGCCGCGACTGGACCGGCTGGTCGTCTGCGCCACGGCGGCGCGGATCGGGACGGCGGAAAGCTGGACCGCCCGCATCGACGAGGTCCGGGCGAACGGCCTGGCCAGCCTGGTCCCCGCGACGGCGGACCGCTGGTTCACCCCCGCCTTCCGCAAGGCCCGGCCCGCGGCGGTCGACGCGATCCTGGGCAGCTTTGCCGCGACGTCGGTCGATGGCTATGCCGGCTGCTGCGCCGCGCTTGCCGGCGCGGATCTGCGCGGCGACCTGTCGCGCATCGCGGTGCCCGTCCTGGCGATCTCGGGCGATGACGACCCGGTCTGCCCGCCCGCCGATCTGGAGGCCATCGCAGGCGGCGTGCAGGACGGGCGGCATGTTTCCCTGCCGGGCCGCCACATCGTGAACCGGGAATCGCCCTCCCGCTTCAACGCCGTTCTTCGGGAATTCCTCGGCTCCGGTGCCTTGCGCCGCTAGGGGCCCGGGGGCTTACGCATCCTCGAACAAGCCGATCTCGGCCAGGATCGCCGCATGGATGCGGGCGCCCACCGGGATCAGGCCGTCGGGAAAGTCGTAGTCGGGATTGTGCAGGGCGGGCCTGTCCTCGCCCGCGCCCAGCAGCATGATCGCCGCCCGGGCGCCATGGCCGAACTGGCCGAAATCCTCGGAGGCGCGCATCGGCAGCAGGCCGGGTTCATGGGGCAGGCCGATCCTGTCCAGGGCCCGGCGCACGACGGATGCGGCATGGGCATCGTTTTCCGTGGTGACGAAGACATCGGCATGGCCGATCTCCAGCGCCAGCCCCTCGTCGCGGGCAACCTCGCGGGCAAGCGCCTCGGCGCGGTCCACCAGCCGGGCCATGCCGTCGTCGGTCAGCGTCCGCAAGGTGGCGAACAGGCTGGCCTCGCCGGGGGCGACGCCGAACGCCGGAACTCCCATGGTGGCGTGCGTCACCGTGACAAGGGTGAAGCCGGGATCGCCGGTCGCGGTGCCGGGCGGGCTTGCCAGCGCCGCCAGTCCCGTCATCAGCCGCGCGACGGCCGCCATGGGCGAGACGCCCGTTTCCGGCTGCGAGGCATGGGCGGTCCTGCCCGTCAGCCGCAGCATCATCCCGCGCGAGGCGCAGCAGACCGGGCCGTCCTTGATCAGCACCCGGCCAAGCGGGATGCCGGGCATGTTGTGGATGGCGAAGGCATGGTCGGGCCTCAGGGCGGCAAAGGCCAGATCGCCGACCACCGCGCGGGCGCCCGACCCGTCTTCCTCGGCGGGCTGGTACATCAGGATCACCGCGCCGCGTGACGGGCGGCGCCGGCCAAGGACAAGCGCCATGGACGACACCATCGCCATGTGCCCGTCATGACCGCACTGGTGGCCCTGGCCCGCCACAGTCGAACGGTGGGGCACGTCGGCCAGATCCGCGATGGGCAGGCCGTCCAGTTCGCAGCGCAGCAGGACGCGCGGACCGGGCCTGCCGCTGTCATAGATCGCGGCGACGCCATGGCCGCCGATCCCCGTGATGATCCTGTCAGGGACGGTTTCCCGCAGAAAGGCCGCAATCGTCGCCGCCGTGCGCCGTTCCTGGCCCGACAGTTCGGGGTGCCGGTGAAGGTCGTGCCGAAGGCGGGTCAGGACCTCGATGTCGGCATCGGTCGGCAGCGGGACGCCGGCGGTGATCGTCATCAGGCGGCCTCCACGGCCTTGCCATAGCGCTCGATCATGCCGAACAGGTCGCGCGGGTCGTCGGGGTCGGCCAGCAGATCCAGCATCTGCAGGTCCTGGCGGCTTGCCAGGATGTCCCTGAGATAGCGCAGGGCGCTGAAATCCTCGGTCGCGAACCCGACCGAGTCGAACAGCGTGATCTGCGTGCCGTCGCGGCGGCCGGGGGCCTTGCCGGCCATGACCTGCCAGATCTCGGTCACGGGATGGTCGGGGGCAAGCTGCTGGATCTCGCCCTCGATCCGGGTCTGTGGCGGGTATTCCACGAAGATTTCGGACCGGGCCAGGATGTCCCGGTGCAGTTCGGTCTTGCCGGGGCAGTCCCCGCCGATGGCGTTGATGTGGACCCCGCTGCCCACCATGTTGTCGCCGAGGATGGTCGCATACTGCTTGTCGGCGGTGCAGGTGGTGATGATCTGCGCGCCCTCGATGGCCTGTTCGGCAGAGGCGCAGGGAACGACGGTCAGCCCCTTGCCCGCAAGGTTCCGGGCCGCCTTCTCGGTGGCCTTTCCGTCGATGTCGTAAAGGCGGACGGTGTCGATGCCGCAGATGGCCTTGAAGGCCAGGCACTGGAATTCCGACTGCGCGCCGTTTCCGATCATCGCCATGACCTTGGCCCCCTTGGGCGCCAGATGCTTCGCCACCACGGCCGAGGTCGCGGCCGTGCGCAACGCGGTCAGGATCGTCATCTCGGTCAGAAGGACCGGATAGCCGGTTTCGACATCCGCCAGCACGCCGAAGGCGGTCACGGTCTGGCGCCCGGTCCGGATGTTCCTGGGATGGCCGTTGACGTATTTGAAGCCGTAGCTGCGCCCGTCCGAGGCAGGCATCAGCTCGATCACGCCCTCGGGGGAATGGGCGGCGACCCGGGGCGTCTTGTCGAACTGTTCCCAGCGCAGGAAATCCTCCTCGATATAGGCGGCAAGATCGACAAGGATGCGCTCGACGCCCTGCTCCAGCACGATCCGCATCATTGTCTCGACGCTGACAAAGGGAACAAGGCTCATCGGGCCGGGCAGGGGCAGGGACATGGTTTTTCCTTTTGGACGGCTGCCACCAAGGCGGGCGGGGCGGCGCGGTTCTGCGAAGGGTAGACCCCGGCAGCTTACGCGAGGCGCCCCTTTCTGTAAACTGTCGACAGTTGACGGTCTCGACGAACGGGGCTATGCAGGGGTTGGTCCGGTCGATCGGAGAAGCCCATGAAAGCCGTCATCGCGCGTCTCGCGGCTCCGGCCAGCCTGTCCGAAACGGTCCGGAACGAGATGCTCCGCCTGATCACGACCGGCGCCCTGCGTCCCGGCGCCCGCCTCAACGAGGTGCATCTGGCCGAGCAGCTGGGCGTCAGCCGCGGCCCGGTCCGCGAGGCGCTGCGCGAGCTTGAGGGCCTTGGCCTGACACAAAGCCGGCCGCGCCTGGGCTTCTATGTCACGGAGCCGACCGACCAGGAGATCGTCGAGCTTTACGAGGTCAGCCCCTTGATCAGCCAGGCGTTGATCCGCGACTTCATGACCTATTCGGATGCGGATACCTGCCGCGCCATCCTGGAGGACGTGGACAGCATCGTCCTGGAAGGCACGCCGTCCTTCTCGGAAAGCCTGCTCGCCTTCCGGCAGCGCATGTTGGGCCATGTCCACAACCGCTACCTGGCCGAAATGGCGCTATCGCTTTATCGCCGGTTCTTCATCGTCGCGGCCCTTGTCGATGCAGACGACATAGCCGAGCGCATCGAGCGCATCATCGACACGCAGCGCCGGTTCTGGTCTGCGATGGCCGCGCGCGACGCGGCAACGGCGGAAGCCATCATGCAGGACGATGCCGCCTATTGGCTGGAGGATGTCGCGCCGCGGTTCGCCGCCTCCCGCCATCGCGGCAAGGGGGCAGCCCAGGGCCGATGAATCGGCGGTCAGGCGCAAGGGAACCGGCCGATCCGGGGGGCGGCATGTCACCCCCGGGGATCGAAGGACGCAGGCGTCAGGCGTCCTCGGTTTCCAGATACATCTGCAGGCCGGCGCGGATGTCGTCGGGCCAGGGCGTGGACTTGTGGGTTTCCAGCGAGGTCAGGACGATCTTCTGGCGGATGGTCCAGATGACGTCGCCGCGCACCGTCACCACCGTCTCGAGATCCAGCGACGAGCGGCCGATGTTGCGGACATGGACCACGAAGTCGAGCACGTCGCCATACATGGCGGGCTTGGTGAACAGGATGTTCATCGACAGCGTCGGCAGGCCCAGGCGGCGTTCGAACATGATCTCCTTCCAGGTCACGCCGGTCGAGGCGAACATCGCCTCGTTGACGTCGACCAGCATCGACAGATAGGCCGGGTGATAGGCAATTCCGGTCAGGTCGCAGTCACCGAATCGCAGCGGCTTGGAAATCGTGAAGGGCATGGTGTCTCTTTCGGCATGGCACCCGTGGCAAGATGCCGGTGCAATTAATTCATGCTTGAAGAATAGGACCCGCTGCCGACCTGTCAATACGCAACATCCCGGCAGTGTCCCGATCACCGGAGACAAGGGCCCCCTGATCCGTCATCCATCTTGGCGGAGGCGTAAAAACCTGTGCGCTTCGATGCCGCCATGCTTGACAGTGGCCCCACCATTTCGTTTTATACCTAAAACATATTGCGGCATCCGCATCAGCTTGGGAAGCACGACATGAAAATCGCCGTTCTGGGGGGTGGCCCTGCCGGGCTTTACTTCGCGATCTCGATGAAGCTGCGTGACGCAAGCCACGACATCACTGTGTATGAACGCAACCGTCCCGACGACACCTTCGGGTGGGGCGTGGTGCTGTCGGACGAGACGATGGGCAATTTCGGCGAGAACGATCCCGTCAGCGAGGCGATGATCCGCGACAGCTTCGCCTATTGGGACGACGTGAAGGTGGTGCGGGGCAGTGAGAGCATGACCTCGGGCGGGCACGGCTTCTGCGGCATCGGCCGGATGAAGCTGCTGCTGCTGTTGCAGGAACGGGCGCGGCAACTGGGGGTCGAACTGGTGTTCCAGTCGGACATGGATGCCGGCGCGATCGAGGACCTGCGCGCCAGCCACGATCTGGTGGTGGCGGCCGACGGGCTCAATTCCCGCACCCGGCAGGTCTATGCGGACAGGTTCGGGGCGCAGATCGACATGCGCCGCAACCATTTCGTCTGGCTGGGCACGAAGCAGAAGTTCGACGACGCCTTCACCTTCATCTTCGAACAGACCGAGCACGGCTGGATCTGGGCGCACGCCTATCAGTTCGACGCCGACACCGCGACGTTCATCGTCGAATGCGGTCCCGAGACCTTCGAGGCCTTCGGCTTCGGGTCGATGTCGCAGGCCGACAGCATGGCATTGTGCGAAAGGATCTTCGCCCGCCATCTGGGCGGTCACAGCCTGATGTCAAACGCCAATCACATCCGGGGTTCCGCCTGGATACGCTTTCCGCGCGTCACCTGCGAGAACTGGCATTTCGACAATGTCGTCCTGCTGGGCGATGCCTCGGCCACGGCGCATTTCTCGATCGGGTCGGGATCGAAGCTGGGCATGGAAAGCGCCATCGCCCTTGCAGACGAACTGAACGCGGGCAAGCCGCTGGACCGGGCGCTGGCGGATTACCAGGAAGCGCGCCAGTTGCAGGTTCTGCGCGTCACCTCGGCCGCGCGCAACTCGACCGAGTGGTTCGAGGAGGTCGAGCGCTACCTGGATCTGGATCTGACCCAGTTCACCTATTCGCTGCTGACGCGCAGCCAGCGCATCGGGCACGAGAACCTGCGCCTGCGCGATCCCGAATGGCTGGGCGAGGCCGAGGCGTGGTTCCAGGCCCGCGCGGGCAACCGATCCACCCGCCGGCCGATGTTCGCGCCGTTCCAGTTGCGCGACATGCGGCTGGCCAACCGCGTCGTCGTCTCGCCCATGGCGCAGTACAAGGCCGTGGACGGCAACCCGACCGACTGGCATTTCGTCCACTATGCCGAACGCGCCAAGGGCGGCGCGGGCCTGGTTTTCACCGAGATGCTGTGCGTGTCCCCCGAAGGCCGCATCACGCCGGGCTGCCCCTGCATCGGTCCCGACCAGGAAGCCGCGTGGAAGCGCCTGACCGACTTCGTCCACGCGGAAACGGACGCCAAGATCTGCGCCCAGATCGGCCATGCGGGCCGCAAGGGGGCGACGCGCCTGGCCTGGGAAGGCATCGACAAGCCGGTGGCCTCTGGCGGCTGGCCGCTGATCTCGGCCTCGGCGCTGCCCTACCTGCCGGAAAGCGTCGTGCCGAAGGCCATGGACCGCGCCGACATGGATGCGGTCAAGGCACAGTTCGTCGAGGCCGTGAGGACCGCCGACCGGGCGGGCTTCGACATGGTCGAGATGCACGCGGCGCACGGCTATCTGCTGGCCTCGTTCATTTCCCCGGTCACGAACCGGCGGACGGACGAATACGGGGGCAGCCTGGAAAACCGGATGCGCTTCCCGCTGGAGGTCTTTGCGGCGATGCGCGCGGCGTGGCCCGAAGGCAAGCCGATGACGGTGCGCATCTCGGCCCATGACTGGATCGAGGGGGGCGTCATGCCCGCCGAGGCGGTCGAGGTGGCGCGGATGTTCCGCGACGCGGGGGCGGACGCGATCAACGTGTCCTCGGGCCAGACCGACAAGGCGGAACAGCCCGTCTACGGCCGCATGTTCCAGGCGCCCTTCAGCGACCGCATCCGCAACGACCTGGGCGTGCCCACGATGGTCGCGGGCAACATCTACGAGGCCGACCACGTCAACTCGATCCTGATGGCGGGACGGGCCGACCTGGTCCTGCTGGCGCGCCCGCACCTGGCCGATCCCTACTGGACCCTGCACGCGGCGGTGGATCTGGGCGACATCGAACAGGCCTGGCCCGCGCCCTATGAAGGCGGGCGGCGGCAGGCCAACACGCTGGCCGAACGCGCAAGGGCCATGGCATGAGCCTGGCGGGTCGCAGGGCACTGGTCACGGGCGGCGGCTCGGGCGTCGGCGCCTGCTGCGCGCGTGCCCTGGCCGCCGCGGGC
>NZ_JAFNAW010000034.1 GCF_017356265.1 Paracoccus fontiphilus | reverse complement strand
GACAGGGCTGTCGGTCGGCGCGGCACTGTTCATGCCGGCCGATGCCGCCGTGTCCGCCGCCGCACCCGTGGCCGCGGCATCCGCGCCGGCGCCCGCATCCGCCGCGCCTTCCAGCGGCGCAAGCGAGCCGTCCTTGGAAATTCCTTCTGCCGCAGCCCCGCCGCCGGTCAGACGCGCCAGTTCCGCGGCGCAATCGGCCTGCGCGGCCACCGCCGACATCGCCAGAAACGCGCTGCCGGCCACCCAGCTGAGTGTGGTCTTCATGTTAGCCTCCCGGAATACGATGCGCCTTCCTCTCGACGCATCGCCCGGAACGCCGTCGCCGGGGCAATGTTCCCGATCAGGGGGCCCGCCTCACTAAAGTCGTAGCCCGCGCAGGCTCTGCCAGGCCGACATGAAATCCCCTGCCCGCCTGCCCGTCTCCCGGGCGTCCTGGCCTGGCTTGTAAAGGGCCGAGCCCAGACCGAACCCATCCGCCCCCGCCCGGACATAGTCCGCCATCGAGGCCGGGTCGATGCCCCCCACCGGCAGCAGCCGCGTGTCGCGCGGCAGCACGGCCCGCATCGCCTTGACGGCGGCCGGGGGGATCATCTCGGCCGGGAAAAGCTTCAGGGCGGCGGCCCCGGCCTCCAGGGCGGCAAAGGCCTCGCTGACGGTGCCGACGCCGGGGCAATAGGCCAGGGAAAGCCGCCGCGCCTCGGCCGCGACGCGCCCGTCGAAGTTCGGGGCGATGATGATGCGGCCTCCGGCATCCGCCACGGCCCGGACCTGCTCCGGCACCAGCACGGTTCCCGCGCCCACGATCGCCTCGGGCGCTGCCGCGGCCATCCGGGCGATGCTGTCCAGCGGCGCGGGCGAGTTCAGCGGCACCTCCAGGATCGTGAACCCGGCCCCGGTCAGGGCGGTGGCGGTATCCGCCGCCTCCTCGGGGCGCAGCCCGCGCAGGATCGCGATCAGCGGGTTTGCGGCAAACGCCGTATCGAAGTCGGTCATACCAGTCCCCCCAGCCGGGCGATGTCCCAAAGCCCCCGCCGCGCCATGCCCGGCGGTGCCGTGTCGGCGGTCATGCCCAGCACGTCGAAGGCCATCCTGTATCGCGCGGCCAGGTCGCCGCGGCCGATGATCGTGATGGGTCCGGTGACATCGCGCGCACCCTGCGCCACCTCGTCCCCGATCAGCAGGCCCGACAGGTAGTCCGAGATGTGATCGGGCGCCAGCCGGTCCATCAGCGCCAGCGTCCGGGCACGGAAGATGCGCCCCAGAAGCGGCCCCTCCTGCCGCCCGGCCTCGACACCGCGCCGGAACGCATCGTCGCTGCTGCCGCCGGGCCGGATCAGGCGGCCCAGGATGGTGTGGTCGCGCAAGGCCGCGAAGACCTCGCCGGTCATCACGGTGCGGAAGGCGGTCAGCCTGCCGTCCCGCGCCCAGGCCCATTTGCTGTGGGTGCCGGGCAGGACGAACAAGCCGTCGCCGCCGCCGCCCGCGAGGTGGCCGATGATCTCGGTTTCCTCGCCGCGCATCACGTCGGGGGCGGGGCCGTCCGGGTCGCTGACCGCGCCGGTGACGAAATGCATGCCTTCGTGCCGCGTCAGGCTGCCCGCCAGGGCCGAGGCGTCCAGTGGCAGCGGCAGGTAGGGCGTCTCGACCCAGCCGTTGCGGCTGGTGATCATGCCGGACGCGATGACCGGCGCGGTACCCAGCCATCCGCCGATGCCGTCCTGCAAGGCCTGGGCGAACCCGCCCGGCAGCGCGGCGGCGGAAAGGATGCCGGGACCGTCGCCCACCGTGTCCAGCACCTCGCCCCCCGGCCCCATCCGCCAGGCCCGGAACGAGGTCGTGCCCCAGTCGATGCCGATCAGCGCGGTCATCGGGAAAACCTGTAGGCCACGTGGTGGCGATAGATCCGGCCGGGCCGCAGGATCGCATCGGGAAAATCCGGGCGGTTCGGCGCATCGGGCCAGCCCTGCGTTTCCAGCGCCAGGCCCGCGAAGCGGCCGTATCGGCGGCCGTCCAGCCCCGCCAGCCCGTCGAAATGCACGCCGTCATAGACCTGCAATCCCGGTTGATCGGTCGTGACCTCCATGCGGATTCCGGATTGGCCGGTCAGTTCCGCCACGACGCGTGGCGCGGCGGGACCATCGGACAGGCAGAAGTTGTGGTCATAGTCGCCCGGCGTGATGGGGCGCGCCTGCCGGAAATCGAAGCGCGTCCCCTCAACCGGGGCAGTGCCGGGCAGCGGGATCAGGTCGCCGTCCACCGGCAGATAGCGATCCGCCGCGATGCGCAGCCGGTGCCCCCGCACATCCTCCCCGCCGTCGAGGTTGAAATAGCCATGATGCGCCAGGTTGCAGGGCGTCGGCGCATCCGTTTCGGCCTGTATGCCGAAAACCAGCGCGCCATCGCGCAGGGCGATGTGGGACCGGATGGTCATGTTGCCGGGAAAGCCCATGTCTCCGTCCGGAACTGTCAGCGACAGGGTGGCGCTGTCGTCCTGCACCTTTTCCACCTGCCACAGGTGCCAGAATGTGCCGCGCGACCCGCCGTGCAGGGTGTGGCGGCCGCGAAAGTTCGGATCGGTGCGGTATTCCCGTCCGTCCAGCGTGAACCGCGCCCCGCTGATGCGGTTGGCAAACCGACCGACGGTCGCCCCCATGTAGAGCCCGCCGCCCAGGTAGTCCGCCGGGTCGGGGCAGCCCAGGACCAGCGGATGATCCACCCCCTCCATGCGCAGGTCCTGCACGGTCGCGCCAAGCGTCAAGATCCGCGCCGTCAGCCCGCCGCCGCGCAGCGTCAGGCGGTCCACGCGGCGCCCGTCTGGCAGCGTCCCCGTCACAGGATCACCCGGGGTTCCGGCAATCCGGCCAAGCCGGTTTCCACAAGGTAGGTCTTGCCCTGCGCCTCGTCGGGATGCTCGATCCCGTCCAGCGCGGTCGTCACCAGCAGATGCGACAGGTCGGGACCGCCAAAAGCCGGGCAGGAGGAATGCCGGCCGCCGACCTTCCATTCATGGGTCCGCTTGCCGTCCGCGTCAAAGCGCATGACCGCCCCCTGCCCCCAGACCGCGCAGCAGAACCCGCCTTCGGCGTCGATCACAGCGCCATCCGGCGACCAGCCCTGCGCCGACAGGTCCAGGTAAACCTGCGGCTGCCCCACCGGCCAGCCGTCCGCATCCAGCCCCTGCCGCCAGACGATGCTGCGGTCCGTGTCCGAATAATGCACCGTCCCGCCATCCGGCGAAAAGCAGATCGAGTTCGGAATGCTGATGGGGCTGACCAGCTTGCGGACCTCTCCGCGATGGAATCGATAGATCGCGCCCAGGCCAGCCTCGCCCTTCTTGCCCATGGTGCCGAACCAGAACCCGCCCTGCCGATCCGCGCGTCCGTCATTGGACCGGGTGGCGGGGTTGCCCGCCTCGACCGCTGCCACGTCGGCCAGCGATCCGTCTGCCAGCGACAGGACCGCCAACCCCGTCTCGGTCGCGACCAGCAGCCGGTCGCGGTCGATCCAGCCCGCGGCCGAGGCCATGCGGTCGAAGCGCCACTCCAGGGGCTTGCCGTCGTCCTGCGACAGAAGGCGCTTGCCCAGGATGTCGAACCAGAGGAACTGTTGGCGTTCCGGGTGCCACAGCGCCCCCTCGCCCAGCCGGCACTGGCGGTTGTCGTGGATCATGGTGCCCCCTCCGAAGCGTTCTGGGCAAGCCGCATCTGCGACAGTTTCAGCAAGCCCTTTTGCAGCAGGATGAAGGCCAGCAAAAGGACCCCGATGACGATCTTGGTCCACCACGACGACAGGCTGCCGTCGAAGACGATATAGGTCTGGATCAGCCCCATGGTCAGCACCCCCACAAGCGTGCCGACCATGTAGCCCGCGCCCCCGGTCAGCAGCGTGCCGCCGATCACCACGGCGGCAATGGCCGTCAGTTCGGTCCCCACCGTCGCCAGGGAATAGCCCGACCCGGTGTAGATGGAGAACACGATCCCCGCCAAACCCGCCATCGCGCCGGAAAAGGCATAGACCAGCACCGTCGTGCGGCCCTGCCTGACGCCCATCAGCCGCGCCGCGGCCTCGCCCCCGCCAAGCGCATAGACGGACGCGCCGAAGCGGGTCTTGTGCGCCACGATCATGCCCAGGGCGAAGGTCAGCACCATCACGACGCCGATCAGCGTCAGCCGCCCCTTGCCGGGCATCAGCCAATAGGCCCCTTGCAGCGCCCCGTAGAACGGATGCTGGATCGGGACCGAGTCGATGGACAGGATATAGGCCGCCCCCCGCGCGAGGAACATGCCCGCCAGCGTGACGATGAAGGCGGGCATGGCCAGCCGGTCGATCAGGAAGCCCATGCCCGCGCCGAAGGCGGTGGTCAGCGCCAGAAGCAGGGCGAAGACCGCCAGCGGATGCAGCCCGGTGTCCCGCAGCATCACGGCGATGAACACGCCCGAGAAGGCAATGACCGACCCCACCGACAGGTCGATGCCGCCCGACAGGATCACCAGCGTCATGCCCACCGCGACGATGCCCAGATAGGCGTTGTCGGTCAGAAGATTGCCTACGACGCGGGTGGACAGGATGTTGGGAAATTGCAGCCAGAAGACCGCATAGGCCAGCAGGAAGATCCCGACCGTGACATAGAGCGGCAGCGCGCGGGTGTTCATGTCGGCCTCCGCAGGGTGGCCTCGCGCTGCGCGCGGTGGCTGTCGCGCCACAGCCGCCATTCGGCGCTGATGCGCGGGGATTGCAGGACCAGGATGATAAGAACCAGCCCGGCCTTGATGATGAGATTGTATTCCGACGGAAAGCCGATGAGGCGGATGCCGATGCTGATCGTGGTGATGATCAGCGCGCCGACGATGGATGCCGCGATCGAGAACCGCCCGCCCAGCAGCGAGTTGCCCCCGATCACCACGGCCAGGATCGCGTCCAGTTCCAGCCACAGCCCGGCATTGTTGGCGTCGGCGCCCCGGATGTCGGCGGTGACGATCAGCCCGGCCAGGGCGGCACATAGTCCGGATGCCACATAGACCGCGATCAGCAGCACGGTCGCGTTTACTCCGGCCAGGGTGCTGGCGCGGCGGTTGATGCCGATGGCCTCGACCAGCAAGCCAAGCGCGGTGCGGCGCATCAACAGCGCCACAGCAACGGCGGTGGCGATCCAGATCACCGTGGGCACCGGCAGGCCCAGCACGGCGCCCGAGCCGATCCAGCCAAAGCCGGGATCGGTGAAGGTCAGGATCCGCCCCTCGGTGATCAGTTGGGCCACGCCGCGCCCCATGGTCATCAGGATCAGCGTGGCGACAAAGGGCTGGATGCCGACGAGGGCCACAAGCGCGCCGTTCCACAAGCCCGCAAGCGCGCCCGCGCCAAGCGCCAGCAACAGCGCGGCGGGCAGGCCCCAACCGGCGGCGACGGCAGATGCCGCGACCGCGCCGCAGATCGCCATGATCGTGCCCACCGACAGGTCGATCCCGCGCGTGGCGATCACCAGCGTCATGCCGACGGCCAGCAGGGCCACGGGGGCGGACCGTTTCAGCACGTCGATGACCGGCCCGACCAGGCGGCCGTCGTTCATCTGGACGTTCAGGAAGCCCGGATAGAAGGCCGTGACCACCGCGACCAGGGCGGCGAGGGCGATCAGTTGCGGGGCGAGGCGTTTGAGCACCTGGGTCATGCGGCCTTTTCCCTTTGGCTGTCCGGGGCGGCGATGGCCTGCATGATGCGGTTCGGCGCGATGTCCTCGCCTGTCAGCTCGGCGACATGGCGGCGGTCGCGCAGCACGATCACCCGGTCCGATACGGCGATCAGCTCGTCGATCTCGCTGCTGACGACCAGCAGCGACATGCCCCCTTCCACCAACTCGTGGATCAGCCGCACGATTTCCGCGTGCGCGCCCACGTCGATGCCGCGCGTGGGCTCGTCCAGGATCAGGAAGCGCGGGTTCATCGCCAGCCAGCGGGCCAGCACGACCTTCTGCTGGTTGCCGCCCGACAGTTCCCCGATGCGCTTCTCGCGGCCCGCCGTGCGGATATCCAGCCGCTTGATATAGTCGTCGGCCAGCCGGTTCTGTTCCTCGCGCGGGATGGGCCGCGCCCAGCCGCGCCGGGCCTGAAGGCCCAGGATGATGTTCTCGCGCACCGAGAGATCGGCCACGATCCCATCGGTCTTGCGCTCCTCGGGGACGAAGCCGAAGCCCGCCGCGATGGCCGCGCGCGGGCTGCGCAGGTCCAGCGGGCCGCCCTGGTCACGCGCCTCGCCGGAATGCGCGTTCCGCAGCCCAAACAGCAGTTCGGCGCTTTCCGTGCGGCCCGATCCCAGCAGGCCGGCCAAGCCCACGACCTCGCCCTGCCCGACGGCCAGGTCGAAGGGCTCGATGGTGCCGCGACGGCCCAACCCGCGAAACTCCAGCATCGGCGGGCGGGGGCCGCGCGCCATGGCCTGATGCGACGTGGCGTCCTCCAGTTCCCGGCCGAGCATGTGTTCGATCAGGCGCACGCGGTCCAGGTTGGCGGTGTCCTCGGTCACGATCTTGCGGCCGTTGCGCAGCACCGTCACCCGGTCTGTCAGGTCGAACACCTGGTCCAGGAAATGCGACACGAAGACGATGCCCAAGCCCCGTTCCCGCAGCCCCCGCACCACGTCAAAGACCATCCGCACCTCGGCCGCGTCCAGCGAAGCGGTGGGTTCGTCCAGGATCAGCACCTTGCCCGACAGGGCCACCGCACGGGCGATGGCGATGATCTGCTGGATCGCGACGGAATACGTCCCAAGATCGCGGTCCACGTCGATGTTTAGCCCGTATTCGGCCAGCATCGCCCGCGCCTGCGCGCGCATGGCACGGGTCCGGACCAAGCCCCAGCGGCGCGGTTCGCGCCCGAACATCAGGTTCTGCGCCACGGTCAGGTTGGGCAGCAGGTTCACCTCCTGGTAAACCGTGCCGATGCCCAGATCCTGCGCCTCGACCGTGGACTGGGGGTCGATGGGCGCGCCGTCCAGCGTCACCGTGCCGCCGTCGCGGCGATAGGCGCCGGTCA
This sequence comes from Paracoccus fontiphilus, assembly GCF_017356265.1. Taxonomy (GTDB): domain Bacteria; phylum Pseudomonadota; class Alphaproteobacteria; order Rhodobacterales; family Rhodobacteraceae; genus Paracoccus; species Paracoccus fontiphilus. The sequence goes on along the minus strand of NZ_JAFNAW010000034.1, from coordinate 30,968 downwards.
GGCACTTGATCAGCGTGGACTTGCCCGCGCCGTTCTCACCCAGCAGGGCATGGACCTCGCCCGCGCGCAGGTCGAAGTCCACCGCGTCCAGCGCGCGCGTGCCCGGAAATGTCTTGGTCAGAGACCGGATGGACAGCAGCATGACGCTCCCCTTCGTCATGAGTGCCGGGCCGCAGAACGGCCCGGCAATGGATCAGTAGCCCAAGCCCTTGCGGCGCTCGTATTCGCCCGCCGGATCGTCGGCCTGCGTGTAGAGCTTCGATTCCGTCTGGATGAACTTCGGCGGCACCGTGCCGTCCTTCCAGTAGGCCGCCAGCGCGTCGAAGGCGGGACCGGCCATGTTCGGCGTCAGTTCCACCGTGGCGTTCGCCTCGCCGTTGGCCATGGCCTGGAACAGGTCGGGCACCCCGTCGATGGACACGACCAGGATGTCGCTGCCCGGCTTCAGCCCGGCCTCCTTGATGGCCTGGATCGCGCCCACGGCCATGTCGTCGTTATGGGCATACAGCGCGCAGATGTCCTTGCCGCCGTTCTCGGCCTGGAGGAAGCTTTCCATCACCTCCTTGCCCAGGGCGCGCGTGAAGTCGCCGGTCTGGCTGCGCACGATGGTCAGGTTCGGGTGGTCCTTGATCGCGTTCTCGAAGCCGGTCTTGCGGTCGATGGCGGGGCTGGATCCGGTCGTGCCCTGCAATTCCACGATGCGGCATTCCTTGTCGCCCACTTCCTTGGCCAGCCATTCGCCCGCGACCTCGCCCTCATGGACCAGGTTCGACCCCACGGCGGTAAGATAGAGGTCGTCCGAACTGTCCACCTGACGGTCCAGCAGGACGACGGGGATCTCGGCCTCCTTGGCCTCTTGCAGGACGGAGTCCCAGCCGGTCGCCACGACCGGGGCCAGCAGGATCGCGTCCACCCCCTGCGCGATGAAGGACCGGATCGCGGCGATCTGGTTTTCCTGCTTCTGCTGCGCGTCCGAGAATTGCAGTTGGATGCCGCGTTCCTCGGCCTGGCTCTTGGTCAGCGTGGTTTCCGCCGCGCGCCAGCCGGATTCGGAGCCGATCTGCGAAAAGCCGACGGTCTCGCCCTCGGCCATGGCGCCGGTGGCGGTCAGCGCCAGCAGCGCCGCCGTGCCGAGCAGGGTCTTGATGGTCATGGTTGTCCTCCCTCGTGAATGAACGGGCCGGTCCTCCACCGGCCGATCGGTGCGGGGCGCTAAAGGCCCCGCAAATCCTCGGGCAACAGCGCCTCGGGGATGTTCTGATAGCTGACCGGGCGCAGGAAGCGGCGGATCGCCATGGTCCCCACGCTGGTCGCGCCGAAATTGGTCGATGCCGGGTACGGGCCGCCATGGACCATCGCATCCGCGACCTCGACCCCGGTGGGCCAGCCGTTCGCGAGGATCCGGCCCGCCTTGCGTTCCAGCACCGGCATCAGGCGGCGGGCGAGGTCCATGTCGCCGTCGTCCAGGTGCAAGGTCGCGGTCAACTGGCCTTCCAGAGCCTCGGCCACGTCCAGCATCTGGTCCTCGCCCGAGACGGTGACGATCACGCCCAGCGGGCCGAACACCTCCTCGGCCAGGGTGTGGTCGCGCAGGAATTCCTCGGCCGTGGTCTTGTAGATGGCAGGCAGGGCGTTGCGGCCTTCGCTGGCGCCTTCAAAGATGGGCGTGGCGACGCCTGCCGCGCGGTCGGCGCCCGCGCGATAGGCCTCGGCAATGCCGTCGGACAACATCACCTGCGGCCCGATCTTTGCCAGGGCGTCGCCCGCCGCCTTGGCAAAGGCCTCGGCCAGCACGCCCTTGGGCATCACCACCAGGCCGGGATTGGTGCAGAACTGGCCCGCGCCCATCGTCAGGCTGCCCGCCCAGCCCTCGGCAATCTTGGCGCCGCGCGCGGCAAGCGCCTGCGGCAGGACGAAGCCCGGGTTGATGCTGCCAAGTTCGCCAAAGAACGGGATCGGTTCGGGCCGCGCGGCGCAGAGGTCGAACAGCGCCCGGCCCCCGCGCAGGCTGCCGGTGAAGCCCACGGCCTTGATCAGCGGATGCTGGACCAGCGCCGCGCCGACGTGATGCGTGTTGCCGTGGATGAAGTTGAAGACGCCGGCGGGCATTCCGGTGGAGCGGATGGCGGCATGGACGGCCTCGGCCACGATCTCGCCCGTGGCGGGATGGGCGGGGTGGCCCTTGACGACGACCGGGCAGCCTGCAGCCAGGGCCGACGCCGTGTCGCCGCCTGCGGTGGAGAAGGCCAGCGGGAAGTTTGATGCGCCGAAGACCCCAACGGGACCGATGGGCCGCTGAATCAGCCGCAGGTCGGGGCGCGGCAGGGGCTGGCGGTCGGGCAGCGCGGGGTCATGGCGGCGGTCGAGGTAGTCGCCCTTGCGGATATGGTCGGCAAACAGCCGCAACTGGCCGGTGGTGCGGCCCCGTTCGCCGTTGAGCCGCGCCTCGGGCAGGCCGGTTTCCGCCGTGCCCATGGCGGTGATCGCCTCGGCCCGCGCCTCGATTTCATCGGCGATGGCATCCAGGAAACGCGCGCGATCCTCGCGGCTGGTGGCGGCATAGGCGGCAAAGGCCTCCTCGGCGGCCTCGCAGGCGCGGTTGACCAGATCGGCGGTGCCCGCGCTGAATTCGTGCGCGGTGCCTTGGGCGGGGGCGGATCGGAAGGTGCCCTCGCCCGTCAGCCATTCGCCTGCGATCAGATGTTTGCCATGCGGGGTGAAGGTCATCGTCATGTCCTCAGAAATGAAAGTCCGCGACGCTATTGCGCCGCCCGAGGGTGAAGGCATCGGCCACCAGCACCATGGGCGCAAGGTCCGCGTCCGAGTTCCCTGCGGCAACCAGCCTTGCCATGTGCGCATAAAGCGCCGGGTATTCACCCATGATGTCGTCGGCGCCCCGCACATGGCGGCCGTCGATCTCCAGCCGGTTGCCGCCCATGCGCAGGGCAATGGTGCCGCCGTCGGTTTGGAACTCCATGTCCCAGGTCTGCGGGCCTTCCTGGCGGAAGTCGAAATCCGCGCTGATCCCCTGACTGAATTGCAGACGCGCGGCGATGGGGGCCTGCCGGTTCGCCGGAAAATCCAGGTCGGCGGACAGCAGGCGAACGGGTTCGGGCAGGATTTCGGTCAGGATCGACAGGGCGTTGATGCCGGGATCAAAGACGCCCATGCCGCCGGCCTCGAAGATCCAGTCCTGGCCGGGGTGCCATTTGCGCACGTCCTCGCGCCAGGTGATGCGGCCTTCGTGGATGGTCTTGCCGGCCAGCCAGTCTTTTGCCGCGGCAACGGCCATCGCCATGCGCGAATGCCAGGTGGCGAAGATCGTGACGCCCTGCGCCTGCGCCAGATCGGCCAGCGCATGAACCTCGGCCAGGGTCGCGCCGGGGGGCTTTTCCAGCATCAGGTGACGGCCCGCGCGCAGCACCGCCTGCGCCGCGTCAAAGCGCGGCACCGGGGGCAGGCAGAGGCTGACCGTTTCGATATCGGGCCGCGCGTCCAGCATGGCCTGAATGTCGGTGAAGGCTTCAATGCCGTCCACCCTGCCGTGGCGGCTGACGGTCGCGGCCAGTTCCCAATCCGGGCTGGCCTCCAGCGCGGGCACATGCTGGTCCAGCGCGATCTTCCCGATGCCGACAAGCGCGATCTTCATCAGTGGCTGTCCCTTCCGACCGGATTACCGCGGCAACCCTTGAGAAAGTCCAGATCCGCGCCGGTATCCGCGCCCTCCACATGGGCCTGATGCAGCCAGCCATAGCCGCTGGCCGGAACCTCGTGCGTCGGGCGCCATTCGGCCAGGCGGAGGGCCAGTTCCGCATCGGGGATGTCCAGGTGCAACCGGCGGTTCGGCACGTCCAGCTCGATCATGTCGCCGTCGCGGACCACGGCCAGCGGGCCACCGGCGGCGGCTTCGGGCGAGGTGTGCAGGACCACCGTCCCGTAGGCCGTCCCCGACATGCGGGCGTCACTGATCCGCACCATATCGGTGATCCCCTTGCGCAGCACCTTGGGCGGCAGGCCCATGTTGCCGACCTCGGCCATGCCGGGATAGCCCTTAGGACCGCAGTTCTTCATCACCATCACGCAGGTCTCGTCGATGTCCAAGCCCTCGTCCTCGATTCGCGCCTTGTAGTCGTCGATGTCCTCGAACACGACCGCGCGACCGCGATGGACCAGCAGGTGCGGGCTGGCGGCCGATGGCTTCAGCACCGCCCCCTTGGGCGCAAGGTTGCCGCGCAGCACGGCGATGCCGCCCTGCGCCGTCAGGGGCTTGTGCGCGGGCAGGATCACGTCCTCGTTCCAGTTCACCACGTCGCGCACCTCGTCCCAGATCGTGCTGCCACTGACGGTCAGCGCGTCCTTGTGCAGCAGCCCGGATTCGCCCAGGCGCTTCAGGACGACGGGCAGGCCACCGGCATAGAAGAACTCCTCCATCAGGTATTGACCCGAGGGCATCAGGTTCACGATGGTCGCCACGTCGCGGCCGCAGCGGTCCCAGTCGTCCAGCGTGATGTCCACGCCCACCCGGCCCGCGATGGCCAGCAGGTGGATGACGGCGTTGGTGGACCCGCCGATCGCGCCATTGGTGCGGATGGCGTTCTCGAACGCCTGCCGGGTCAGGATGTCGCTGGGCTTCAGGTCGTCCTTGACCATCTGCACGATGCGGCGCCCGGACAGTTGCGCCATGACGCGACGGCGCGAGTCCACCGCCGGGATCGCGGCGTTGCCCGACAGCGCCATGCCCAGCGCCTCGGCCATGGACGCCATGGTCGAGGCCGTGCCCATCGTGTTGCAGGTGCCCGACGACCGCGACATGCTGGCCTCGGCCTCCAGGAACTCGTCCTGCGTCATCTCGCCCGCCTTCACGGCTTCCGAGAATTTCCATAGATGCGTGCCGGAGCCCACGCGTTCGCCCCGGAAATACCCGTTCAGCATCGGCCCGCCGGTCACGACGATCGAGGGGATGTCGCAGGACGCCGCCCCCATCAGCAGCGACGGCGTGGTCTTGTCGCAGCCGACCAGCAGCACGGCGCCGTCCATGGGCTGGCCGCGGATGGTTTCCTCGACCGCCAGCGCGGCCAGGTTGCGGAACATCATCGCGGTGGGACGGAAGGTGTTTTCGGAGGCCGAGAACACCGGCACCTCGACCGGGAAACCGCCCGCCTCCCAGACGCCCGCTTTCACCTTTTCGGCCAGCTCGCGCAGATGTCCGTTGCAGGGTGTCAGATCCGCCCAGGTGTTCAGGATGCCGATCACCGGGCGCCCGTCGAACAGGTCATGGGGCCAGCCCTGGTTCTTCATCCAGCCGCGATGATAGATCGTGTCGCGTGAGGTGCCGCCATACCAGTGCTGGGAACGAAGCTGGCGAGGCCAGGGGGCGGGTTTGAACGTCATGATGGGCCTTTAGAGAATGGCGACGGCGACGGGGGTTGCGCCGTTCTGCTGCTGGTCGAGCGGGTTCGAAAGCGCCAGCCCGAAGGCCGGGGATTCGATCTGGAAGACATCGCCGTTCTGCGCCTTGATGCCGTCGGCGAAGGACAGGGTGGCGGTGCCGAAGAAATGCACGTGCACGTCGCCGGGCTGGCGGAACAGCGCATACTTGAAGTGGTGGTGTTCCAGGTTCGCGAGGCTGTGGCTCATGTTCGCCTCGCCCGACAGGAAGGGCTTTTCCCAGATCGCGCGGCCGTCCCGCAGGATGCGGCTGGTGCCCTCGACATGATCGGGCAGGTTGCCCACCAGCATCTCGGGGCCATAGCTCGCCGGCCGCAGCTTGGAATGAGCCAGCCACAGATAATTGCCCCGCTCGGTGACATGATCGGAGAACTCGTTCGCCAGGGCAAAGCCAAGGCGGAAGGGCGTGCCGTCCGGGCCGATCAGGTAAAGGCCCGCGATCTCGGGCTCCTCGCCCGCGTCCAAGGCGAAGCCGGGCGAGACCAGCGCTGCACCGGGGGCTATCGCGTTGACGCCGTTGCCCTTGTAGAACCATTCGGGCTGCACGCCGACCTGCGTGCCAATGGGCTTGCCGCCCTCCAACCCCATGCGGAACATCTTCATGCTGTCGGTCAGCGATTCCGCGTCCGCCTTGGCGTGCATGGAGTTGCGCGTGGCGGCGCTGCCCAGATGCGTCAGGCCGGTGCCGGTCAGGTGCAGATGCGCCGGGTCGTCGTGGTCCAAGGGCAGCAGAACGCGTCCCTCGGCCAAGGCTGCGGCCAGATCCACGGCCTCGCCTTCTCCGCGCGCCGTAATTTCGGCTTCCAGCCCGTGGCCTGCGGCAATCGCCGCCTGCGCCAGATCGCGGGTGGACCGCGCGCCGGGCACGATCCAGGCCCGGTCGCCGGAACGTGCGGCGACAGCCCGGTCCCCGCCGGTGCTTTTCAGTTGCGACAGAAACATGGCTCTAGCCTTGCTTGTTCTTGTTGTAGACGTCGAAGATCACGGCGGCGAGCAGCACCAGCCCCTTGATGACCTGCTGGTAGTCGATGCCGATGCCCATGATCGACATGCCGTTGTTCATCACGCCCATGATGAGGGCGCCGACCACGACCCCGATGATGCGTCCCGATCCCCCCGCCATCGAGGCGCCGCCGATGAACACCGCCGCGATCACGTCCAGTTCGAACCCGACCCCCGCCTTGGGCGTGGCGCTGTTGAGGCGGGCGGTCACGATCATTCCGGCCAGCGAGGCCAGCACGCCCATGTTCACGAAGGTGAAGAAGACCAGCCGTTCGGTCTTGATGCCCGACAGCTTCGCGGCCTTCTCGTTCCCGCCAAGTGCATAGATGCGCCGCCCGGTGGTCGTGCTTTCGGTGAAGAACGCATAGAGCACGATCAGCACCGACATGATCAGCAGCACGTTCGGCAGGCCCCGGAAGCTGGCCAGCTTCCAGCCCACGAACAGCAGCGCGATCACCACCACGGCGTTGCGGGCCCAGAAGAAGCCGGAAGGCTCGGGGGCGATGCCGAACTCGGCTTCCCGCGCGCGGCCCCGGATGCCCGCCCAGACGATCGCGGCGGCGGCCACGGCGACCAGGATCAGCGCGGTGTAGTTGGGCTTGTCCGCGCCGAACAGGTCGGGGATGAAGCCGGTGGACAGCGCCTGGAAGGACCGCTCGAACGGGCCGATGTTCTGGCCGCCCAGCAGCCACAGGGTCAGGCCGCGGAAGACCAGCATCCCCGCCAGCGTCACGATGAAGGAGGGGATGCGCCAATAGGCGATCCAGTAGCCCTGTGCGGCGCCGATCAGCCCGCCGACCACCAGCACCATCGGGATCACCAGCAGCACCGGCAGGTCCATCCGGACCAGCAGCATGGACGCCACCGCCCCCGTGAAGGCCGCCACCGATCCCACCGACAGGTCGATATGGCCCGCCACGATCACCAGCAGCATCCCCAGCGCCATGATGATGACATAGGAGTTCTGAAGGAACAGGTTGGTGATGTTCTGCGCCGACAGGAAGTCCACGCCCTGAACGGCGCGCACGATGATGAAGAAGAACAGGACGATGGCGATCAGCGCCAGCATCATGCCGTTCTCTCGCAGGTGGCTGCCCAGATGGGCGCCGATGCCCGTCGCGGGCTTGTTCGTCTCGGCGGTGCTCATGCGGCGGCCTCCCTCTTCATTCCGTCCTGCAGGATCAGGGCCATGATCCGTTCCTGGCTGGCCTCGGCCTGCGTCAGTTCGCCGGCGATCCGGCCCTCGTTCATCACGTAGATGCGGTCGCACATGCCCAGCAGTTCCGGCATTTCCGAACTGATCATCACGACGCCGTGGCCCTGCCCCGCCAGTTCGTTCATGATGTTGTAGATCTCGAACTTGGCGCCCACGTCGATGCCGCGCGTGGGTTCGTCCAGGATCAGCACCTTGGGGTCGGTGAACAGCCACTTGGACAGCACGACCTTCTGCTGGTTGCCACCCGACAGGTTCACGACCCGCTGGAAGACCGTGGGCGTGCGGATGTTCATGGCCTTGCGGTATTTCTCGGCCACCTGCTGCTCGCGCCCGCGCGACAGGACGGCACCGCTGGCGACCCCCTCCAGGTTCGCCAGGGAAATGTTGCGCAGGATCGGCTCGTCGAGGATCAGGCCAAGCGCCTTGCGGTCCTCGGTCACATAGGCAAGCCCGGCGTCGATGGCCTTGGACACGGTGGAGAGATCCGGCTTCGCCCCTGCCAGCGTCACCTCTCCCTTGATGTCGCGGCCATAGGAGCGGCCGAACAGGCTCATGGCGAATTCGGTGCGGCCCGACCCCATCAAGCCCGCGATGCCGACGATCTCGCCCTTGCGAACGTTCAGGGACACGTCGCGGATCACCTGCCGGGGCTGCTCGGGGTGCATGACGGACCAGCTCTTCACCTCCATCAGCACCTCGCCGATCTTCGGCGTACGGTCCGGGTAACGGTGCGCCATGTCGCGGCCGACCATGTCGCGGATGATCCGATCCTCGGTGATCTCGGAGCGGTCCAGCGTGGACACGGTCGATCCGTCGCGGATCACGGTCACGCGGTCGGCCACGCGGCGGATCTCGTTCAGCTTGTGGCTGATGATGATCTGGGTGACGCCCTGCCCCTTCAGTTCCAGCATCAGGTCCAGAAGCTTCTGGCTGTCGTTTTCCTGCAACGCGGCGGTCGGCTCGTCCAGGATCAGCAGGCGCACGTTCTTGGCCAGCGCCTTGGCGATCTCGACCAGTTGCTGCTTGCCGACGCCCAGCTTCTCGACCCGGGTGGTCGGCGCCTCGGTCAGCCCGACCTTCTTCAGCAGGGCCTCGGTCTTCTGGTAGGCCAGCGGCCAGTTGATCACGCCGCCCTTTGCCACCTCGTTGCCCAGAAACAGGTTCTCGGCCACGGACAGCAGCGGCACCAGCGCCAGTTCCTGGTGGATGATGACAATGCCCGCATGTTCGCTGTCGCGGATGTCGCGAAAGCGGGCGGGCTTGCCGTCGTACAGGATCTCGCCCTCGTAGCTGCCATGGGGATAGACGCCCGACAGCACCTTCATCAGCGTGGACTTGCCCGCGCCGTTCTCGCCGCAGATGGCGTGGATCTCGCCCTCGGCCACGGACAGGTTGACGTTGCTCAGCGCACGCACGCCGGGAAAGGTCTTGGTGATGTCCTGCATCTGAAGGATGGGGGTCATCGCGTTCCTCCCTGAAGGGATGCGGCCCCGGGACACGGGGCCGCGACGGCGTCACTTCAACTGGTCTTCGGTGTAATAGCCCGAGTCGACCAGGACTTCCTTCCAGTTGGCCTTCGTCACCGGCACCGGCTCCAGCAGATAGGACGGCACGACCTTGACGCCATTGTCATAGGTCTCGGTGTCGTTGATCTCGGGCTCGGTCCCTTTCAGGACGGCGTCCACCATGCCCACGGTGACGCGGGCCAGTTCGCGGGTGTCCTTGAAGATGGTCGAATACTGCTCGTCCGCCTCGATGGACTTGACCGACTGCACCTCGGCGTCCTGGCCGGTGACGATGGGCATCTGCATGTCGCCCGAGCCGTAGCCGACGCCCTTCAGCGACGACAGGATGCCGATCGACAGCCCGTCATAGGGCGACAGCACCCCGTGCACCTGCTTGTCGCCGTAGTTCGAGGACAGAAGGTTGTCCATCCGCGCCTGCGCCACCGCCGGGTCCCAGCGCAGCGTGCCCACGGTCTCCATGCCGGTCTGGCCGGACCCGATCACGATGGTCCCGTCGTCGATTAGCGGCTGCAGGACCGACATCGCGCCGTCATAGAAGAAGAAGGCGTTGTTGTCGTCGGGGCTGCCGCCGAACAGTTCCACGTTCCAGGGCTTCACGTCCGGGAAGCGCTCCTTCAGCCCATCGACCAGCGTGGTCGCCTGCTGGACGCCCACCTTGAAGTTGTCGAAGGTCGCGTAATAGTCCACGTGTTCCGACCCGCGGATCAGGCGGTCATAGGCGATGACCTTGATGTCGGCGGCGGCGGCGTTTTCCAGCGCATTGGACAGGGTGGTGCCGTCGATGGCGGCGATCACCAGGACGTTCACGCCCTTGGTGATCATGTTCTCGACCTGGGCCAGCTGGTTCGGGATGTCGTCCTCGGCATATTGCAGGTCGGTCTCATAGCCCGCTTCCTGCAGCTGCTTGACCATGTTGTTGCCGTCGTCGATCCAGCGGGCCGAGGATTTCGTCGGCATCGCGATGCCGATGGTTTCAGCCATGGCGCCGGTCGCCAGCCACGAAACCCCGATCGCCAGCGCGACCGCAGCGGTTCTGAACTTCATCTGTTTCCTCCCGTGGCGCGGCGCCGCTGGCCGCGCATCCTCCATAGGTCAGAAAGATGTAGCGCAGGCGCTTCTTGCCGGTAAAATGAGAAAATCGGCAATCTGCATACCGGAATCGACATGCCTATTCGCGCGCTCAAGCCGCCGCAGCTGCGGCTGATCCATCAGGTTGCCCTGCATGGCCAGTTGCAGCTTGCGGCCGAGGCCCTGGCGATGACCCAGCCCGCCGCATCCCGGATGCTGGCCGAGGCCGAGCGCCAGATCGGCGCGCCCCTGTTCATCCGCCAGCCCAAGGGCATGGAACCGACCGAGATCGGCACCACCGTCCTGCGCCGCGCCCGCGTGATCCTGCGCGAGATGGCCAGCATCGAGGCCGACGTGCGCGCCTTGCGCGAGGGCTATGCCGGGTCGGTGCGCGTGGGCGCGGTCACGGGACCGGCGATCAGCTATCTTGTCAGCGCGATCCGCCAGATCAAGGAGGACAGCCCCGCCGCCGACATCACCGTGGACGTGATGCCGTCGCGCGACCTGCTCATGCAGTTGAGCGCGGGGGAAATGGATTTCGTGCTGGGGCGTATCCTGCCGGAATTCGACAGCGACGGCTTCAACATCCTGCCGATGTCCGACGAAAAGGTGGCGCTGATGGCGCGGGCCGATCATCCGCTGGCCCGCGCCCGGCTGGTCACGCTGACCGAACTGGTGGGGCAGGAATGGATCATGCAGCAGCGCGGATCGCCCATCCGCGAGGCGGCGCTGGCGGCATTCGCCAGCGTCGGCCTGTCGGAACCCGACAACATCGTCAACAGCCCGTCGCTTCTGCTGACCATCGCCTATCTGGCGCAGTCGAACGCCATCACGCCCGTCTCGCGAGAGGTCGCGGAACTGCTGATCCAGCCCCCGGTGAAGGCCGCCTTCACCATCATCCCCACGCCGCAGCCGATCCGGGTGTCGCCCTATTTCCTGCTGGACCTGAAGCGCCGCCCCCTGTCGCCGCTGGCAAAGCGCCTGCGGGACGCGGTGGCGCAGATGTCGCGCAGCCCGATCAGGAACGCGGCTGCCTTGTGACCTGCCTGCGCCGGGCCAGTTCGTATGCGACCGCGCCGATCACGGTGGCCGCGATGATGACCAGGGCCAGCGCGTTCACGGCGGGGGTCAGGCCGGTGCGCACCTTCGTGGCAATGAACACGGTTAGCGGGGTTTCAAAACCCCGCACGAACAGGGTGGTGTTGTAGTTTTCCACCGATTGCAGCACCGCCAGCCCGCCCGAGGCAAGCAGCGCGGGCCGCAGGAACGGCAAAAGCACCCGGCGGAACACCATCAGCTTCGACGCGCCCAGACCAAGGGCCGCTTCCTCTTGCGTGCGGTCGAAGCGTTGCAGCCGGGCCATGACCATCAGCATGACATAGCAGATGATGAAGGTCGTCTGCGCCACCACGATCAAGGCGATGCCGCCGCCCACCCCCACCTGCCGCCACAGGATCAGCGTGGAAATCCCGATCACCACCCCCGGCGTCAGCAGGGGCGAGACCATCACCGCATAGGCGAAGCTGCGCGCCCGCGCGTGCAGCGTGGTCAGCACCAGCGCGGCGGCGGTCCCCACCGGCAGCGCCACCAGCACCACGAGGACCGCCACGATGGCCGAGGTCCACAGCGACCGCCACATCGCCGCATCCGCCCACATGGCGGAAAACCAGTCCAGCGTCGTGCCCTGCCACGGGATCACGGTGGGAAAGCGGCTTTCGTTGAAGGCCGCAAGCCCCATGATGACCAAGGGCGCGAACAGGTAGGCCACGAAAGCCAGCAGATACAGGACGAACAGCCCGCGAAAGATCCGGTCCGTCGTCATTTCGCCACGTCCGTCAGGTTGACGCGGAAGACGCGCAGCGTGACCAGCACCACGGCCAGGCACAGCACCAGCAGCGTCAGCGCATAGGCCGCACCCCGGTTCCAGTCGCCGCCCTCGAAGAACCAGTTGTAGATGATCTCGGTGAACCAGCGGCTGCCAGGCGACCCCAGCAGCGCGGGTGCGACATAGGACCCGGCGGCCAGCATGAAGGTGAAGACGCAGCCCGTCGCGATGCCCGCCTTGGCATGTGGGATCACCACCCGCCAATGCGTCCGCCAGGTAGGCGAGCCGAGGTCGCGCGCGGCTTCAAGCTGCGATTTGTCCAGCGATTCTATGGCATTGTAGATCGGCAGAAGCATGAACAGGATATAGGCATAGACCATCCCCGCCAGCACGCCGCCGTCACCCTGCCAGCGGATCGGGGCGTCGATCAGCCCGATCCCTTGCAACACCGCGTTCAGCGGCCCGCGATAGGCCAGCAGGATGAACCAGGCCAGCGTCCGCAGCACCTCGTTGATGAAGAAGGGGATGATGACCAGCATCAGCGCGATGGACAACTGGCCGGGCGTCGCGCGCTGCGCCATCCAGAAGGCGATGGGATAGCAGACGACCAGCGTCAGCGCCGCGACCAGGGCGCTGGCCCAGATGGTCTTGAGGAAGATCGCGCGATGCACGCCCTCGTTCGCCAGATACAGGACGTTGTCCAGCGACCAGACATCCCGCGGCCCGCCCAGCTCGGCAGGCGGCAGGTTCGGGCGCAGGGCATAGTCGATCATCATCAGGTTCGGCGCCAGCACCATCGCCGCCAGCCAGATCAGGACCAGTGACAGGAACACCGTCGCCAGCCCGCCCCCGAAGCGCGCGTAAAGATCACGCATCGGCCAGCACCACGGCATGTTCGGGGGCGAAGAAGAAGCTGGCATCCGTCCCCGGCGCGGGCGCGTCCCCCAGCCGGGTCGAGGGAACCGCCGCCGTCAGGGCCGCACCGTCGGGAAACTGGCCATGGACAAGCGCGAAGGCACCCTCGAAATCCATCCGGTCGACGCGGGCGCGCAGGGTGTTCGCGCCGACGCCGGGCACCAGCGCCTCGGGGCGGACATACAGCGTCGCGGCCTGTCCAATGGCAACGGCACCCTGCGCGCGCCCGTGCAGTGGTCCCAGCGCCGTATCCACCCGCGCCATGCCGTCGCCGATGGCGCTGATGCGGCCCGCGACGGCGTTCGTCTCGCCCACGAAGCGGGCCACGAAGGGGGTCGCCGGATTGTCGTAAAGCTCTCGCGGCGTGGCGACCTGTTGCAGAAGGCCCGCCGACATCACGGCGACGCGGTCGGACATGGCCAGCGCCTCGGACTGGTCGTGGGTGATGTAGATGAAGGTGACGCCCGTGCGCTTTTGCAACGCGCGCAGTTCCGCCCGCATATGCTGGCGCAGCTTCAGATCCAGCGCCGACAGCGGCTCGTCCAGCAGCAGGACGCCGGGTTCGACCGCCAGCGCGCGGGCGATGGCGACCCGCTGGCGCTGCCCACCCGACAATTCGCCCGGCATCCGGTCGCCGTATCCTTCCAGTGCGATCAGGCGCAGCAACTCGTCCGCCCGCTTGCGGCGTTCCGCGCGGCCGACCCCCCGCGCCTCCAGCCCGAAGGCGATGTTTTCCCAGACCGGCATCAGCGGGAACAGCGCCAGCGACTGGAAGATCATCGCGGTCGGCCGCTGGTTGGGCCCAAGCCCGCGCATGTCGCGGTTGCCGATCAGCACGCGGCCCTCGGTCGGTTCCAGGAACCCTGCGATCATGCGCAGGATGGTGGTCTTGCCGCAGCCCGACGGTCCCAGGATCGAGAAGAACTCGCCCGGCTGAACCGTGAAGGACACGTCGCTGACCGCGCGCGTGGCGCCGAAGCTCATGCCAATGCCGTCAAGCTCGACCGAATGCGACATCCGTCCCCCGTTTTGTCAGAGGCAGGGGTTGGCGCCCCTGCCCCGGTTTCATCAGGCCGACAGGAAGCGGTCCTGGTATTCGTTGCGCTTGGTCACGTACCAGCTTTCCTGGATCGGCCACCACCACAGCTTTTCCAGCGCGTCGCCCGGATAGGCAGCGGCGAAGAAGGCCTTGGCTTCGTCCGACAGCAGGTCGGCCGAACCCACCGCGGTCGAGTTGATGGACGTGGCGTTCGTGTACATCGCCCCGGCTTTCGGGGTCAGGAACCAGTTGATGAAGGCATAGGCGTTGTCCAGGTTCTCGGCGCCCGCCGGGATCGACAGCCCTTCCATCCAGGCCAGCGCGCCTTCCTTGGGCGCGACGAAGCCCACCGGCAGCCCCTCCTTGGCCAAGGCGGCGGCGGTCGAATCCCAGGTCTGGCCGATGGCCGCGCCATTGACGCGGAAGGCACCCTGGGCCTCGTTCTCGTTGTTCCAGAACTGGATGATGTTGCCCTTGCGCGCCACGGCCTCGGCCAGGATCACGTCGAAGATCTCGACCTGCGCCTCGGGCGTCTTGAAGGCGTCCAGCAGCGGGCGCGGCAGCTTGCCCTCGGCCTCCAGCCACAGGCCAAGGCCCACCAGCGACGAATGGGCGCGGACCGTCGCCTTGCCCGCGGCGGATTCGCCCCAGATGTCGCCATACGAGGCCTTGCCGTATTCCAGCGGCATCTGGTCCTTGTCGAAGGCCACGGCCTCGGTGCCCCAGTCGGTCGGCACCTGGTAGCGCTTGCCGTCCACCACGGCGCCCAGGTTGGTCGAGTTCTCCCAGGCCGAGGGCAGCACCTTCGCCACTTCGATCTTCGATTCGTCCAGCGGCTGGACCAGGCCGAACTCGACATAGTTCGGCACCCGGTCCACGGTCGGCCAGATCAGGTCGAAGCCTGCACCGTTGTTGGCGCGAAGCTGGTTCAGCAACTCGTCATTGGTGCCGTAGGGCGTGTAGTTCGGCGTGATCCCGGTCGCTTCCTTGAAGGCGTTCAGGATTTCGTCGTTCAGATAGCCCGCCCAGGCGAAGATGTTCACCGTGCCCGCGCCCTGGGCAAAGCCAGGCCGGGCAACAAGCGGCGCGGCCAAGGCCAGGCCCGCGGCCGCCCCTGCGCCCTTCAGAAGCCCTCGGCGATCAAGTCTGCTCATGTTGTCGTCCCCCGATTGCGCCGCCCCCTGAGCCCTGCCCGCGGAACGGCATGATGCATGACCGGCCGGCCCGACAGGCCCCGATCAATCGGCGTGAAGCATATCCCTGCCATGTGACAGGTCAAAGACTCTTTGATCTTTAACCGAAAACAACGCCCGGTCCCTAGTGCCGCGACAGGATGCTGGCCGGGCGAGACCGGGCCAGGGCCTGCGTGATCAGGCCGGTCAGCACCGCCTTGATGATGTCGCCGGGAACAAAGGCCATGACCAGCACGGCGCATTCGGCCAGCGTCTTGTCCAGCACGATCGACATGCCGAGGATGCCAAAGGCATACATCACGCCGATGCCCCCGACGACCGAGGCCAGCGTGACGGTGACGGCCAGCGGCCCCGCGCGCAGGCGCTTGACGATCAGGCCGATGACAAAGGCCGCGGCCAGCCAGCCCGCAAGAAAGCCCGCCGTGGGCGAGACGAAGACGCCAAGCCCCCCGCGCCCGCCTGCCAGCAACGGCAGGCCCAGCGCCACAAGCGCCAGCACCAGCAGCACTGCCAGCGCGCCGCGCCGTGCCCCCAGGATCGCGCCCGCCAGCATGACGCCCATGCTTTGTGCCGTGATCGGCACGCCGAAGGCCAGTGTCAGGCTGGGGATCAGCCCCAAGGCCGCGATCAGCGCCGCGAACAGCGCGATCTGGGTCATGTTGCGTTCCATCTTCTCAGCTCCTCCCATCAGGAATGTCGTTCAGGATGCCGCCCCGCGCGCGCAGGGCCTCGGCCACGTGGTCGGCGTCGTCCAGGGCCAGGGCCGCCATCGGCACCACGATCCGCCATCCGGGCTTGCGCCGGGACCGCGCGCGCCAGGACATGGCAAGCCTGTGGCCGTTTTCCACCAGCATCGGGGTAAAGCGCAGGACCATGGCGATGGCAAGCTCGACCGCGCGGGTGGGCAGGCCGATGCGGCGCAAGGGGGCCAGCAGCCATGTCAGCACGCCGATCATGTCGGACAGCCGCGTGGTCATGGTCACGAAGTTCGCCAGCGCCAGCGCCGCCAGCAGCCGCAAGGCCACCACCAGCCCCGCCTGCATCTGCCCGGTCAGGCTGTGCCAGACGGCGATCAGCAGAAGAAAGGGCCACAGCATCCGCAGATGACCCGCGCCCTGCCGCAGGAAGGCGGCGCCCCCCGACAGATAGAGAAGGACGATGACCAGCAGGGCGGCCGCCAGGGCCCACGGCCGGCCCGTCAGGAACAGGGCCAGGGTCAGGAACGGCAATGCCAGCAGCTTTGCCCCTGCCGGAATGCGATGCGCCCAGGTTTCAACAGGCGAGGTGAGCGAGATCATCGGACCCTCCCCAGTCCAGCATCCGCGCCTCGAAGTCTGGCAGCACCCGGTCCGGCGGACCGTCGGCGATCAGCCGCCCCCCTTCCAGCCACAGGACCCGGTCGAAGCCGCGCAGATGGCCGGGGTCATGGGTGATCATCACCACCTGCGCGGTGATTTTCTGAAGGTAGCGCATCAGTTGCAGCCGCGTCGGGATGTCGAGGCCCGAGAACGGCTCGTCCATCACCACCACGCGGGGCCGCATCGCCAGCACCGCCATGAGGCACAGAAGCTGCTTCTGCCCCTGCGACAGGCTGTGGGTCGCGGCGCGTTCCCAATGGGCCTTGCCGAAGCGGTCCAGCATCGCGCGCGCCGCGGCCTCGGCCTCCCGGGGGCGCTTGCCCTGCTGGGCCAGGCCGAAGGCGACTTCCTCCAAGACGGTCGGAAAGATGATCTGGTGATCGGGGTTCTGGAAGATGATCCCGACGTTTTCCAGCGCGGCCCGGCGGTCCCGGGCCATGTCGATCCCGCCGATGCGCGCCTGTCCCGTGTCCGGCGCGATGAGACCGGCCACCACCCGCGCCAGGGTCGTCTTGCCCGACCCGTTGCGACCGACGATGGCGACGCGCGGCTCGGCCAGACGGGCGGTGATGCCCGCCAGCGCGGCGCGGCCGCCCAGCGTCACGCCGACATTCTGCAGATCGACGGTCATCGCCGGGCAGCCCCGCGCCGTCGTCGTTCGGATCGTGATGCCATTGCCAAGCTTCCGCCACGTTCGCCTGGCGGCATCTGCCCCGGAATGGCCCGTCCGCGCAAGCCCGGCAGCTATTGATAGCTGCGCACCAGGGCCCCCGCGATCATCGACCAGCCGTCCACCGCGACAAAGAAGGCCAGCTTGAACGGCAGCGAGACGACCACGGGCGGCACCATCATCATGCCCATCGACATCAGCACGGCCGACACCACCAGGTCGATGATCAGGAACGGCAAGGCTACCAGAAAGCCGATCTCGAAGGCGCGCTGGATTTCGGACAGCATGAACGAGGGGATCAGGACCGACAACTGCCCGCTGCGGTCGCCCTCGCCGGGCGCGATCTCGGCCAGGCCCGCCAGCGTGTCGGGGTCGGTGCGCGCCGCCATGAAATCCTGGAAGGGCACGATGCCGCGTCGGATCGCCTCTCCCAGGGTGATGCTGCCGTCCTGCAGGGGGGCGCCCGCGACGGCCCAGGCCTCGCGCAGGACCGGGTCCATGATGAACCAGGTCAAGAACATCGCCAGGGCGACGATCAGCATGTTCGGGGGCGAGGATTGCAGCCCGATCGACTGGCGCAGGATCGACAGGACGGTGATGATGAAGGGAAAGCAGGTGATGGTGATGGCGATGCCAGGCGCCAGCGACAGCGCCGTCAGCGCCCCCACCAGAAGCACGGCGTTCTGGCCCAGCCCCTGACCGACCTGGCCCGCGATCCCGCCCAGCTGGCCCTGCGCCAGTGCCGCCGCAGGCAGGGACGCCAAGGCTGCGGCCAGCGCCGCCCGGCAGATCATGCGGCGCCGGGCGCGGGCAGGATGCGCACGCAAAGCCGGTCCTCGGCCGTCCCGTCCGAGGTCAGCTCGCCCCGCGCGATCACCTTGTCGCCCACGCAGATCTCGACCCCTTCGTCGATGGACTGGTCCAGAAGCAGGATGTCGTCGGGCCGCAGCGCGGAGAGTTGCGCGACGGTCTGGCGGGTGCGGCCAAGCCGGACGGTCACCTCGACCTTGATGGCGTCGGTGTCGATCAGGTGGGTCAATGCGTCCATGATGTTTCGCTTCCGTTGATTTCGGCGATCAGCGCGCGGATGCCTTGCGCGACGCTTGCCGGTTCCAGGTCGATCCGTCCGCCTTGCAGCGACAGGGAGATGCGCTCGGCCTCGCAGTCGGAAACCGCGATCCCTTCCAGGTCGCATTCGGCCAGGCAGCGGTCCACCATCGCGCGCAGCCCCGGCCCGCAGGCGATCGTGGCGCGCAGGGGGGGCGCCGTGCGCGACAGGCGTACAAGCTCGGCGGTCAGCGCGGCTTCCAGCCGCCGCGACTCGGTGGCCGGCGCCAGGCAGTCGAGGATCTGCGTCAGGACCGGCGCAAGGGCTGCCACCGCCTCGGCCCGCAACTCGGCGCGGCGCGCCTCGTCGTCGGCCAAGGCGCGGGCCAGCCGGTCAAGCGCGGCGTTCAGGGTCCGGACCTGGTCGTCCGCCTGGCGGGCCACCCCCTCGGCCAGGCCGTCGGCAAAGGCCCGGTCCAGATCCTCGCGGCTGAAGGCCAGGTCCGCATCCGGCGCCATAACGGCGGCACTGAAGGATTCGAGTTTGAAAACAGCGAGGCTCAATGCGCACTCTCCTTGTTGTCGATCCAGCCGGTCAGGATCTTGACGCTTTCGTCGTGGCGTTTCTTCATCATGTTGCGCAGCCGGGCCACCGGATCGCCGGGCGGCAGGGCAAGCTGCTCGGGCGCGCGGGGGGCGAGGGGCGCGGCCACGGGTTCCGCCATGACCTCGGCTGCGGGAAGAATGGTGCCGGTCAGGGCGGGCGCATCCAGCGGCGGCCGGCTGTCATCCAGCGCGGGCCGGGCCGCGCGGCCCTTCAGCACCGGGCGCAGCACCAGGAACACAAGCGCCAGCGCGAACAGCCCGATCATCAGGATGCGCGCCAGCCCGTTCACCTCCAGCCGGTCCATCCAGCCGGGCGCGGCGGCGGTCCCCCCGTCGCCCAGGCCCGCAAAGGGCAGCGACTTGACGGTGAGAAGGTCGCCCCGTGCCTCGTCATAGCCCACGGCCGAGGCCACCAGTTCCCGCAGCACGTCCAGTTCGGCCTGGGCGCGCGGGACCATCTGCGTCTCGCCCTGCGCGTTTTCACCGGGCACGCCGTTGACCAGCACCGCGACCGTCAGCCGCCGCGTGGCGCCGGGCTGGCGCGACACCTCGCGCGTGACGCGCGTCACCTCGTAGTTGGCCTGCTGGCGGGTTTCCTGGCGCGTCGCCTCGGACCGGTCGCCCTGCGCCTCGTCCGCGTCGGGCAGGTTCGAGGCCGCCGTCACCGCGCCCGATCCCGTGCTGTTGCTCTGGTCCGTCGTCTCCTCGGTCACCTGCGAGATCATGGCCCGCCCCTCGGGGTCGAAGCGCTGCTCGGTCAGCATCTCGGTCTCGGTCACCATGTCCAGGTTCAGCTCGACGATGGCATTGCCGATGCCGACATGCGGCTCCAGGATACGCTCGACATTGCGCTTCATGGCGGCGGCGCGGTCGGCGCCCGCCTCGTCCTCTCCGGCGGCGACGATGCCGTTTCTCGTGTCGATCACCGTGACCGCCTCAGGGGCCATGCCCGGCACGCCGGAGGAGATCAGGTATTTCAGCGCCGCCGCCTGTTCGCGGCTGATCGCCTGGCCGTTCGTGCCGATGGTGACGGATGCGCTGCCCTGCCCGTCGCGGCGATAGCCGCGCCCGTTCTCGATCGCCAAGTGGACGCGGGCCGTCTTGACGTTAGGAAGGGCCAGGATCGTGCGCGCCAGCTCGCCCTCCTTCGCGCGCCAGTAGGCGGCGTCGAACATCTGCGAGGTGGTGCCGAAGCCCGACATGCCGTCCAGCAGCTCGTATCCGGCACCGCCCGCGGCGGGCAGGCCCTGGGCCGCCAGATCCATGCGCAGCTTGTCCCGGCTGGCGGCGTCGACCCAGATCGAATCGCCGCGCACCTCGTAGGCGACGCCCGCGCGTTCGATCCCTGCCACGACCTCGCCCGCCTGGGCGGCGTCAAGGCCGCCGTACAGCAGGCTCATCGACGGGCGGTTGGTGACCCAGGCAAAGCCCGCGATGGCCAGAAAGGTTGTCAGAAATGCCGCAACCAAGATGGCTTTCTGTTGTGAGCTTCGCTCGTTCCAATAGTCCTGCAGTTTTTGCAAAACCGGCCCTTTCGAATCAGCGTCAGGTTCCTTGTCGTAGCTGTTGATGACATGGGCGTCGTTAAGATTTGGTTAGTCGCAGGGTGCTAATTCCGTCTTGTCACGACGGAGAATCACCATGACCGATGCGACCACCGACCTGGCCCTCGACCCGCCCGCAAGGCCGTCCGGCAAGAAGAAGCTGGTGCCGATCCTGGCGGCCGTCCTGCTGGCCGGGGGCGGCTTCGCCTCGACCTATCTGGGGCTCTGGTCGCCGACCGCCCTGATGGCCCCGAGGGAGGAGGCGCCCGCCACCCCGGCGGTGGTCTTCGTGCCCGTTCCCACGATCGAGCTGGCCATCCCCGGCGGATCGGGCCAAAGCCTTGTCGTCTCGGCCAGCATCGAGACCGACGGCGCCCACCAGGCCGACGTGGCCCATCTGATGCCCCGCGTCCTGGACGCCTTCACCGCCTTTCTGTCGGGGATCGATCCCGCCGCCTATGACAAGCGCGGCGTCCTGGAGATCATCCGGGCCGAGCTGGTGACCCGGTCCCGCTACGTGCTGGGCAACGAGGCCATCAAGGATTTGCTGATCACGGAGTTTCGCTTCAAATGACCCTGGAACATGCCTTCCAAGCCGCGCTTCTGGCGGCATCGCTGGGGCTTGGCACCTTCTGCCTGATCCTGTCGCGGCGATTGCGGCGGCTGAACGACCTTGAAACGGGCCTGGGCGGCGCCATCGCCGTCATGGCCGCTGAGGTCGATCGGCTGGAGCAGGCCATCCGCAGCGCCAGGTCCGAGGCCGCCGAGGCCGGGGAAACCCTGTCGCGAGAGATCGCGGCAGCGCGCAAGGAACGCGCGCTGTGGGATCTGCGCCAGAAGATCACCCAGGCGCAGGCGACCGCCGCCCCGCCCGATCCCGTCATTCCCCTCCGTCGCCTGCGCAAGCGCGTGGTGGCTGCCGATGCGTAAACCGCTGATGATGCTGACGCTGGCCTTTGCGGTTCCCGCCGGGGCCGCGATCTGGCAGGGCGGGGACCTGTCGCGCTTCTTCGCGGCCTCGGCCAGTTCGGGCGACCTGCTGTCCGGCTGCACCGACGTCCCCGAAGCCGTGGCCCTAGCCACCGAACTGCGCGACCGCGCCCTGCGGATCGAGCGCTACATGGAGGCCTTGGACACCCGCAAGGCCGAGATCGCCACCGCCGAAGCCGCGCTGCGCGCCCGTGCGACCGAGTTGCGCCAGCAGAAATCCGGCATCCAGTCGCGCCGCGACGGCGCCTCGCAAGCCGTGCGCGAGGACATCGACCGCCTGATCGCCGTCTATGACCAGATGAAGCCCGCCGAGGCCGCCGCGGTCCTGACCAACCTGCCCCCCGATTTCGCGGCCGAGATCCTGATGCGCGTCCGCCCCGAGGCCGGCGCCCGCATCATTGCCGCGGTCGAGCCGCGCCAAGCCGCGCTGCTGACCGCCCAGATGGGCGCGCGCAGCGCCCGGAACGACTGAAGGAGAAAGCCCCATGTTCGGCATCGTCGGCATCGTCGTCACCTTCGCCATGGTCTTCGGCGGCTACATCCTGGCCGGCGGAAAGATGGCGGTGATCCTTCATTCGCTGCCTTTCGAGATGATGATGATCATGGGCGCGGCCATCGGGTCATACCTGCTGTCGAACGACAGCCACACGCTGAAGCATACGCCCAAGGGGATCATCCAGGCGTTCAAGGGCGCCAAGTGGACGGAATCCGACCACCAGGACGTGCTTTGCCTGATGTTCCAGCTTCTGAAGATCGCGCGCGAGAACCCGGTGGCGCTCGAACAGCACATCGAGAACCCCGGGGACTCGACCATCTTCGCCGCCTACCCCCGGCTTCTGGCCGACCACGACGTGGTTTCCCTGATCGCCGACACGCTGCGCTCGGCCAGCCTGAACTATGACGATCCCTACCAGGTCGAGGAGATGCTGTCCCGCCGCCTCGCCGGCCTGCGGGAGGATGCGATGCACGTTCCCCATGCGCTGCAAAGCATGGCCGACGCTTTGCCCGCGCTGGGCATCGTCGCGGCCGTCCTGGGCGTCATCAAGACTATGAGCGCCATCGACCAGCCGCCCGCCGTCTTGGGCGGCATGATCGGCGGCGCCCTGGTGGGCACCTTCCTGGGCGTGTTCCTGGCCTATGGCTTCGTGGCCCCCTTGGCGGGCCGGCTGGGCGGCGTTATCAAGCAGGACCTGGCCTTTTTCGACGTGATCAAGTCGGTGCTGATCGCGGGCCTGCACCAGCACGCCACCAACCTCTGCGTCGAGGTGGGGCGCCAAGCGGTGCCGGACCATGTCCGCCCCAGCTTCGACACGCTGGAAGCGGCGTTGCGCGACTTGAAGAAGGCCGCGTGATGATCGGGGCGATGGTCATGGTTCTGGGACTTGCGGGCACGGCGGCGGCCGACCCGGCCCTGCTGCCCGACGCGGCCGCCCTGGCCGAGGACGCAACGGCCTGGCTGCTGGAAGGCGAGCCCCTGCCCCCCGATTACCGCATCCGGCTGATGCGGATGCCGCCCGAGGCACGGCTGCAGGCGCTGGTCTTCCTGCGCCGCGCGGGCCTGCTGACGGCGGATGCCTGGGCGCTGTCCGACGTGCTGGACCCCGCCGCCGCCGATGCAGGTGACGAATGACGACCGCCGCCGCACGGTTCAAGACGCTCGACGCCTCGGTCCTCGTGACCGGGGGGCTGGTCCTGATCGTCATGTCGATGGTGATCCCGCTGCCGCCCTCGATCCTCGACTTCGGCTTCGCGCTGTCCATCGCGGCGGCGACGCTGATCCTGGTCATGGCCTCGCTGGTGGACCGGCCGACGGATTTCCAGGCCTTCCCGATGCTGCTGCTGGTCACGCTGGTGATCCGGCTGTCGCTGAACGTGTCATCGACGCGCCTGATCCTGACGCAGGGCCATACCGGCACCGATGCGGCGGGCCACATCATCAACGGCTTCGCCAGCTTCGTCGCGGGCGGGTCTCTGATGGTGGGAATCACGGTCTTTGCCGTCATTTCCATCGTGAACTTCGTCGTCATCACCAAGGGCTCGGGCCGGATGGCCGAGGTGGCGGCGCGTTTCGCGCTGGATTCGCTTCCGGGCAAGCAGCTTGCCATCGACGCGGACCTGAACGCCGGCGCCATCGACCACCAGGAAGCCAAGAACCGCCGCCTGCGCGACCAGCAGGAGATCAACTTCTTCGGCTCGCTGGACGGGGCGTCGAAATTCGTCAAGGGCGACGCGGTGGCGGGCATCATCATCACGCTGGTCAACCTGCTGGTGGGCCTTGGCATCGGCTTGGTGGCGCACGGGATGCCCGTGGGCGAGGCGATGGCGACCTACTCCCACCTGACCATCGGCGACGGGCTGGTGGGCCAGATCCCCGCCGTCATCACCTCGATGGCGGCGGCGCTTCTGCTGTCGCGGGGCGGCGCGACCGACACGACCGCGCGGCTTCTTTCCAGCCAGCTGATCCGGGGCTGGCAGCCTGCCGCGGTGGTGGGGGCGGCGATGCTGCTGATGTCCCTCGTGCCGGGGATGCCGCGGCTGCTGTTCCTGGCCATCGCGGGCGCCATGGCTCTTGGCGGGTGGCGGCTTTACCGGCGGGGCGCGATCCCCCCCGCCCTACCCGAGCCTGCGCCCGAAGCCACGGCTCCGCGCGCCGCCCGCATCGGCGACGTGCTGGACACCGACGAGATCAGCGTCGAGATCGGCACCGACCTGGTGCTGATCGCGCTGGACCAGGCGCGCGGCTTGGGCAGCCGCATCACCAACCTGCGCATCCACATCGCCCGCGCCTATGGCCTGATCCTGCCCGACGTGCGCATCACCGACACGGACGAGCTGCATCCGGGCGACTACCAGATCCGCATCCATGGCGTGGTGCGCGGCCGGGGCAGCCTGCGTCCGGGCGGCGTCCTGGCGCTTGGGCCCGACCAGGTCCTGCAAGGCCTGCCCGGCGATGCCGTGCGAGAGCCCGTCTATCTCAGCCCCGCGCGCTGGATCGACCGGAACGCGCAAGAGGATGCCGCGACCCAGGGCGCGACCGTCGTCACCCCCATGGAGGTCCTGTCCACCCACCTGATGGAGGTCGTGAAGGCCAACCTGTCCGCGCTTCTGACCCTTGGCGCCATGCAGCGCCAGATCGAGGAGTTGAAGACCCTGTCGGACCCCGCGCGGGCCGAACGCAACCGGCGCTATTTCGACGGCATGATCCCCGACAAGGTCTCGCCCGAGATGCTGCTGGCGGTGCTGCGCGCGCTGCTGGACGAGAAGGTCTCGATCCGCAACCTGCCGCTGATCGTCGATGCCATGGCCGAGTTCCGCGGCATCGACCAGATCGAGACGGTTTACGAACTGGTGCGCAAGCGCCTGCGCGGGCAGATCACCCAGCAGTACAGCGACCCGTCGGGCGGCATTACGGCCCTGCAGCTGCATCCGGGATGGGAGGCCGAGTTCGTCCGCGCCGACAGCGAGACCGGGCGCGCGGGCGGGGGCGCGATGACGCCCGCCCTGTCGCGCAAGCTGCTGGACGCCGCGCGCCGCGCCATGGCGACCGTCGAGCCCGCCTTGCAGACCGTTCTTGTCGCCCCCGATCACCGGCGGCGGATGCTGCGCGCGGTCCTTGGCTCGAACGGGATCGCCATGCCGGTCCTGGGGCTCGAGGAGATCGACCCCGGCGCCGACCTGCGGCTGGTCGGCACCATCGAGGTCGGCTGATGTGGGATCAGCTTTCCCAGGTTCTGCCGGGGTTCAGCTGGACATGGGTGCTGGTCTACCTGCGCGTGCAGGTGCTGGTTCTGGTCCTGCCGGGATTGGGCGAGCGCGTGGTCCCGGTTCGGGTCCGCGCCGCCGCGGCCCTGGCGATCACGCCGATGCTGTCGGGCCTTGTCCCGGCTGTCGCGCCGCCTCTCACGACCCTAGCGACCCTGGCCCAGGCGGCCGGAGAAACGCTGATCGGTCTTGCCGCCGGAATGGGCCTGCGGCTGCTGGCGTTGTCGCTCGACATCGCGACCTCGGCCATCGCGGCCACGGCGTCCTTGTCGCAACTGGTCGGCGGCCAGAACGAGGCCGCGCCCCATCCCATCGGCAACCTGATCCACCTGGCGGGGGTGGCGGTCCTGATGGCGCTGGGCCTGCCGGTGATGCTGGTGCAGTTGATGGCCGACAGCCTGGTCCTCTGGCCGCCCGGCGGCTGGCCCGATGCCGGCGGGCTTGCGGCCGAGGCGGTCCGCCTGACCGCCCGCAGCTTCTGGATCGCCATGCTTCTGGCCGCGCCCTTCACGCTGGGCGGCTTCATGTTCCAGGCGCTGTCGGGGGTCATCAACCGGGTCATGCCCGCGCTGCCGGTGATCTTCATCGGCTCGCCCGCCGCGATCATGCTGGCCCTGGCGGCGCTGGCGCTTATGGCGCCGCTGCTGATCGGGCTGTGGGCCGATGCGGTGCTGGGGCACATGCTGCCGGGGGCGCCATGAGCGAGGAGAACGACGACAAGCCCTTCGAGGCGTCCGAGCAGAAGCTGCGCAAGGCGCGCGAAAAGGGCGACATCCCGCGTTCGGCCGAACTGAACGTCGCCGCCATGTATCTGGGCACCTGGCTGGCCATGGCGGCCGGCGCGGGCCTGGCGGTCAAGGCCTGGCTGTCCATGGCGACGCGCGCCCTGGGGTCCGAGGGGTGGATGCCGGGCACGACCGGGGCGGTGGCCATGGCGCTTGGGCAGTATGCCGGCTGGGCGGTGCTGGGCTTGGCGGCAGTGCCCTCGCTGGTGATCGTGGTGGCGCTGATCGGCGGGCGCGGGCTGGTCTTCGCGCCCCAAAAGCTTGCCCCCGACCTGAACCGCATCAACCCGATGAAGCAGGCCGCGCAGAAGTTCGGCAAGTCCGGGCTGGTGAACTTCGCCATCTCGCTGGGCAAGGTGTCGCTGGTGGGCCTGGGCGGCTGGTTCCTGTTCCGCAACCTTCTGGGCCATCTGGCGGCAAGCCCGCTGGCGGGCGACCGCTGGATCGCGGACCTGGGGGTGCTTCTGGGACGGGTGCTGGCGCTGGCGCTGGCGGTGTCCATCGTCTTCGCGGGGCTGGACATGGGCTGGCAGTGGTTCGACCACCGCCGCAAGAACCGCATGACCCGCAAGGAGATGGAGGACGAGTACAAGGATTCGGAAGGCGACCCGCATTTCAAGGCCGCCCGCCGCCAGCGCGCCGTGGACATCGCCACCAGGCAGATGCTGGCCGATGTCGCCAAGGCTGACGTGGTGATCGTGAACCCCACCCACTATGCCGTGGCCCTGGAATGGAAGCGCGACAGCGGGCGGGCGCCGGTCTGCCTGGCCAAGGGCACGGACGAGGTCGCGGCCCGGATTCGCGAAAGGGCGCGCGACGGCCGGGTGCCGATCTTTTCCGATCCGCCCTGCGCCCGCGCCATCCACGCCACCGTCGAGATCGGCCAGGAAATCCGCCGCGAGCAGTTCGCCGCCGTCGCCGCCGCGATCCGCTTTGCCGAAAGGATGCGGGAAAAGGCGAGGGCCGGATGGTGAGGGGCCGATGACAAAGGAAAGCGACAAGCTGGCGCAACTGGAACGGATCGCCCGGATCAAGGCGGAACGCGAACTCAAGCGCTTTGCCGCCTTCAGCCTGCACATGGCCCGGGCGCAAGGCCATGCCGACGCGATGCGCACCGCGCTTGACCAAAGCTATCGCAGCACCGCGCCCTTGTCGGTGGCCGAGGCGCGCATCGCCAACGCCCAGGCGGGCCGCAGCGCCCGCGAGTTGCGCCAGGCCGAGCAGGAGGTCGCGCGGATGCTGCCCCGCTTCGACGCCGCCCGCCGCGACGCCGCCCGCGAGTTCGGCCGCGCCGAGGTACTGTTGACCCTGTCGGCGCAGAAGCGGGCGGATGAAACGGCGCCGAAGTATTGAAGGCGACCCCTTTCCTTGGGGCATTCGGCTGGTTGCCGATGGGGTGGACACGCCCGGCCGGACGCGCCCTTGCCTAGCGGGAGAGTTCTCGCGTCTGTAATCACGGGATGGCCTTGAACACTCCCGCAGGCAAAAGCCTATATTGGTTTAACACTCGGCCCGGCACAGAACTGGCGTAGCTTCTCCTGGTACAGCGTGTTCGGATCGCTGTCGCGGCACAGCCAGCGTCCGAGCCGCTTGCTGGCGTTCTCGACCGCGCCTTTCTGCCGTGGTGATTGTGCCTCTCAGAACCAGAGCCGCTTGCCTAGGCCGCCCCGGAACCGTGGTCAAAGGTCAGACCGGCAGGCACGACGGACCGGGGCACAAAGGTCCAGGCTATGGATCGGTCCCTTGGCCCACAGATGCCAGGTCGATATCCGTCCAGACCAGCCGGTGATCCGAAGCTGCATCCACTGCGGCAGCCAAGGGGTCGTCCGGCGCGGGCCAGATCACGCCGCTGCCGGTGACGCGCAGTCCCCTCGCGGGAAGGACATAATCGACACGCAGGTTGCCCGGCCCGGCCGCATCGAAGGCACCCGTGTCCAAGGCCGGTTCGCCGCGATGGCCGGCGTTGGCGCCCGTCTGATCCGGCTGAAACGCCCCCTTGGGCTGGGGATCCTGCGCGTGGTCCAGCAAGGCGGTCATCGTCTCGGGCCGTCCTTCCCCGTCGATCAGGTCGAGGTTGGGGTTGCCGATCAGGACAAAGGGCGCAGGGGGCAGGTGATGCAGCCAGAACGCGGCCTCGTCATGGTTGCGGCGGCCGTTCCGATCCTCGGGGCCGTCGAAGACAGGGGGCGTGGCCGACCAGGCCAGCAGGTGCAGCGGCCCTCGGCCGGTCAGGACCGGCACGTCCCAATGCGCGGTCGAGGACAGGCGCTGCACTTGCGACACCTCCGGCGGAAGGGCCGGCATCAGGTTGTCCGCCAGATCGCGCCACAGGACGGCCGAGTGGTCCGTGATCGGACCCAGCGGCAGGCGCGACAAGACCGCCATGCCGTTCTGGCCGGAAAACTGCCCGAAGCCCTGCGCGTCCTCGGCCCCGCCTTTCCGGCCGTCGCCGTCCAGGTCCAGCCCGGTGGGCATGCCGCTATTGGGACGGGCGGCAAAGCGATGGGGCATCGGATGGCCTGCCCCCTCCAGCACCGCCGCGAAGGCCGCCAGGGCCTGTCCGTCATGATCCCAGTCGATGCCGGTCAGCAAAAGGACGTCGGGCGCTGCCGCGACGATCACCTGGGCGGCCGCCATCACCTGCGGATCGGCGCGGCGGATGTCGCGCAGCAGCAATCCCGGCCCCTTGCGCGTCAGTCCGGGATCATAGGTCGCCACCCGCACATCCTGGGCCGCCGCCCCGGAGGCGAGAAAGGCGGCAACGATCCCGGCAAAGGCTTTCATCCGGCGGATGTGACACGGCCCGCGCATGCTGCCAAGCCCCTCAGCAGGCAGGCGGGGGGGCGATCAGCCCGGCACCGAAGATCGCGTCGGGTCCGTCCGGCCCCAGGTCGCGCGCGCCCTGCCGCAGCCTGTCGCGCAACTGGGCCGCCGTCAGGGACGGATCGCGCTGCCACAGCAGCGCCGCCGCCGCCGTCACGAAGGGCGCGGCATAGGAGGTGCCGGTCTTGGTCCGCGCCCCGCTGACCGAGGCCGCCGTCCAGACATTCACGCCCGGCGCCGCCAAGTCGATATGCGCCCCCCGGTTGGCGCGGCGGTAAACCTGGCCGCGCCGATCGACCGCCGTGACCGCCAGCACCGCCTCGTAGGCCGCGGGGAAGGCAGGCGCCGCCTTGGGGCCATAGTTTCCCGCCGCCGCGATCAAAAGCACGTCGTCGGCCACCATCCGCGAGATCTGCCGGGCCAGCGCCGCGTTCGGCGGCCCGGCCAGTGACAGGTTGACGATGCGCACGTCCTGGGCGGCAAGATAGTCCAGGGCCTCGATCAGGCCGAAGGCATCGGCGCGCTGATCGGCGGCGACGGTCTGGAAGGCATCGACCGCGACCAGTTCCGCCCCCGGCACCAGGCCGGGACTGCGGCTGTCGGCATCCCCCACCAGAAGCGAGGCCACCGCCGTGCCATGCAGCAGGTCCGAGGGCTGGGCCCCGGTCTCGATCCGGTGGACGCGGATGCGGGCGTCGGACAGCGCCGCGTGGTCGGCATTCAGCCCGGTATCGACCATGCCGATGCGCGGCAGTGCGCCGCAGCCTGCCAGGCCGACCGGCCAGCCGATCATGTCGCGGGCCAGGCAATCGGGTCCGTCGCAGCGGGCGCCTTGGCCCGACTGCTCGCTGCGGTAGAAATGGTTGAAGTCCGCATCCGCCCCCACGGCCAGGGCGCGGACCCGGTCGCGGGCCTGGTCCATCGTCAGCGCCGCCGGCTTCAGCAGGCGCACGAGGCTGTCGCCCCCCGTCAGTCCGCGCTGCTGCAGGATGCGGAACCCCTCGGCCTGAAGCGTGGTCAGGTCATCGTCGCCCAGGCCGCGGGCCAGAACCTCGTTCTCGGCGCGGGTGGGCAGGGGCGCGGGGGCCGCGGCCGGGGCGGGGCGGGCACGGCGCACCACCCGGTCGTCGTCATCGTCGTCGTCATCGTCATCCCCGCCATCGTCGTCGTCATCGTCGTCATCGGCCTGCGCCGTCGCGACCAGGGACCAGCCGTCCGCGCCAGGGCGGGGATGGGCCGCAAGCGTCAGCGCGACCAGCGCAAGGAACAGGACAAGCCTGGACATCATCGAACCCTTTCGGAACACTTCGTTTCTGGACAACTACGCGGCGGCACAGCAAATATTCCCCCGGACGCGGCAAAGATCCAAGAGGGGTGGCATGGACGCAGCTTTCGGCGAGGCCCTGATCCGGCTGCTGCCCAATCTCCGGCGCTATGCCCTGTCGCTGGCCCGCCGCCCGGACCTGGCCGACGACCTGGTCCAGACCACGGTGGAACGCGCCATCCGGGCCTCGGGCAGCTATGACCCGGCGGCGCGGCTGGAGCCCTGGCTGTTCCGCATCACCCGCAACGCCTTTATCGACGCGACCCGCCGCCAGCGCACCCAGGGGGTCGAGGTCGATGTGTTCGACATGCCCGAGGCGCTGCCCGACGACGGCGACCGGGCGATCGAGGCGCGGCTGATGCTGCAGGCCACCCAGGCCGCGATGAAGGACCTGCCCCCCGAGCAGGCCGAGATCCTGCACCTTATCTGCATCGAGGAGCTGAGCTATGCCGAGGCCGCCGAGGTCCTGGACATCCCCAAGGGCACGGTGATGAGCCGCCTGTCCCGCGCCCGGCTGGCCCTGGCCGAACGGTTGGGAATAAGATGACGCCCCATGCGTATGACATGGGAAACCCCGCGCGATAGGAGCCGGATGTGCAGATCGACGACGAAACCCTGATGGCCCTGGCGGACGGCGAACTGGACCGGGCCGAGGCCGCGCGCATCTCGGCCGCCATTGCCGACGACCCCGACGCCCAGGCGCGGCTGCGCCGCTTCACTGAAACCCGTGCCCGGTTGCGCGCGCTGACGGCCGAAACCCAGTCCGCCCTGGGCGACGAGGCGCTGATCGCGCGCATCCGCGCGGCCGGCGTGGCCCCGCAAGCCCC
>NZ_JAFNAW010000033.1 GCF_017356265.1 Paracoccus fontiphilus | reverse complement strand
GCAGGCGACCTTGCCGTCCTGCGCGCCGCCGCCGACCGCCACCTGCGCTGGCGCGGCCAGCCGGCGCCCGCCCTGATGGCCGACCTGGACCGCCAGCTTTATGCCGCCATGCCCCCGCCGGGGTTCGACGCCCGCCGCTGGCTGGCCGCGTTCCACCGGACGTTGCGGCAGGCTTGACGATCAAGGGCTTGTCAGCCGCCTCGCCTTGGGTCACGTTTCCCTTATCCAACCCCGCCCTGATGCGGGGACGACAAGAACAGGGAACCACCATGAAACACCACCTGACCCCGCGCGCCATCCTGCTGGCCTCGGCCTTGGCCATCGCGCCCGCGGCCTGGGCGGAAACGCCCGCCGACACGCTGGTCGTGGCCGCCGCCATCGACGACATCATCAGCCTGGACCCGGCCCAAAGCTTCGAGTTCTCGGGCAACGACGTGAACCAGAACACCTATGACCGGCTGGTGGATTTCGACCCGCTGGACATGGCGGCGGGCTTCAAGCCGTCCTTGGCCGAAAGCTGGGAAGTGTCCGAGGACGGCCTGTCCATCACCTTCACCCTGCGCCAGGGCGTGACCTTCCATTCCGGCAACCCCGTCCGCCCCGAGGATGCCGCCTGGTCGCTGCACCGCGCGGTCAAGCTGGACAAGACGCCCGCCTTCATCCTGACGCAGTTCGGCTTCACCGCCGACAACGTCGAGGAAAAGATCACCTTCGACGACACCACCCTGACGCTGCACATGGACAAGCCCTATGCGCCGACCTTCGTGCTGAACTGCCTGACCGCCAACATCGCCAGCGTGGTGGACAAGGAAACGGTGATGGCGAACGCCGAAGGCGAGGATCTGGGCAACACCTGGCTGAACACCAACGAGGCGGGCTCCGGCCCCTATACGCTGGCCGGCTGGCGTCCGAACGAGGCCGTGCAACTGGCCGCCTATGAGACGTATTTCCAGGGCGCCCCCGCCATGAAGCGCGTGGTGGTGCGCAACGTCGCGGAATCCAGCGCGCAGCGGCTGCTGCTGGAACAGGGCGACATCGACGCGGCCCGCAACCTGTCGCCCACGGATGTCGAATCCATCGGCGCGGTCGAGGGCGTGAAGATCCAGGACGAACCGCGCGGCCGTATCCTCTACATGGGCCTGAACCAGAAGGACCCCGTGCTGTCGAACCCCCAGGTGATCGAGGCGATGAAGCATCTGGTCGATTACGACGGCATCGCGAACAGCTTCCTCAAAGGCATGTTCGTGCCGCACCAGTCGATCCTGCCCAAGGGCTATCTGGGTGCGCTCGAGGATCTGCCCTGGACCTATGACGTGGCCAAGGCCAAGGCCCTGATCGAGGAAGCCGGCATGGCCGGCAAGACCATCACCACCAAGGTCCGCGACCTGCGCGAATACGTGGACGTGGCGCAGGCCTTGCAGGCGTCCATGGCCGAGGCCGGGCTGACCCTGGAAATCCAGCAGATGACCGGCGCGCAGGTCCTGGACGCCTATCGCGCCCGCGATGTGCCGATCTTCCTGGGTGAATGGGGGCCGGATTATTCCGACCCGAACACCAACGTCGCGACCTTCGCCTATAACCCCGACAACAGCGACGAGGCGCAGGCGACGGGTCTTCTGGCCTGGCGCAACGCCTATGCCGTGCCGCAGGCGATGAACGAGGCCACCGTGGCCGCCACCCTGGAACAGGATGCCGACAAGCGCGCGCAGATGTATCTGGACATCCAGAAGCAGTATCAGGCCGAGGCGCCGATCGTGCCGCTGTTCCAGCGGGTCGAGAACACCGGCCTGCGCGAGAATGTGCAGAACTGGAACTCGGGCGGGTCCGTGACCTCGGTCATGTATCGGCAGGTGACGAAGGGCGAATAGGCCCGTGGCCGTGACCGACACCGACAAGGGGCAGGGCGACGGCCGCGCCGCCGCCCGCCGCCGCCGTGTCCGCAGCATCGGCGGCACGGCCCTGTCGCTGGTCCTGACAATGCTGGGCCTGCTGCTGGTGACGTTCATCATCGGCCGGGTGATGCCCATCGACCCGGTGCTGAAGGTCGTGGGCGACCGGGCATCCCAGGCGCAATACGATGCCGCCTATCAGGCGATGGGGCTGGACCGGCCGCTTTACGTGCAGTTCGCCCGCTACCTGGGCGACGTGCTGACGGGCGACTTCGGGCGGTCGATCTCGACCGGGCAACTGGTCGTGAACGACATCAGACGGGTGTTCCCGGCGACGGTGGAACTGGCGACGCTGGGCACCCTGATCGGCGTGCTGATCGGCGTTCCGCTGGGCGTGATCGCCGCCGCCCGACGGGGCGGGATCGTCGATCAGGTGGCCCGCGTGGTGGCGCTTGTGGGCTATTCCATGCCGATCTTCTGGCTGGGGCTGATGGGACTGCTGGTCTTCTACGGCATCCTGGGCTGGGTCGGGGGGCCGGGGCGGCAGGGGATCATCCATGACGGCATGATCCCGACCGTGACCGGCCTCATCCTGGTCGACTCGCTGATCGCGGGCGACTGGGGGGCGTTCAAGGACGCCTTTTCCCACATCATCCTGCCCGCCAGCCTGCTGGGCTATTTCAGCCTCGCCTATATCAGCCGCATGACCCGCAGCTTCATGCTGGAACAGCTTTCCGCCGAATACATCACCACCGCCCGCGTCAAGGGCCTGTCCGAACGCGCGGTGATCTGGCGGCACGCGTTCCGCAACATCTCGATTCCACTGGTCACGGTGATCGCCCTGTCCTTCGGGTCGCTTCTGGAAGGATCGGTCCTGACCGAGATCATCTTTTCCTGGCCCGGCTTGGGCCAATACATCACCAAGGCGCTGCTGTCGGGCGACATGAACGCCGTCCTTGGCGGCACGGTGGTGGTCGGCACCTGCTTCGTGCTGCTGAACCTTCTCAGCGACATCCTGTATCGCGTCCTGGACCCGAGGTCGAAATGAACCGCGCCTGGCTCCTTTCCGACGCCCCCCAGACCCGCCGGCAGGCGCGCATGGGCGCGCTGTATCAGGGCTGGCTGACCTTCCGGGGCAACAAGCTGGCGATGCTGGGCCTGATCGTGCTGGTCCTGCTGATCGGCATGGCGGTCCTGGCGCCCTGGCTGGCCCCGCAAAGCCCGTTCACGCAGAACCTGGCCGGACGGCTGCAACCGCCGTCCGCCGAACACTGGCTGGGCACCGACGCGCTTGGCCGGGACATCCTGTCGCGGCTGATCCACGGCTCGCGCATCACGCTGTTCATCGTCGGCACCGTGGCCCTGATCGCGCCGGTGATCGGGCTGTTCATCGGCACGGTGGCGGGCTTCGCGGGGGGCTGGGTCGATCAGGTGCTGATGCGGATCACCGACATCTTCCTGGCCTTCCCCAAGCTGATCCTGGCCCTGGCCTTCGTGGCGGCGCTTGGCGCCAGCATCACCAACGCCGTTCTGGCGCTGGCCCTGACCGCCTGGCCCCCTTATGCCCGGCTTGCGCGGGCGGAAACGCTGACCATCCGCAACGCCGACTTCATCGCCGCCGCCCGCCTGCAGGGCGCGGGGCCGCTGCGCCTGCTCATCAAGCACATCTGGCCGCTCTGCGTCTCGTCGCTGATCGTGCGGGTGGCCTTGGACATGGCGGGGATCATCCTGTCGGCGGCGGGCCTGGGCTTCCTAGGCCTCGGGGCGCAGCCGCCGATGCCGGAATGGGGGGCGATGATCTCGGACGGGCGGACCTATATCCTAGACTTCTGGTGGGTCGCCGCCATGCCGGGGATCGCGATCTTCATCGTCTCGATGGCCTTCAACCTGCTGGGCGACGGCTTGCGCGACGTGCTGGACCCGAAGGGGGCCAAGGAATGACGCTGCTGTCTGTGCAAAACCTGCGCGTCGCCTTTCCCACCCGCCAAGGCACGTTCGAGGCCGTGCGGGGCATCAGCTTCAACCTGGGCCGCGAACGCCTGGGGGTGGTCGGCGAATCGGGGTCGGGCAAGTCCATGACCGGCCGCGCGATCCTGGGCCTTGTCCGCGCGCCCGGCCGCGTGACCGCAGACCGCCTCGACCTCGAAGGC
This sequence comes from Paracoccus fontiphilus, assembly GCF_017356265.1. GTDB lineage: Bacteria > Pseudomonadota > Alphaproteobacteria > Rhodobacterales > Rhodobacteraceae > Paracoccus > Paracoccus fontiphilus. Next base: position 36,643 of record NZ_JAFNAW010000033.1, on the reverse strand, counting down.
CAGCCGATCCTGAACCTGTCCGAACGCCGGATGCGGAAGATCCGCGGCAACCGGATCAGCATGGTCATGCAGGATCCCAAGTTCAGCCTGAACCCGGTGATGACCATCGGTGACCAGATCGTCGAGGCCTACCGCCTCCACGCCGGTGGCAACCGCGCCACCGCCCGGCAAAAGGCGCTGGACATGCTGGCTGCCGTCCAGATCCGCGACCCGGAACGGGTCATGGGCGCCTATCCGCACGAGGTATCGGGCGGCATGGGCCAGCGCATCATGATCGCCATGATGCTGGCCCCGGACCCGGAAATCCTGATCGCGGACGAACCGACAAGCGCCCTCGACGTGTCGGTCCGGACCGAGGTCCTGAACATCATGGACCGCCTGGTCCGCGACCGGGGCATGGGCCTGATCTTCATCAGCCATGACCTGAACCTTGTGGCGCAGTTCTGCGACCGGGTGCTGATCATGTATGCGGGCCGGATCGTCGAAACACTGGCCGCGAAGGATCTGCACAAGGCCCGCCACCCCTATACCCAGGGGCTGCTGAACAGCCTGCCGCGCCTGGATGCGCCGGTGGACCGCCTGCCGGTCCTGCAACGCCAGGACAGCTGGCGCGACGGCGACACGATCACCCAAAGCCTGGAAACCGACTTTCCGGGAGGCTTGTGACATGCCGCTTCTTCGTTGTCCAAATACCCATCCGCCACGGTGCCGCCGATGCTGACGGTCGACCGTCTGAACGTCTGGTTCGGCCACCCTCCCGACCGTGTGGACGCCGTCAAGGACGCCAGCTTCACCGTGGCCCAAGGCGAAAGCTTCGGCCTTGTGGGCGAATCGGGCTCCGGCAAGTCCACCATCCTGCGCGCCGTCGCGGGCCTGATCGACACCTGGTCCGGCACCATCGAGGTCGCGGGCCGCGCCCTTGCCGCCCGCAAGCGCGACCGGGCCTTCTACAAGACCGTGCAGATGGTCTTCCAGGACCCCTATGCCAGCCTGCACCCGCGCCATTCCGTCGATGCGGTGCTGTCGGAAACCCTGCGGCTGCAAGGGATGGACGACATCGACCGCCGCATTCCGCGGCTGCTGGACGACGTGGGCCTTGGTCGGGGCTTCCGCTTCCGCTATCCGCACCAGCTCTCGGGCGGGCAGCGGCAGCGGGTCGCCATCGCCCGCGCCCTGGCCGCCGAACCGCGCCTGCTGCTGCTGGATGAACCGACCAGTGCCCTTGATGTCAGCGTGCAGGCGGAAATCCTGAACCTGCTCTCGGACCTGCGCGCCGAACACGGGCTGACCTATGTGATGGTCAGCCACGACCTGTCCGTCGTGGGCCACATGTGCGACCGTCTGGCCGTGATGCAGGCGGGCCGCATCGTCGAGGTGATGGGCGTCGATGCCCTGCGCCAGGGTACCGCGCGCCAGGACTATACCCGCCAGCTGATCGCGGCGTCCCAGGGTTACGCCCGCGCCTGATCCGGCTTGCGCCCCGACAGGCCATGGCTAACGTGCGCGCGAACGGACGAAAGGAACCACCATGAAGCGCGTGACACTGGGCGGCAGCGATGTCGCCGTCAGCGGAATCTGCCTCGGCACCATGACCTTCGGCAACCAGACACCCGAGGCCGAGGGCCATGCCCAGATGGACCGCGCGCTCGACGCCGGCATCACCTTCATCGACACGGCCGAGATGTATCCCGTGAATCCCGTCCGGCGTGAGACCATCGGCCTGACCGAAACCATTGTCGGCAACTGGCTGGCGAAGGGCGGCAACCGCGACCGGTTGGAAATCGCCACCAAGATCACCGGCCCCAGCCAGATGGTCCGCGACGGCGCCCCCTATGACAGGGCGATCGTCGCCGCCGCCATCGACGCGTCGCTGAAGCGGCTGCGGACCGACCGCATCGACCTGTATCAACTGCACTGGCCCGTGCGCGGCAGCTATGCGTTCCGGCAGAACTGGACCTACGACCCCTCGAAGCAATCGAAGCAGCAGACGCTGGACCACATGGCCGACGTGCTGGGGGCCCTGGACGCCGCGCGGAAGGCGGGCAAGATCCGCGCCGCGGGCCTGTCCAACGAAAGCGCCTGGGGCCTCGCCCGCTGGTGCGACGTGGCCGACCGGATCGGCGGGCCGCGCATGGCGGCGATCCAGAACGAATATTCGCTGCTTCACCGCCTGGCCGACACCGACCTGGCCGAGGTCGCGGTGAACGAGGATGTGACGCTGCTTTCCTATTCTCCGCTGGCGGCGGGGCTGCTGACGGGCAAGTATGCCGGCGGTGCCGTGCCCGACGGCAGCCGGGCGGCGGCGGACAAGGCCAGCGGCGGCCCGGGAAACCTGGGCGGGCGCAAGACCCCGGCCGGCCTTGCTGCGACCGAGGCCTATCACAGGCTGGCGGCCGATCACGGCTGGGACCCGATCCACATGGCGATTGCCTGGCAGTCGACACGCCCCTTCAAGGTCGTGCCCATCGTCGGCGCCACGCGGACGGACCAGCTCGACCATCTGCTCGTGGGCTTGGGCAAGCCGCTGCCCGACAATCTCAGGCGCGCCATCGACCGGCTGCACAAGCAATATCCGATGCCCTATTGATGAAACGCGGGCACCACCTATCTTGTTGATCGAGCGGGATGAAATGAGGAGATGGTCATGGCGGGCGATCCCTATGCAGCCTTGGGACTGACGAAAGCGGCCAGCGACGCCGAGATCAAGAAGGCCTATCGCAGGATCGCCAAGTCGGACCACCCCGACCTGAACCCCGACCCCGCGGCCACCGCGCGCTTCAAGGCCGCCTCGGCCGCCTACGACCTGCTGAAGGACCCCGAGCAGCGCCGCCGCTTCGACGCCGGAGAGATCGACGACCAGGGCCAGGAACGCCCGCAGCGCCGCGCCTGGCGCGACCATGCCGAGGCGGCGGGCAACCCCTATGCCCGCAGCTATGGCTTCGACGGCGATCCCGACCTGTCGGACGTCTTCTCGGACCTGTTCGGGCGGCGCGGCGGCTTTGGCGGCGGCTTCGGGCGCGGCGGCCACGAGGACCCGCGCGACTTCCATGCGCGCGGCCAGGATTACCGCTTCTCGCTGCAGGTCGATTTCCTGACAGCCGCCAGGGGCGGCAAGACCCGCATCACCCTGCCCGAGGGTGGCGACCTGGAGGTGACGATCCCCAAGGGCGTCCGCGACGGCCAGACCATCCGCCTGAAGGGCAAGGGGGGCAGGGGCCTGGGTCAGGGCGGCGCGGGCGACGCCTATCTGACCGTTTCCATCGCGCCCCATCCCGATTTCCGGCGCGAGGGCGACGACATCCTGCTGACCCTGCCGATTTCCCTGGACGAGGCCGTCTTGGGCGGCAAGGTTGCGGCCCCCACCATCGACGGGCCGGTGAACCTGACCATCCCGAAGGGCGCGACCACCGGCACGAGGCTGCGCCTGCGGGGGCGCGGCATCAATGGCGGCGACCAGCAGGTGGAACTGAAGATCGTCATGCCGCCCAGGGTGGACGACAGGCTGGTCCGCTTCTTCGAGGAATGGCGCAAGGATCACGCCTATGATCCCCGCGCCGGCATGAAAACGGGGGAATGAGGCCATGGCCCGTCATTATTCCGAAACCGAGGTGGTGGCGATCCTTGACGACCTGGACCGCGCCCGCCTGCAGTCCTTTGTCTCGGCCCAAGTCGTGACGCCCGTCGTCACCCCCCAGGGCCCCGCCTTCACCGAGGCCGACGTGGCCCGCCTGCAACTGCTCTGCGACCTGTCCGAGTTCTACGATCTGCGCCCGGATTCTCTGGGCATGGTGATGTCGCTGATCGACCAGCTGAACACGGCCCGGGGCGACATGCGCGCGCTGATCCAGGCCGTCGCCTCGGAACCCGACGAGGTGCGCGGCCGCATCATGACCTATGTGCGCCGCGTCAGGGTCACCGGCCAGGGCTGACGGCTTTCAACACGGCCGGAAGACTGCCTGTTCATCTTGCAGATTGTGCAGTGCGCTGCCGCGCGCTAAGGCGATCGCATGGCCCGCTATCGTCCCCACGTCGCCGCGACCCTGTCGCTCGGCCTGCCGCTGATCGGCAGCCATCTGGCGCGCATGGCCATCGGCGTGGGCGACACGATCATGGTCGGCTGGTACGGGGTCGAGGCGCTGGCGGGCCTGGTCATCGCCACATCCTTCTTCCACATCCTGTTCTTCCTGGGGATGGGTTTCGGCACGGGCGTCCTTGGCCTGATCGCCACCGCCATCGCCCGCGGCGACGAGACCGAGGTTCGTCGCGCCACCCGCATGGCCCTGTGGCTGTCGGGGGGCTTCGGCCTGGCGGTCATGCCGCTGATGTGGTGGTCCGAACCGATCCTGTCGGCGCTGGGCCAGACCCCGGCGGTCGCAGGCTATGCCCAGGATTACCTTCGCGTCGCCGGCTGGGGACTGGCCGTCGTGCTGGGCCAGGTGACGCTCAATTCCTATCTTGCCGCGATGGAGCGGACGCAGATCGTGATGTGGGTCACGCTGGCGGGGCTGCCGGTGAACGTCGTGCTGAACTGGGTGCTGATCTTCGGCAACCTGGGCGCGCCGGAACTGGGCGTGCAGGGCGCGGCCATCGCCAGCCTGACGGTGCAATGCCTGCAACTGGTGCTGCTGGTCGTCTATGCCGCCTGGCTGCCCGTCGCGCGCAAGTTCCACCTGTTCCAGCGGCTGTGGCGCCCCGACTGGCCCGCGCTGCGGACCGTGGCGGCGATCGGCCTGCCCATCGGCCTGACCATGGTGGCCGAGGGCGGGCTGTTCGTCGGTTCGAACATCATGATGGGCTGGATCGGCACGCAGCAACTGGCCGCGCATGGCATCGCGCTGCAGATCACCTCGGTCGCGTTCATGGCGCATCTGGGGCTGTCCAACGCGGCGACGATCCGGGTGGGGCAGGCCAAGGGGCGCGACGACGCCACCTTCATGCGCGACGCGGCGGTGACCGTCACGGGCATGTCGCTGGCCTTCGCCTGCCTGACCATCGCCCTGTTCCTGGCGGCGGCGGGGCCGCTGATGCGGCTGTATCTGGACCCGACCGACCCGCAGGCCGATGCCATCGTGCTGATCGGCGCGGGCCTGCTGTTCTATGCCGCGCTGTTCCAGTTGGCCGACGCGCTGCAGGTGCTGGCCCTGGGCTTTCTGCGCGGGGTGCATGACACCCGCGTGCCGATGTGGATCGCGGGCTTCAGCTACTGGATGGTGGGGATGCCGGTCGCCTGGGGGCTGGCCTTTCCGCTGGGCTTCGGACCCGCCGGGCTGTGGCTGGGCCTCTGCGCCGGGCTGACGCTGGCGGCGGGTCTGCTGATGGCGCGCTTCTGGCGCGGCCATGCGCGCGGGGACTGGACCCGTCCGGCGCCGGCGGTCTAACCTCCGACCCGACACCAACCAGGAGGCTTTCATGCGACCCGTCTTTGTCCAGTTCCGCTGCGAGCCCGGCAAGACCTACCAGGTCGCCGAGGCCATCTACGACCGCGAGGTCGTCAGCGAGCTTTATTCCACCTCGGGCGACTACGACCTGATTGCCAAGGTCTACATCCCCGAGGACGAGGATGTCGGCCGGTATCTCTCCGAACGCCTGTTCGACATCCCCCATATCAGCCGCACGCTGACCACCATGACCTTCCGCGCCTTCTGATGGTCCGCCTTGCCCCGATCGCCGCAAGCCTGCCCGCGACCGTGCCCTTCGTCGGGCCGGAAACGCTGGAGCGCCAGGCGGGCCGCCCCTTCGCGGCGCGGCTTGGCGCCAACGAAAACGGCTTCGGCCCCAGCCCCCGGGCGGTGGCCGCCATGCAGGCGGCGGTGCCGGATGTCTGGAAATACGGCGACTCGCTCAGCTTCGATCTGACCCGGGCCCTGGCCGCCCACCACGGTATCCGCCCCGGGAACATCATCGTGGGCGAGGGGATCGACGGCCTTCTCGGACTGCTGGTGCGCCTGACGGTCGCGCCGGGCGACGTGGTCGTGACCTCGGACGGGGCCTATCCGACCTTCAACTTTCATGTCGCGGGCTTCGGCGGGGTGCTGGACAAGGTACCCTACCGCAACGACGCCGAAGACCCGCAGGCCCTGCTGGATCGCGCCCACCAGACCGGGGCGAAGCTGGTCTATCTCGCCAATCCCGACAACCCGATGGGCAGCTGGCACGACGGCGCGGTGATCGAGGCGATGCTGGACCTACTTCCCGACGGCGCGCTGCTGGTCCTGGACGAGGCCTATGCCGAATTCGCCCCCGCCAGCGCCATCCCTGACATCGCCGCCGACGACCCCCGCGTGATCCGCATGAGGACCTTCTCCAAGGCCCATGGCATGGCGGGCGCGCGCGTGGGCTATGCCATCGGCCACCCGGACCTGATCGCGGCCTTCGACCGGGTGCGCAACCATTTCGGCGTGAACCGCATCAGCCAGATCGGTGCCCTGGCCGCCCTGCAAGACGGGGACTGGTTGGCGCAGGTCCTGGCACGGGTGGATGCCGCGCGGCAACGGATCGCCGGCATCGCGGCCGAAAACGGCATGGCGGCGCTGCCCTCTGCCACGAATTTCGTCGCCGTCGATACCGGCCGCGACGGCGCCTTCGCCCGCCACCTGGTGGATGCCCTGGCGGCGCAGGGCGTGTTCATCCGAATGCCGGGCGTGGCGCCGCTGAACCGCTGCATCCGCATCAGCTGCGCCCCCGACCCGGAGCTGGACATCCTGGCCCAAGTCCTGCCGCAGGTCATGTCCACGCTCTGACGCTTCTTCGTTGCGCAAATACCCCCGCCGGAGGCACCTGCGATCGCCGCAGGCACCTCCGCCAGCGGCGGCTCACATCGCCGCCAGCTGCGCCAGCGCCGCCTTCAACCGGGCGATGTCGTCGTCAAGCGCCGCCAGCTTCTCGCGGGTTTCCTCGATCACCTCGGGCTCGGCGTTCTCGACGAATCTCGGGTTCGCCAGCCGCTTGCGCAGCCCGTCCGCGTCCTTTTCCGACTTCGCCAGGGATTTCTGCAGCCGCGCCGTTTCCGCCCCCGCGTCGATCACGTCGCCGATCGGCAGCGCAAAGCTGGCCCCCTGGGCCGCGACCGTGATCATGCCGCGTCCCGCAACCCCATCCGCCGGCGCATTGACGCGGGCCAGCCGCTCGATCAGCGGGCTATTGGCGGCAAGCGCGGCGCGGGCGGCGGCGTCGGCCTCGGTCACGACCAGATCCAGTTTCGCGCCCGCAGGCACCCCCATCTGAGCACGGGCGGACCGCACCGCCTCGATCAGGGCGATCACCCAGTTCATCTGCCGGTCGGCATCCGCGTCGATCAGGTCCGCGCCATAGGCGGGCCAGTCGCCATGGACCAGCATCTTCGGGCGGTCGCCGGTCAGGGACCACAGCTCCTCGGTCACGAAGGGCATGATCGGGTGCAGCAGCAGATAGCACTGGTCCAGCACCCAACCCATCGTCGCGCGGGTTTCCTCGGCATGGTCGCCGTCGAACAGCGGCTTGGCGAATTCGACATACCAGTCGCAGACCTTGCCCCAGACAAAGGCATACAGGCCGTTCGCCGCGTCGTTGAAGCGATAGGAGGCCAGCGCCTCGTCCGTCGCCAGCCTGATCCGCGCGACCTCGCCGATGATCCAGCGGTTCACGGTGTGGGACGGCTGCGGCATCGCCTCGCCGCCGCGCACCCCGTTCATCTCGGCGAAGCGGGTGGCGTTCCAGATCTTGGTGACGAAGTTGCGCGCGCCCTCGACATGCTTCGGCCCCAGCTTGGGGTCGCGGCCCATGGCGGCCATGCCGGTCAGGGTCATGCGCAGCGCGTCGGCGCCGAAATCGTCGATCAGCGTCAGCGGGTCGATGACGTTGCCCTTGGACTTCGACATCTTCGCGCCCTTCTCGTCGCGAACGAGGCCGTGGACATAGACCGTGCGGAAGGGCACGTCGCCCGCGACCTCAAGCTGCATCATCATCATCCGCGCGACCCAGAAGAAGATGATGTCGAAGCCCGTGACCAGAACCTCGGTCGGGAAATACCGGCGCAGTTCCGGCGTGTCCTCGGGCCAGCCCAGCGTGCCCAGCGGCCACAGGCCTGAGGAAAACCAGGTGTCCAGCACGTCCGGGTCGCGCCAGACCGGATAGACCAGCCGGGTCGGGTCCTGGGTCAGGTTGTAGTCGGCCAGACCTTGCGCAAAGGCGTCGATGGCGGCGTTGCGGTCGGCGACCTCGACGACGCGGGCGATCTCCAGCGGCTGGGGCAGGGCCGCGATCGAATCGCGGAACTGCTCGGCCACATCGCCGAAGCTGGCGGCGGCGTGGTGGATCTCGTCGCGGTGGACCAGGCCTTCCTCCAGCAGCGCGAAGATCTCGACCTCGTCCAGGGCGCCGTCGCGGTCGTCATCGACCTGGCCTTCCAGCGACAGGTCGAGACCGTACCACACCGGGATCTGGTGTCCCCACCACAGCTGGCGGCTGATCGTCCAGGGCTCGATATTCTCGAGCCAGTTGAAATACACCTTCCGGTGCTGCTCGGGCAGGATTTCCGTGCGGCCCGACCGAACGGCCTCCAGCGCGGGTCCGACGATGCGCTGCGTATCGACGAACCACTGGTCGGTCAGCATCGGCTCGATCACCACGCCCGAGCGGTCGCCGAAGGGCTGCATGACCGGCTTGCTGTCCACAAGGGGACGGCGTTCCAGATGCTCGGCGCCGGTGTCCTCGTCGATTTCCTTGTGCAGATAGGTGACGGCCAGCTTTTCGGCGTTGATCTGCTTGATCACCCGCTTGCGCGCCTCGTAGCGGTCGAGGCCCCGCAGTTCCTCGGGAACCAGGTTCACGTTCGACACGTCGCCCACATCCTCGCCCCGGGCCGCGCGGGTGGCGATGTCGGCGGACTCGGCATAAGGCAGGCCGTCGGCGCGCATCGCGCCCTTGGTGTCCATCAGCGCATACAGCGGAATGTCGTTGCGCATCGCCACGGCATAGTCGTTGAAGTCATGTGCGCCGGTGATCTTGACCGCGCCCGATCCGAAGGCCGGGTCGGGATATTCGTCGGTGATGATCGGGATCAGCCGGCGGTGTTCCTTCGGACCCACGGGGATCTCGCACAGCTTGCCCACGATGGGGGCATAGCGCGCGTCATCCGGGTGGACGGCCACCGCGCCGTCGCCCAGCATGGTTTCGGGCCGGGTCGTGGCGATGCTGATATAGTCGCGCGTCTCGCGCAGGGTGACGTTGCCGTCCGCGTCGCGTTCCACGTATTCATAGGTCTCGCCACCTGCCAGCGGATACTTGAAGTGCCACATGTGGCCCGGAACCTCGCGGTTCTCGACCTCCAGGTCGCTGATGGCGGTCTCGAAATGCGGGTCCCAGTTCACCAGCCGCTTGCCGCGGTAGATGATGCCCTTGCCGTAGAGATCCAGGAACACGCGGATCACGGCGTCGTGGAAGTTGCCCTCCTCGCCCGCTGGGGCGCCCGGCGCGCCCGACATGGTGAAGGCGTTGCGCGACCAGTCGCAGCTCGCCCCCAGGCGCTTCAACTGGTTGATGATCGTGCCGCCGGATTCCTGCTTCCAGTCCCAGATCTTCCGGGCAAAGGCTTCGCGTCCTATGGCGCGGCGGCCGGGTTCCTGCCGTTCGGCCATGCGGCGTTCCACGACCATCTGGGTGGCGATCCCCGCATGGTCCTGGCCCGGCTGCCACAGCGTGTCGAAGCCGCGCATCCGGTGCCAGCGGACAAGGATGTCCTGCAGCGTGTTGTTGAAGGCATGGCCGATATGCAGGCTGCCGGTGACGTTCGGCGGCGGGATCATCACGGTGAAGGTTTCCGCGCGCGAGGCATTGGCACCGGCGGCGAAGGCATTCGCCTTTTCCCATTCGGCGCTGATCCGGGCCTCGGCGGCCTTTGCGTCAAAGCTCTTGTCCATGCTCATGTCGGCCTATCCCCTTTGTTGGGGACGGATTACCGAATGGAGGCGCAAAGGCCAAGACATGCGTGCAGGCGCTATCCGGCGGCCATCCGGTCATCCGCCGCCTTCCAGTGCGCCATCTGAGAGGCCAGGGCCTTGCGAAAGGCCGGCCGGTCGGTCGCGCGTTCCACATAGGCCGCCAGCGCGTGCAGGTCGTCCAGCAGGCCGTTCCGGGCGGGAATGCGCAGGATGTCGGCCATCAGCAGGTCGGCCACCGTGAAGCTGTCGCCCATCAGCCAGTCGCGGTCGCCCAGGCTTGCCTGCAACTGCTCCAGCCGCTGCCGCAAAAGGGGCTCGCGCCGGGCGGCGCCCGCCTCGTCCTTGTCGAAGAACTTGTTGACGATCCAGGCCATGATGAAGGGCTCGATGCTGTTCAGCGCCGCGATCAGCCATTGCTGGACCTGCGGACGCCGGTCCCCGGGCATCAGAACCGTGTCCTCGGCCAGGTGCAGCAGGATCGCGCCCGATTCGAACAGCGTCAGGTCGCCGTCGCGGATGAAGGGCACCTGCGCGAAGGGCTGCTGCGCGATGTGGTCGGCTGATTTCTGCCGCAGGGGCACGGTCTCGACCTGATAGGGCCGCCCGAGTTCCTCCAGCAGCCAGCGCACCCGGATGTCGCGCACGAAGCCGCGCGGAAATTCGGGCACCCAGTCATAGGTGGTCAGGACCAGGGTCATGCGCTTGTCTCCAGCGGCCCGACGACGGCGAACCAGGCGCCCTGCGGATCGGTGGCGACGGCGATATGGGCGCCGCCCGGAACTTCTTGCGGCCCATGCTGCACGGCGCCGCCCGCGTCCCGGATGCGGCCGATCGCCGGGTTCACGCCATTGACGCCGAAATAGGCCAGCCAGAACGGCTGCTGCCCCTCGGTGATGCCCATCATGCCACCGATATCGGTGCCGTCATGGCGGAATAGCTGGTATGTGCCCATGGCGCCCATGTCCATCGCCTCGCCCGCCGTCCAGCCGAACAGATCCGCGTAGAAACGCAAGCCCGCCCGGGGATCGGTGGTCATCAGTTCCGTCCAGTTGCCGTGCCCGGCCTTTCGCTGGTCGAAGGCATGGCCGCCCGCGTCGCCCTCCATCATCGGCAGGGGTGCAAGGACGCCGAACGGCACGCCTTGCGGATCGGACAGGACGGCAAAGCGCCCGGTGCCGGGAATGTCGTCGGGCCCCTTGTGGACATGGCCCCCGGCCGCCGTGACATCGGCGGCGGCGCGGTCGGCGTCATCGACCCCGAAATACAGCATCCAACTGGGCGGCATTCCGGCGGCATTGTCGGGAATTTCCATCAGCCCCGCCACCATGTCCCCCTCCGACGTGGCGAGGTGATAGGCGAACCCCTCCATCCCGCTGTCGGCGATCTGCCAGCCAAGGACGGCCTTGTAGAAATCGCCGGCGGCGGCCAGCCGGCCCCCGGCGGTCATCAACTCGAACCAGATCGGCTGCCCGTGAACCTTGGTCATGGCTGCCCCTTACGCGGTCTTGCTGTCGAAGACGGGCGTGAAGCCGCCCCAGAACATGCGCATCCCGTCGAAGGGCATCTCCGGCATCTCCATCCCGTCCATCTCGGCCTCCATCTTGCGTCCCGCCTCGTCGCAGGTGGCGCGGTCGGGCCATTCGATCCAGGAAAACAGCGGCACCTCGCCCTCCTTGGCCTGGGCGGCCCGGTAGAAGTCGGTCTGCTTGCCATGCGGCACGTCCTCGCCCCAGCATTCGACCTGGTAGGTCGCGCCGAACCGCCGGAACATCCCGGTCGCGCTGTTGGCCATGTCGACATAGGCCTGCTTCCTGTCGCCCGGCGCGGCCAGGACGAAGCCCTGGACATAGCTGCGGGGCCTGCTTTCGCCTTCCTCGACGATGGGGGAAAAGCCGCCCCAGAACATGCGCGCCCCGTCGAAGGGCATCTCCGGCATGGTCTGCATGTCGGGATCGCTTTCCATGTTGGACCATGCCGCGTCGCAGGTGGCGCGGTCGGGCCATTCGACCCAGGAGAACAGCGGCACCTCGCCCTCCTTGGCCTGGGTCGCGCGGTAGAAGTCGGTCTGCTTGCCGTGGGCCACGTCCTCGCCCCAGCATTCGACCATGCGCAGGGCGCCGCGCTTCTGGAACCAGGGCCAGCCAGCCCTGGCATACGCGATGAAGGCGTCCTTGTTGGCGGCGGGAACGGCAGCGACGAAGCCGGAAATATAGGTCATGGTTTACTCCTCCGAAGGCGGCATGAGAGCCTGACACGGCTGAGGGTGCCCGTTGCAGTATGAAAAAGCAACTGATACCGTGCCACGATGACCGCGACCCGCCAGAACCCGCGCATCCGCTATGACGAGGGATGCCTTGCCGCCCATGCCCTGAACGTCATGGGCGACCGCTGGGCGCTGCTGGTCGTGCGGGAACTGATGCTGGCGCCCAAGCGGTTCCAGGCGATCCGCCACGGACTGCCGGGGATCACGGCCGCGGTCCTGACGCAGCGGCTGGCGCAATTGATCGAGGCGGGCGTGGCTGTGCATGGCGACGGGCTTTACGGCCTGACGGCGTCGGGGCGCGGGCTGATGCCGGTCCTGCAGGCGATGTGCCGCTGGGGGGCCGGGCATCCGGGCCACGATCCCCGGCGCTTCATCAGCCCCACGGCCCTGGTGATCTCCATGACCGCGATGATCGGCCCCGCCGGAGGCCTGCGGGCAACGGCGGCGATGTGGATGGGGCCCGAGCGTTTCGTGCTGCGCCTGTCCGGAGACGGCGTCCTGCAGGTCGAGGCAGGCGAGGGTCCCCCAGCGGATTTCCTGTTGTCGGGAAGCGGCAACAGCCTGGCGGCGGCGGTCTATGGCCGGACACCGCTCACCCGGATGGCGCAAGAGGGGCGGATCGCGCTGTCCGGCGATGCCGCGGCGGCGCAGGGCTTCGTGGACCTGTTCCGGCTGCGCTGAACTCCCGACCCCGCCTGTTTGCCCTTGTGCCGTGGCCGTGTCATCAATCGCTGCAAGCCGACCGCGCAAAGGGATGCCGTCCATGGGAAAGCAGAAGACCGTCTGGGACAATCCGGCCGACTTGATCCGGCATCTTCGGCCGGACCATCCCGTGATGGCCCTTGCGCCCACGGTGCTGCAGGATCGCGCGCGTCAGTTCCTGACGGGCTTTCCTGGCCTTGTCACCTATGCGGTGAAGTCGAATCCGGACGAGGCCGTGATCCGGAACCTTGTCACCGCCGGCATCAAGGGCTTCGACGTGGCCTCTCCGTGGGAAATCGACCTGATCGGTCGCTTGGCCCCCCGCGCCGCGCGCCATTACCACAATCCCGTCCGCTCGCGCCGCGAGATCGCCCATGGCCTGCGCGAAGGCATCCTTGCCTGGTCGGTGGACAGCCGCAGCGAGCTGGAAAAGCTGTTCGAGCAGGTGCCGCCGCAGGTGAACGGGCAGGGGGTCGAGATCGCGCCCCGCTTCAAGCTGCCGGTGCTTGGGGCGGCCTATGACTTCGGGTCCAAGTTCGGGGCGACGCCGGACCTCGCGGCAGAGCTGCTGGGGCTTGTCGCCGAGCGGGGCTATGTGCCTTCGCTGACCTTCCATCCCGGCACGCAATGCACCGACCCCATCGCCTGGGAAAGCTATATCCGCGTCGCGCGAGAGATCTGCGACATGGCGGGCGTCCGGGCGCGGCGGCTGAATGTCGGCGGCGGCTTCCCCTCGTATCGCGCCATGGGGGTCGAGCCTGACCTGCCGTCGATCTTCGCCGAAATCCGCGACACCGTGGCGGAATGCTTCGGAGCCGACGCGCCCGCCCTTGTCTGCGAACCGGGCAGGGGCCTGTGCGCGGATGCCTGCGCACTGATCGCGCGCGTCAAGGCCGTGCGCGATGGCACCCATGTCTTCCTGAACGACGGCGTGTATGGCGGGCTGACCGAACTGCCGGTCATCGGCAATCTCGACCGGATCGAAGTCCTGACCCCGCAGGGCACGCCGCGCACGGGCAAACGGTCCGGCCGGGTCATCTTCGGCCCGACCTGCGATTCGATCGACCGCCTGCCGGGCGAACTGGCGCTGCCCGACGACGTGGCCGAGGATGACTACATCGTCTTTCACGGCGCCGGCGCCTATTCGGTCGTGACCAATACCCGCTTCAACGGCTTCGGCGCCCTGACCCGCGCAACCGTGATGGGCTTCGCATAGGCAGGCCCACCCCGCCTTCTTCGTTGCGCAAATACCCACAGGGGGTCCGGGGGACGGGACGTCCCCCGCTAGGCCACCGCGCCCAGGTCGCGCACCGGCTGGACCCCAAGCGCCCCACACACCGCCAGCGTCAGATCGGGCCGATTCAGCGTATAGAAATGCAGCCGCTCCACTCCGCCGTCCAGCAGGTCTCGGCACAGCGTGACGCAGGTCCGTTCGGCCAGGATGCGTTCCGCCGCAGGACCTTCTGCGGCGGCCTTGGAAAACGCCTCCTCGGCCCAGGCGGGCACGCTGGTGCCGCAGGTGGCCGCGAACCGCTTGGCCCCGGCCCAGCCTTGGATCGGCAGGATGCCGGGGATGATCGGCGCCGCGATCCCCGCCGCCGCGCATTTGTCGCGAAAGCGGAAGAAGGTGTCGGCATCGAAGAAGAACTGCGTGATGGCACTGGTCGCGCCCGCGTCGATCTTGCGCTTGAGCCAGGCGACGTCCGCATCCGTGCCGCTGCTGTCGGGGTGCGGCTCGGGGTATGCACCGACACGGACCGTCATGTCGCCCCGCGTGGCGATTGCCTCGATCAGTTCGACCGTATCGGCGAATCCCTCGGGATGCGGAGTGAAGCGGTCCTGGCCCTTGGGGGCGTCGCCGCGCAGGGCCACGATCTCGCGGATGCCGGCATCGGCATAGGCTTGCACGATCTCCATCGTCTCGGTTTTGGTGGCTTCCACGCAGGTCAGGTGGGCGGCGACGGGAATGCCGTAATGGCGGTTGATGGTCGTCACCGCCTCGTGCGTCAGCTTGCGGGTGGTGCCGCCCGCGCCATAGGTGACGGACACGAAATCCGGGGCCAGCGGCGCCAGCGCCCGCGCGGTTTCCCACAGCCGGAAGGACGCATCCAGCGTCTTCGGCGGAAAGAACTCGAAGCTGATCGTGGGGCGGGACATGCGCGATTCCTTTGCTTTGGATGCTTGTGCCATGCGTGCCGCCGTGAGACAAATTCATAATCTTCAAGATCAACATGAGCCGGTCTCACCATGCATCTGGAGCTGCGCCACCTGCGCACCGTCCGCGCCATCCACGAACAAGGCGGCCTGGCCCGCGCGGCCGAGGTTCTGAACATCACCCAGTCGGCCCTGTCCCACCAGGTCAAGGCGCTGGAGGAGCAGGCGGGCGTGGACCTGTTCGTCCGCCGCGCCAAGCCCATGCGCCTGTCGCCGGCCGGAATGCGCCTTCTGCGCCTGGCCGAGCAGGTGCTGCCCCTGGTCGCGGCGACAGAGGCCGAGTTCAAGGGCGTCGAGGCGGGCCGCATCGGCCGGCTCCACATCGCGATGGAGTGCCACGCCTGCTTCGACTGGCTGCTGCCGGTTCTCGATATCTTCCGCCGCGCCTGGCCCGAGGTGGACCTGGACATCCGCCAGCGCCTGGCTTTCGGCGCGCTGCCCGCGCTGGCGCGGCAAGAGGTCGATCTGGTGATCTCGTCCGACCCCGAGGAGATGGCGGGCATCGTCTTCCAGCCGCTGTTCGACTATTCGCCGACGCTGGTGGTGCCCGCCGGGCATCCGCTGGTGGAAAAGGGCCATGCCGACCCGCAGGACCTGGCCGGGGAAACGCTGATCACCTATCCCATGGACCGCGCGCGGCTGGACGTGTTCAGCCAGTTCCTGACGCCTGCGGGGATCGAACCCGCCCGCCAGCGGACGGTCGAATTGACCGCCGTGTCGCTGATGCTGGTGGCATCGGGGCGGGGCGTGGCGGTGATGCCCGACTGGGTGCTGCGCCGGGAATCGGCCAATGCGGAAATCGCCATGCTGCCCCTGACGCGCGGCGGCATCATCCGGCGCCTTTACGCCGCCGTGCGGGCCGAGGATCTGGCCCAGCCCTACATGGCCCATGTGCTGCGCCTGTCGCGAACCGAACCCCTGCGGATGCTGCGGGGCGCGGCTGCCTGACGCCCTTTCGCTTCACATTCCCCCCGCTTGCCCCTATGACGCCCCCAACCCCTGTTTCCCGGAGCATTCGATGGCAAGCGCCAACCTGAACGTCATGATCAAGGCCGCCCGCAAGGCCGGGCGCAGCCTCGTCAAGGATTTCCGCGAGGTCGAGAACCTTCAGGTCAGCGTCAAGGGCGCGGGCGACTTCGTCAGCAAGGCCGACCAGGAGGCCGAGCGGATCATCAAGGAGGAACTGCGCGGCGCGCGTCCGAACTATGGCTGGCTGGGCGAGGAAACCGGCGAGGATGCGGGCGAGGACCCGACGCGGCGCTGGATCGTCGATCCCCTGGACGGCACCACCAACTTCCTCCACGGGTTGCCGCACTGGGCCGTCTCCATCGCGCTGGAGCACAAGAAGGAAATCGTCGCCGCCGTCATCTTCGACGCCGCCAAGGACGAGCTGTTCGTGGCCGAGAAGGGCGGCGGCGCCTTCATGAACGACCAGCGGCTGCGCGTCTCGGGGCGGCGGCGCCTGGACGAATCGCTGTTTGCCACCGGCATCCCCTTTGCGGGCCGGGGTCCGCTGCCCGCAGCCTTGCAGGACCTGGCGCGGCTGATGCCGCTGACGGCTGGCGTCCGCAGGCTGGGATCGGCGGCGCTGGATCTCGCCTATGTGGCGGCGGGCCGCTATGACGGCTATTGGGAACGCGGCAACAAGCCCTGGGACGTGGCGGCGGGCATCCTGATGGTGCGCGAGGCGGGCGGCTTTGTCGAAGGCATCCGCGACGGCGACGATCCGCTGGAATCGGGGCGCCTGATCGCCGCGAACGCGCAGATCTTCGAGCCGCTGGCCAAGGTCATCCGCACCCGCGACTGAGGCAGGGGCGCCACGCGCGCGAATTGCACGATGCGCAAGGCAGGCTTGCCTTGACCTTGCGGCAAGACAGGCGCATGGCGAAAGGGTCCAAGGGACCGCGCCATGCCGAAAGACCAGAACCACCCGCCTTACGCCGCCTCGGCGGCCACCGCGTCCGCGCCGCCTCCGATTCCGCCCAGGACCGGCGCGGTGCCCGACCGCACCGGCCTTGCGATCCTGCTGATGTGCGCGACCAGCTTCATCTTCGCGCTGCAGGACGCATTCTCGCGGATGCTGGGGTCGGAATATCCGCCGGTGCTGGTGGTGATGCTGCGCTACTGGGTCTTCGCGCTGTTCGTGATCGCCATGGTCTCTCGCCAGCCGGGCGGGCTGCGCCGCGCCATCCGCACCAGGCGGCCCAAGACGCAGATCCTGCGCGGCGCGATCCTGGTGGTCGAGACGACCCTGATGGTCGAGGCCTTCGTGCGCCTTGGCCTGGTCGGCACCCATGCGGTCTTCACCGCCTATCCGCTGCTGGTTGCCGCCCTGTCCGGGCCGATCCTGGGCGAGAAGGTCGGCTGGCGGCGCTGGATGGCGATCGGCGTGGGCTTTGTCGGCATCCTGATCATCCTGCGGCCCGGCAGCACGGAACTGAACCTGGGCGCCGGCCTGGCCCTTGTCTGCGCGCTGCTGTTCGCGGTCTATGGCCTGCTGACGCGGCATGTGTCGCGCGACGACCCGGCGCAGGTCAGCTTCTTCTGGACGGGCATCGCCGGGGCAATCACTGTGACCGTGCTGGGCATCGGCCAGTGGGAATGGCTGGACCCCGCCGACTGGATCTGGATGGGGCTGCTCTGCGTCTGCGGGCTTCTGTCGCACTGGCTGCTGATCCGCGCCTATGAACTGGCCGAGGCCTCCGCCCTGCAGCCTTTCGCCTATACGCAACTGGCCTGGGTCAGCGTCATCGGCGTCCTGGTTTTCGGCGAGGTGCTGCACATGAACGTCGTCATCGGTACGGCCATCGTGGTCGCGGCGGGTCTGTTCACCTTGTGGCGGGCGCGGGTGAGGGCTGCCTGACAGCCGACGCCTCGATGGCCACCGGCGCCCACCCCTCGGGCAGCACGGGTCCGATGAACGGCTTTGCCACGGGCCGCGACGACAGGGCCAGCGTCAGCCGCGCCACCGGGGGCGGCATCAGCCCGCCGCCGGTCAGGTCCCAGGTGGGCACGATGGGCGCGGGGCGCCCCAGGATGCGGGCGCGATAGACGGGCATCGCCTCGGTCACGCGCATGACATAGTTGCGCGTCTCGTCGAAGGGGATCAGTTCGACCCAGTCCACCGGGTCGGCGTCGCGGCGCAGGTCGCCGAAGTCGCGCAGCCAGCGCGCCGGACGCCCCGGCCCCGCGTTATAGCCCGAGGCCGTCAGCGCCGTCGATGCCCCGAAGCGGTCGCGCAGCCCCGCCAGATAGGCCGCGCCCAATCGGGCGTTGTAGGCGCCGTCCGTCGTCAGCCGCGCCGCCTGAAAGGGCTCGCGGATCTGGCGGGCCATCTGCCGGGCCGTGTCGGGCATCACCTGCATCAGACCGCGCGCACCCACCGGGCTGCGGGCCGCGGGGTTGAACTCGGATTCCTGGCGGGCGATGGACAGCACCAGTTCGGACGGGACGCCGAAATCGGTGTCGTGCAGCCCGGTCAGGGGGAAATGGGCCGCGGGATGGATCGCGCCCTTGTCGGCGGCGCGCTTGGACAGGCGCAGCCCGTGCCACGGCATGTCGGCTTCATACATCAGGCGGGCCATGCGCAGGGTGTCCTGCGGATCGGCGGTCTCGGACAGGTGCAGGAAGAACCGCTGCGCCTCGTCCGCGCGGCCGGTCGCCAGCAGCCACAGCCCGGCCTGGAAGACGCTGCTTTCGCCCAGGGCCGCCGCGCCGCGCCAGTCGGGCAGGGGGCCGGGCGTGGCGTAATCGGCGGGCATCGTCGCGCCGATCCGTTCGGACGCAAGCTGGCCGTAAAAGGTGCCGGGCATCGCCGCCGCCTTGGCAAAGGCCGCGTCCGCCGCCGCCTTGTCGCCAAGCGCCCCGTGCGCGCGGCCTTGCCAGTAGAAGGCGCGGGACCTGCTGATCTGGCTGCCGACCACGGTTTCCAGATGCAGGAAATGCCCCAGCGCCCGGTCCGGCGCCCCTTGCTTCAACGCCGCAAAGCCCGCCAGCCATTCCAGATCCGCGTAGTGGCGGTTGTCGGGCGGCAGGAAGTGGGCCCGGGCCAGCGCCTCGGCCCGCGCCCAGTTGCCGTTCCGCATCGCCATGCGCGCATAATCCACCCGCATGGGCGCCCAGGCCGCCGGATCGCGCAGCGCCGTCGCACTGGTCGAGGCTTCCAGCATCAGGGCCTGCGCGCCCTCGTGCTGCTTGGCGCGGACCCGCCACAGATAGCGGTCGAGGGTCAGTCCGGGATCGGTCCGCGCCGCAGGGGGCAGCGCCAGGATCAGGTCGTCCACCCCCGCCCGCCCGGCCTGCAAGGCGATGCGCGCGGCCAGCAGCGGGCGGTCGGCCTCGGGCAGCTTCGGCAGCAGGCGCTCGGCCTGCGCCCAGTCCTGCCGGTCCAGCATCGCCACGGCCCGCGCGCCCGTCAGCGGCGCCAGTTCGGCGCCGTGCTCGGCCAGGAAGGCCGCTTCCTCGGGCGCGGTCAGGGCAGCCGTGGTCCAGAAGCGCGCGCGCTCGGCCTTGGCCGCCTCGGGGTCCAGCGTGGCAAGATAGGCCTTCTCGGCCGCCAGCGTTTCGGGCAGGCGTTCCCCGAACCAGTCGCGGAGGTCCCGCGGGGGCAGGTCGGCGGTCAGCCGCGCATCGCCGCGTTCCCGCAGCAGCGCCAGGCCCGGCCAGTCGCCATGGGCGCGCGTGAAGTCGATATAGTCGCCCGGCGCCCCATGCCCCGCGCGCAGGGCCTGCCATCCGACCAGGGCCTCGGCCATGGGTCCGGACCGGCGGGCGGCATCGCGGGCGGTGATCCAGTCGCGCGCATCCGCCGCCGACAGGGCCAGCGCCATCGCGCCCGCATCCTCGGCCCGGGCGGGGGCCAAGGTGGCAAGGACCAGCAGCCCCGCGGCCATCATGTCGCGCAGAAGTCGCATCACCGCCCTGTGTCGCCGCCCCGCACCCATGACGCAATTCACAACCTTGGCAAGTGCCGCTTGCCCCGCTAATCAGGCGCGCAATCCATATCACCTGCAAGGAAGCGTGTCATGTTCAAGGGATCCCTGCCCGCACTGGTCACGCCGTTCACCCCGGACGGCGAGCTGGACCTGGACACGCTGAAGAAGCTGGTCGAATGGCACATCGACCAAGGCAGCCACGGCCTTGTACCCGTGGGCACCACCGGCGAAAGCCCGACCCTGACCCATGACGAGCACCGCCTGGTGATCGAGGAGGTCGTCAAGGCCGTCGCGGGCCGCATTCCGGTCATCGCGGGCGCGGGATCGAACAGCACCCGCGAGGGCATCGGCCTGATTCGCCACGCGGCCGAGGTCGGCGCCGACGCGGCCCTGGTGGTGACGCCCTATTACAACAAGCCGACGCAGGCGGGCCTGATCGCCCATTACACCGCCCTGGCCGAGGCCTCGGACCTGCCCATCGTCATCTACAACATTCCCGGCCGCTCGGTCATCGACATGACGCCCGAAACGATGGGCGAACTGGCGAAGCTACCCACGATCGTCGGCGTCAAGGACGCCACCGGCAAGCTGGAGCGCGTCAGCCAGCAGCGCATCACCTGCGGCCCAGATTTCGTGCAACTGTCGGGCGAGGACGCGACCGCGCTGGGCTTCAACGCCCATGGCGGCGTGGGCTGCATCAGCGTCACGGCCAATGTCGCGCCGAAGCTCTGCGCGGAATTCCAGGAAGCCACGCTGGCGGGCGACTATGCCAAGGCGCTGGACTACCAGGACCGGCTGATGCCCCTGCACGTCGCGATCTTCGTCGAGCCGGGCCTGGTGGGCGCCAAATACGCGATGTCGCGGCTGGGCCTGTGCGACGAACGCGTCCGCCTGCCGCTGGTGCCGCTGACCGACCCGACGCGGCGCCTGATCGACGCGGCGCTGGAACATGCGGGCCTGATCTGACGACCACGCGACTGTGCGGCAATTTCGCGCGCATTTTCGGCATCGTCTTTTCAAAACGAAATCTTCATCCCATATTGAGGGTGAGGAGACGACCCGCCATGCCCTTGCCGCACTTCCTGGTCCTGATCGCCGCAGTCATCCTTTTCGCCGCGCTGACGTTGTGGGCGGCCTTCTCGGCCGACGCGTCGATGGTCGTGCTGGCGATGGTCGCCTTGTCGGCGGCCGCAGCCCTGCACCTGTCGCAGCGGGGCCGGCACGACCACGACGCCTGACCCTTCAGCTTTCCAGTTCGGCGTCCCAGTACAGGAAATCCATCCAGCTGTCGTGCAGGTGATTCGGCGGAAAGCGCCGGCCCGCCGCGTGCATTTCCTCGGGCGAGGGCTGGCGGGGCTTGCGGCGCAGGCTCATGCCCGAATGGCGCAGGCTGCGGTTGGCCTTGCGCAGGTTGCAGGGCGAGCAGGCGGCGACCACATTGTCCCAGCTGGTGACGCCGCCCCGCGACCGGGGCACCACATGGTCGAAGGTCAGGTCGCCCTTGGCCCCGCAATACTGGCAGCAGAATTCGTCCCGCAGGAAAAGATTGAAGCGCGTGAAGGCCACGCGCTTCTGGGGTTTGACGTAATCTTTCAGAACGACGACCGAGGGCAGCTTGAACGCCTGGCGCTGACTTCGCACCACCTCCTCGTATTCGGCGATGATGTCCACGCGGTCCAGGAAGGCCGCCTTGATCGCCTCCTGCCAGGGCCACAAGGACAGGGGATAATAGGACAAGGGCCGGTAATCCGCGTTCAGCACCAGCGCGGGATAGTGGCGCAGGCTTGCAGGCTCGCGCACGAACTGGGTTCGAAAATCCGTCTGGTGTCGATGATCCAGCATATCGCCTTCCCGCCTGCCCCCATGGGGTTGACCGGGGGCGCCCGTCAGATCCGTGACCTTGACTATATATCGTGGCCGGGATCTGGCAAGCCCCCGGATCTATCCGATCCATCGCCGGAATAATCCCGAACGGTAACAGCGCGATGACGATTGCGGGATGTCCCTGGGGATGGCAGGCTGCACGCCATGACCGAACGAACGCCACCCGTGCTGGGCACGCTGGAATCCGCGCTTTACGCAGGCGACCTTGAAGCCGCCACGGCCTTCTGGCGCGACGTGATGGGCTTGCAGCCGTTCCAGAGCGTGCCGGGGCGGCATGTGTTCTTTCGCGTCGCGCCCTCGCAGGTGCTGCTGGTCTTCAACCCCTCCGCCACCGAACAGCCGCCCGGACCCGATGCCAGGCTGCCCGTCCCCCCGCATGGCGCGCGCGGACCGGGCCATTTCTGCCTTGCCGTCGCGGCTGACAGGCTGGACGACTGGCGCCGCCACCTGACCGCCCGAAGCATCGCCATCGAAGCTGATTTTCGCTGGCCGAACGGCGCGCGGTCGATCTATTTGCGCGATCCCGCGGGCAACTCCATCGAACTGGCCGACCCGGCGATCTGGGGTTGACGCCCTTTCATCCCGGTCGAAAAATCTTGGGGGTAAGGAGCGCCCGGAAAAAGGTCCGGCGGACCTTTTTCAGCGACGAACGCCTGCCGCCTTGCGGCAGGCTTGGGGGGCAGCGCCCCGGCTATTTCCCCAGGCGATCCTTCAGGAAACTCAAGGCGACCGACAGGCCGTCGGGCGAGATCCCGTGCCCCGTGCCCTTCATCACATGGCCGTAGACGGTGAAGCCTGCGGCCTCAAGGGCCTCGCCGGCCAGGGTCATGTCCTGGAACGGCACCATCGGGTCCTGGTCGCCATGCAGCAGCAGGACGGGCGGCTTGACCTTCGCCTCGCCCGCCAGCAGCTCGGGGCCCAGCAGGCGACCCGAAAAGCCGACGATGCCGGCAACGGCCTCGTCGCGGCGCGGCAGGACGTGCAGCGCCATCATCGTGCCTTGCGAAAAGCCCACCACGACCATCCGGTCCGCGGTCAGCCCCTCGTCGGACAGAACCTTGTCCAGCCAGGCGTTCAGCAGGCCGACGGACCGGACCATCGATTCCTTGGCCTGCGCGTCGGTGGACCCGTCCAGCCAGGGGATCGGAAACCACTGGTAGCCAAAGGGGTTGTTGATGCTGCGTTCCGGCGCGTCCGGGGCATGGAAGGCCACGCCCGGCAGGTGCGGCGACAAGGGATCGGCCAGGCCCAGCAGGTCGGCCCCGTCGGCGCCGTAGCCATGCAGGAAGACAACGACCGCATCGGCCTTGGGCGGCCCCTTGCGGGCGGATTTCAACTGGCTCATCGCACTCCCTCGCGGCCTTTGGCCAGGCGGTAATAGGCCCACAGCCCGCGCGCCGCAACCGCGCGCCAGGGCCGCCAGGGTTCGGCCATCTGCCGCAGGGCGGCGGAGCCGGGGCGGGCCTCCAGGCCATACATCAGCCGCGCCGATTCCTGCAGCGCCAGATCGCCCGCCGCAAAGACATCCGCCCGGCCAAGCGCGAACTTCAGATAGATTTCCGCCGTCCAGACGCCGATGCCGGGCAGCGCCACCAGGGCCGCGATCACGTCGTCGTCGGGCAGGGCGCGCAACCCGTCCCAGTCCAGCCCCGCCGCCGCGATCCCCTTCAGATAGCGCGCCTTGGGCCGGGACAGGCCGGCCGCGCGCAACGCGTCCTCATCGGCAGCGGCAATGGCCCCGGCCGTCGCCAGCCCCGCCGCCTCCATCCGCGCCCAGATCGCATCCGCCGCCGCGACCGAGATCTGCTGGGCGACGATGGCACTGGCAATCGCCTCGAACCCGTCGCTGCGCCGCCGCAGGGGCAGGGGGCCGATCTGCGGCGCGACCCGCGCCCAGACGGGGCAGACCGCCACAAGATGCGCCATGCCCTCGGCCAGGTCGGCCTCGGACCGGATCAGGCGCGGCCCGGGGCGGGGGGTGTCAGTCACGGTCGATCGCGGCCTCCAGCTTCAGGCGCGTTTCCCAGGCCATCGAGATATGCTGGCGCAGCGCCTTGTCCGCCGCCGTTCCGTCGCCCGCCGCGATGGCATCGACGATGCGCTTGTGTTCGGCAAGCGCGGTTTCGCTGCGCCCCTCGGCCGCCAGCGAGGTCTTGGCCATCAGCGCCATGGTCCGGTGCACCAGGTCAAGCTGCTGGACCAGGTAGCGGTTGTGGGACGCCAGGTGGATCTGGTGGTGGAAGCGCTTGTTGGCCCGCGCCAGGGCCTCGGGGTCGCCGACCGCCCGCTGGTCGTCCGCGACCATCTGGGCCAGCACGCGCACCTCCTCGGGGGTGGCGTGGCGCGCGGCAAGGCGCGCGGCCAGGGCCTCAAGCTCGGCGCGGACGGTGTAAAGCTCGGCCAGCTGGTTGTGGTCGAGCGAGGCCACGATCAGGCTGCGCCCGTCGCGGACCAGCATCTGTTGCGTTTCCAGCCGCTGCAGGGCCTCGCGGACGGGCGTACGGGACACGCCGAAGCGTTCGGCCAGTTCCGATTCGACCAGCCGGTCGCCGGGTCGATAGGTGCCGGATTCGATCGCGGCCAGGATCAGGGAATATGCGTCCTTCATGGCCGCCACGATTGGCCGCGCGAGGGGCGATTGCAAGCGCGCTGTTGGCGGGCTAGGCAGCGGGCATGGATTTCGCGCATGTCGATACCTGGATCTTCGATCTGGACAACACCCTGTATCCGCCCGAGATGGCGCTGTTCCCGCAGATCGAGGCGCGGATGACCGATTACGTCATGCGTACGCTGGCGGTCGAACGCGATGCCGCCGACGGGATGCGGCGCGACTGGTGGATGCGGCACGGCACCACCCTGGCCGGGCTGATGGCCGAACACGCCATCGACCCGGTAGCCTACCTGGACGAGGTCCACGACATCGACTTCGCCCCCCTGCTGCCCGCGCCAGATCTGGCCGCCGCCATCGCCGCGCTGCCGGGTCGCAAGCTGGTCCACACCAATGCCGATGCCGCCTATGCGGTGAAGGTGCTGCGGGCGCGGGGCCTGGGTCTGGTGAACGACGACGTCCCCGCCCCCCTGTTCGAGGCGGTCTATGGCATCGCCGAAACCCATTTCCACCCCAAGCCCCGCCCCGAGGCGTTCCAGGCCGTGATCGGGGCGGCGCGCATCGACCCCACCCGCGCCGCCTTTTTCGAGGATGACCCCCGCAACCTGGCGGTTCCCCATGACCTGGGGATGCGCACGATCCTGGTCGGGCCGGGGCGGCACGGGCCAGAGGTGATGGCCGGCGCGGTGCCCGACCATGTCGATCACCACGTCCACGACCTGACGGGCTTCCTGCGCCAGATTGCCCTTGGCTGCTGATTGCGCGACAATGCCGGCGGACGCGCATCCATCCCATAGGTTCCCCCATGACCCATACCGCCGACAAAAGCGGAAATCGCCTGAATTTCCTTGCCGTTGCCCTGCTGCTGGTCGTTCTTGCCATTGCCGTTCTGGCCGTCGTCCAGTTCGGCCTTCCGGTGCTTGGCCTGCTGGGCCTGGTCCTGACCGTGGCCGTTTTCGCGGTCATGCTGCTGTTCACCGCCGGAAACTAGGCCGCGGCATATGATCGCAGGCGACACCTCTCGGATCGACGTCCTGGTCTCGGGCGGCGGCATTGCCGGGCTGATCGCGGCTGCCGCCTTCGGGGCGCAGGGCTTTCAGACCCTTTGCGTCGACCCCGCCCCGCCGGTGACCGAGGAGGGGGCCGAAGGGGCCGACCTGCGCACCACCGCCTTTCTGACCCCCTCGGTCGCACTGCTGCGGCGGATCGGGCTGTGGGACCGCCTGCTGCCCCATGCCACGCCCCTGCAGGTCATGCGCATCGTCGATGCGGGCGGCGCGCAACCCGCGACCCGGCTGATCCGCGACTTCGACGCCTCCGAGATCGGCGACCAACCCTTCGGCTGGAACCTGCCCAACTGGCTCCTGCGGCGAGAGATCTCGGCCCGGCTGGCCGGGATGGAAAACGTCCGCTTCCAGCCCGGCACCGGCACGGCGGGCGTGCTGGCCCGCGACACGGGCGCCATCGTCACGCTGACCGATGGCTGCCGCGTCCAGGCACGGTTGCTGATCGGCGCCGATGGGCGCGATTCGCCCGTGCGGCAGGCGCTTGGCATCGGCGTGCGGACCTTCCGCTACGGCCAGAAGGCGCTGGCCTTTGCCGTCACCCATGACGTGCCGCACGGCAACGTCTCGACCGAGATCCACCGCTCGGGCGGGCCGTTCACGCTGGTGCCGCTGCCCGACCGGGACGGCAAGCCCTGTTCGGCGGTCGTCTGGATGGAGAACGGCCGGGAGGTCGCCCGCCTTGCCGCCCTGCCGCCTGATGCCTTCGAGGCGGAACTGAACGCCCGGTCCGCAGGCGTCCTGGGTCGCCTGACGCTTGCCACGCGCCTGACGCAATGGCCGATCATCAGCCAGATCGCCGACCGCTTCACCGGCCCGCGCACGGCGCTGATCGCCGAGGCCGCCCATGTCGTTCCGCCCATCGGCGCCCAGGGCCTGAACATGAGCCTGGCGGATCTCGCTGCGCTGATCGACCTGTCGGGCGACGACCCCGGCAACCCGGACAGCCTTGCCGCTTATGACCGCACCCGCCGCCCCGAGGCCTATGCCCGCCTGCTGGGCATCGACGCGCTGAACCGCGCCAGCCAGGCATCCCTGCGCCCCCTGCGCGACCTGCGCGCGGCCGCGCTTGGCGGGCTTTACGGCATCGCGCCGGTGCGGCGGCTGATGATGCGGGCCGGGCTGGGGATGCGCTGAGGTCGGGGAACATCGCCCGGTCCCATGCGTTTGCCCGTATCGCAGACCCGGAGGCCCCATGCCCGATCCCGACGTCATCGACCGCATCTGGACCATCGCCGACAGGCTGGACCCCTGCATGTTCGTCACGTGCGACGGCGACGGCCAGCGGGTCCGCCCCGTTTATGCCCGCGTCCGCCGGGACGAAGGGGCGATCCATGTCCTGACCGACACCAAGGGCTGCAAGCTGGACCAGATCGCGGCCAATCCGAACGTCTCGCTGGCCTTTTCGGACGAACGCGCGAACGATTACGTCGTGATCAACGGCACTGCCGAAATCCGCCACGATCCCGACAAGGCCCGCGAGGTCTGGCGCCTGACCGACGAGACCTTCTTCACCTCCCCCGATCATCCCGACCTGCGCGTGATCACCGTCCGGCCCACCTCGGCGGAACTGTGGGACGGCAGCAACCTGCTGATCTCGGGCGTGAAGATGCTGGCCGAACGCCTGCTGGGCGCCAAAACCGAACTGGTCGAGAATGCCAAGGTCGGGCGGCTTGAATAGGGTGGCAGGCACACTTATTTAAGGGCAGCAGAGGACGACCTCCCCATCACGGGCAAACGCGCCGGGACGACCCGGCAGGCTTGGGGTCGTTCATGGCTTGGCTCTATCTTTTTCTCGCCGGTCTTCTGGAAATCGTCTGGGCAACCGCGATGAAGCAATCCGCCGGTTTCACCCGCATCTGGCCCACCGGCATCATGGTCGTGGGGATGATCGCGTCCTTCTGGCTGCTGGCCGTCGCGATGCGCACGCTGCCGCTGGGCACGTCCTATACCGTCTGGGTCGGCATCGGCGCGGTGGGCGCCTTCCTTGTGGGAATCGTGCTGTTCGGGGAACCCGCCACGGCCACGCGCCTGCTGGCGGCGGGCCTGATCGTCGCGGGCATCGTCACCATGAAGCTCGCTTCCTGACCTTCATCTTGGCCCAAATATCCCACGGGGGGTCCGGGGGACGTGAAGTCCCCCGGCGGTCGCGGGACGCAAGACGACACAAAAACCCCGCGATCCCCCGTCGGCAGGCAATTTCCTTTCGCCATCATCGGTGCTAAACCAACCCGCCAGCCACAGGAGACTCAAGCCATGCCCGCCTATCGTTCCCGCACCACCACCCACGGCCGCAACATGGCGGGCGCGCGCGGGCTATGGCGGGCGACAGGGGTGAAGGACAGCGACTTCGGCAAGCCGATCATCGCCATCGTCAACAGCTTCACCCAGTTCGTGCCGGGCCATGTCCACCTGAAGGACCTGGGCCAGCTTGTCGCCCGCGAGGTCGAGGCCGCGGGCGGCATCGCCAAGGAATTCAACACCATCGCGGTCGATGACGGCATCGCGATGGGCCATGACGGGATGCTCTATTCGCTGCCCTCGCGCGAGATCATCGCGGACAGCGTGGAATACATGGTCAACGCCCACTGCGCCGACGCGATGGTATGCATCTCGAACTGCGACAAGATCACGCCGGGGATGCTGAACGCGGCGATGCGGCTGAACATTCCCGCCGTGTTCGTCAGCGGCGGGCCGATGGAGGCGGGCAAGGTCGTGCTGAACGGCAAGACCCATGCGCTGGATCTGGTCGATGCCATGGTCGCCGCCGCCGACGACACCGTGTCGGACGCCGATGTGGAGGTTATCGAGCGGTCGGCTTGCCCGACCTGCGGGTCCTGCTCGGGCATGTTCACCGCCAACTCCATGAACTGCCTGACCGAGGCCTTGGGCCTGTCTCTGCCCGGCAACGGCTCCACCCTGGCGACGCATGCCGACCGCAAGCGCCTGTTCGTCGAGGCGGGCCACCTGATCGTCGATCTGGCGCGGCGTTACTACGAGGGCGAGGACGACTCGGTCCTGCCGCGCAACATCGCCAACAAGAAGGCGTTCGAGAACGCGATGTCGCTGGACATCGCCATGGGCGGCTCGACCAACACCGTGCTGCACATCCTGGCCGCCGCCCATGAAGGCGGCATCGACTTCGACATGAAGGACATCGACCGGCTGTCGCGCAACGTGCCCTGCCTGTCCAAGGTCGCCCCCGCCAAGCAGGACGTCCACATGGAGGACGTCCACCGCGCCGGCGGAATCTTTGCCATCCTGGGCCAGCTTGAACGCGGCGGGCTGGTCCACCGCGACACGCCGACCGTCCATGCCCCCACCATGGGCGACGCCATCGACCGCTGGGACATCAGCCGCACCGACAGCGAGATGGTGCACAAGTTCTTCAGCGCCGCGCCGGGCGGCGTGCCGACGCAGGTGGCCTTCTCGCAGGAAGCGCGGTGGGAGACGCTGGATCTCGACCGGCAGGCGGGCGTGATCCGGTCCGTCAACGCGCCCTTCACCGCCGATGGCGGGCTGGCTGTGCTTTACGGCAACCTGGCCGAGGACGGCTGCATCGTGAAGACGGCGGGGGTCGACGAATCGATCCTGAAGTTCGAAGGCC
This sequence comes from Paracoccus fontiphilus, assembly GCF_017356265.1. Lineage (GTDB taxonomy): Bacteria > Pseudomonadota > Alphaproteobacteria > Rhodobacterales > Rhodobacteraceae > Paracoccus > Paracoccus fontiphilus. The sequence continues at coordinate 7,450 of NZ_JAFNAW010000033.1, read as the reverse complement.
CGGCGCATATCTTCGAAAGCCAGGACGATGCCGTCAGCGGCATCCTGACCGGCAAGGTCAAGCCCGGAGAGGTCGTGCTGATCCGCTACGAAGGTCCGCGCGGCGGTCCGGGGATGCAGGAAATGCTGTATCCGACCAGCTATCTGAAGTCGAAAGGGCTGGGCAAGGCCTGCGCGCTGGTGACGGACGGTCGCTTTTCGGGCGGCTCGTCCGGGCTGTCGATCGGCCATGTCTCGCCCGAGGCGGCGGAAGGCGGTACCATCGGCCTGGTCGAACAAGGCGACCTGATCCAGATCGACATCCCGAACCGGAAGATCCACCTGGCCGTGGACGACGCAACGCTGGCAGCCCGCCGCGCCAGGCGCGAGGCCGAGGGCTGGAAGCCCGCCAAGCCGCGCGCGCGCAAGATCACGACGGCGCTGCGCGCCTATGCGGCGATGACCACCAGCGCCTCGAAAGGGGCAGTGCGGGTCATTCCCGAGTGACGGGCTGGCCTGCGATCCAGACGGATTGCAGGCGCCACCCATCGTCCAGCAGCACCAGATCGGCGCGCCTGCCTTCCCGCAGCGCGCCGTATTCGTCTGAAAGGCCGATGATGCGGGCCGGTTCCGACGTGGCCATGGCAAGCGCACGTTCCGGGGCGATGCCTGCCTGATCCACCAGCACCCGGATTGCCCCATCCATGCGCAGGTCGGCCCCGGCCAGCGTGCCGTCCGCCAGGGTCAGCCGCCCGTCGCGGCGGTGGATCGTGCGGCCCTGCAACGTCATCTCGGTCAGGTCGGTGCCCGCGAACGCCATGCAGTCCGTCACCAGGAAGATGCCGTCCGGTCGCGCCGCCAGCGCGGTGCGCAGGACCGCCGGGTGGACATGGATGGCGTCTGCGATCAGCCCGGCATGGGTGTCGCCTGCCAGCACCGCGCCGACCAGACCCGGCGAACGGTGGCCCATCTGGCTCATGGCGTTGAACAGATGCGTGGCGCAGCAGGCGCCCGCCGCAAAGGCTGCGCGGGCGGTGTCGTGGTCGCAGTCCGTGTGACCCAAGCTGACGATGATGCCCGCGCGGGACAGGGTGGCGATCTGGTCCGGGGTTGCGGCCTCGGGCGCCAGCGTCACCATCAGCACGGGCAGGGCACGCGCGGCCTTGCAGAGGCGCGCCAGATCGTTGGCCTCCATGGGCCGGATCAACGCGGGATCATGGGCGCCGTGGCGGCGGGGGTCCAGATGCGGGCCTTCCAGATGCAGGCCCAGGAAGCCCGGCACCCCCCACCGCCCGAATGCCCGCGTCGATCACGGCAGCCGTGGCCTCCGCCACATCGGTGTCGCCGCCCACCATCAGCCCGCCGCCGCCGTTCACCTGCAGGTCCAGGAAACCGGGCGCGAGCGTGCCCTCCAGCCGCGTGACCGGGCCGACGTCGCTGGCGGGCAGGACCGCCGCGATGCGGTCGCCCTCGATCACCACGGCATGGTCGGGCAGCATCCGCTGGCCGTCAAACACCTGCGCGGCGGCAAGGACCGTCATGCCGCCCCGGCCATCTGCCGCGCCATCAGCAGCGCGCCATCCACCCCGGACCCGAGCGCATGGCGCTGCGGCCAGTCCGTCAGCCGCGCCGCATAGGCCGGGCCAAGCCCGCCCACGAAGACCACCGGCAGGGGCGCATCGGCTTGCAGCATCGTCAGGATGTGGCGCACCTCGGCCACAGCGGCATCGAAGACCTGCCGCGCCGCCGGATCCTCGCCCGCGACGATGCGCGGGGCCAGCCGGGCGAAATCCGCCGGGCGGGCGGTGTTGCCGAAGCGTATGATCCCCTCGACCCCGCCCAGTTCCCCCAGCAGATCCTGCAGCAGCGGAGTCATCGGCGCGAACCCGTCCTCGGCCCGCATGGCCAGGGACAGCAGCGCACGGCCCAGGACGGCGCCCGACCCCTCGTCGCCCATCAGGAAGCCGCGCCCGCCGACCTGCCGCAACGCGCCGCCGCGCTGCACGGCAAAGACGGACCCCGTGCCCATCGCGGCCAGGATGCCGTCCTGCATTCCCAGCGCGCCCCGCGCGGCGGTCACGCCGTCATTGACGATCTGCACCCGCGCGAAAGGCAGAAGCAACGAAAGCCTTTCCGTGGCAGCGGCCATCGTGCCCCCGGCAAGGCCCAGCGTGGCGATCAGGTCGCGGGGATCGGCGCCGGTGCCCTCGACGGCTTCGGCGGTGGCTTGCAGGATGCTGACCGCCGCGCCCTCGACATCGGTGTTGATGTTGGCGGGCCCGCCCTGGCCCTGGCCGACGATGCGGCCGTCCGCATCCGCCAGCGCCGCGCGGCATCCCGTGCCGCCGCCGTCGATTCCCAGAAAGAACGCCATCCTCTGTCCCCTTTCGGGAGGGTTCTAGCCCCGTTCGTCGGACCCGAACAGCCCGCGCAAGCCGCGCGTGACCAGGTTGCCGACCTTGGGGCGGGGCTGGGCAAGGAAGGGCAGGGGACGGCACACCTCCATCGCGGCGATGCCGACGCGGGCGGTCAGGGCGCCGTTCACCACGCCCTCGCCGAAGCGGCGCGACACCTTGGAGAGGATTCCGCCCCCGGCGACGGTCTCGATCAGGTCGTCGCCTGCGGCCACCGCGCCGGTGGCGACCAGATGGGTGATGACCGTGCGCGCCAGCCGCCAGCCGCCGATGGCGCCCGCGCGGCCGCCATAGATTTCGGCCATGCGGCGGATCATCCGCAGGTTCGCGGCAAGGGCGGCGGCGACATCGGCAAGCGCCAGCGGGATCAGCGCCGTGGCGGTGGCGACGGTGCGGGCGGCGGCCTCGATTTCCCGCCGGGCGTCCTGGTCCAGTTGCGCCAAAAGCTCGGTTTCCGCCATGGTCAGCAGGGTGCGGGCGTCGAAGGCGTCGCCGCGGTTGTCGGACAGGCGCTTGCGGTTCCACTCCATCTCTGGCCGGTCGCGATAGAGCGCCAGCAGATCGTCGGCTACCCTGCGCGCCTTGTCGATGCTGTCGTCGGCCAGGGCCGTGCCCGCTTGGCGCTGGATCGCGTCGATCCTGGCGAACCGCGCCCAGGCCCGGTATTCGCGCCAGGCCATGCCCAACGCCGCCAGCGTGAACAGCGCGAACAGCGCGACCCCGATCCATCCCAGCACCGGATAGCGGGTCAGCAGGTCGTTGATGAAGTTCAGCGCGGCGATGGACAGAAGAAAGGTGAACAGCGCCACGCCGGAATTGATGAAGACCCTTGTCAGCTTCGACGGCGGGCGGCCGACAAGGCGCGTCACCATCTCCATCGTGCGGGGGCGGGGCAGGAAGGGGTCGGCCGCGTCGATGGGCGGGGCGTCCGCGGGGTTCAGCGTGTCGTCCCGCACTTCGGACGCGGGGCCGGTGCGGGGCTCGGCGGCGGGCGCGTCCAGTTCGATCAGCACGGGGCCGCGGCGGGGGGTGTCGCTCATAGCCGGTCTCCGACCAGGAATTCGGCGGCGCGGTCCAGCCGGATATGCGGCGGGCCGTCGCCGGGGCGCGCAGTCATCGGGGCGGGGGCAAAGTTCATGATGGCATAGTCGCCGTCAAGCCATTGCGCAGCGCCATCCCGCGCCGGGTGCAGCAGGGCGGCGGGATCGGCGGGCAGCTCGCCCGGATAGAAGGCCGCCTGCCGCCCGTCCATCAGCCTGCCACGCACGGCGGGCAGATCCTCGCCGTTCTGGCGGATCGTGTCCTCGGTCGTGGCGCGCAGGGCGGCGACCGACATGGCCTCGGTCCGGGCGCCGCTGAAATCGGCGCGGTCGCGCGCCTCGCGCAGCATGGCGGACAGGATCGCCGTCAGGCGGTTGTGCTGGACATGGTGCAGATGGTCGGCCTTGGTCGCGGCGAACAGGATGCGTTCCACGCGCCGCGTGCCCAGCAGTTGCGCCAGCCAGCCCGCCCGGCCGGGGCGGAAGGCGGTCAGCACGTCGGCCATGGCGCGGCGCATGTCCTCGACCGCGCGGGGGCCCTGGTGGATCGCGCCCAGCACGTCCACCAGCACCACCTGACGGTCGATGCGGGCGAAGTGTTCGCGGAAGAAGGGCTTCACGACGCGCGACTTGTAGGCGTCGAAGCGGCGGCGGAATTCCCGGTGCAGCCGGCCATCGGCGAAGGAGGCGGGCAGGGGGGCGAAGGTCAGGGCGGGGGAACCCTCCATCTCTCCGGGGATCAGGAAGCGGCCGGGGGTGCAGTCGGACCAGCCCGCCTCGCGCGCGGCATGGAGATGGGCGGTATAGGTCTGGGCCAAGGATTGCGCGGTGGGTTCGTCGAAGCGGTCGCCGTCGATGCCGTTCAGTGCGGCTTGGTAGTCAGCGGCGCCGGGGCGGCCGTCCATGCGGTCCAGGACCTCGGCCGACCATTCGGAAAAATCCTTTTCCATCAGGCGCAGGTCCAGCAGCCATTCGCCGGGGTAATCGACGATGTCCAGATGCAGGGTGCGCGGGCCCGTCAGGCCGCCCAGCAGTCCCTTGCCGTCCAGGCGCAGGGACAGGCGCAACTGGCTGACATGGCGCGTTCCGTCCGGCCAGTGCGGGTCGGGTCCGGTCAGGGCGGCCAGGTGGCGTTCGAAATCGAAGCGCGGCACGGTGTCGTCGGGCTGCGGTTGCAGCCACGCGGCCTTGAGGCTGCCGTCGGCGGCGGCGCGGAGCGCGTGCATCCGGCCCCGGTCCATCAGGTTCGCCACCAGCGAGGTGATGAACACCGTCTTGCCCGCGCGCGACAGGCCCGTGACGCCCAGCCGGATCACCGGGTCGCCCAAGCCGATGCCCGCCATCAATGTGCTGCCGATACCCATTCCGCCTGCCTGTTTCTGCCGTCTTTTCTGGAAAATAGGCCCCGGGGAAGGGTTTGCCTAGGGCGGCGGGCCGGGGTTCCGCTTGGCCCGCCGTTGCGACATAACGCTGGGATGCTGGATCGGTTGCCTATCGACGATGTTCTTCCTGCGCTGTGCGAGGCGCTTGCCGCCCATGGCCGCGCCGTGCTGGTGGCTCCGCCGGGGGCGGGCAAGACGACGCGTGTCCCCTTGGCGCTGCTGGACCGGGTGGCGGGCAAGATCGTGATGCTGGAGCCTCGGCGGCTGGCGGCGCGGGCTGCGGCGGAGCGGCTGGCCGAGCAGCTGGGCGAAGCCGTGGGGGCGCGTGTCGGTTACCGGATGCGCGGCGAATCGGTCGGAGGCAGCCGGATCGAGGTCGTGACGGAAGGCATCCTGACGCGGATGATCCAGTCCGATCCGTCGCTGGAGGGCATCGGCTGCGTGATCTTCGACGAATTCCACGAACGCAGCCTGAACGCGGACCTGGGACTGGCCTTGGTGTGGGAGGCCAAGGGGGCGCTGCGCGAGGATCTGGCGGTGCTGGTGATGTCGGCCACGCTGGACGCCGAACCCGTGGCGGCGCTGCTGGACGGTGCGCCGGTGATCCGGTCCGAGGGCCGGGCCTTCCCGGTCGAGACGCGCTGGCTGCCCAAGCCGTTGTCCGCCGTCGCCCGGCTGGTCGATGAAGCCGCGCGGCTGATTGCCGTGGTCGAAGCGGAAACCCGCGAGACGGGCGGCACCGTCCTGGCCTTCCTGCCGGGCGAGGGCGAGATCCGGCGGGTCATGGCGCAGCTTGGCGGTGACTGCGAGGTGCTGCCGCTTTATGGCGCGCTGAAGCCTGCCGAGCAGCGGGCGGCGCTGTCGCCGCCCGGCGCGCGGCGGCGGATCGTGCTGGCGACGGCGATTGCGGAAACCTCCTTGACCATTCCGGCGGTGCGGGTGGTGGTCGATGCGGGGCGGGCACGGCGGTCCCGGTTCGATCCGGGATCGGGCATGTCGCGGCTGGTGACGGAACGCGTCAGCCGGGCCGAGGCCGATCAGCGGCGGGGCCGTGCGGGCCGTGTCGCGCCGGGCATCTGCTATCGCCTGTGGGCGCGGGCCGAGGAGGGGGCCTTGCCCGCCTTCGCCCCGCCCGAGATCGCCGTGGCGGATCTGGCGGGCCTGGCCCTGGAACTGGCGGCCTGGGGCGCAGAGCCGGGCGATCTGGCCTTCCTGACGCCCCCGCCCGAGGGCGCGCTGGCCGAGGCGCGGGCCCTGTTGCATGGGCTGGAGGCGCTGGATGCATCGGGCCGGATCACCGATCACGGGCGCGCCCTGGCGCGGCTGCCGCTGCATCCGCGTCCCGCGCATATGCTGCTGCGCGTCGGGCCCGAGGCGGCGGATCTGGCGGCGCTGCTGTCGAGCCGCGACCCGCTGCGCGGCGCGCCGGTGGATCTGGCGCTGCGGCTGGCGGCGGTGCGCGATCCCAAGGGGTTTGCGGCGCGGCACCCGCATGAGGTGAACCGCGCGGTGGTCCAGCAGATCCGCGACGAGGCCGCCCGGTTGCGGCGTCTGGTTGCGTCCCGCGATGGCGGGGGGGCGCTGCCCCCCCGGACCCCCCGGGGGTATTTGGGCAACGAAGAAGCAGGAGGCGCGGTTTCGCTGGCCTATCCCGACCGGATCGGATTGCGGCGCAAGGGGGACGAGCCGCGCTTCGTGCTGTCGGGCGGCAAGGGCGCGGTGATGGATGCGGGGGACCCGATGGCCGGGCAGCGGCTGGTCGTGGCCGCCGATCTGGACGGCGACGGGCGCGAGGCCCGCATCCGCATGGCCGCCCGGTTGGGCGAGGGCGAGCTGCGCGCGCTGCATGGTGAGCGGATCGAGACGGTCAAGCTTTGCGAATGGTCCCGGCGCGAGGGGCGGGTGCTGGCACGGGTGCAGGAACGGCTGGGGGCGCTGGTGCTGTCGGATCGCCCCTGGCCCGAGGCGCCGCCCGAGGCTATTGCCCGCGCCGCGCTGGAAGGACTGCGGCTGGACGGCCTGTCCTGGAGCCCGGCCGCTGCCCGGCTGCGGGCGCGGATCGCGCTGGTGCCGGACCTGGGCGTGGTGGACGATGCCGGCCTGCTGGCCGACGCCGGCTGGCTGCTGCCCTGGCTGGGGCGGATCAGGACGCTGGCCGACCTGCGCGCCCTTGACTTGGTCGAGCCGCTGAAGGCCCGGATCGGCTGGGAGGGCCAGCGGCGGCTGGACCGCGAGGCGCCGGCGCACTTTGCCACGCCCCTGGGCCGCAAGGTGCCGATCGACTATGACCACGAACAGCCCTCGATCGAGGTGCGCTTGCAGGAGCTGTTCGGGGTGACGCGTCATCCGATCGTGGGTGGGCGCCCCCTGCGCATCAGCCTGCTGTCGCCGGGCGGCAAGCCCGTGCAGGTGACGACCGACCTGCCGGGGTTCTGGGCATCCTCCTATGCCGATGTCAGGAAGGACATGCGCGGCCGCTATCCCCGCCATCCCTGGCCCGACGATCCGCGCGAGGCCGATCCCACCACGCGGGCCAAGCCGCGCGGGACCTAGAGCCTGTTGCACTCAATCGACCTCATAACCTGCGGCTTTGAAGTAGTTGTAGCATTCCTCGTCGGAGAACAGATCGCAGACCT
>NZ_JAFNAW010000032.1 GCF_017356265.1 Paracoccus fontiphilus | reverse complement strand
GCCCCCGAGGGCGAGGACCGCGCGCGCCGCCGGCGGCCTGGCGCCCGCGCAGATGCGGCGGCTGGTGGCGCGGCTGAAGGCCCGCCAGGACCGCCGCCTGAGCGTGGCCGAGATGGCGGCAACGGTGGGCCTGTCGGAAAGCTGGTTCGCGGCGGTGTTCAAGCAGACGACAGGCCAGACGCCCTTGCAATGGCAGCAGTCCCAGCGGATCGCTCTGGCGCAGCGCCTGCTGACCGAAAGCGACCTGTCGGTGGCGGATGTGGCGGCGCAGCTGGGCTTTTCGGACCAGGCGCACCTGACCCGCGCCTTCCGCCAGGTCGCGGGGCAGACACCCGCCGCATGGCGGCGGATGCGGTTGACGGGGTGACGGGGTGACGGGCCTTCAGAACGTGTGGCGCAGGGTCACGGCGATTTCGCGGCCGGGGTTGTAGGAGTAGTTCGTTCCGGCGCCGGCGACATGCTGTTCATCAAGTAGGTTGCTCACGTTGATCGCGACGCCGGTGTTGTCCTGGACCTGATAGGTGACGGCGGCATCCAGCAGGATGGTCGCCTCGCTCTTGGCGCCGGCATACCCCGCCGCGAGCAGGCCTGCCTCGTTCTCGTCATTGAAGTAATACGATCCAAGGTAGCGTGCACCCAGGCCGAACGTCATGTCGCCACGCGCACCTTCGCCTGCCAGCGTGTAGTTGACCCACAGCGAGGCGATATGCTTCGGCGCGGTCGCAAGGTCATTGCCGGTGAGGCTCGTTCCGTCAGAACGTGCGCCGCGAACGATCTCGGTGTCCATATAGGAATAGGCGCCGATCACGCTGACAGTGTCGCTGATCTCGACCTTGGCTTCGACATCCAGGCCGCGCACGCGCGAGTCGATGAGATCGAACGTGAATGGAGTGCCGGAGCCGCCGGGCCAGTACAGGCGTGGCTCGTTGTCCTTGCTCAACTCGTAGATCGAGGCCGACACAAGAGCGTTCATTCCGGCCGGTTCGTATTTCACGCCCAACTCGTACTGCTCGCCCCGCGCAAGCTCGGCATAGATGTCCTGCGGAGACCCTTCGGCAGCGGGAGAAACCGACTCGACATAGCTGAAGTAAGTCGAAACCTCGTCGGTGACCTTGTAGGTCAGCGCGGCGCGGAACGAGGTTTCCGAGAAGTCGTTCTGCTCGGAGTTTGTCTGGGGTGTAGTGAACAGCGACCATTGATCGAGAGACACGTCGATCCAGTCGTGCCGCAGACCAACCGTGGCGATCCAGCGGTCATCGAACGAGAAGTTCTGCTGCAGGAAGACGGATTGGGTCGAATAATCCTTGTCCCGCGTCTGGTACAGGGTATTGCCGGTCGGCTGGCCGCCGGTATCGGGATCATCCGGGTCAGCGCCGGGGACAAGGCCATAAGAGGCGCTTTCCTCGACCGAGGCATCGCGGAACTCCAGGCCTGCAAGCGTGCTGCTGTCAACGCGGTCGAAGGTCGTGTCGTACTTGAGGATCGCGTTGCCGATCACTTCCTCGGACGAACTGTCGCTGGCCAGGGCACCCCGGCCTACCAGACCGCCCGTCCGGCCAAACCGCTCATCAAGATAGGCATAGCCGTAATTGTCGGTCAGGTCGCTGTAGCGCAGGTTCGCCTGCAGGCTCAGCCCGTTGCCGAAATCATGCGACAGCAGACCCGTGACGCTGGTGCGTTCGACGTCGTGATAGTTGTAGTCCTGCAGGCCGAAGAATTCGCTGCGGTCATATTCGCGGTCGATGGGATAGCCGCCGCTGTTCGGCGTCGCGTCGCGGTTCAGGTAGTCCACCACCACGCTTAGCCTGGTCGCATCGCTTGGCTGCCAAGTCAGGCCGCCCATCAGAAAGGTTTCGTCATCCCTCGAATGGTCATATTCCAGTTCGCTGTCCTGAACCTTGCCGGTGATGCGGAAGGCGAAATCCTGATTGACATCGATCACGTCGCCATAGTCGAAGCCAAGCTCGGCATGATTGAACGAACCGTAGGTCAGATGGGCTTCGCCGATACGCTCGAACTTGGGCGTCTTGGTCACGAAGTTGATCGAACCGCCCGGCTCGCTTTGGCCGAACAGGGTCGAGTTGGCGCCGCGCAGAACCTCGACACGCTCATAGGCAAAGGGCTCTTCGCGCACGCCGCGCATTGTTCCCAAGGTCAGGCCGTCGCGATAGGTCGAGGCGTTGAAGCCGCGGATCGAGTAGTAGTCGTTCCGCCCATCGGTGTCGCCGTAAAAATCGGTCGCGATTCCCGGAGTGTATTGCAGAACCTCTTCGACCGACTTGGCGTTGCGGGTTTCGATCTCCTTCTGCGTGATGACCGAGATCGAGGCGGGCGTGTCCAGGATGCTGGTCGCGACCTTTCCTCCCACTGATATCTCGCGGGCAACGACCGAATTGGCGTCGTCGTCGGCTTGGGCGTCGGCGTTGATCAGGATCGGCGACAGGCGGTAGGGCGATTCCTCGGTGCCCGCCCCGGTGTCCTGCGCAACGGCCGGGGATGCGATCAGGGCCGTGCAGCCCAGCAGCAGGGCGATCAGGGTGCGGCCGGGGCGGCGCGCGGTGTCATGTGCCATGGTTCAAAGTCCCGCATGGTTGTTGTCATGGGTGCTGGCTGCCGTCGGATCAGAGAGGGTCCGCGGCTGGCTGGCCTAGGAATGACCCTGAGCCCTCTCCACCCGAGGGCGGGATGGGACGGCGTGGCGATCATGCTGGCGCGGCTTATAGGAACGCTGGCGCGAGGCTGTCTTGTATAATCCCACTTTTTTTGTCGGAATCTCGGGAAAAGTGCTAGAAGCGGTGCCGCAAGCCCGTACGCCAGGGTTGACGCGCTCGCAGCGACGCGAAAAAGCCTTGCCTTGCCAAAGGAGATCGCGCCCATGATCCGTCTTGTCCCGTGCCTTGCCGCCGCGCTTGCGCCCGTTCTTGCCGTGGCCGAGGAAAGCTATCCCGTCTCGATCCCCCATGCCTTCGGCACCACCACCATCGCGGAAAGGCCGCAGCGCGTGGCGACCGTCAATTCGGGCAACCACGAGGTTCCGCTGGCCCTTGGCGTGGTGCCGGTGGGCATGGCCGCCGCGAACTACGGCGACGACAACGGCGACGGCCTGCTGCCCTGGGTCGAGGAACGGCTGAAGGAACTGGGCGCCGAAACCCCCGTCCTGTTCGACGAAGGCGACGGCATCGACTTCGAGGCGGTGGCCGCATCCGCGCCCGACGTGATCCTGGCCGCCTATTCCGGGCTGACGCAGGCCGATTACGACACGCTGTCCCAGATCGCCCCCGTCGTGGCCTATCCCGACGGCGCCTGGACGACCGAATGGCGGCAGATGATCCGCATGAACAGCGCCGGCATGGGCATGGCGGCCGAGGGCGAGGCCCTGGTCGCGCGGATGGATGCCCAGATCGCCGAGACCGTGGCCCGGCACCCCGAGCTGCAGGGCAGGACGGCCATGTTCGTGACGCATCTGGACACCACGAACCTGTCGATCATCAACTTCTACAGCGCCCATGACACGCGGGTGAAGTTCTTTCAGGACCTTGGCCTGTCGATGCCGAAAAGCGTGGTCGAGGCGACGCAGCCCGGACAGTTCTTCGGATCGATCAGCGCGGAACGGATCGACGCCTTTGACGACGTGGACATCGTCGTGACCTATGGCGGCGCGCCCCTGCTGGCGGCGATGAAGGCCGATCCGCTGATGGCGCACATGCCCGCCGTGGCCCACGAGGCCATCGTGATGCTGGGCAACGACCCTGCCGGCAACGCCGCCAACCCGACCCCCTTGTCGCTGCCCCATGTGCTGGAGGATTACGTCGCCCTTCTGGCCGAGGCGGCGAAGACATCGGAATGACGGCCACCGCCAACCCGCTGCCGCGCGCCCATGTCGCGCCCCGGTCGAACCGCACGCGCGGGCTCTGGCTGGCCGCGATGCTGGCGCTGCTGGCGGTGCTGTGCGCCTTGTCGGTCGCGGTCGGCACGCGAGACGTGGGCGGGGACGACATCGTCGCCGCGCTGCAGGGGCAGGTCGAGACCATCGCCCAGGCCGCCGTCGCCGCGCGCATTCCGCGCACGGTGCTGGCGGCGCTGGCGGGGGCGGCGCTTGGCGTCGCGGGCACCATCATGCAGGGCGTGACGCGCAACCCCCTGGCCGATCCGGGGATCCTGGGGGTGAACCTGGGCGCGTCGCTGGCGGTCGCGGTGGCGGTGGCCTTTTTCGGCATCGCCTCGGCCCTGGCCTTTATCTGGGTGGCGATCTTCGGCGCGGGGGCCACGGCGATCTTCGTCTATGCCATCGGGTCGCTGGGGCGCGGCGGGCCGACGCCGCTGAAACTGGCGCTGGCGGGGGTCGCCACCTCGGTCGCCTTCGTGTCGCTGGTGCTGGCGGTGATGCTGTCCCATGGCGAGGTCGCGGGCGGGCTGCAATCCTGGCAGGTCGGCGGCGTCGGCGGGGCGACCTTCGCGCGCATGAACCATGTCCTGCCCTTTCTGGCAGTCGGTTTCGCCATCAGCCTGGCCTGCGCGCGCAAGCTGAACTCGCTGGCCCTGGGGGACGAGATGGCGGCAGGCTTGGGCGAACGCGTGGCCCTGGCGCGCGGGCTGGCGTCCCTGGGCGCGATCCTGCTGTGCGGGGCGACGACGGCGATCTGCGGGCCGATCGCCTTCGTCGGCCTCATGGTGCCGCATCTGTGCCGCTTGCTGGCGGGTGTCGATCATCGCTGGCTGTTGCCCTTGTCGGCCCTGGTCGGCGCCTGCCTGCTGATCGCGTCCGACATCGCGGGGCGCCTGATCGCCCGACCCGGCGAGCTTGACGTGGGCATCGTCACCGCCTTCATCGGCGCGCCCGTCTTCATCTGGATCGTGCGCCGCGCAAGGGTGCGGGACCTATGACCGCGCTCGACCTTGTCGCGTCCACGCGCCAGCGCCGCATCGGTCGCCGCAAGACGGTGATCACGGGCGCGCTGGCGCTGCTGGTGGCGGGCTTTGCGCTGACGCTGATGCTGGGCCAGTCCTTCGTGCCGCCCGGCACCGTGCTGCGGGTGCTGGCGGGTCAGGACGTGCCCGGCGCGTCCTTCACCGTGGGCCAGTTGCGCCTGCCGCGCGCGGTGCTGGCGGTGCTGGCGGGGCTGTCCTTCGGCCTGGGGGGCGCGGCCTTCCAGATCATGCTGCGCAACCCGCTGGCCAGCCCCGACATCATCGGCATCAGCCGGGGCGCCGGGGCGGCGGCGGTGTTCGCCATCGTGGTCATGGGCCTGGACGGGCCTGTGGTCTCGGTCTTTGCCGTGGTCGCGGGGCTTGGCGTCGCCATGCTGATCTATGGCCTGTCCTTCAAGGGCGGCGTCGCGGGCACCCGGCTGATCCTGATCGGCATCGGCGTGTCGGCCATGCTGGACAGCTTCATCGCCTATACCCTGTCCCGCGCCCCGTCCTGGGACCTGCAAGAGGCGATGCGCTGGCTGGGCGGCAGCGTCAACGGCGCGCAACTGTCCCAGGCCCTGCCGCTGCTGGTGTCGCTGGCGGTCTTCGGCGGCCTGCTCCTCAGCCGCGCCCGCGACCTCGAGGCGCTGCGGCTGGGCGACGACACCGCCGCCGCGCTGGGCACGGACGTCCCGCTGACGCGCCTGCTGGTCGTGGTCGCCGCCGTGGGCCTGATCGCGGTCGCCACGGCCATCACCGGGCCGGTGGCCTTCGTGGCCTTCCTGTCCGGTCCCATCGCGTCGCGGGTCCTGGGGCCGAACGGGTCGGTGCTGGTCCCGTCGGCCCTTGTGGGGGCACTGCTGGTCCTGGGCGGCGACTACGTGGGCCAGTTCCTGCTGCCGACGCGCTTTCCGGTGGGCGTCGTCACCGGGGCGCTTGGGGCGCCTTATCTGATTTACCTGATCGTGCGCGTGAACCGCGCCGGAGGATCGTTGTGAGCCGCCATTCCCTTTCCGTCCAACACTTGACCGCAGGCTATGGCGACCGGACGATCCTGCACGGCCTGGATCTGGACGTGCTGCCGGGCCGGATCACTGCCATCGTGGGCGCCAACGCCTGCGGGAAATCGACCCTGCTGCGCACCATGTCGCGGCTGCTGTCCCCGCGCGCGGGCCAGGTTCTGCTGGACGGCAAGGCGATCCACCGCATGGCCCCGCGCCAGGTCGCGCGGATCATGGGCCTGCTGCCGCAATCGCCCATCGCGCCGGAAGGCATCACCGTGGCCGATCTCGTCAGCCGGGGCCGCCATCCCCATCACGGCCTCCTGTCCCGCTGGTCGCCCGGCGACGACCGGGCCGTGGCCGACGCGCTAGAGGCCACGAAGACCACCGATCTGGCCGAACGCGCGGTCGATGAACTGTCAGGCGGGCAGCGCCAGCGTGTCTGGATCGCCATGGCGCTGGCCCAGCAGACCGACCTGCTGCTGCTGGACGAGCCGACGACCTTTCTGGACATCAGCCACCAGGTCGAGGTTCTGGATCTGCTGACCGACCTGAACCACCGGGCTGGCACCACGGTGGTGATGGTGCTGCACGACCTGAACCTGGCCGCGCGCTATGCCGACCATCTGGTCGCCATGGCGGGCGGCAGACTGCACGCGCAAGGATCGCCCGAGGCGGTGCTGACGGCGGAAACCGTGCGCGCGGTGTTCGGGCTGGACAGCCGGATCATCCCTGACCCGACCTCGGGGCGGCCGATGATGCTGCCGATCGGGCGGCACCGGATGGCGGCGGACTAAGCCCGCCCCCGATCAGGGGCGGGCGAGGGCGCCCTCAGGCAACCGGGTCCAATTGCCGCCGCGCGTCGAAGCGGTCGGCGTTCATCACCTTGGACCACGCCTTGCCGAAGTCGCGCACGAACTTCGCCTTGCAGTCGTCCTGGGCATAGACCTCGGCAATCGCCCGCAGTTGCGAGTTCGACCCGAAGATCAGGTCCACACGCGTCGCCGTCCAGCGATGCGCGCCCGTCTTGCGGTCAGTGCCGTCGAAGACCATCTGGTCGTCGTCCTGCGCCTTCCATACCGTGTCCATGGACAGCAGGTTGACGAAGAAGTCGTTCGTCAACTGGCCCGGACGGTTCGTCAGCACGCCGTGGTCGGTGTGGTCCCAGTTGGCATCCAGCGCGCGCAGGCCGCCCACCAGCACCGTCATCTCGGGCGCGGTCAGGGTCAGCAGCTGCGCGCGGTCGATCAGCAGCTCCTCGGCCGGGACATTGAACTTCTGGCGCTGGTAGTTGCGGAAGCCGTCGGCCATCGGCTCCATCCAGTCGAAGCTTTCCACGTCAGTCTGGTCCTGCGTGGCGTCGCCCCGGCCGGGGGTGAAGTCCAGCACCAGGTCGTGGCCGGCGGCCTTGGCCGCGGCCTCGACCGCCGCATCGCCCGCCAGAACGATCAGGTCGGCGAGCGAGATCTTCTTGGCACCCCTGGCATCGAAATCAGCCTTGATGCCTTCCAGCACCCCCAGCACCTTCGCCAGTTGCTGCGGCTGGTTCGCCTCCCAGTCCTTCTGGGGCGCCAGCCGGATCCGCGCGCCGTTGGCACCGCCGCGATAGTCCGAGCCCCGGAAGGTCGAGGCCGAGGCCCAGGCGGTGGCGATCAGTTCCGGCCCGGTCAGGCCCGAGGCCAGCACCTGCTCCTTCAGCGCCGCGACATCGGCGGCATCCACCAACGGATGGTCCGGCGCCGGGATCGGGTCCTGCCAGATCAGGTCTTCCGACGGCACCTCGGGGCCTTCGTAAAGCACCTTCGGTCCCATGTCGCGATGGGTCAGCTTGAACCAGGCGCGGGCGAAGGCGTCGGCGAACAGGTCGGGGTCGTTCAGGAACCGCAGCGAGATCTCGCGATAGATCGGGTCCTCGCGCAGCGACAGGTCGGTGGTCAGCATCGCGGGGGCGATCTTCTTGGACGGATCATGTGCGTCGGGCACCGTGCCCTCGCCCGCGCCGTTGGCAGGCTTCCACTGCCAGGCGCCAGCGGGGGATTTCGTCAACTCCCAGTCATATTCGAACAGGTTCTTGAAATACCCCATGCTCCACTGCGTGGGGGTCTGGGTCCAGACGACCTCCAGCCCCGACGAGATGGCATGGGCGCCGTGGCCGGTTTCATACTTGCTGGCCCAGCCCAGGCCCTGCAGCTCGATGGCCGAACCTTCGGGGTCCGCGTCCACGTGGCTCGCCTCGCCCGCGCCGTGGCACTTGCCGAAGGTGTGGCCGCCGGCGATCAGGGCCACGGTTTCCTCGTCGTTCATGGCCATGCGCTTGAAGGTGTCGCGGATGTCGCGGGCGGCGGCCACCGGGTCGGGCTTGCCGTCCGGGCCTTCGGGGTTCACGTAGATCAGGCCCATCTGCACGGCAGCCAGGGGGCTGTCCAGTTCCCGGTCGCCCTTGTAGCGGCTGTTGGGGTTGTCGCTCAGCGCCAGCCACTCGGTTTCCGAACCCCAATAGATGTCCTCGGCCGGTTCCCACACGTCGGGACGCCCGCCGCCGAAGCCGAAGGTCTTGAAGCCCATCGATTCCAGCGCGACGTTGCCCGTCAGGATCAGCAGGTCCGCCCAGGACAGGCTGTTGCCGTATTTCCGCTTGATCGGCCAGAGCAGGCGCCGGGCCTTGTCCAGGTTCACGTTGTCGGGCCAGGAGTTCAGCGGGGCGAATCGCTGGGCGCCCGCCCGCGCACCGCCGCGCCCGTCTGCGGTGCGATAGGTGCCGGCGCTGTGCCAGGCCATGCGCACGAACAGCGGGCCATAGTGGCCCCAGTCGGCGGGCCACCAGTCCTGGCTGTCGGTCATCAGCGCCCGGAGGTCGGCCTTGACGGCATCCAGGTCCAGCTTCCGGAACGCCTCGGCGTAATTGAAGTCGGCGCCCAGCGGGTTCGACTGTTCGTTGTTCTGGTGCAGGATCTTCAGGTTCAGCTGTTCCGGCCACCATTCGCGGTTCGACCGCGCCTTGGCGCGCGTGTTGCGGTTGCCGCTGTGCTGGATGGGGCAAAGCGCGCCTGCGCTGGGGGTCTTGTCGTCCATGTCACTCCTCCTCGACGTGCAGCCTTGGCAGGACGCGTGCGCCCGGCCGGGGTCACTGGCTTCGGCGCGCATGGTAAGGACTGCAACGCCGGCGGCAAGCCAAGAGGCGTCCCGTGCCTGCTCATTTCCCGGGATGGAACCATCGGGACATGGCGGAATTCTACCGATGGTTGTTTCGCAGGTGCAGCAAGGCGTGCTTGGGCCTGCTTTCCATGCTAAAGGTTAACCGCATTTTTCAAGCGTCTGCCATTCGGAACAAAGGACCGTTCGATGCCCACGACATTTTACTGGATATATCTCGGCACGCCTGCCGCCCGTATCGACACCAATGAAACCCTTGTCGAAGGCGGAACAGGGCTTGCCGACAACCTCAATGCGCTTGTCGGCCAAAGCTACGGCACGTCCGGGGCCCCGCTTTACAACAGCGTCTTCAGCGCCACGACGGTTGCCGGATCGAACTACAGCAACCGCGATGCCACCGGCCAGACCTACAACACCAGCACCAGTCCCGGCACGACCCCGCGCTTGCTCCAGCACGACGCCGTGGCCAGCTACAACGTCACCCTGACCTATGCCGACGGCACGACGGCCGCCACGACCGTTTCACTTGCGCAAGCGCAATCGGGCGAACTTTTCCTGGCCCCGCCGCCGTCCACAGCCGCCGCAAACCCGGCCCTGACCGTGCAGCCGATCGTCTCCATGCGGATCGATTCGGTCGGCTCGGCCAACAACAACGGATCGCAATTTGTCGTCGATCGCCAGGTGATCGGCTTTGACAACGGCACGATCAGCGGAACGGCCGGGAACGACCTGATCAATGCAAGCTATGTCGAGCCTGTTGCAAGCGGCTCGGACGTCATCGATGGCGCCGATGGGGTCAATGATGTCGTTCTTGCGGGCGCGGGCAATGACACCGTCCTGTCCGGCCTGGGCAACGATTCGGTCCGGGGCGAGGCGGGAATTGACAGCCTGGACGGCGGCGCCGGCAACGACACGCTGGATGGCGGGACCGAGGCCGATGTCCTGATCGGCGGCCTTGGGACCGATTCCCTGCTGGGCGGTGCCGGGGCTGACACGCTTTACGGCGACGACACGCTGGGCACTGACACGGCAGGGGGCGCAGACTTCCTGGATGGCGGCGCGGACAACGACAGCATCGTGGCGGGGGCCGGCAACGACACCCTGATCGGCGGCCTGGGCAGCGACACGCTGCTGGGCGGCGCCGGGGCCGATACGCTTTACGGCGACGATACGCTGGGCGCCGACGCGGCAGGTGGCGCGGATTCTCTGGATGGCGGCGCCGGCACCGACAGCATCGTGGCGGGGGCCGGCAACGACACCCTGATCGGCGGCCTGGGCAGCGACACGCTGCTGGGCGGTACCGGGGCCGATACGCTTTACGGCGACGACACGCTGGGCACCGACACGGCAGGTGGCGCGGATTCTCTGGACGGCGGCGCGGACAACGACAGCATCGTGGCGGGGGCCGGCAACGACACCCTGATCGGCGGCCTGGGCAGCGACACGCTGCTGGGCGGCGCCGGAAACGACGTGATCGGCGGGGGCACCTTTGCCGGCGGCGTCTTCACCGATGATGGCGTGGCCGATGTGCTGACCGGCGGGGCGGGTTCGGACATCTTCGCTGCGGGCAACGGGGATCTGATCACCGACTTCGTGTCCACGCCGGACAATCCTGCGGCGGAAAATGACAGCATCGACCTGTCGGGCTATTACAACGATGCCAATCTGGACATTATCAACGACGCGCGGATCGCGGCGGGCCAGCAGCCCTATGCGACGGCGCTGGGCTGGATGCGGGCAGACCAGGCCGACGGCATTCTGAACGACATCAGCACCGCCAACGGATTCGGCAGCGCCTTCAGCCTTCGCGTCCAGAACGGCGGCGCGGCGGTCAGCGGCAGCGCGCTGACCGAAGGCAGCACAAGCGTGACCTGCTTTGCCGACGATGTCCTGATCCAGACCCAGGACGGCCCGGTCGCCGCCGGCGATCTGGCGGTGGGAATGATGGTGGAAACGCGCGACGATGGTCCGCAGCCCATCCGCTGGAAAGGCAAGCGCAGGCTGAGCGCGACCGATCTGGAGGCGGCGCCGCATCTGCGTCCGATCCGCATCCTCAAGGGCGCGCTTGGCGCCGGCAAGCCCGAGGCCGACCTGGTCGTCTCGCCCCAGCATCGGATCCTGGTGCGCTCCAGGATCGCGCAGAAGATGTTCGGCACCGACGAGGTACTGGTGGCCGCCAAGCAGCTGTGCCAGGTCGACGGCATCGACGTGGCCAACGACCTGGACGGCGTGACCTATGTCCATTTCCTGTTCGACAGCCATCAGCTCGTCATCTCGAACGGGGCGGAAACGGAATCGCTGCATACCGGGGCCGAGGCGCTGAAATCGGTCGGACCCGCCGCAAGGCAGGAAATCTTCGAGATCTTCCCCGAACTGCGCAACGGAACCGAACGCCCGGCCGCCCGGCTGCTGACATCGGGGCGGCTGGGACGCAAGCTGGCCGTGCGGCATCAGCAGAACCGCAAGCCGCTGGTTGCGTGATCGCAAGACGCCGTCCCCCGAAGGGGCGGCGTTTCCCGACCGGCTGGCACGACGTTTTCGGCACGATGCGGAAAGCCCGGTCCGGTTCGCTGGGAAGCTGGTGCGATGGGCCGCGGCGGCGTGCAGCGGGACAATCAGGTCGCAGGCGGGTGATCGGTCCGGCGAAGAAGAATCTTTCTGCGGATGCGGCATCGCGTGGCAACCAATTCTCCGCGCAGCGGTTCTGCGACTGCCGCCCCCTTTTCCGGGCGCCTGACGGGACCAATCATGACAACACAGCAGATGCTTGCCTTTGCCATCGTCGGGGTGATGATGGTCTTGTTCATATGGGGCAGGCTCCGCTATGACGTGGTGGCGATGCTGGCCTTGCTGGCGTCCCTGCTGGCGGGAACGGTGTCGCCGGACAATGCCTTCACCGGCTTTTCGGACGACATCGTCATCATCGTCGGCAGCGCCCTGGTGGTCAGCGCGGCCGTGTCGCGGTCCGGCATCATCGAGGCGATCCTGCGCTGGCTGGTGCGCAAGCTGACCACCATGCGGGTGCAGCTTCTGGTGCTGGTGGGATCGGTCACGCTGCTGTCGTCGCTGGTGAAAAACATCGGCGCGCTGGCGATGATGATGCCCGCCGCGCTGAAGATGGCCCGGAAATCCGGGCAGTCGCCCTCGCTCTACCTGATGCCCATGGCCTTCGGGTCGCTGCTGGGCGGGCTAATCACGCTGGTCGGCACCTCGCCCAACATCATCGTGTCGGGGGTGCGCGAGGAGATGACCGGCCAGCCGTTCCGCATGTTCGACTTCGCCCCCGTGGGGCTTGGGCTGTCGGCGGTGGGGATCGTCTTCCTGATGCTGGCCTATCGCCTGCTGCCGTCCGACCGCCGCGCGACCGCGTCGCTGGGCGAGGCGGTGAAGATCAGCGACTACAACACCGAGGCGACGGTGCCCGAGGGCGCGGTGCCGGTGGGCATGACCATCGGCGGGCTGATCGGCCTTGCCGACGGCGAGGTCACCGTCACCGGCCTGATCCGGGGCGGCGAGCGGCGCAAGGTCGTGCTGTTCGACACGCTGATCGAGGCGGGCGACATCCTGCTGCTGCGCGGCGAGCCCGACGGCCTGGAACGGGCGGTGGCCAAGGGCGGTCTGGAACTGGCAGGGGCCGACACGGCCTCCAGGCTGGAGTTGCCCCCAAGCAAGATCGGCGTGATCGAGGCGGTGACCACCGCGACGTCATCCCTGATCGGCAAGAGCGTGGGCTCCATCCGGCTGTTCGACGAGCAGGGCGTCAACCTGCTGGCTGTGTCGCGGTCGGGCCACCGCATGACCGAGCGGCTCTCAAAGACCCGGCTGCAGGCGGGCGACGTGCTGCTGCTGCAAGGCCCGGTCGAACTGCTGCCCGAACGCATCCGCACGCTTGGCCTGCTGCCCCTGGCCGAGCGCAGCCTGAGCATCGGTAGCGTCCGGAAGGAGTTGATGCCCATCGTGATCCTGGGCGGGGCCATGGGCCTGACCGCGGCGGGCATCCTGCCGGTCGCCATCGCCTTCTTCGGCGCGGCGGTGCTGATGATCCTGTCGGGCGCGATCAGCCCCGAGCGTGCCTACGAGGCGGTGGAATGGCCGCTGCTGATCATGCTGGGCGCGCTGATTCCGGTCAGCGAGGCCTTGCAGACGACAGGCGGCACCGACCTGATCGGCGCCTGGCTGTCGGATGTCGCGACCGGCCTGCCGGTCTGGGGCGCGGTCGCGCTGATCATGGTCGCGGCCATGGCGGTCACGCCCTTCCTGAACAACGCGGCCACCGTGCTGGTCATGGCCCCCATCGCCGTGACCTTCGCGGGCACCCTGGGCTACCGGCCCGAGGCCTTCCTGATGGCGGTCGCCGTAGGCGCGGGCTGCGATTTCCTGACGCCCATCGGGCACCAGTGCAACACGCTGGTCATGGGGCCGGGGGGGTATCGCTTCAGCGACTATCCCCGGCTTGGCCTGCCCTTGTCGATCCTGGTCGTGCTGACCGGGGTGCCGCTGATCCTGACCGTCTGGCCGGTCTGACAGGGGGTGGCTTAGCGGACGGTCTCCATCCGGCGCGGCGCCTCGCGCTTGGCGATGCGCAGCACGACATAGCCCGCCACGCCCGAGATCAGGGACCCCATGAGGATGCCGATCTTGGCCTCGTTCTGCAGAAGCGGATCGTTGAAGGCCAGGAGCGAGATGAACAGGCTCATGGTGAAGCCGATGCCGCACAGCAGGGCCGTGCCGAACATCTGCATCCAGCTTGCGCCCACGGGCAGGTCCGCCCAGTCCAGCCGGACCAGGATGGCGACCGATCCGAAGATGCCGACCAGCTTGCCCAGGGCCAGGCCCGTGGCGACGCCCAGCGTGACGGGGGCAACCAGCGCATCGACGCCAAGGCCCGCGAAGCTGACGCCGGCATTGGCAAAGCCGAAGATCGGGATGATGACGAACGACACGGGGAACATCAGCGCATGTTCCAGCCGGTGCAGCGGGCTTTCCGAGCGGTGCGCCTCGGGCGTGGCAGGGGTGCGCTTCAGGGGGATCGTCAGCGCCAGAAGGACGCCCGCGATGGTGGCGTGGATGCCCGACCGCCAGACGAAGAACCACAGGACAAGGCCCAGCGCCAGATAGGGCCAGAGCTGGCGCACGTTCGCCCGGTTCAGCCCCACGAGCACCAGAACAACGGCCGCGGCGATCCCCAGATCGACCGGAGACACGCCCGCCGTGTAGAACAGCCCGATCACCACGACCGCGCCCAGGTCGTCGATGATTGCCAGCGCCGCCAGGAACACCTTGAGCGAGGTGGGCACGCGCGAGCCCAGCAGCGACAGCACCCCCAGCGCGAAGGCGATGTCGGTGGCCGAGGGAATCGCCCAGCCATGCGTGGCCCCGGTCCCGCTGGTGAAGAACAGGTAGAACAGCGCCGGCACCGCCATCCCCGCCGCCGCGGCCACGCCCGGCAGGATTCGCCGCGACCACGAGGACAGGTGGCCGTCCACCATCTCGCGCTTGATCTCCAGCCCGACCATCAGGAAGAACAGGGCCATCAGCGCGTCGTTGATCCAGTGGCCCAGCGACAGCGGGCCGATATAGGTGTGAAGCGCGTGGAAATACGCGTCGGACAAGGGCGAGTTGGCGACGATCAGCGCCAGGATCGCCGCCGCGATCAGCAGCATCCCCCCGGCGGATTCGGTGGCAAGAAACTTGCGGATCGTGTTCTGTATACGGCCTGCCATAGAAGCCCCTCCTTCAGAAACGGTTGCGACCAGTCTCCGTATTCAGGGCCTGCCCTGGGCGCACGCAGCACACGCCATGGCCGGGGATAATATTCAGCGAAGGCCGGGGATCAAGAGGTTTGGGGATGGGTCCGGATTTCCCGCAGCCATTCGCGCCAGATGGCAACCAGCAGCGCCATCAGCACGGGGCCCACGAACAGGCCGACGATGCCCATGGTCTTCACGCCCCCCACAAGGCCGAAGAACGTGGGCAGGAAGGGCATCTTGACCGGCCCGCCGACAAGCACCGGGCGGATGGTCTTGTCCACCACGAACAGCTCGATCGAGCCCCACAGGAACAGCAGGACCCCCGCCAGGGGCGATCCGCTGGCCGCCAGATAGATCGACACCAGCGTGAAGCACAAGGGCGCCCCGCCGGGAATCAGCGCCATGATGCCCGTGATGACCCCCAGCGTCACCGGCGAGGGCACCCCCGCGATCCAGTAGGCGATGCCCAGGATCACCCCCTCGCCCATGGCGATCAGGGCCATGCCGGTGACGGTGGCGCTGATGGTCAGCGGCACCACGCGCGACAGCCGTTCCCAGCGCACGGGCAGGATGCGGGCGCCGATGACGTCGATCTGGCCCGCGATCTTGTGGCCGTCGCGATAGAACACGAACAGCGCGATCAGCATGAACAGCAGGTTCAGCGCCAGGTGGAAGGCGATGTTGCCCGCCGCCAGCACGCTGCGATAGATCGAGGCGATGGTGCCGCCGCTGGTCAGTTGCACCAGTTCCGCGATGGCGCCGGGCCGGCCCACATGGCGGGCCCATTGCTCGTCGATCCAGTCACCGATCTGCGGCAGTTCGGTCAGCCACGACGGCGTCGGCGCGCCATAGGCGTTCACCTCGAACACCCAGGAAATCCACTGCTGCAATTCCCGGAAGGCGTAAAGCAGCGCCATGGAGATCGGGACCAGCAGGAAGACCACGATCACCAGGATGAACAGCGCGGCCGTGGTGGTGCGGTCGATGCCCAGGGCACGCTGCACGCTGCGCGACAGGGGCCAGCTTGCAAAGGCGATGATCGTCGCCGCCAGGACCGGCACCAGGAAGCCGTGGAAGAAATAGATCGCTGCGGCGATGATGAAGACCAGCAGCCATCGCGCCGCCGAGATGTCGCTGATCAGGGGAAAGGGCGTCACCGGATCGTCCGGCTCTGGCGCTCCGAGCCGTGGCGTTGCGTGCTGTGGGTCGATCATTCCGGGGCGCCTGCTTCTTCGGTTTGCCGCTGCTTCCCTGACTGTTGCATGGTTGATCGCCGCGTCAACCCGTCTTGCCGGGAAATCCGCGCCCCGGGGCTTGCCGGGGGCGCCGCAACCCGGTAGCCAACCGGGCTTCACGAAGGCACGGTCCATGTCCCCTACCCTTGCGATAGACTTCGGAACCTCGAATTCGGCGGCCGCGATCCTGGAGGGCGGCACCGTCCGGCGCATCCCGATCGAACACGGGTCGGACACCCTGCCGACGGCGGTCTTCCTTCCCGCACGCGGCGGCGCCATGCGCATCGGCGAGGCCGCGGCGCAGGCGCTGATGGCGGCCGAGGAAGGCCGCTACATGCGCGCGCTGAAAAGCGTGCTGGGAACGCCCCTGCTGCACGAATCGCGCCTGATCAGCGGCAAGCGGCGGACGCTTTTCGACGTGATCGTGGCGTTCCTGTCCGAACTGCGCCGCCGCGCCGAGGCCGTGGCCGGGCAGACCTTCCCCGGCGCGCTGTCCGGCAGGCCGGTGCATTTCCACACCGCCGACCCCACCCGCGATGCCCGGGCCGAGGCCGACCTGCGCGCCTGCTACCATGCCGCGGGCTTCGAGCGCGTGGCCTTCATGGCCGAACCCGAGGCCGCCGCCCTTGCCTGCCACGGCATGGGCGGAACGGGCGAAACCGGGCTGATCATGGACATCGGGGGCGGCACCTCGGACTTTTCGGTTTACCGGGTCGAGGGCGGCCGGGTCCGCATCCTGGCAAGCCACGGCATCCGGTTGGGCGGGACGGATTTCGACCAGGCGATCTCGCTGTCCCATGCCATGCCCCTTCTGGGCCACGGGTCGCACCTGCGCCGAGAGATGGGGCCCGGCCTTCTGCCGGTGCCGAACGCCGTGTATGTCGATCTGG
This sequence comes from Paracoccus fontiphilus, assembly GCF_017356265.1. Taxonomy (GTDB): domain Bacteria; phylum Pseudomonadota; class Alphaproteobacteria; order Rhodobacterales; family Rhodobacteraceae; genus Paracoccus; species Paracoccus fontiphilus. The sequence goes on along the minus strand of NZ_JAFNAW010000032.1, from coordinate 24,120 downwards.
CCTCCTGGGCGCACATTCCCTTTGTCTACACGCCGGAAAACCGCAGGCAGGCCGGCAAGATGGTCCGCCTGGCCGTAGAGCCCGAACGGCTGGAACGCCTGGCCACGGTGCTGACCGACGAACTGGGCCACGAGCTTGCCTTCGCGGTCGAACGCGGCAAGATCGCCGCGAATGGCGGAACCGACGGGCGGATCGCCATGGGCTTCATCGAGCCCCGACTTGCCGCCCCGATCGGCCGTCCGTCGCTGCAGCAGGCACTGCAGGATCATGCCGTGGCGCTGGAACGGGCTGTTGCCGAGACGCTGGCCCGCGCGGGAATCGGCGCGGACGGCATCGGCAATGTGGTGATGGTCGGCGGCTCCAGCCTGATGGGTCTGGTCACGGATCTGGCCGCAAGGATGATGCCGGGGGCCCGGCTTCACAGGTCCGAGGCATTCACCGCCGTTGTCGATGGTCTGGCTTTGGCCACGGGGATGGAATAGCGTTCCGGCAGATGCCGAATCCGCAGGAAACACTGGTTTTTCTGCTTTCCAAACTTGCATCTTGCATAACTGTGGGGGATAGCGGGCCGTCCCGACCCGGACGCTGCCCGCCGTGACGAAACGAGAGTCGAAGCCCATGAACAGCCAGGCCCATACCCCGATCACCCAGGCAACCCTGACCCACTTGCAGCGGCTGGAAGCCGAAAGCATCCACATCATGCGCGAGGTGGTGGCGAATGCCGAAAACCCGGTGATGCTGTATTCGGTGGGCAAGGATTCCGCCTGCATGCTGCATCTGGCCCGCAAGGCCTTCTACCCGGCCCCCCCGCCCTTCCCGCTGCTGCACGTGGACACGACCTGGAAGTTCCGGGCCATGTATGAGCTGCGCGACCGGGCGGCCAAGGCGGCGGGCATGGACCTGATCGTCCACCACAACCCCGAGGCGATGGAACAGGGCATCAACCCCTTCGACCACGGTAGCCTGCACACGGACATGTGGAAGACCGAGGGCCTGAAGCAGGCGCTGACGAAATACAATTTCGACGTGGCCTTTGGCGGCGCGCGCCGGGACGAGGAAAAGTCCCGCGCCAAGGAACGGATCTTCTCGTTCCGGTCCGCCAACCACCGCTGGGACCCCAAGAACCAGCGCCCCGAACTGTGGAAACTCTACAACACCCGCAAGGCCAAGGACGAATCGATCCGCGTGTTCCCGTTGTCGAACTGGACGGAACTCGACATCTGGCAATACATCCACCTGGAGAACATCGACATCGTGCCGCTGTATTTCAGCGAGCCGCGCCCCGTGGTGGAACGCGACGGGCTGCTGATCATGGTCGATGACGACCGCTTCCCGCTGAAGGACGGCGAGGTGCCGCAGATGCGCTCGGTCCGGTTCCGCACGCTGGGCTGCTATCCCCTGACCGGGGCCGTGGAATCCGATGCCAGGACCCTGCCCGAGGTGATCCAGGAAATGCTGCTGACCACCACGTCCGAACGCCAGGGCCGCGCCATCGACAAGGATCAGGCCGCGTCCATGGAGAAGAAGAAACAAGAGGGGTATTTCTGATGAACGCCCAAGATCCCGTCTACGTCACCGACGCGCTGATCGCCCAGGACATCGACGCCTATCTGCTGAAGCACCAGCACAAGACCATGCTGCGCTTCATCACCTGCGGGTCGGTCGATGACGGCAAGTCGACGCTGATCGGCCGCCTGCTTTACGACAGCAAGATGATCTTCGAGGACCAGCTTGCCTCGCTGGAATACGATTCCAAGGTGTCCGGCACCCAGGGCGGAGAGATCGACTTCGCCCTTCTGGTCGACGGTCTGGCCGCCGAACGCGAACAGGGCATCACCATCGACGTGGCCTATCGCTTCTTCGCCACCGACAAGCGCAAGTTCATCGTGGCCGACACCCCGGGGCACGAACAATACACCCGCAACATGGTCACGGGCGCATCCACCGCCGACTTGGCGGTGATCCTGATCGACGCGCGCCAGGGCGTGCTGACCCAGACGCGGCGGCACAGCTATCTGGTGAACCTGCTGGGCATCAAGAACATCGTGCTGGCGGTCAACAAGATGGACCTGGTCGATTACTCGGCCGAGCGGTTCTACGAGATCGTCAGCGACTATTCGCATTTCGCCAAGCAGATCGGCATGGAAAGCTTCCTGCCGATCCCGATCTCGGGCCTGAAGGGCGACAACATCGTTTCCAAAAGCTCCGAGATGCCCTGGTACCAGGGTCCGACCCTGCTGGGCCACCTGGAAGAAGCGCCGATCAGCGACACGCGGATGCAGGACCGGCCGTTCCGCATGGCCGTGCAATGGGTGAACCGCCCCCATCTCGATTTCCGCGGCTTCGCGGGCCAGATCAGCGCCGGAACGGTGCGGCCGGGCGATGCGATCCGCGTCCTGCCCTCGGGCAAGACCACCTTCGTCAAGACCATCGCCACCTTCGACGGCGACCTGGACCAGGCGGTCGCGGGCCAGTCCGTCACCCTGACCTTCGCCGACGAGATCGACTGCTCGCGCGGGGACGTGATCGTGCAGTCCGACGCCCCCTGCGAGGTGGCCGACCAGTTCGAGGCCACGCTGATCTGGATGGCTGAACAGGAAATGCTGCCGGGCCGCCCCTATCTGCTCAAGATCGGTACCCAGACCGTCAGCGCCACCATCACCGAGCCGAAATACGAGGTGAACGTCAACACGATGGAGCATCTGGCCAGCAAGACGCTGGGCCTGAACGCCATCGGCGTGGTCAACATCTCGACCGACCGGCCCGTCCCGTTTGAGGCTTACGGCGACAACCCGGATCTGGGCGGCTTCATTCTGATCGACCGGATGACCAATGCCACCATCGCCGCCGGGATGCTGCATTTCGCGCTGCGCCGGTCGCAGAACATCCACTGGCAGGCGACCGACGTGAACCGCGAGGCGCACGCCGCGCAGAAGAACCAGCGGGCGCGGGTCGTGTGGTTCACCGGCCTGTCGGGGTCGGGCAAGTCCACCATCGCCAACATCGTCGAACGCAAGCTGCACGCGATGGGCAAGCACACCTTCCTGCTGGACGGCGACAACGTGCGGCACGGGCTGAACCGCGACCTGGGCTTCACCGATGCCGACCGCGTGGAAAACGTCCGCCGCGTGGGCGAGGTGGCCAGGCTGATGACCGATGCCGGGCTGATCGTCCTGACGGCCTTCATCTCGCCCTTCCGGGCCGAACGGCGCATGGTCCGCGACATGATGGCCAAGGGCGAGTTCATCGAGGTCTATGTGGACACGCCGCTGGAGGTGGCCGAGGCGCGCGACGTGAAGGGTCTTTACAAAAAGGCGCGGTCGGGCCAGCTGAAGAACTTCACCGGCATCGACAGCCCCTACGAGGCACCCGAGCAGGCCGAACTGGTGGTCAACACCGTTGCCCTGTCCGCCGAGGAAGCTGCGGACCGCGTCGTCGAGGCGATCCTGTCCCAAGGCTGAGCCAGCGAATCCTTCCGATCCATCAGGGGCATCCAGCGCAATCCGCCGGATGCCCTTTCTTGTGAATACCGATATCCCGCTTTCCAGACCCGGAGAGGCGTTCCGGGAACAATGTGCCGTATCATCCGGACAACCGCTCTTTTTGAAGCATTACCAAGGCCGACCTGCAGGGAGTCGGCATCCAGCACGATGCCAGCCAAGCGAGCAAGACGGGAAACTTGGGCAGGGCCCAGGCAGCATACGGCTCTTCGCTCGGTCTTGCCGCCGCGCGGCTGCGAGAGTTGCGCAAAGGCTGCCTTGTGCTTTTCGCTGGCTGCCGCGGCGCCGCATACCCCCGCTAGCAGGCTTCGAAGGGCATCATCTCAGGCCGCCAATCGATCGTCGTCATGCGCCGTTGCGGGGCGAACTGCACCCGGTGGCGGGCGGTGATGATCCGCAGCCTTTCTGAAACCGCCTTCCCCGCAGGCGTCAGCGGCCACGAAGTTGACGTTTTCGTCAAATATGCAAGGCAGGCCGGAACCTGTCTGCCGGACCTACGTTGAAACGGCGTAGTAAAATTGCGTAGCAGCAATAGCTTAGCGAGTAAGCCCGCCAGTTTTTGGCGGGCGTTTCGCGTTCGGCCACCGTCGCGGTCAGTATCCGAAGATGTCGTCGGCCACGCCTTCGACCGTCAGGTTCCGGCCTCCCACGAGGATGCGGTCCCCGCCGCCCAGGTCGATAAGGACGCCTCCCGGAGTCTTCGTCATGTGATCGCGCATGAAGACCGCAGGATTGGCGTCCAGCCGGTCGGCGTCGATGACCAGCCGGTCAATGCCGTGCTGATAGGCCTGGATCGTGTCCGTGCCGCCCCCGATCGAGAAGACGAAGGTATCCGCCCCCGTCCCGCCGTTCAGCAGGTCATTGCCGGCGCCCCCGTTTATCATGTCGTTGCCGTCGCCGCCTGCCAGGGTGTCATTGCCGTTCTGCCCCATCAGCCAGTCGGTACCCGCTTCGCCGGACAGCACATCCGCCCCTTCGCCGCCGAACAGGCGATCGTGGCCGGTACCGCCCCACAGCCGGTCGTTGCCGGTCTCCCCCAGCAGCATGTCGTTGCCGTCGTTGCCGTTCAGACCGTCATTGCCCGCCCCGCCCTGCAGCGTGTCGTTGCCCAGCCCCCCGGCCAAGGCATCGGCACCGATGGCGCCGATCAGCCGGTCATTGCCGGCACCGCCGTTCAGCCGGTCATTGCCGCCACCGCCCGAAACCCAGTCATTGCCATTGCCGGCCAGGACCGCGTGGTTCTGCGCCCCCAGGCGATAATCGTCGCTTCTTGCCGTTCCGGCGGCCGGGCCGAAGAAGACCTGTCCATCGAAGCCCTGCTGCCATTCGGCCCGGGTCTGCACGCTGCCGTCGGGCCTTGGTTCCGCCACGCGCAGGAAGCTGCCGTTATCCAGGCGAAGCTGCCCGTCGGTGTCGGCAAAGTTCTGCGTGGCCATCAGGACCTTGTAGTCGCGGCCACCGACCTTCATGTAGTCGACCTCGAGGCCGATGCCGATATAGGCGGAGTCGCCCATGATGTTGGCGTAATGGCTGGGGCTGTTCATCAGGTTCTGGTGAAGCTGCCGAACCTCGTCCCTCAGGTCCGACTCGCCCTGGATGGACACATAGGCGATATTCTCCGCCGTGGACCATTCGCCGGCCAGGTCGAAGCCCGCAGCCTCCATCCGCTGGCGGGACGAGGAGCCGCCCTGCCCCGTATGAGAGAACGTATCCGTTCCCAGCATCCAGCGGCTATGCGCCTCGGCGGAGTCGTTGAGACGTTTTTCGAGCGTCAGGGGTGCCAGCCCCTCGGCCCGGCGGGCCTGGTTGACCAGGGTGGCAAGATACCGTTCGTTCGCATTGGCATAGGACATGATGGACCTTCGCATAAGGGATCAAGGGACAATCATGCAACCTTAACGCGATAACCCTTTAAAAAGATCGCCTCGCAGTATCTGAAAATCGACGTTTCCGGCCTCCTTGCCCAAGCCGTCCGGGCTATCGCCTTGTCAGCGAACCAGTTTTTTCCAGACCATGGCACCCAGCAGGGCCACCCCCAGAAGCCCGCCCGCGGCAGGCAGCGGCACCGGCGCCGGTGCGGGCGCGTCGGGGACGACGGTCATCGTGCTGGTGCCATGCGTCGGGTAGAAGACCACATAGACCTGCTTCAGGACCGTGCCGAAATCCAGCGTCACGGCATCCTTCGTCTTGTTCCAGCCAAGCCCCCAGTTTCCGCCGTACTTGTTGCACCAGGCGCAGGCAAGAGAGGTGCCGTATTGCACGACGCCGCCGGCGGAATAGCCGTAGCCGGGGCTTTTTGTCAGGGCCGCGAAGTCGAATGTCAGCTTCGACACATTCTTGTATTCCAGCGTCAGGGGCTGGTTCTGGGTCAGGGTAGCCATGGGGTGAAAACCGCATAAAATGAGGACAGGCCGTCCCGATGCGGTCATTTGTCTGATTTGTCAGCCGTGCCGTCGCGTCATGAAAAGCCGGCCTGACGGAAAGAACAGGGTGCGGCGCCTGCCGTCCCTGTTCCATCGCCTCAGTAGTCACGCTCGAAATAGATGCCAAGCGTGCTGTCGCCATCGGTGCCGACCGAACCGCGCGCGGTCAGCGATTCGGTCACGTCGAGGTTCAGGTTGATCGCGCTCTTGCCGTCGGCCCCGACCGAGACGTCGGTATAAAGGTTCTCGCTCAGATACTTGCCCGCACGGACCTGCACGTTGCCTTCGTCGTCGGTGGCAAGGTCCAGGTCGTCCAGGCCAACCTGGTTGCGCAGGTTGCCGATGATCCCCTCGCCACCCCGGCCTGCCAGCACGGCGATGGCGTTGGCAAGCTGGGCGGCCTGCAGCGGGCTGATGTTGTCCAGACCCTGGCCGAACAGCAGTTGCGACAACACCTCCTCCTCGGGCAGTTCGGGCGAGGATTCGAAGGTGATCTCGGGGTCGCGCACCTCTCCGTCGATGATGACGCGGGTGGTGATGCCGTCCTGCTGGGTTTCGGCCACAAGGCGGATCACGGGAATCAGGCTGCCCTGCAGTTCCACCAGACCCTCGGTCAGGTCGAAGCGCTTGCCCAGCAGGTCCACCCGGCCCCGGATCAGTTCCAGATGGCCGATGGGGATCGCGTTGCGCGTGGTGCCCTGCACCTGCAGCGATCCGCCCAGTTCGGCATCGACACCGCGCCCGCGCACGAAGACCTGGTTCGGGGCGTTGATGACCAGATCAAGGCGCGGCGGCGCGGCGGGCGGCGTCGAGGGTGGCCCCGCCAGCCCCGCCTCGCGGGAGGCCTGGCTGGGATAGGGTTCCAGCCCCGCCTTGGCGCGGGTGGACCGGGTGGGCCGCGTGTCGCCCACATGGTTGATGTCGGGGATGGCCTTCGCGCCCCCCAGCCCGGTCGAGGGGATGCGGATTTCCGTCTCGCCCAGGTCGATGGTGCCGGAAATCAGCGGCCCGTCGGCATTGCGGCCCGACATGCGCAGCCGGCCGTTGATCTCGGTCTGGTACAGGTTCGGGTCGCGGGCGATCACCCGGTCCAGCACGATCGCCAGGTCCAGCGTGCCGCCCTGCAGGTCGACGGGTCCGCTGACCTGCACCCGCCCGCCGCTCGAGACATTCGCATCCGCGTTCACCGTGATCCGCCCGCCAGCCAGGTCGGCGGTGGCGTTCACCCCCTCCAGCCGGATGCCGACGCCGGGGTCGGAGATCTGGCCGTTCGTCAGCCGCACCCGGCCGCTGACGGCCTGCAGGGACGGCGCGCCGTTGATCGCCACGTCGAAGGACAGCGGACCTTCGATGCTGCGCGTGCGGATGAAGGTGTTGGCGATCGAGGCGTCGCTGCTGCCGTTGATCCGCAGGTCCACGGTCTGGAAGTTGCGCGCGGCGCTGCCCGTCATCTGCAACCGCGTGCTGCCCGGCGCGGTGGCATCCAGGTTCAGCACGAAATTGGCGCCCTCCTCGCGGATGGTGCCGTTGGCCTGGACAGGACCGGGAAACTCGGGCTGGAGCAGCCCCAGGTCGGCCAGCCGCGCCGTGACGTTCATGCCGCTGGCCGTATCGCCATCCGCCTGGACCGACAGTTGCGGGTTCTGGACGTTCAGCCGCTGGAAGGACAGGCCCGCCGCGCCTTGCGTGGCCGCGACATCGAAGCTGGTCTGGCCCCGCAGCAGCGGATCGACCCTGGGCTGGCCCAGCGACAGCCCGTTGGCCGTCCCGGTGGCGGTGATGCGCCGGGTGCCCGCCTGCTGGACAAGGCGGGCATCGGCGTTCAGCGCCCCGCTGATGCCGTTGCCCAGAAAGCGCAGATCCTGCGCGTTCACCTGCGCGGTCACGTCGGTCTGATCGCCGCCCACCGTCCCGGCCGCCGTCACGCCCAGGCGGGGGTTGTCCACCCTCGCCTGTTCGATGGTGAAGACGCCGCCCCGTTCGGTGCCCGTGACCGCCAGCCGGGTTTCCCCCGCCAGCGCGCCATCGACCTGCGCCTGGCCGAAGGACAGGTCGCGCCCGGTGCCGTTGACCTCCAGCCGCCGGATGCCGTCGCCCGCCTCACGGAAGCTGCCGGTCAGATCCAGCGCGCCGCGCCAGCCGGGCCCGAAGGGCGCCAGCGAGGCGACCGCGACATCGGCGGAAATGTCGGTGACGCCGGGGCCGTAGACACCCTGCGCGGTCGCGTTCAACTGGTCGTTGACCAGTTGAACGTCGCGCAGGGTGACGGTGCCGTCCTTTTCCTCGGCCTGGACGCGCAGGCGGGTGGTGCCGGTCAGCGCCGCGTCAGTGTTCTGGACGCCGAAGGACAGGTTCTGGCCCGATCCGGTCATGTCGATGAAGCGCGTGCCGTCCTGCTCGGAGAGCCGCGCCATGGCGTCGAAGCCGCCGGTCCAGCCGTCGCGGATCGCCGCCAGATCGGGCACGGACAGATCGACGCTGGCATCCAGCGCGCCCGCCGCGAAGCTGCCGCGGCCTTCCGCGCGCAGTTGCGGGTTGGCAAGCCGGAAGACCTCGACCTCGTAGCCCTGCGGCCTTTCGGCCGCCAGTACGGTCAGCGTGGTGGCGCCTTCCAGCGCATTGTCCAAGGCTTCGATCCCCAAGCGCAGATCCTCGGCCTCGCCGCTGACGGTCAGTTGCCGTTGGCCCGCCGCACCCGAGAGTTTCGCATCCGCCTGCAGCGCGCCCGAGAAGTTCGGGTCGGCATCCTGCAGCGACGGCATGGAAACCGTGGCGGTGATGTCGCTGGACAGGCTGTTGACATAGCCCTGCGCCTGCGCCGTCAGGCGCTGCGCGTTGACGGAAAGCTCGGTCAGCTTGATCCCGGTCCGGTCACGCCGCGCGCGCAGGTCGATGGTGGACCGGCCCGCCAGAAGACGGTCGAGTTGGGGCTGATCGACGGTGATATCGGTCCCCGCGACGGTCGAGGTGATGGCGAAGTCACGCCCCAAGAAGTTGTAGTAGCCCAGGACGCTGGCATCGGCCCGCCCGGACAGGTCGCGGCCCGCAAGCGTCGATATCCGGCCCAGGTCGTCATAGCGCGCGCCCATGTTGCCCGACAGGACGAAGCCGGTGGTCAGGCCCGACAGTTGCAGCATGCCCTCCAGCCCGTAATCGCTGCCGGTGATCGCCAGATCGGTGAACCTGACCGCGTTGCCGGGGGTGAAGTCGAACGTGGTGCTTCCGGTGACCTCCGGCCCGATGGCCTGGGCCAGCCCGGCATCGGTGAAGACCATCTGCCGCGATCCGAAACGGATGCCGCCGTTGATCGCCTGCAGGCTGCCGCCATCCAGCACCACCGCGCCCGACCCGTCCAGCTGCAACTGGCCCAGCGACACGTCGCCCAGATCCAGCGCGCCCACGCGGCCGTTCAGCACCCAGCCCTGGCCCTGGGCCGCATCGTATTGCAGTTCCAGCCGACCGGATTCGACCGTCGCGTTCTCGCCCGCGAAGGGCAGGGCGACCGGCACCTGGGCCGCGCCCGCATCCGATCCCAGCGTGATCAGCAGGTTGGCGTTCTGCGGCGCGCCTTGGGCGTTGATGGCCGCGCTGCCGTCCAGCGTCAGCGCCTCGGTCGCAAGGTTCAGGGTGGGGATCGCCAGGCGGCCGTCGTCGCCGCGCCAGCCTTCGGCCAGAAGCTGCACCTGGTTGCCGAAGAAGGTGCGGTTCTGCGGCGCCAGCAGGGACGCCACGTCGCCGCCCAGTTGCAGGCGGAAGTTGGTGCCGGGATTGCCCTGGCCGTCGGGTCCGCCCGCCGCGCTGACGCGCCCCGTCACGCGGGGCAGGCCGTCGGTCGCCAGCTTGATATCGACGCCGAAATCCTTGATCTGGCCTTCGCCGCTGATTTCCGCCACCACCGAGGGCTTGTCGTAAAGGTCGATCAGGTTGACCAGCAGCCCGTCCTCGGCCTCGTCCAGGGTCAGGCCCACGCGCAGGATCTTCGTCTGGTTCGAAAAGCCGGTATCCAGGTTGAAGCTGCCGCGCGGCCCGTCCAGGCGCTGGATCGCCAGCTTGGCCTGTCCCTCGCCGCCCTCGAGGCTCATGCCGCCCGCCATCGAGATGGCGGCGGCAAGGCCGATCACGGGCTCGCCCAGTTCCACCCGGTCGGCCTTGATCTGCTCGATGTTGAGGGCGACAGGCAGGTCGGGCAGGGCGAATTCGAATTCCCGCGCCTCGGCGGTGGGGGCCTGCTGTTCGCCCTGGGGCAGGCGGGGCAGCAGGATCTCGCGCGCGGACATCTCGGCGATCTCGATCCGGCCGCGCAGCAGGGCCGAGCGGTTCCACTGGATCGCGCCGTCGTTCAGCGTCAGCCAGGTGCCCTCGCCATCGGCGATGGTGATCCGACGGAAGGTGGCGCGCGACGACAGCGCACCCTCGAACCCGTCGATCACGACCTCGCGGCCGGCGCTGGACAGGTTGCGTTCCAGAAGCCGGGTCAGAAAGCCCCGGTCGTCGCTTTCCTGCTGCGAAATCTCGGCTGCGCTTTGCGCCATCACCGACAGCGGAAACAGGATCGCGAAAAGAAACAGCCAGAGTTTGCGCATCAGAAAGCCTGCCCCAGTCCCAGATAAAGCTGCACGCCCTCGCCGGTGTCTCCCCCGGTAGGTCCGGCCACGTCGAAACGCAGCGGCCCGATGGGCGTGTCGTACCGAACGCCGATCCCCGCCCCCGAGTGCCATTCGCTTGTGCCGTTCCAGCCATCTTCCGCCCAGACCTCGCCGTAATCGGCGAAGGCCACTAGGCCGATCTTCTCGCGGACCTGGAAGCGGACCTCGGCCGACAGGTTCGCCACGCTGGTGCCGCCGGTCTTGATCGGACCGTTCGGGCCCTGGATTTCCTCGACCCCCAGCGACTGGTAGGGCTGGCCCCGCACCGTGCCGCCCCCGCCCGAGAAGAACAGGTAGTTGCGGGGCGTGTTCTCGATCTCGCTGCCCAGGACGCTGCCGATGCGGGCGCGGCCCGCAAGCGTGAAGCGGTCGTCGGGGCCGAGCGAATAGAAGGCGCGGCCTTCCCCCAGCACGCGGACGCCGGAATCGGTGCCGTCGAAGCCCTTGAAGGGCGTGGCGTCGCCCTGCAGGTAATAGCCGCGCTTGGCGTTGTTCTCGTTGTCGCGCGCGTCCCACATCACCGCCGTGGGAAAGGCCAGGACCTTGAAGTCCGTCTCGCCCAGGTCGTCATACACGCGCGAGAACTGGTACTGCACGCCCGTGTCGAAGGTGAAGCGGTCGCTGAAGATGTGGTTGAAGCCCAGGCCGATGGTGCCGGTGTCCTCGTCGTAATCTTCTTCCCGCATCCGGGCCAGGCTGGTCAGGACATAGGCCGTGGTGTCGGGCGTGATCGTGGCGGGGCGGTCGATGCGCAGGGTGATCCGTTCGTCCCGGCCACTGGTGTCGGACCCGATGTCCTTGGTCTCGGCCTCGATCCGCAGGCGCTCGCCGCCGCCCAGAAGGTTGCGGTGCATCCAGTAGGCCGACAGCAGCGCCCCGTCCGTGGTCGAGATCTCGAACCCCGCGCCGATCCGGCGGGGCTTCTGTTCCACCACGGTCAGGTTGATGTCCATGCTGCCGTCGGGGTTCAGCGTTTCCGCCTCCTCCAGCGTGATGGCCGAGAAGACGCCCGACCGGCGCAGGCGCTTGCGGACGTCCTCGACCTCGTCGGGATCGAACCGTTCCCCCTCGGGCAGGCCGGCGATCTTGTGCAGGCGGCGCGGGTTCATGCGGTCATAGCCGCGCATGTTCAGGCGGCCGAAGGTGACGGCGGGGCCGGGCGCCAGATCGACGCGGCTGTCCACCACGTTGCCGATGTGGTCGGCGGTGATTTCCTGGCCCGCCACGTCGGCCTTGGCATGGCCCACCTCGCGCCAGCCCGCGACCCCGGCGGTCGCGGCAGCGCGGATGGTGCCGGTGCCCGCCACCTCTCCCTGCCGGTATTCGTCGGGCAGGTCGGTCCGGGGCGCCACCGGCGCGATGGCCGCGCGGGAAAAGCGGAACTGCGGGCCGGTCTGGACGGCGACCACGACCTCGCGGACCTGGGCGGGCGCGTCCAGGGGCGCGATCTCGGCCGCCTCGACCCCGTCCAGCGTGATGTTGATGATGGCCGAGTAGTAGCCCTGGTCATACAGATTGCCCAGGATGCGCGCGTAATCCGCCCGCGCGGCCGCCAGCACGTCCTGCCCGGTCGTCCGCCCCTCGGACAGCGCGCCCGTGATCAGCGAGGCATTGCGCAGCGTGCGGTCAAGACCCTCGCCGCCTTGGACCTGGAAACGCAGGGAAACGGGGCCGTCGGTCCGATCCCGGCCGCCGAACAGCCCCGAGAACGGGTTCGAGGACTGCGCCCAGACCGCGCCCCCGCAGCCGATGACCGTGGATGCCACCAGCGCCGCCCGCAGATATGCCCGCATCGTTCCTGCCCCTCGTGTGTTCTTGCTTTGTGGGCATTTGAACAGGATCGACCGGGCGAATCCAAGCGAATCATGGGCGAAAACGCGGCGGGGGATCAGCTTTCCGTGATCTGTTGCCCTCAGGACAGCGCGGCCAGGCAGCCTTGCAGCGCGGCCATGTCGTCGCGGATCAGGTAGATGGGCGTGTTTTCGGGAATGTGGCGCATGAAGGACTCGGCCAGGAACGAGGCCTGGAACAGGTCCATCCGGTCGGCGATGCTGCGGCCCACGCTGCCCGCCAGGAACAGCCCGTCAAGCGGCATGAAGCGCAGCGCCAGTTCGCGGCACAGCAGGCCCACCAGATCGGCGAACAGGTCATAGGTGGCGTTCGCGACCGGATCACCCGCATCCGCCGCCCGGTCGATCTGCTCGCCCGGCACGGGGGCCGTGTGCGTCAGCGCCGCGTGCAGGCGCGACAGCCCGCGCCCGGCAAAGGTTTCCTCGGTCGAGGTGAAGCCCTTGATCGCCTCGGGTCCGACGGCGTCCAGCAGGCGCAGGTAGATGTTGGCGGGCAACTGGGTATGGCCTTCCTCGGCTTCCAGCGCGGTGATGGCGCCGCCGGGCAGGCTGCGGACCGCGCAGACGTTGAAGCCGGTGCCCAGGTTCACCACCAGCGCCTGGCCGTTCCGCGCCCGGTCGGCGGGGGCCGTGCGCAGGACGGCCACCCCGTCGCCGCCCAGGGAAGGGGTGGCATAGCCCAGCGCGGTCAGGTCGTTGATCAGGCGCACATGGTCGGCATCCGTCAAGCGGGCCAGCCGGTCCTCGTCGAAGTCCCAGGGGCGGTTGGTCAGGCGGGCCTGCCCGCCGCTGACCGGGCCCGCGACCGCGATGCAGACAGCGCTGACGCGCGGCTGGTCCTGTTCCTGCAGGAACTGGCGGACCACGTCGTCGAAGCTGGCGTAATCGTCGCCGCGAAACCGCGTCACGGTCCGGGTGTCGATGCTGCCGTTGCGCGCCAGGGCCAGACGGGCGTTCGTGCCCCCCACATCGCCCAGAAGTATCGCCATTTTCGGTCCGTCCTTCCTGTCGCCTTAGTCCTTCATGTCACGACAGAATTGCCCGGTTTCAGCGCGCGGCGCAACGCCGCGTCACGGCGGGAAAGGGAACCCCGGGCCGCGATGGCGTGTTTTGTCCCCAGCAAACACTGGATGAAAGGCCGAAACCATGACCCGCATCGCCAACCGCATCGCCAGCCTGGGAATGGCCGGCAGCGTCGTGGCTCTGATGGCCATGCCCGCCGTTTCAGCGACCCGCCCCGACCAGCCGGTCGAGGCCTGGTCGGCCATGGCCGGTGTCGATACCGCCACGCTTCTGGAACAGGCGCAGGACCTGCCCACCTCGGACATGGCGGTCGGCGACCAGCCTTACTGCGCCGACGACGCCGAGATCCGCCAGACCCTGCAGCACGACTTCAACGAAGCCCTCGTCCCCGGCGACGGCCATGCCGCGACCGAACTTTGGGCTTCCCAGCAGATGGGCACCTGGACGCTGGTCGCCCCGCGCCAGGACGACACAAGCTGCATCATCGCCTCGGGCATCGGTTATGACACCGCGCGCGACGTGGACGTCTATTACCGCACGGCGGGCCTGCGCTAGCTGACCCTTCGCAGGAAGGCGCGGGTGCGTTCATCCTGCGCATCCCCGAAGATCTGCGCGGGCGGTCCCTGTTCGACGATCCGCCCGCCTTCCATGAAGACGATCCGGTCGGCGATCTCGCGCGCGAACTGCATCTCATGCGTGACGATCAGCATGGTCTGACGCCCGTCGGCGATGGACCTTATCAGGTCCAGCACCTCGCCCACCCATTCGGGGTCCAGCGCGCTTGTGGGTTCGTCGAACAGCAGCAGGTCGGCATCCAGCGCCATGGCGCGACCGATGCCCACGCGCTGCTGCTGGCCGCCGGACAGGGCCGCGGGATAGCTGCCGCCCCGGTCCGCCAGACCGATCTGGGCCAGGATCTCGTCGGCCCGCGCCGTGGCCTTGGCCGTGGACCAGCCCCGAACGGTGGTCAGCCCCTCCATGATGTTCTGCCGCGCGGTCTTGTTGGCGAACAGCGCATAGTTCTGGAACACGAACCCCGTCCGCCGCCGCAGCGCCAGAATCTGCGCGCGCGTGGCATGGGCCGCATCGACCGACAGGTCGCCCACCGTGATCCGCCCCGCATCCGGCGCGTCCAGCCAGTTGAGGCAGCGCAGCAGCGTCGATTTGCCGGTGCCCGAGGGGCCGATGATCGCCACCCGTTCCCCCGGCTTCAGGCACAGGTCGATGCCGTCCAGGACCGTGGTGGTCCCGAAACGCTTGACAAGGCCCGCGATGTCGATCTCGCATTTCATCGGGCGACGGCCTTTCCGAGACGGCGTTCCATCCAGCGCTGACCGACGGACAGCGCCTCGACCATGATCCAGTAGATCACCGCGACCACCAGGAAGGCTTCAAGATACAGGAAGCTGCCCGCCGCTTCCTTCTGGGCGGCGCCCATCATTTCCGTCACGCCCAGCGTGAAGGCCAGCGAGGTGCTTTTGATCAGGTCGATGAAATAGTTCATCAGCGTCGGCGCCGCCACGCGCGACGCCTGCGGCAGCACGATCCGGCGCAGAAGCTGGCCCTGCGTCATGCCGATCGACTGCGCGGCCTCCCACTGGCTGCGGTCCACGCCCAGGATCGCGCCCCGGATGCTTTCGGCCATGTAGGCCGAGAAATGCAGCGTCAGGCCGATCACCGCCGCCGTGATCCCGTCGATGCTGGTCATGGCGGGGAACAGCTGCGGCAGGCCGTAATAGAACAGGAACAGTTGCACCAGCAGCGGCGTGCCGCGGAAGAAGCTGATGAACACCGCCACCACGCTGTCCGCGACCGGAACGCGCAGCACGCGCACGATGGCAAGCACCGACGAAAGGCACAGCGCCGCCGCCATCGCGACAAGCGCCATCCCCAGCGTCAGGGGCACATAGCCGAGGATGATCGGCACCAGGTCCCCCATGTAGGCGGTGTCGAGCGGCCTCATTCAGCGGCGGCGGCCAGGGGCTTCGTCACATCGGCATCCAGCCATTTCTGCGAGATCTCGGAAAGCGTGCCGTTTTCCTTCAACTGCGTGATCGCCGCATCGACCTTGTCGCGCAGGGCCATTCCGGCCTCGTCCTTGCGGAAGGGCAGGGCGTTCTGGATTTCGCTGAAGGGCTGGCCCGCAAGCGCCAGGGGCAGGGGGCTTTCCTTGATCACCTGGGCCGAGGACACGCGGTCCATCACGAAGGCATCGACCCGGCCCAGCGCGGTGTCCTGCTCGATGTTGGATTCATAGGTGCGGATGTCGATCTCGGACGCATAGGGCAGGGCGCGCAGCAGTTCCTCGTAGTTGGAGCCCAGGTTCACCGCGACCGACTTGCCCTTCAGGCTTTCGGGGCCGGTGATCGCGCCTTCGTTGCCTTCCTTCACCACGACCTGCGCGCCGTCATAAACATAAGGCTGGGTAAAGGCGAACTTCGCCTCGCGTTCGGGGGTGATGGTGATCTGGTTGGCCACCGTGTCGATGCGGCCCGATTCCAGTGCGCCGATCAGGCCGGAAAAGGACATGGTGACGAACTCGACCTCGTCGCCGGTGATGGCGCCCACGGCGTTCATCAGGTCCACCTCGAAGCCCTGCAGCTCGTCCGCGCGGGTGAAGGTGAAGGGGAAATAGCCGCCCGACATGCCGACGCGGATCGTGTCCGCCGCGGCGGGCAGGGCGGTGGTCAGGGCAAGAACGGCGGACAGGATGGCGCTGCGCATGGGAAAACTCCTTGAAGTCATTGGTCTTCAGATGCGCCGTGTCCCGGCGGACCGCAAGCGCCGGCGCTGCAAAAGAACGCTTCGGGCCACGGCCCTTCGCGGGAAAAGGCAAATCTTCCACGGCAAACGACCGGCACGGGACAATGTTCCGCGCAGGCCTTTCCAGTGATGCGCAACACGATTTCAAAACGGCTGCCGCCATTGCACATTCCTGTCGTCTTGGGCTAGATCGCTGGCAATTCCGGGATGGGGGACATCATGAAACACGCTTACGCCGCGCTTTTCTGCGCAGCCCTTGCCGCGCCTGCTGCCGCGCAGGAGATCAAGATCGGCTATGCTCTGGCCGAGGACAGCCATTACGGCGCCGGCGCCAAGGCCTTCGAGGACTCGCTCAAGGCCAGCCTGGGCGACCAGTTCACCTTCCGCCATTTCCCGTCCTCGGGCCTGGGCGGAGAGCGCGAGGTGCTGGAAGGCCTGCAACTGGGCACGGTCGAGATGACCATCGCCTCGGACGGCACCCTGACGAACTTCGTCCCCGAGGTCGGCGTCCTGGGCATCCCCTTCCTGCTGCGCGACAAGGACCACGCCCGCAAGGTGCTGGATGGCGAGGTCGGGCAGGAGATGCTGGCCAGGTTCGACGACGCGGGCCTGCACGCGCTGGCCTGGGGCGAGCAGGGCTTCCGCCACATCACCAGCAACCGCGGCGCGGTCGAGGCGCCCGCCGACCTGGACGGCCTGAAGATCCGCACCATGGAGAACCCCGTCCATATCGAGGCCTTCCGCGCGCTTGGCGCCGCCCCCACCCCCATGGCCTGGCCCGAGGTGATCGGCGCGCTGCAGCAGGGCGCCATCGACGGGCAGGAAAACCCGCTGTCGGTGATCGTCTCGGCCAAGCTGAACGAGGTGCAGAAGTTCCTGACCCTGGACGGGCACGTCTATTCCTCGACCATCATCCTTGTGTCGCCGTCGCTTTGGGGCGGGTTGGACGATGCCCAGAAGGCCGCCTTCGAAAAGGCCGCCGACGACGCGGTCGTTGCCATGCGCGCCTTTGTCGATGACGTGGACCAGTCCGGCGTCGAGGCGATGAAGGCCGCCGGCATGCAGGTCAACGAGTTGACGCCGGACCAGAAGACCGCCTTCCGCGAGGCCCTGGCCGAACCCTACAAGGCCTACGAGGCGCAGTTCGGCAAGGAGCTGATGGACCGCATCCAGGCGGTCGAATAAGGCCATGCGCCGGATCGAACGCGCCTTTGTCGCCCTGAACGGCGCCGTGCTGGTGCTGGGGCTGATGGCAATGTGCCTGATCCTGGGCTGGAATGTCGCGGGTCGCTACCTGACCGGCAACTCGCTGACCTGGGCCGACGAGGTGGCGCGTTATTCGATGATCTGGCTGACCTTCCTGGGCAGCGGCCTGGCCCTGCGCGAAGGGGCGCACGCCGCCATCACCAACGCGCAGGACGCCCTGCCCACGGCCGGGCAGCGCGCCTTGCGCGCGCTGATCCTGCTGGTCCTGTTCGCCTTCTTCGCCTTCATGGTCTGGGTCGGCATCGACTACATGAACCGGATGGCGGTTCAGAAATCGGCGGCGCTGCGCGTTCCGATGCGGTGGATCTATGCCGCAATGCCGGCGGGTTTCGCGCTGATGATCGTCCACCTGGCGCTGATCGCGCCGAAATACTGGCGCGCGGGCCTTCAGCATTCCGACGAGGCCGCCCTTGGTTGAGATCCTGATCGCCGCCTTCCTGATCCTGATGGTGACGGGGGTTCCGATCGCCTTTGCGCTGGCGATGGCGGCCTTTGCGGCGGTCGCGATCTCGGGGCGCTACCCGATGGTCGTGGTGGTGAAGGAGATGTTCACCGGCCTTGACAGCTTTCCCCTGCTGGCCGTGCCGTTCTTCATCCTCGCGGCCGAGATCATGTCCACCGGCGCCATTTCCCGGATGCTGCTGCGCTTTGCCGCGCAGTTCGTGGGCCACCTGCGCGGCGGGCTGGGCTATGCCAACATCCTGACGGGCACGCTGTTCGCGGGCATCTCGGGTTCCGCGCTGGCATCCGCCGCGGGGCCGGGCGCGATGATGGCCCGCATGATGGAGCGCAGCGGCTATTCCAAGGCCTATGCGGGCGCGCTGACCATTTCCGTCGCGGTGATCGACCCGATCATCCCGCCCTCGATCACCATGATCATCTATGCCCTGCAGGACCGCAACGTCTCGGTCGGGTCGCTGTTCATGGCGGGGATCCTGCCGGGCCTGCTGATCGCGGGACTGCTGGCCGGGGTCAACTGGCACATCAGCCGCAGGCGCGGCTATCGCAGCGAGGACGAACGCCCCTCGGCGGGGCAGATGCTGCGCAACAGCGTGGCGGCCCTGCCCGCGCTTCTGCTGATCGTGCTGATCGTCGGCGGCATCCGGGGCGGGCTGTTCACGCCGACCGAGGCCTCGGTGGTCGCCGTCTTCTATGCCATCCTTGTCAGCGCCTTCGTTTACCGCGGCTTCTCGCTGGCCGACCTGTGGGGCGCGTTCCTGCGGTCCGCCATCATGTCGGTCGCGGTGCTGATGATCCTGGCGGCCGCCCGCGCCTTCGCCTGGGTGCTGATCATCGAGGGCGTGCCGCAGGCCATGGCCGACGCGGTCATCGCCATGAACCTGTCGCCCCTGGCCTTTCTGCTGATGGTGAACGTGCTTCTGCTGTTCTTCGGCATGTTCATGGACCCGCTGCCCGGCGTGATGATCCTTGTGCCGATCCTGGCGCCCATCGCGCACAGCCTGGGGATCGCGGCGGATCACTTTGCCATCGTGGTGATCGTCAACCTGACCTTCGGCCTGATGACGCCGCCGGTCGGCAGCCTGATCTTCGTGGTGGCATCGGCCACCAAGCAGCGCCCCTCGGCCCTGATCCGCGAATTGCCGCCCTTCTTCCTGGCGGCGCTGGTCTCGCTGCTGGTCCTGACCTTCGTGCCCGCGCTGTCCACCTGGCTGCCGCGGATCGGCGGCTTCGCGCCCTAGCCGCAACAATTCACGAAGCCGTCGTTTCGGGCCGGATAGGTATGGCGTCGTCCATCTTGGTTTGAGACGCGCAACGGGCTTTGACGCCCGGTTTTTTGTCCCGGGTGTTGAGGCGATGTGAGGTTGTGCAGGTTGATGTTTCCGGGTGAGCGGGGCGTTTGCGTCAGGCGGGACGCGGTGGTTCGAGGGCGTGGAACAGCAGAGTGAGAAGCGTCTTGCGCGGGCAGCAGGCCGGAAGCGTGATGATGATCCGGGTCTTCTTTTCAACGATTGTGGCGGCCAGCTTGAGCAGATGCAGGCGCAGCGTGTCAAACTGGGCGTGCCGCCATGGGGACCGCTTCGGGCAGGCGGCGCGGAGCGTCCACCAGATCCAGTAGGCACACCCGTGCAGCATCAGCCGCATCTGGTTGGCATTCGCCTTTGAGCAGGAGGTCCGGTCCGCGGCGAGATGGGTTTTCCAGGCCTTGATGTGGTTCTCGGCCTGACCCCGGGCCGAGTAGAGCCTTTCATAAAGATGCTTGCCGCGCCCGCCCTCGAGATTGGTCACGATATAGCGGGTGTCCCGCCCGCGGGAGCTGACCTCGACCCGGGCGATGACGCGGCGTGGCTTCGACCAGGACCCGGCCGCATAGGAGAAGGTCTTGAACCGGCGCAGCTTTTGTCGGGGACTGCGGGCGTAGCGCTCGGCTGTGGACGCCTCGAGAGGCAGGATATGCGCCGCCAGCCGCGTATTCTTGGACAAGCCGAAGACATAGAGCAGGCCAAGCCGGTCACAGAGATCGAGAACCTGCGGGGTGCAGTAATGGCTGTCGGCCCGCAGCAGGATCTCGGTCCCCGGCCAGAAGCGGCGGATCTGCCGGATCAGCCGACAGAGATGGGCCGCGATTTCGGCTCCTTTGGGGCGTCGGGCGGGACGCAACAAGGCCCCGACCAGCCGTCCCTCCCCGTCGAAGACCACGATGGGCTGGAAGCCATATTCATCGTAATACGAATTGAACAGGCGAAGCTGCTGATGGCCGTAAGCCGCGTCAAACGTGTCGTCGATATCCAGCACAATCTGTCGGGGCGCCCGGAGGAAGGACTGGCAGTAGAACCGGACCATCTCCCGCCCCATGCGGATCAGGGAGCGGGCGTCGGGGAGGTTCTCCATCCGCGAGATGGTGGGCTGCGAGCAAAGAGCCGCCCCGCTTTCAGGGGCGCGTTCCAGGGCAAGCTTGAAGCTCGGATCATGGCGCAGATCGGCGGCATCATTGGCATCCTCATAGCCCGCCGCAATCATCAGGATCCGGAACCGGATGATGTCCTCGAGGCTGTGCTGCACCTTGCCCGGAGCACGCGGGTCCTCCACGCACGTGGCCAGACAGCCTGCCAAGCCCTCCCGGCGCTCGATCTCGCGCAACAGCAGCAGCCCGGCATCCGAACTCATCCTGGCACCGTCAAATCCGAGCAGGACCTCCTTGCCATCGACCGGTGACAAACACAGACGAGAAGGTGTAGAAACATCCATGGTGAGGCGCGGCATCCTGATCAACTGCGGTTTTTGGCGTAGGAACCATAAAGCTACAGTTCTTCAAGTGGTTAAGCCAGCCTCACCAACCCCTCACGAATAATCCGGGCTAAATAGCCTTCCTTGCGACTTTTCCCACGGATCTGCTCGAGAGGCATTGCCATGCCCGGCCCGGCTTTGCATCACATGATTGTCGATCGGCTGAAGGCCAACATCCAGGCCAACAAGGGCTTGGGCGATCTCGATCCCGCCAACTATGCCGGTCTTCAGGCGCTGCTGGCCGATCCCAGGAACCTGCCTTATCTGTTCATCGGTTGCCACGGTCCGGACCCGTTCTTCTTCAATACCAAGGACCTGAACCCGGCGCTGGGAAAGTTCGTCGAGATTCACAACGACCTGGTCGATTTCCTGCGCGACTTCGAAAAAACACTGCTCTCGGCGGTGCCGCAGCCGGTTCTCGACGCGCTTGAAGGCTTCGAAGAACTGGCCAACGAGGTCATCGAGGTTTCGGCGCTGCTGAGCGAAATCAAGCAGACCTTCGATGACCTGAACCAGCTGCTGACAGGCTTCGGCGCCTTGCTGACGGAGGCGCTGAAGAAATACGTTTCCGACTTCAACCTGTTTGACATCATCTCGCATCCCTACCGCGACGGAGCAGCCGAGGGTGATTGGTGGTGGTTCGACGCCATGCACTATCGCAAGACCGGCAAGTTCGCCGAGGCCATGCTGGAGGCCACGCGCGATATGTCATCGCCCCACCATCTGTATGCGCTTGGCTATCTGACGCATGTGGCGGCGGACACAGTGGGCCATGCCTATGTCAACCTTTACTGCGGTGGCCCATACCGCAGTCAGGCGCAGCGCCATAAGACCGGCGAAAACTTTCAGGACGTGTTCAATCTGCTGAGTGTCACCGGCGCCGACTTCAATTTCTCAAAGCTGCATCATCTCTACAACTTCAACTTCGATGGTGGGCCTGAGCCTGCAGAAGATCCTACGGCATCGTCTGCATTCGCGATCTTCCTCGCCGACACGCTGAACAAGATCTACCAGGAGGATCCTGACGCCGATCCGGACTACGCCAAGGCCATTTCCGCCAGCGATATCGATGACACCTACCGGCTGTGGTATCGCTTCATGAAGGGCTTTACCGAAACCGGCACCTTGCCGCCTCCGGTCGCCTATTCCCTGACGGCGGAACTGCGCGAGGTTTGGGAAAAGACCGTCGATAACCTCGATGACGTCGGCGATTTCCTGGAGGATGCTGTCGATCAGGCGGGTGAGTTCGGCATCCTGTCGATCTTCATCATTCTGGCGGCTCTCATTGCGGCGGCGGTGATGGCGGCAGCGGCCCTTGCCGACGGGATCGCGGGAGCGATTGCCACGCTGGGCACAGCCACCATCCGCTATGCCGCCTGCCTGATCTATGAACAGCTTTACAATGCCTTCCAGATGTTCCGGCTGGCCATCGCCCTCAACGGCCTGGCTTTCCCGATGCGCGAGCATCTGGCCGATCCGCGCTTTCGCCAATTCATCACGCCGGCATTCCCGGACTCGACCGGTGTGAACGCTGCTGCGGTTGCTCCGTTCGAACCATTGCTGCGGTTCACGCCTGATTTTCTCGGCGATCCCCTGGCCGCCATCTTCAACCAGGAACGCCACCTGATCTATCCGCTGACTGATGGCGAAAAACGAGACGTCGTGCCGGCCCCTGGCAGCTACTTCAACCAGCCCTTCACCCATCCGGCCTTCGGACGAATACCGCTGGACCGCGAACTGATCGATGAACTGGTTGCACTGGCCCAAAGCCCGAACCGGGAAGAGGCCCAGTTGGTATCGATCCTGGGCGAACGCACCTTGGGCAACGCGCTGGACCTCAGCGGAGTGCTTTACGAAAGGTGGTTTCGCGGCGGCGCATTGCCCGATTTCAACCTCGACTCCGACCGAGGCTACGGCTTCCTGTGCTGGTCCCAGCCTGGCGAGGCCCCGAACACTCCAATGCCGTTGCAAACGAACACCTCGGCAGCCGATCCGACCGAGGTGAAGGTGGAGTTCCTGCCATGAGGAGAGACACGGAACCGAGCGGTATCACTGCTGAATTCATCGCGGATCTGCGCAAGCGCCGGGAGGCCTATAATCAGGATGCCCTGGCGCGATTGGCAGAATTGTTCCGCCGCAAGGAGCGCAAGCCGCCTGAGGTGTTCCACGACAGTTCGTTCCTGTACATCCGTTCCTTCGATGGCGACACCGGCAGCCGACCCTTCTCGAATGTCGTCTTCTGGCACTCTCCTGACCTGACGATCAGCCCTGTCACCAGCGTCGGCGCCTATACCACGACCCTGCAAGCAGGCGAGAGTTACGTGGTCCGGACCGTGCTGCGGAACCGGGGCGATCTCGCGGTACCAAGCGCCAAGGTCGAACTGTATCTGACGGACCCGACGCTTGGCTTTGACACCCGCTTTTCCACACGCCTGACCACGCTGGGTCATGTTCCTTCGGCTTGGGTACCCTCGGGAGGCAGCGCTGCAGCCGACTTCGTCTATACCGTGCCCCCGATCGAGGCGGGGCACAAGTGTCTCTTCGCACGAACCTTCTCCTTCTCGCCGCTGGACATGCCGGTGGACGACTTCGCCCTGTCGCCGCCGATCGATCGGCATGTGGCGCAGCAGAACCTCAACATCATTGGCCAGGCACAAGCGTTTGCCTTCAACCTGATCCACCAGCCGAACGCTCTGGTTCGCATCGGCATCCGGCCGCTGCCGCCGGAAGAGCTGCTGGCCATTCGCCATCCGGTCATGGCCGATGTGCGCCCTGCGGCCGAGTTTCCGCAGCGGGGCTGGGGGCGATTGACTGCGATGAAGCTGATCGAGCCGGGCGTCGATGCCATCCGCGTCGAAGAGGATACGGAAGGCCTGCACGTCACTGCAGATGACCCCACGGGATTTGACCTCGGCACTCAGCGGGAGCTTGGGTTTGCTGTTCGCAACGTCCTCGCCGAAGTTGATGCCGGCAAGGCAAAGATGTCGCAACATCGGGACCTGCTGGCCAAGCACCGCGAGATGACGAAACAGACCCGGCGCAGCCGCTTCGAGATGACAATCCCGGACATAGGTCTGCGCGAAGGCGAGGCGGTCGGGCTGGAGCTTACTGCCACCGATCAGAATCTGGACCCTGAGCAACCTTTTGGCGGTGTGCTGATCATCGTGGTGGGTGGTTAGTTATTACCGCATCGCTGAACCGCGACTTGCGCAGTCGCAACCCGCTGCGTTAGCGGTGTTCATGGGTAAAGCCGAGCAGAGCTGCGAATGGCGTTAATTCCATAAACCTGTTTATTACAAAACCTCTATGTAGCCGGGGCATATTCCATTCTGGAATGCATCACTCGATAGTTTCCTGAAGCTATTCAGGAGGATGTGATGAGGCGCCCTTTCACCAACCTGAC
>NZ_JAFNAW010000031.1 GCF_017356265.1 Paracoccus fontiphilus | reverse complement strand
GCCCCGGCCCCCGCCGCGAACCGCAACCGTGCGCCGCTGGCCGCCATCGCCGCCGCGCTGACGGCTGCGGTGGTGGGCATCGGCTGGTGGCAGATGGGCGGCGCCCCCGGCGGCCTGCCGCAGGCCGAGGTTGCCGTGCTGGACAGCCTTCCCTCGGGCGAGGCGGTGACGCTTGATGACGGGCGCGACCTGACGATGATCGCGTCCTATCGCACGGCGGCGGGCGATTTCTGCCGGGAATACGAGACCGTGCGAGACGAGGCCCTGACGGTCAGCGTCGCCTGCCGCGACAACGGCATCTGGCGGCAGCAATTCGCCAGCAACCTGGATGCGGGCGACGGCTATGTCCCGGCCTCGGGCGACATCGAGGCGCTGGACACCTGGCTTTCCGAAACCGGCGCGGGCGATCCGCTGACCCCTGCCGACGAAGCCGCCGCCCTGGCCGGGGAATAGATCGCGGCGTCAGGCGTAATCCTGCAACCACAGCAGGAGAACACGCCATGACCGCCGCCACCGAACCCGCCCCGCTGACGCCCCGCCTTCGTCCACGGCACCTTGCCACGACGCTTCTGGCCCTGGCGGCGGTGGCGGCGGGGCTGTTCCTGCCCGGCGACCTGGACCGCGATGCACGGCTGTCGCTGATCGCGGTCGTCCTGGCGATGCTGGGCTGGATCGGCACGCGCCTGCCGGAATCGGTGGTGGCGCTGGCGGTGGTCCTTGGCCTTGTCCTGACCGGCACCCTGCCCGAGGAGGCGCTGTTCTTAGCCTTGGGCAGCGAGCTGGTCTGGCTGCTGCTGTCGGCCTTCGTCATCGCCGCGGTCCTGAAGGATGCAGGCCTTGCCGAGCGGTTGATCGCGCCGCTGCTGGTCCGCCCCCTGCGCTTCGATGTCCTGCTTCTGGCGCTGACCCTTGCCGTGGCCGCGACGGCCTTCGTGCTGCCCTCGACCTCGGGGCGGGCGGCGCTGCTGATGCCGGTGTTCACAGGACTGGCGGCGGCCATGCCGGACCGGCGGCTGATCAAGCCGCTGGCCCTGGTCTTTCCCACCGCGATCCTGCTGTCGGCGGGCGGTTCGCTGATCGGCGCGGGCGCGCATCTTCTGGCCGCCGAAAGCATCCGCGCGGCGACCGGCCTGCAGGTCGGTTACGCGGATTGGGCCGCGCTGGGCCTGCCCTTCGCGCTGCT
The DNA here is from genome assembly GCF_017356265.1 of Paracoccus fontiphilus. GTDB lineage: Bacteria > Pseudomonadota > Alphaproteobacteria > Rhodobacterales > Rhodobacteraceae > Paracoccus > Paracoccus fontiphilus. Next base: position 41,772 of record NZ_JAFNAW010000031.1, on the reverse strand, counting down.
CTCCTGCCTTGCCGGGACGGTGTTGATCCTGGCCTTGTTCACGCCGGGCAGCCTGCGCCGAAGCCTCATCGCCGCCCCTGCCCCCGCGGCTGTCGCCCCCGGCCTTGCGGCGCGGCAGCGCCGCATCGGGCTGGTTCTTGCGGCGGTGGTCGGATTGTGGCTGACGGCCGGCTGGCACGGCATCGGCATGGCCACGGTAGCGCTGATCGGCGCCCTTGTGCTGCTGACCCGACCCTTCACCCCGCGCAGGACCAAGGAGATGTTTCGCGCCGTCGATGTCGAGCTGCTGCTCTACATGGCGGCGACCGTGCTTCTGGCGCAGGCGATGACCCGGACCGGCGCCGACCGCTGGCTGGCCGGCCGCGCCCTGGCGGTCCTGCCCGACAGCCTGGCCGGCAGCCTGCCCGTTGTCGCCTCGTTGCTGGCGGTGATTGCGGTGCTGGCGCATCTGGCCATCACCTCACGCTCGGCGCGGGCGGCGGTGCTGATCCCGGCGGTGGCCCTGCCGATGGCGGGGCTGGGGCACGATGCCGCGCTGCTGATCCTGGTCGCGGTGATGGGCACGGGCTTCTGCCAGACCATGACCGCCTCGGCCAAGCCGGTGGCGATCTTCGCCAATGCCGAACCGGCAGCCTTCGGGCAGCGGGACCTGTTCCGGCTGGCCCTGCCCCTGATGCCGGTGGTGACGGTCCTGCTGATCGGCTTTGCCCTGGCGATCTGGCCCGCGCAACTGGCCGCCCTGCGGGGCTGAGGCGATTTCCGACAAAAAATCGCCGGGGCCCGGAATAAACCCGCGCCCTTCTTCGTAATCGTTTCAACAGACGGAAAGGACAGACGATGACCCTCACGATCCTGATCGCGCCCTCGGGCTTCAAGGAATCCCTTTCGGTGACCGACGTGACCGGCGCCATTGCCGAAGGGGTGCGCCGCGCCATGCCGGACGCCCGCATCCTGTCCGCCCCCATGGTGGACGGCGGCGAAGGCACGACCGAGGCGCTGGTTCAGGCCAGCGGCGGGCGGCTGCACCGCGCCATCGTCACCGGCCCCGTCGGCGACCCGGTGCCCAGCTTCTGGGGCGAGCTTGGCGGCGACGGCCCGCGCACCGCGGTGATCGAGATGGCCGCGGCCGCAGGCCTGTCGCTGGTGCCGCGCGACCGGCGCGACCCGACGCTGACCACCAGCCGGGGCGTGGGGGAACTGATCGTGCGCGCCATCGACGACGGCGCCCAGCGCATCCTGATCGGCTGCGGCGACAGCGGCATCAACGACGGGGGCGCGGGCATGGCCCGTGCGCTTGGCGCGCGTCTTCTGGACAAGCACGGCAATCCCCTGCCCGAAGGCGGTGGCGCCCTGGCGCGCCTGGCCCGGATCGACCTGTCGGGCCTTGATCCCCGGCTGGACCGGGTCCGCATCGACGCGGCGGTGAACTGGCACAACATGCTGCTGGGCCCGAAGGGGGTCGCCCGCGTCTTCGGCCCGCAGAAGGGCGCCACGCCCGACCAGGTGCGCCTGCTGGACCGGGCCATGGAAACCTGGGCCGAGCAGATCTGGATCGCCACCGGACGCGACGTGGGCGCGGCGCCCGGCGCCGGGGCCTCGGGCGGGCTGGGGGCGGGGCTGATCGCATTCGCCGGCGCCCGCCTGCACCCCCGCTTCGACATCATGCGCGAATACCTGGACTTCGAGCGCCTGCTGGACAGCGCCGACCTGGTCATCACGGCGGAAGGCTCGCTTGACGGGCAAAGCCCCTATGGCAAGGTCCCCTGCGAGGTCGCGCGCCATGCCGCCGCCAAGGGCATCCCCACCATCGCCCTGGCAGGCACCATCGGCAAGGGCGCAAGCGAAACCTTTCAGCACGGCATCGCGGCCTTCGCCTCGATCGTGAAGCGGCCCTGCACGCTGGAGGAAGCGATCCAGAAGGGCGAAAAGCTGCTGCGCCGCGCGGCCGAGGACGCGATGCGGATGCTGCAGGTCGGCCAGCGGCTGGCGCTGCGCTGATCGGCCGTCACCAGGATTTTACCGAAACCGGCTAGGCTGACCGCCGCCGGAACGGACCCGCGCTGCGTTGGGCGGAACAGCGCGGTCCTTGTTCCCCGCCCCTTCTTCAGGAGAGACTGTCATGGCGACCTATCGCGGAAACGACGACGACAACCGTTACAACGGGACCAACGTTGCCGACCTGATCTTTGGCCGGTCGGGCGACGACCGCCTGTCCGGCGGCGCCGGCAACGACACCATCGACGGCGGCGAGGGCAACGATTACCTGTGGGGCGGCGTTGGCAACAACGTCATCTGGGGCGGCTCGGGCAACGACGCCATCTGGGCCGAGGCGGGCAGCGACCGCATCGTTGCCGGAGAAGGCAACGACACGGTGCGCGCGGGCGCGGGCAACAACGCCGTCAGCCTGGGCGAGGGCAACGATGTTGTCGTGACCCTGGGCGGCCGCGACACGCTGGACGGCGGCGAGGGCAATGACCGCATGACCTCGGGCGCGGGCAACGACATCCTGCGCGGCGGCGAGGGCGACGACGTCATGATCGCCCAGGCGGGCTTCGACACCCTGGTGGGCGGCGAAGGCAACGACGTGCTGAACGGCGGGCTGGGCAACGACCGGCTGCTGGGCGGCGAGGGCGCCGACCGCTTCGTCTTCAACGGCGGGATCGACCGGATTGTCGATTTCGAGAACGGCGACGACGACATCGACCTGTCCTTCTTTTCCCAGTTCAACAGCTTTGCCAGCATCCGCGCCGTTTCGACCCAGGTGGGCGACGATGTGGTGATCCGGGCCGGGGCCAACCGCCTGGTGATCGAGGATACGCGTCTGAATCAGCTGGACAACGACGACTTCATCTGGTGACGGGACGCTGAACCTGACGGCCGGGCCGCCGCGCGGCCTGGCCATTGCGATGGCATTGCTGCGACAGGTCTCGGCAAATCGGTGCCAAGAACGGGCCGGGAATCGCGCCCGGACTTGCATTTGCGACGGATGCAAACATTTGATGCCGCGCAAGTGCCAGCCAACCGGATAACCATGTCGATCGACCGTCTTGACCGCCGCCGCGTCCTGCAAGCCGCCTTGGGCAGCGGGGCCTTTTTCCTGTTGCCGCATCTGGCCCGCGCGCAGGAGGGCACCGGGAGCAGCGGCGACAGCCAGCCGTTTTCCTTCGACATGCTTCGCGACATGGCCCGCGATCTGGCATCGGCGCCCTATGTCCCCGAGGAGATCGCCGATCCCCAGATCCTCGACCAGGTGGACTACGACAACCACAACCAGGTGCGCTTCAGACAGGACCGCAGCCTGTGGCGCGGCAAGGGCAACACCTCGCCCGTGCAGGCCTTCTTTCCGGGCATGTATTTCCGCAATCCCGTGCGGATCTTCACGGTCGAAGGCGGCATGGCGACCGAGGTGCCCTTCTCGCTGGACCTGTTCGAGATCCCCGAGGGCAACCCGGCCCGCCTGCTGACCCGCACCAAGGGCTTCGCGGGCTTCCGCGTCCAGGACGCCAGGACCGGGATCGACTGGATGGCCTTCCTGGGCGCGTCCTACTGGCGCACCTCGGGCTATAGCGGGCAGTTCGGCCTGTCGGCGCGCGGGCTTGCCATCGACACCGCGATCCCCGACGGCCCCGAGGAGTTCCCGCTGTTCACCCGCTTCTGGTTGGAGCCTGCGGAAAACGGGGATCTCACCGCCTATGCGCTGCTGGACAGCCCGCGCGCGACCGGCGCCTATCGCATCGAATCGCGGCGCGGGGACGGCGTGACGCAGGACATCAGCGCCACCATCTTCCTGCGCGACACGGTCGAGCGGCTGGGGATCGCGCCGCTGACCTCGATGTTCTGGTTCGGCAAGAACACGCCCCATGTCTCGCCCGACTGGCGCCCCGAGGTGCATGATTCCGACGGGCTGGAGATCCTGGCCAGCAACGGCGAACGCATCTGGCGCCCCCTGAACAACCCGCCGGGGACCATGGTGAACAGCTTCGCCGCGCCGGGGGTCAGGGGCTTCGGGCTGATGCAGCGGGAACGCGACTTCGACCAGTACCAGGACGACGGCGTCTTCTACGACCGCCGCGCCAGCGCCTGGATCGAGCCGCAGGGCGACTGGGGCGACGGTTCGGTGGTGCTGACCGAACTGCGCACGGATGACGAGATCCACGACAACATCGTGGCCTTCTGGCAGCCCGCAGGAGCGACCGCCAAGGGACAGAGCCACGACGTCAGCTATCGCCTGCACTGGGTGCGCGACAATCCGGCGGTCAGCCCCATCGCCCATTTCACCGCCACCCGCATCGGCGCGGGCGGCGTGCCGGGCCAGCCCCGGCCCAAGGGCGTGGTCAAGATCGTCTGCGACTTCGCGGGACCGAACCTGAAGGGCCTGGGCCGCGATGACGGGCTGACCTTGTCGGTATCCACGACGCAGGCGCAGGTGTCGAACACGGCGGTCTATCCGGTGGTCGGGACCGACGGCTGGCGCGCGCTGTTCGACCTGTCCTTTGCCGATACGGGCGACGCGCCCATCGACCTGCGCGCCTATGTCGATCACGGCGGCACGGCGATGACGGAAACGCTGATCCTGCAACTGTTCCCGTCGCAGCTTCGCGACCTGCTGGCCCGCACGCCATAGCGGAGCCCCTGCCCAGCCCCGGACAGGGGCGCGGCATCAGTGCGCCAGCATCTCGGCCACGATCCCGTCCGCATCCAGCGAGGCGGGATAGTAGGTCGGCCAGTTCGTCACCTCCTCCAGCAGGGCGGCGCGGTCGTCGCCCCAATACAGGTGGTAATGGTCCGACGGCTCGGGCGCGATGCGATGGTCGCTGAACTGGATGAACTGCGGCGCGCTTTCGTCGCCCCCGGCTTTCTCGAAGATGAAGCGGACCCCGCGGTTGCCCTTGGCATAGGTCAGGATCTCGTGCCCGTCGGCCTCGTAGCGGCCCTGGACCGATGCGTCGCCGGTGTGGAAGGTGACGGTGTCGCCTTCAATGGTGATCCGGTCCACGTCGGTCTTGTAGCCGGTGTCGTAATAGGCGCGGTATTCGGCGGCGGACTTGTCGCCATGTTCGGCCTTGTGCGCCATCACCGGGTCCAGCGTCCCGTCCGCCAGATAGGGATAGACCGACTGCCAGTCGCCCGCCCAGTCGGACAGGGGACGATCCCGGACCTGCGCGTCCTCGAAATAGCCGTCATGGACCGATTGTCCGGCATGGGAATGGTCATGAGAATGGTCGTGCGAGTGGTCATGGGCTGCCGCCGGGGTGCCAAGGGCCAGCGCGGCCACCAAAGCCGCTGCCGCCATTTGCCAGGTCTGTTCCATCGTTCACGCTCCAAAATGATATGTTATTACGTTTCATTACTGTTGAAGCGAATGCTTGGCAAGGTCTTCGGGCACAAAAAAACGGGGCGAGCCATGCCCGCCCCGCGCCCGTGTTGCTGCGATCCGTTCAGCGATACAGGTCGCCGTATTGGTCGCGCAGCAGGTTCTTCTGCACCTTGCCCATGGTGTTGCGCGGCAGCTCGTCCACAAACAGCACGCGCTTGGGCTGCTTGAACTTGGCCAGGCGCCCCTCCAGCGCCGCCAGCACGTCCGCTTCGGAAAGAGCGCCGGGCTTTGTCGGCACGATCACCGCCGTCACGCCCTCGCCGAAATCGCGATGCGGCAGGCCGATCACGGCGGATTCGGTCACGCCGGGCATGGCGTCGATCTCGGTCTCGATCTCCTTGGGATAGACGTTGTAGCCGCCGGTGATGATCAGGTCCTTGCCGCGCCCGACGATGTGCAGGTAGCCGCGATCGTCGATCTTGCCCAGGTCGCCGGTGATGAAGAAGCCGTTGTCGCGCAGCTCGGCGGCGGTCTTCTCGGGCATCTGCCAATAGCCCTTGAAGACGTTCGGCCCGCGCACCTCGATCATGCCGATCTCGCCTTGCGGCAGCTCGGCGCCGGTGTCGGGATCGGTCACGATGATCTCGGTCCCCGGCAGGGGCATCCCCACGGTGCCCGCGATCCGGTCGCCGTCATAGGGGTTCGAGGCGTTCATATTCGTCTCGGTCATGCCGTAGCGTTCCAGGATCGCATGGCCGGTGCGGGCCTGCCATTCGCGATGCGTTTCCGCCAGCAAAGGCGCCGAGCCCGAGATGAACAGCCGCATGTTCCTGGTGTTTTCGGCCGTCAGCATGTCGTCCTGCAGCAGCCGGACATAGAAGGTCGGCACCCCCATCAGCACGGTGGCCCGGCCCATCAGTTCGAAGATGCGGTCCACGTCGAACTTCGGCAAAAAGATCATCGAGGCGCCGGAGAACAGCGTCACGTTGGTCGCCACGAACAGCCCGTGCGTGTGGAAGATCGGCAGCGCATGGATCAGCACGTCATCGGCGGTGTAGTGCCAGGCGTCGCGCAGCGCCGTCGCGTTCGACACCAGGTTGCCATGCGACAGCATCGCGCCCTTGCTGCGCCCCGTCGTGCCCGAGGTGTAAAGCAGGGCGGCCAGGTCGTCCTTGTCCCGTTGAACGGTCGCGAACTCCGCAGACGCACCGCTGGCGGCATCCGTCAGGCTGCCCTGCCCCTTCGCGTCCAGCGTCACGATCCGCGCGCCCGCCCGCTTGGCCGCGTCCGCCAGCGCCTCGGCCTTGGCGGGGTCGCAGACAAAGACGGCGGGGGTGGCGTCGCCGATGAAATAGTCGATCTCGGCGGGCGTGTAGCCCGTGTTCAGCGGCAGGAAGACCGCGCCCGCGCGCACCGTCGCCAGGTAGAGGATGATCGCCTCGACCGATTTTTCCACCTGCGCCGCCACGCGGTCGCCGGGCCGCACGCCCAGGGACACCAGCGCATTGGCCATCCGGCCCGTGCGCGCGACCAGGTCGGCATAGGTGATGCACTGGCCCTGGGGCGTCTCGATGGCGGTGGCTTCGGGATCGGCGATGCCGGTTTCCAGGATGTCGAACAGGTTGGCGTTCATGGCTTCTCTTTCTTGGTCACGGGTTGTGCGTCGGGCAGGTGGCGGCGCACCGCGCCGGAGGCCGCGATCTCGGTGCGTTCGGCGAAGGCCTCGTGATTGGCCTCGATCCGGTCCAGGTCGTAAAGGTAGTTGACCATCAGCCCATGCGACTGCCTCAGCCCGTTGTCGGACACGTCGCCGCCGAAGTTCAGCCGTTCCAACCGCGCGCCGTTGCCCAGGTGGAAGCGCGCGACGGGATCGACCGCCCGGCCCTTGGCGTCGCGGGCGCGCAGGAAATAGATCGCGGCCGCCGACAGCAGCGGCGCGCGCAGCGCTTCGGCCGCCTCGGGATCGACGTGCCAGCCCGGCTGGTCCAGCGGCTTCAGGGCCGCCTTCAGATCGTCGTCCAGAGACTCGCCGCCTTCCCGCGCCTTGGCCAGCCAGGCGGCGAAGCCCGGCACCGGCGACAGGGTGACAAAGGTCTGGATGTCGGGCAGTTCGGCCTTCAGTTCCTCGACCACCTGCTTGATCAGGAAGTTGCCGAAGGACACCCCCGCCAGCCCCTTCTGGGTGTTCGAGATGGAATAGAACACCGCCGTGGTGGCCCGGTCCGCGTCGATGGGGGTGCGGTCCAGATCCAGCAGCGGGGCCACGGTGTCTGGGATGTCGCGGGTCAGCGCGACCTCGACGAAGATCAAGGGTTCGTCCACCAGTTGCGGATGGAAGAAGCCGTAGCAGCGCCGGTCGGTCGGTTGCAGGCGGTTGCGAAGGTCGTCCCAGTTGCGGATCGCGTGGACGGCCTCGTAGCGGATGATCTTTTCCAGGATCGCGGCGGGGGTGTTCCAGTCGATGTGGCGCAGGACCAGGAAGCCCCGGTTGAACCAGGACGCGAACAGATGCGCGAAGTCGCTGTCCACCCGGCGCAGGGCGGGATTGTCCTTCAGGTGGCGCAGCAGTTCCTCGCGCATCCGCACCAGCGCCGCCGTCCCGCCGGGGGCCAGGTTCAGGCGGCGGAACAGTTCCTGCCGCCGGGGCTCGGCGGCGTTGTGCAGCGCCTCGACGGCCTCGGTGGACCCGGCATCCTGCCGCAGCGCGGCCAGGGCCTTCTCGACCGCCTTGGCGTCGGGGCCGAAGCGGTCTGCCAAGGTCGCCAGGAACTCCAGCTTCTTCGCCTCGTCCGCCTCCTCGAAGGCCATGACCAGGGCGCGGGCCAGGGCCACGCCCGAAGCCTCGCCCCGGCGGGACAGCAGCAGCTCACCCATGTCGGACAGGCCGGGCGGCGCGGTGACCTGCCCCGCCCCGTCGCGCCAGCGCAGCAGGGCGCGGCCCCGGTCGGTCAGCATGTCGAACAGATCGCCGAAGCGGTTTGTCCGGGGGGTCTGCATGGTCTTGGTCACGCGCTCTCTCCTTGGCTAGGGATGCGGCCGGATCAGCCCGGCAGCACGACGAAGATCAGCCACAGCACCACGGGCGCGACGACCGTCACCACCGCGCCATAGTTCAGCAGCTTGCGGAAGAAGGCCTGCTTGTCCACGCCATGCGCGTTGGCCAGGACCAGCGCGCCGTTGGTGGAAAACGGGCTGACGTCCACGATGGTGGACGCGACCGCCATCCCGGCGATGAAGCCGATGGCGCTGACGCCGTTGTCCCCTTGCAGGAAGGGCACCGCCAGCGGGATCAGCGACCCCAGAACGGCGGTCGACGACGCGAAGGCCGAGACCACCGCGCCGATGAAGAACAGCATCAGGGCCGCCAGCAGGGGCGAGGCCATGCCCGCGACCGAATCGCCCACGAAGTCGATGGTGCCCATGTCCTGAAGAACCGCGACATAGGTGGACACGCCGGTGATCAGCATGATCTCGGGCCAGGCGACCTGCGCCATGGCGCGCTTCTGCATGGTCGGGTTCCACAAGGCCAGCGCCAGGCCGATGGTCAGCGCGACAAAGCCGATGTCCAGGTTGAAGGCCAGCACCAGCACCGCCAGCAGGACCAGACCGGCCAGCGTGAAGATCTGGTAGGGCGTGCCGTCGGGCTGGTTGCCCTCCTCGACCTCGGCCACGAGGCGGTTGGAATCGCCGCCGCCCTCGCGGCTGACGCGCTTGGTCAGGGCCTGCGCCTCGCTGTCGCCGAAGATCTGCGGGCCGGTGGCGGCGCGGGCGATTTCCACATGGGGAACGCTGACCGTCTCGATCGTGTCGCGGGCCGCCATCAGCGTGCGGCCGCCCAGGACCAGGAACAGGATCAGCGCCACGGCGGCGTTCACCAGGAAGCTGGCGGCGAAGGTGGTCATGGCCGACAGGGGCAGACCGGCTTCCTGCACGACGCCATTGGTGATGCCGCCATAGATGCTGATGGGTGAAAAGCCCCCGGCCTGCGCCCCGTGGACCACCATCAGGCCCATCAGCAAGGGGCTGATGTGGTAGCGGAAGGCGAAGCCCAGCGCGATGGGCGCCACGATGGCGACCGCGCCGGGGCTGACGGCGCCGACGGCGGTCAGCAGCGCGGAAATCCCGAACATGATCCAGGGGATCGCCCCGATGCGCCCCTTGACCGCGCGCACGGCCATGCGCACCAGCCAGTCGATGGTGCCGTTGTTCTGCGCCAGCGCGAACAGCCAGGTGATGGCCCACCAGCGTCAGGAACAGCCCGCCGGGGAAACCCGCGATGATGTCCTTGGTCGTCTGCGCGGCCAGCAGCGTGCCGACCAGAAAGGCCCCCACAAAGGCCAGAACGCCCATGTTGATGGGCCAGATGGTCGCCACCACGAACATCAGCACAAGCGCATAGATGGATATCAGATGTGGTGTCATGCGGCTTTCCCCTTTTTTCCTGCACAACCGACAGGCGGACCCGCCTCCACACGAATCCTCCTCCCCCTGCCGTTATACGCGCGCCATCCCGTGTTGTATATAACAGAATGGATGATGGATGTTTCCAGACCGCATCGCTATGATGGCCGGAACGGAGGATCTGGCCTTGGCAAGCGTTCCGAATACATTGCGCATCCGGCGTGCCCTGGAGGACGCCATCGTCGAGGGCCGCTTCCTGCCCGGCACGCGGCTGGACCCCGAGGCGCTGGAGCGCGAGTTCGACTGTTCCCGCACCCCCATCCGCGAGGCGTTCCAGCAACTGGAGGCCTCGGGCCTTGTGCGCGTCATGCCCAAGCGCGGCACCTTCGTCACGCAGTGGTCGCCCGAGGAACTGGCCGAACGCTTCGAGGTCATGGCCGAGATCGAGGCAAGCTGCGGCCGCTTGGCCGCCCGCCGCATCAGCGAGGCCGAACTGGAGGCCTTCCGGCGGGTCCACGACGATTGCCGCCGCCTGGCCGAGGCCGGCGAGGTCGAGGCCTATTATGCGCGCAATTCGGAATTCCACCACTGCATCTATCGGGCGACGCATAACGCCTTCCTGACGCAGGAAGCCGCGCGGCTGCACGCGATGCTGCAACCCTATCGCCGGATGCAGCTGCAGGTCCGGAACCGGATGGGCCGGTCCTTCGTCGAACACGACGCCATCGTCTCGGCCATCGAGGCGGGGGACGGGGACCGGGCGGCACAGGCGCTGCGCGATCATGTGATCGTCCAGGGGGACCGCTTCCACGACCTGATCGCGGTGCTGCGGCAGACGCTGGCCTAGGGGGTGGCGGGGTGGAACCCCACCCTACGACTGGTTCCGGCGGCGCCGCATCAGCCGGAACAGGATCGGCGCCCCGGTCAGGACCAGGATCACGCGGATGATGTGGTGGACCACCACGAAGCTGAGATCGGCCCCCGCGATCAGCGCCAGCATCGACATCTCGGCCTGGCCGCCCGGCATGAAGGCCAGGAACCCCTCGACCGGCGGGGCAAGGCCGGTCACCGTCACGAATTCGGTCACGGCACCCGCCAGCACGGCCAGGATCAGCACGAAGACCGCGCCGCCCGCCACGGTTTCGCGCAATTCGCGCAGGGTGACGCCGACGTAGCTGACGCCGATGCTGATGCCGATCAGGAACTGCGCGGCCAGCAGCGCCTCGCGCGGGGGGCGCATGTGCAGCACGCCCGCCAGCGACAGGGCGGCCGCGACGATCAGCGGCCCCAGGATCGCCGCGCCGAACAGGCCGATCCGTTCCGCGGCCTTCCAGCCGACAAGGGCCGCGGCGATCATGATCAGAAGCTCGGACCAGGGGATGTCGGCGGCGGGCTGCCCGACCGGATGGGTCAGTTCCACGCCGTAAACGCTGACCAGCAGCAGCGGTCCGACCACCATGATGACCAGCAGCCGCGTGACATGGACCAGCGAGACCTGGCGCACGTTCGCCCCCGCCTCGGCCCCGAAGATCGTCATGTCGGCCGCCCCGCCCGGCATCGCGGCGTAGAAGGCCGTGACCAGGTCGAAGCCCACGACGCGGCGGAAGAAGGGCACGCCGATCAGGCCGATGGCGGCGATATAGAAGGGGATGATCGCGACCGAGGCCAGCATCGACGGCAGGTCCGCCACAAGCGCGGGCGTGACGGCCGCGCCGATGGCCACGCCCAGCACCGACCGCGCCGCGACGGAAACGGGGCCAAGCCCGATCAGCCGCACCCCGGTCAGGGCCGCGACCAGCGACGCGATCATGGGACCGAACAGGAAGGGCAGCGGCAGGTTCAGCAGCCAGAACAGGGCCGTGCCGACAACGCCGACCGACAGCGTGACCGCCTGCCGCACACGCAAACCGCTTATCATCCCGCCGCACCTTTCCGATGGTTCACGCGCCCCATCGAACAGCCCGAGGGGATGCGCAAGGATGAAAAAGGCGGCCCGGGGGCCGCCTTGTCCGCTCAGACCTCTTCCCGGCCCGAGGCGAGGATGCACAGAAGCGTGATCACCGCCGCCGCCCCCATGTAGTAGCCCACATGGGTCAGGCCATGGTTCTGCTGCAGCCAGGTCGCGGCATAGGGTGCAAGCGAGGCCCCGAAGATCCCCGCGAAGTTGAAGGTGATCGACGACCCGGTATAGCGCACCCGCGTCGGGAAGGGCGCGGCCAAGGCGGCCCCGATCACGCCATAGGTCAGGCCCATCAGGAACATGCCCAGCGTCACGAACAGGTAAAGGCTGCCCTCGCCTCCGCCCATCAGCGGCGCCAGGAAGAACGAGAAGCCGCCGATCAGCACCGTCACGACGATCAGGAACGGGCGACGCCCGACCGCATCGGCCACCTTGCCCGCCAGCGGGATCGCCACGCCGAACACGACCGAGCCGTAGATCTGCATCAGCAGCGCGTCGGTGAAGGCGATCTGGCGCACCTTGACGTTATAGGACAGAAGCCAGGCCGAGCAGATGTAGAACAGCACGAAGGTCACCAGCGCGACGAAGGTGCCCAGGAACAGGCTGCGCTTGTGGTTGCGGAACAGTTCCACCACCGGGACCGAGACGCGTTCCTCTTTCTTCACCGCCTCGGCGAATTCGGGCGTCTCGGTGATCGACAGGCGGACCCAGAGGCCCATCACGATCAGCACGATCGAGGCCAGGAAGGGCAGCCGCCAGCCCCAGGCCAGCAGGTCGTCCTGGCTCATGAAGTGCAGAAGCACCCAGAAGAAGCCCGAGGACAGGAACAGCCCGACCGGCGCGCCAAGCTGCGGGAACATCCCGTACCAGCTTCGCTTGCCCTCGGGCGCGTTTTCGGTCGCCAGCAGGACCGCCCCGCCCCATTCGCCGCCAAGGCCGAAGCCCTGGCCGAACCGGCACAGCGCCAGAAGCGCGGGGGCGGCGACGCCGATCTGGGCATAGGTCGGCAGCAGGCCGATCACGACGGTGGAAATCCCCATCGTCAGCAGCGCCGCGACCAGCGTGGCCTTGCGCCCGATCCGGTCGCCGAAATGGCCGAAGACGATGGCGCCGAAGGGCCGCGCGAAGAACGCGATGGAAAAGGTGGCGAAGGACGCCAGCAGCGCCGTGGTCGCGTCGCTGGCCGGGAAGAACAGGGTCGGGAAGACCAGCACGGCGGCAGTCGCATAGACGTAGAAGTCGAAGAACTCGATCGTCGTGCCGATCAGGCTGGCCAGCAGCACCCGCGCCGGAGAGTTGACGCGTTTGCCGCCGCGCGCCGCGACGGGCGCCGATATCGTCTGATCAGTCATCGTTCAGTGGTCCGCTTGTCATCAAAAGGACGCCGTTCGCATCGCGAAAGATGCCGGCGCCGACCCGCGCTATCGCAAACAGTGCGCGGACGGAATGCCGATCATGCGGAAAATTGCGCGGGCATAGCTGCCTTGCATTGCGGGATTACCGGAGGGCGGCCTCGGCCTCGGCCAACTTCCGCAGGATCTCGCGGACTTGGTAGGGCTTGCTGACCACGGGCGTCGCCCCATAGTCCGACGAGGCGCCGAAATCCGCCCCGTAGCCGGTCGCGAAGACGAAGGGGATGCCGCGCCCGCGCAGGCATTCGGCGACCGGCAGAGAATCCTCGTCCGCCAGGTTCACGTCCAGAACGGCGAGGTCGGGCGGGTCCTGGTCGATCATCGACAGGGCCGCCTCCACCGTGGCGGCGCGCCCCGTGACGTGCAGGCCATGGTCCTGCAGGTCGGCTTCCAGGGACATGGCGATCAGGGTCTGGTCCTCGACCAGCAGGATGCGCCGTCCCGCCAGGGGCAAGGCAGAGGGCGCGCCGGGAGCCGGGGCGGCGGGGCTGGCCCGAAGCGGGGCCTCGACGGTTTCGCGCACAAAGCGGGCGGGCAGCATGAACTGGGCCGCGACCCCGGTCGGACGGAACTCGATCCGGCTTTCGCCGTCCAGGTCGAACGGCAGCGACTGCTCGATCAGGACCGAGCCGAAGCCGGACCGGGTCGGGGGCGTCAGCCCCTCCAAGCCGTCCTCGGTCCAGTCCACGCGGCAGTTCCCGGCGCCATCGACGTGCCAGGCGACGGCAAGATGCCCATCCGGGCGCGACAAGGCACCGTATTTCGCGGCATTCGTCGCCATCTCGTGAAAGATCAGCGCCATGACGGAAAAGGCCCGGGCATCCAGCGCGACGGCGGGGCCGTCAAGGCGCACCGCCCTGCCCTCGCCCGAATAGGGTCCAAGCTCGGCCGCCAGAAGATCGCCCAGCAGCCCGCCCTCGTCGTCGCGGACCACCTGGTCATGGGCAAAGGCCAGCGCCTGGATGCGGCCGCGCAGGGCGTTGGCATAGCCGTCCAGCGTCTCGCCGTCGTCGGGCTTGCGGCTGACCAGCGACTGGATGACGGCCAGGATGTTCTTGACCCGGTGGTTCAGTTCCCGGTTCAGCACGCGCTGCCGGATGTCGGCGCGGGTGCGTTCCTCGGCCAGCATCTCGCTGTTGAACAGCAGCACCTCGACCACGGCAAGGCGCAGGGCTTCGGCGAAGCGGCGGTCCGCCTCGGTCCAGGGATGGCACCTGTCGCGGACGGTTTCCTTCCAGACCGCGAAGCTGCCCCGGGGCGTCAGGCGGGTGCCGAACTTGCCCGTCTCATAGGTCTTGGTCGGGTCCCCGGCCCAGTCCAGGGTCTGGACGGCCTCCCTGCGGAAGTAGAACAGGAAGTCGCGGGGCATCTTCGACAGCGGAATGATCATCACCCCCGCCGCCAGCGCGGTCAGGTCCGGCGCGTCCGGCAGCAGGTCCGACAGGCAGTTGGTGTGGAAGACGCTGCCTTCCGACAAGCCGCCCGCCAGGGCCAAGATGGGGTCCGCCTGCGTTTCCGAGGGCGCACAGCCCGCTGCCGACCAGACGCCGTCGAACCACAGCGCGACCCCGTCCGAGGGGATCAGGTCTCCCAGTTCCCGCAGGCGGCCCTGCAGCGCGGGACCCACCTCCTCGGACCTGACGGCGTTGACCAGCAGGTCGTCAAGCGCGCGCCGGGCCGTCAGTTCTGCGTCGCGGGCGTGTCTGCGGTGCAGCGCGTCCAGGTGCATCGAGAAGAACTCGCCCACCATCTCGGCGGCGGCGCGGTCGGCCATGCTCAGGACCTTGGGCGAATAATGGTGGCAGGCGATCAGCCCCCACAGCGCCCCGTCGATGATGATCGACACCGACATCGAGGCCGCCACCCCCATGTTGCGCAGGTATTCGCAATGAATGGGCGAGACGCTGCGCAGATGGGCATAGGACAGGTCCAGCGGATCGGCCAGCGGATCGAGGCCCAGGATCGGCACCGGCGCGAACGAGGCGTCGCCGATCACCCGGATCGGGTTCTGCACATATAGCGCGCGGGCCTGCTGGGGAATGTCGCCGGCGGGGAAATACTGGCCGCGAAAGCTTTCGTGCCGGTCCAGCTTCGCCTCGGCCACGACCTTGCCCGCGCCATCCTCGCCCAGCTGGTAGACCATCACCCGGTCATAGCCCAGTTGCGCCTGCATCAGCATGGCCGACTGCTCGACCAGCTGGGCGACATCCTGGGTCAGGCGCAGCCGCTCGATGACGGTGCGCGACATGCTGATGACCTGGCCCAAGCGCGGCGAGACCGGCTCGAACTCGATGATGGTGCGGTTGTCATAGCGGTGGATGGTGACGTCGAAGCCGGTGCCGTTGACGATCAGGTCGAAGACCAGGGCCGGGCGCGGGCGGTTGCCGGACACGGCCAGCGCGTTCAGAAGCGTGTGGGTGGCCTCGGCCCCGATCACGTCGGCCAGCCGCTGGTCCAGCGGATCGACGGCCAGCTTCAGCAGGCTCGCGGCGTTTTCGGAACGGAACTGGACGGTGCGGGCCAGGTGGTCGCAGGCCAGCAGGCAACCATGCGGCTGGATGCTGCCGGGAATGTGGATCGGCTCGCGATCGCAATTCGTCAGGTTGATCGGCTTGCCCGCCAGCGCCAGATCGGACACGGGAGGCTGCATCATGCGACTGCCCTCGGACCATAGGACCGCAGCGCCAGCGCGAAGACGTCGCGGGCGGCCGCGCCTGCCTCGGCCGCGGGGAAATCGCCCGCCTCCAGCCATTCCAGGAAGCGGCGCCAGCGCGTGTTCGACGCCGTCTGCGCGGCCAGGTGCCGCGCGCCATGATCCGCGGTATAGCCCAGCGCCGCCGCGCGCCGCGCCAGCAGCCGTCCGCCAAGCGCCGATCCCTCGAGGACGTAGCAGGCGGCGGCCCTGGCGGCGGGCGTCGGCAGCGGCAGCGGATCGGCGGCGGGCGGAACGGGCAGGCCCAGATCGGCCAGATCCCGGGCGATCAGGGGAACCAGCGGATCGACCTGCCAACCCGCATCCTGCAAAAGGCTCGGCTCGATGGCCGCACGAAAGCCATGGCTGCCCGTCAGGAAGGCGCCATAGGCGGCAGCGTCGCCGAAAACCCCGACTTCTCGGTCCAGCGTATCGTGCAGGTCGCGCGTTTCCGTCATCAACGCGCGACGAAGGGTGCCGTCATGCATCACCGATCCGCCAGAATGGTCATATTCGCCCAGACATAGCGGTCATTGCCAAACGGCCGCAATACCGCTTTTCCCGCCTGCGGATTAGCGAATGTTAGTCCGACCGGACGTCAGTAACCTTTTGTCCGGTCCACCAGATGCAGGATGGGGCGGCCTGACAAGGCGCGGCGCAGGTTCTCGACCGCCACGAGCGCGGCGGTCTCGACCCGCGTCTCGGCGGCGATATGGGGCGTCACGATGACGCGAGGATGGGACCAGAACGGATGATCCGGGGGCAGCGGCTCGACCCGGAAGACGTCCAGGACGGCCCGGCCCAGGCGGTTGCCGTCAAGCGCCGCCAGCAGGGCATCGTCGTCCAGAACCGTGCCGCGACCGGGGTTGATCAGCCAGGCGCCTTGCGGCAGCCGCGCCAGTCGGGCCGCATCCAGCAGGCCGCGCGTCCGGGGCGTATCGGGAAGAAGGTTGATCAGGATCTCGGTCCGCGACAGGGCGCGGTCCAGCCCGTCCGGCCCGAACACCTGAACGCCCCGGATCGCCCGTCCCGACGCGCTGAAGCCCGCGACGGGAAAGCCGATCCCTTGCAGCATCGCCGCGACGCTGCGTCCCAGTTCGCCCATGCCCAGGATCGTCACCTGCCGCGCATCCGCGAGCGGCGGGGTCAGGCCGTGGCGCCAGACGCCGTCCTGCAGATAACGGTCCATGCCCAGATGCGCGCGCATGGCCCAGCCGGTGCAGTATTCCGCCATGCCGCGCGCCAGCCCCGGATCGACCATCCGCGCCAGGGGCTGGGTCAGCGTGGGATTGGTGACGATGCGTTCGACCCCGGCCCACAGGCTTTGCACCAGCCGGGCGTTCACGAAGGGCGACAGGTCGTCGACGGGACCGCCGGGCGCATAGATGATCGCGTCGATGCTGGCGGCGTCGGCGGTCGCAGCATCGGGGCGCAGCAGCTCCATCTCGGGCGCAAGCCGGGTCAGGATGGGCGCCCATTCGGGCCACAGCGCATCGGGGGCGGCGAACAGGACGCGCATCATCGTGGCTCCGTCATCGTGGCCGGTGGACATGGGCGGCCTGCACCAGCCCGAAGCCCAGCATCAGGATCATCAGCGACGTCCCCCCATAGCTGACCAGCGGCAGCGGAGAGCCCTTGGCGGGAAGCATTCCCATGACCGTCGCCATGTTGATCGAGAAATACAGGAAGAACGTGCCGCTGATGCCCACGGTGATCAGCGCGGCGAAGCGGTCGCGGTTCGACAGCGCGGAATACAGGCAGAAGCCGATGATCAGCGTGTAAAGCCCCAGCAGCGACATGGCGCCGACGAAGCCGAACTCCTCGGCCAGCACGGTGAAGATGAAGTCGGTGTGCTTTTCGGGCAGGAAGTTCAGCCGCGACTGCGTGCCCTGCATGAAGCCCCTGCCCGACCAGCCGCCCGACCCCAGGGCGATCTGGCTCTGGATGATGTTGTAGCCGGCACCCAGGGGGTCGGCGGTCGGGTCCAGGAAGGTGTCGATGCGGCGGAACTGATAGTCCTTGAGCAACTGCCAGTCGGTCCCCCGGCTTTCCAGCACGGTGGCGACCAGGCCCACGCCGGCGGCGATCACGACGGCGAAATACCACAAGGACACGCCCGCCGCGAACATCACGATGCCGCCCCCGGCCACCAGCATGATCGAGGTGCCCAGGTCGGGCTGGATCAGCACCAGGCCGGTCGGCGCCAGGATCAGGACGACCGGGATCAGCACCCACAGGGGATGCGACACCCGCCGCTGCGGCAGCCAGTCGTAATAGGCCGCCAGCAGCAGCACGAGCGAGATCTTCATCAGCTCGGACGGTTGCAGCCGGATCGGGCCGATGTCGATCCAGCGCTGCGCGCCCATGCCGATGGTGCCCACCAGTTCCACGGCGACCAGCAGCAGGAAGCAGCAGACATAGGCCGGGATCGAGATCCCGCGCCAGAACCACATCGGCACGAAGGCCAGCGCGATCATGATGACCATGCCGGCGGCGAAGCGGTACATCTGCGGCTCGGCCCAGGTCTCCACGCGGCCGCCCGCGACCGACACCAGCATCAGGAACCCGATCGAGGCCACCGCCGCGATCAGAAAGACCAGCGGCCAGTTCAGATACAGGATCTTGCGAAGCCCCGTCGGGGTCTGGGCAACGGAATAGTTCAGATAGGACATGGCGATCAGGCCCGCGTCAGGCGCGGCGCTTCCGGCGTGAACAGGTGCATGGCGTTGTGGCGTTCCTCCATCGCGTCGCGCTGGTCCCCCGGCACGGCGTCCAGCGGCGGCAGCCCCCCCGCAAGGGCGAACAGCAGGATGTCGCGGGCCACCGGCGCCGCGACGGCGGAGCCGCCGCCGCCATGTTCCACCACCACCGACACTGCATAGCGCGGCGCGTCATAGGGGGCATAGCAGACGAACAGCGCATGGTCGCGGCGTTCCCAGGGCAACTGGTCGTTCGACACCACGCCCCGCGCGCGTTCGGCGGCGGTGATGTTGCGGACCTGGCTTGTGCCGGTCTTGCCCGCCATGCGCCAGTCCTCGCGGACGATGCGCGACCGCCGGGCGGTGCCGGTCGCGGAATTCATCACCTCGTCCATGCCCAGGCGCGCCACGCGCAGAAAGGCGGGGTTCACGTCCAGAACGGGGAAGTCCGGGACCGGCTGCTGCACGCCGTCGATGGCCCGGACCAGCCGGGGCCTGATCTCGCGCCCCGAGGCGATGCGCGCGGTCATCACCGCCAGTTGCAGCGGTGAGGCCAGCACATAGCCCTGCCCGATCGAGGCGTTCAGGCTGTCGCCCACCTGCCAGGCCTGCCCGTGCCGCGCCTGCTTCCAGGCCCGGTCGGGCGCGATCCCCTCGGCCACGGCGGACATGGGCAGGTCGTGGCGCTGGCCCAGCCCCAGCTTGCGGGCCATGGCGGCGATGCGGTCGATGCCGACCTTCTGCGCCAGTTCGTAGTAATACACGTCGCAACTGTGCGACAGGCTGGTCACGGCGTCGACGGTGCCATGGCCGCCCTTGCGCCAGCAATGGAAGCGGCGCCCGCCCGCGGTGGTGTAGCCGGGGCAATAGAAGCGCGACCCGGCATTGATGACCCCCGCTTCCAGACCCGCCAGCAGCGTGACCATCTTGAAGGTCGAACCCGGCGGATAGACGCCCTGCACCGTCTTGTCGGCCAGCGGGCGGTGGTCGTGGTTCATCAGCGCCTTGTAGTCGGGCGATGAAATGCCGCGCACGAACTTGTTCGGATCGAAGGAAGGCGAGGAACAGATCGTCAGGATGTCGCCCGTCTGCACGTCCATGACGACGGCGGCCGCGCTTTCCTCGCCCATGCGCTGCGCGGCATAGTTCTGCAGCCGCGCGTCGATGGTCATCTGCACGGTCGCGCCCTGCTCGCCTTCCTGGCGCGACAACTGCCGCATCTCGCGGCCTGCGCTGTTCACCTCGACCCGGCGCTGGCCCGCCTTGCCGCGCAGGTGATCCTCCATCCGCGCCTCGAAGCCGACCTTGCCCAGCTGGAACTCGGGCAGCATCAGGACGGGATCGGGGTCCTCGATCTTGGACAGGTCGTAATCGCTGACGGGGCCGACATAGCCCAGCACATGCGCCAGATCGCCCGCGCGGGGATAGACACGCGACAGCCCCGATTCCGGCGTGACGCCCGCCAGCGCGGGCGCATTGACCGCGATGGAGCTGAACTGTTCCCAGCTCAGGCGGTCGGCCAGGACGATGGGGGTGATCGCGCTGCGCCTGGCGAATTCGTCCAGCAGCTCGGCCATGCGGGCGTCGCTGATGGGGATCAACCGGGCCAGGCGGCGCAGCACGGGTTCGACCTCGCCGCCCGCCTCCTCGCGGGTCAGGGTGACGCGGTAGTTCTGCTCGTTCCCGGCGATCACGATGCCGTTGCGGTCGTGGATCAGACCGCGCGCGGGCACCAGCAGGCGGATCTTGATGGAGTTGCCGTCGGCCAGCATCCGGTACTGCTCGGCGTGTTCGACCTGCATCGACCGCAGCTTCAGGGCCAGGGTCGTGACCACGCCCAGCTGGATGCCCGCCAGCATCAGCCCGCGGCGGCCGATCCGGCGGCCGTTCCCGTCGTTCTGCCGGGGCGTGTCGGTCATCGCGCGGCCCCCATCTGCTCGGCCTCGGTAAAGGTGACGCGGCGCAGGCCGATCAGCGCCCGCGCGGCCAGGACCACCAGCGGATAGGCGGCGACGGTGGCGATGAATTGCAGGATCACCTGACCCAGGGCCGGAACCGGCATCATGAACAGCACCTGCACGATACGATAGGACAGCATCATCACGCCGATCAGGATCGTGACGCGCAGCCATTCAACCATGAACGGCCCATCCCGCCAACGGGCCTCACGCAAGCGTGCGGCCTCGGACCCCAGCAGGACGATGGCGGGCCATAGGCCCAAGGGATGGAACAGCACGATGTCCTGGACCACGAAGACCAGCGCGATCACCGGCGCGGCCAGCTGGTCGGGGCGGCGCAGCACCCAGGCCAGCGTCAGGCACAGGCCCAGGTCCGGGCCGGGCAGCCGCACGTCCCCCGCCGACAAGGGCAGAAGGCGCAGGAACAGCAGCGCCGCCATGGTCGCGCAGAACAGCAGCGTGCCGATCAGCCCCTGCCGGCTCATCACTCGGTCCCCGTGGCCAGCGGGTCCGATGTCGCCGCCGCCTCGACGGGCGAGGTCGGCATCTGCGGGCCGATGAACCCCTGGTCGCCCGGCGTGATGACGGCGCCGCTGTCCACCACGGTTTCCGCCGGATGGGACCGCAGCACGCGCAGGAATTCCAGCCGGCCGTAGTCGGCGGCCATGCGCAGCCGCATCCGCCCGTCGCTGCCCTGCACCACCTGCCCCGCCAGAAGCCCCGGCGGGAACACCCCCCCGTCGCCCGAGGTGACGACCCGGTCGCCGGGACGCACGTTGTCCGGCGTCTCGATGAAGTCCAGGAAGGGCTGCGGCGTGTTGTCACCCGTCAGCAGCGCCCGTTCGCCCGAAGGCTGGACGGACACCGGGATGCGCGAGGACGGGTCGGTCAGCAGCACCACGCGGCTGGTCCGCTTGCCCACGCCCGAGATGCGGCCGACAAGGCCAAGCCCGTCCATGGTGGCCCAGCCCTCGACGATGCCGTCGTCGGTGCCCACGTTCAGCAGCACCGACTGCCGGAAGGCCGAGCCGCTGTCCACCATCACCATGCCGGTGACGCTGGTCAGCGCCGGGTCGATGCGGACCTTGTTCAGTGCCATCAGCTTGGAGTTTTCCTGTTCAAGCTGGACGGCGGCTTCCTTCCAGGCCTGCATCTTCTGCAGCTCGCGCCGCAGTTCCTGGTTCTGCTGGTAGATGCGGGCATAGGACTGGAACCCGCCGATCATCTGGCCGGCCTGCGTGACCGGGGCCAGCGCCCATTCGAAGGACGGCACCACCCGGTCGATGATGGCGATTCGCATCCGTTCGGCGCGCGGGCTGTCGATCCGCCAGAACAGGAACAGCGCGATCAGGACAAGCGCCATCAGCGCGATCAGCACGCGCCGGACGGGTGTGGCGAAATCTGGTCCCTTGCGTGCCATTCACGCAGCCCCTTTCCGGGCCGCCTCTCAGCTGTCGTAGTCGATGACGTGGCGCAGCTGCTTTTCGTATTCAAGCGCCTTGCCGGTGCCAAGCGCCACGCAGTTCATCGGCTGGTCGGCCAGGGTGATGGACAGGCCGGTCTGCTCGCGCAGCGCCAGGTCCAGGTCGCCCAGCATCGCGCCGCCGCCGGTCAGGATCACGCCCCGGTCCACGATGTCGGCGGCCAGATCCGGGGGCGTGGCCTCCAGCGCGACCATCACGGCCTCGCAGATGGCCTGCATGGGTTCGGCCAGCGCCTCGGCCACCATGGCCTGGCTGATCTCGATTTCCTTGGGGATGCCGTTCAGCAGGTCGCGGCCGCGCACCATGATCGTGGCGCCGCGCCCGTCGTCGGGCATGCGGGCGGTGCCGATGGCGGTCTTGACGCGTTCGGCAGTGGACTCGCCGATCAGCATGTTCTGGTTGCGGCGCAGATAGTTGATGATGGCCTCATCCATGCGGTCGCCGCCGATGCGGACGGACCGGGCGTAGACCACGTCGCCCAGCGACAGCACCGCCACCTCGGTCGTGCCGCCGCCGATGTCCACGACCATCGACCCGGTCGGCTCGGTGATGGGCATCCCCGCGCCGATGGCCGCCGCGATGGGTTCCGCGATCAGCCCGGCCTTGCGGGCGCCCGCCGACAGGACCGACTGGCGGATGGCGCGCTTTTCCACGGGGGTCGCGCCATGGGGCACGCAGACGATGACCTTGGGCTTGGAAAAGCCGCTGCGCTTGAACACCTTCTTGATGAAGTGCTTGATCATCTGCTCGGCGCTGTCGAAATCGGCGATGACGCCTTCGCGCATGGGCCGGATCGCCTCGATGGAACCGGGGGTGCGGCCCAGCATCAGCTTGGCGTCCTCGCCCACGGCCAGGACCTGCCGCTTGCCGTCCTTGACGTGATAGGCCACGACCGAGGGCTCGTTCAGGATGATGCCCTTGCCCTTGACATAGATCAGCGTGTTCGCCGTCCCGAGGTCGATTGCGATGTCGGTCGAAAACAAACCGCCGAATGCCATGCCCGTATCCTTTTCGCGCCGGTTTCACCGGCTGTGCCCGTTTTTGTGCGCTGACAGCGCTGCCACGACGCTGAATCGACAGGCGCGGCAGTGCCCCCATATAAAAGCCTCGGCGGCGGCGGGGAAGCCCTGTTCCCCGCATCGGCGAAACCGGGCATCATCACGATTCAGCCGAGGTCCGACAGCAGAAAAGGCGCCCGTGACCCGCACGAGCGCCCTTGCCATCGCCGCACGCGCCTCAGCGTTTCCTGCGGCGGCGCAGCAGTGCCATTGCGGCAAGGCCCGCCGGCAGCAGCGCCGCGCCCGCAGGCAGCGGCACGGGCGCGGGCTGCGCTTCGGACAAGGCATTGCCCGGCACGCTGATGTTGTAGTTCAGGCTGCCATGGGTGCCGTAAAGCGACAGATACA
The DNA here is from genome assembly GCF_017356265.1 of Paracoccus fontiphilus. Classification (GTDB taxonomy): domain Bacteria; phylum Pseudomonadota; class Alphaproteobacteria; order Rhodobacterales; family Rhodobacteraceae; genus Paracoccus; species Paracoccus fontiphilus. Next base: position 18,443 of record NZ_JAFNAW010000031.1, on the reverse strand, counting down.
GCAGCCCGTCGAACTTCTCGTCCAGGCTCAGCGTGTAGGTAAAGTCGTTCCCGCGGGTCGCATGGGTCATGTCGACTTTGCCGATCTTCATGCCCTCCCAGATGCCGTAGCGGGGGGCGAAGGTCTGGTAATGGATCTCACCGCCGGCCGAGAACGACCAGTCCCTGTCGCCGATCGGCGCCTTGGGCGAAAACGTGAGCGTGACGGTCTGCGCCCCGCCCTTCAGTCTGAAGCCTAGGATGTCGTAGTCGTTGTGGCTGCCCCAGCTGCCCGAGATACCGTCGACCCCGGCGGCGATCATCGTGGGCTTTTTCCAGTCGCCCGAAAACTCGTCGGCCCCGAAGCCTTCCTTCAGCGTGGCGGCGCCGACCGCGCCTGCCGACAGCATGGCAGCCGCCATGGCGAGACAGATAACCCGCATCTTCATCCTCGTGAACACGCGCCACAACCGGCGCAAACCATAACCGAAGATGCGGCAGCCTCATGCCTGCCACATCGACACATTCGCCGTCAGTTTTCCTGATGATCGAAGTGACACGTTTTTCGCATCGACTGACGTGCCGGTCAACGTGGCACCACACGCGATGCGGGTGTCTTTTTGTACAGGGTTAATCCGGCAGGTGCGGGGCGCAGGCAGGCGCGCCCCGCAGCATGCGTCGTCAGTGCGAATACATGCTGATTTCCTTGCCGTCCTTGCCCGCACGCGTGCGGCGGACGATCAGGTGGTTCAGCGCGCCCACATAGGCTTTCACGCTGGCCAGGATCGTGTCGGTGTCGGCGGCCTGACCGTTCACGATGCGGCCGTCCTCCTCCATCCGAACACTGACGGTCGCCTGCGCGTCGGTGCCTTCAGTAACGGCATGGACTTGGTACAGCTTCAACGTGGCGTTGTGCGGGAAGATCTGCTTGACCGCGTTGAAGCAGGCATCGACCGGGCCGTCGCCGGTGGCATGGACCGTCTGTTCCTGTCCGTCGACGATCATGGTCAGGTCCGCCGACTGCCCGTCGCTGCCGCAGACCACGCGCAGGTGCTTGACCTGCAGGTGGTCGTCGCCGGTATTGGCCGAGGCATCCTGGACCAGCGCCACGATGTCATCGTCGTATACCTCTTTCTTGCGGTCGGCCAAGGCCTTGAAGCGGACGAAGATGTCCTTCAACTGGTTGTCGCCGACCTCGTATCCCAGATCGGCCAGCTTGGCGCGCAGGGCGGCGCGGCCCGAATGCTTGCCCATGGCGATGTTGGTTTCATTGAGGCCGATGTCGGCGGGGCGCATGATCTCGAAGGTCTCGACGTTCTTCAGCACGCCGTCCTGGTGGATGCCGGATTCGTGCAGGAAGGCGTTCTTGCCGACGATGGCCTTGTTGAACTGGACCGGGAAGCCCGAGACCTGCGCCACCCGGCGCGAGATGCCGATGATCTTGGTCGTGTCGATGCCGGTGTCGTAGGGCATGATGTCGTGGCGCACCTTCAGCGCCATCACCACCTCCTCCAGCGCGGTGTTGCCGGCGCGTTCGCCCAAGCCGTTGATGGTGCATTCGATCTGGCGCGCGCCGGCTTCCACGGCGGCCAGGGCGTTGGCGGTCGCCATGCCCAGGTCGTTATGGCAATGGGTGGCAAAGACCACGTTTTCCGCCCCCGGCACGCGCTCCAGCAGCATCCGGATCAGGTCGGCCGATTCGCGGGGCGCGGTATAGCCCACGGTGTCGGGGATGTTGATCGTGGTGGCGCCCGCCTTGATGGCGATTTCCACCACGCGGCACAGGTAGTCGTGTTCGGTCCGCGTCGCGTCCATGGGCGACCATTGCACGTTGTCGCAGAGGTTGCGGGCATGGGTCACGGTCTGCTCGATCCGCTCGGCCATCTGGTCCATGTCCAGGTTCGGAATGGCCCGGTGCAGGGGCGAGGTGCCGATGAAGGTATGGATGCGGGGGCGGCGGGCGTGACGCACGGCCTCCCAGCAGCGGTCGATGTCGGGCAGTTGCGCGCGGGCGAGGCCGCAGATCACGCTGTTCTTCGCCTGTTTCGCGATGTCGCTGACGGCGGCGAAGTCGCCTTCCGAGGCGATGGGAAAGCCCGCCTCGATGATGTCCACGCCCATCTCGTCCAGCATGGACGCGATTTCCAGCTTTTCCTCGTGGGACATGGTGGCGCCGGGCGACTGTTCGCCGTCGCGAAGGGTGGTGTCGAAAATGAGGACGCGGTTCTTGTCGGTCATGACTGGTGCTTTCTTACGGGGTCTGTCTGCGGGAAACCCGGGCACTTCCTGGCTGAGCGGCGGCCCGGAAGACCCGCTCAGCGCAGCGTAAGAAGCAGCAGACCGCGGAGGTTCACGGCCACGCGCGCGCCGAAGGGCGCGGTCGGGGCGGTGGGAATGTCCAGCATCCGGGTCATGGCCGGGACTATGCCGCGTGCCATGGCAAATGAAAAGCGGAAATCACGCCCGGCCCGCTACGCGGCCCAGATCCTCCATCAGCCGCCGCAGCCGGTCCTTGTCCGGCGCGGGCAGGCCTTCCAGCCCCCTTGCGCAGGCAAGGCGCAATTGCGCCTCGGCTGCCTGGCGCGCGGCGTCCGGTCCGATGCGGGTCAGCGCGTCCAGGGCCTTCAGCAGACGGGTCAGCACGTCGATCTGCCCCGCCGCGTCGCGGCCGATCAGGCGGAAGGCGTCGTCATGGATGTCGTCGTAGCGCAGCGGCGGCACGCGCAGGCGGGGGTATCTGGCCCGATGCAGTTCGGCCTTGTGCCAGCCTTCGGACCACAGGGTCAGCAGCCGCGCCTGACGGCCGATCACGTCGATGGCGGTGCCGGGGTCGTTCACGGCGGGGGACAGGGCGCGCAGGGCGACCTCGGCCAGGGCAATGATGCCAAAGCGCGGGTCCTGGTCGAAGGACCGGGCCCTGGCGATGGTGAAGGCCCGGCGGATCGCGGCGGCCAGATCCTCGGTGAGGGGCTGCCCCTGGATCACGGCCAGCGGGGTGCCGTGATAGAGGAACGCGCCGGGCAGGACGCGGATGTCCAGGTGAAGGTCCTGCTTATCGCACAGGTCCGACAGCGCGGCGGTGTCGATGAATTCGACATAGCCCACCTGATCCGACAGGACGGCGGGTGCGGCCGGCGCGTCGGGGGGCAGCGGGCGCCCGCCCAGGAAGGGCAGGTCCAGCCGCGCCTCCATGGACCGGCGGGTGGCGTTTTCCAGCCGGTCGATGGTGTCGCCCACGCGGCCCAGCTTGGTCAGCTGGTGAATCCAGCGCAGCAGCGCCAGCACGATCAGGACGATCACCAGAACGGTGGTCACGAACAGCAGCGCCCGCCCCTGCGGGCCATAGACGCTGACCCGCAGCGCCACGAGGCCGACGATGCTGAACAGGAACGACCCGATGAAGGTCGCCAGCACCGACTGGATGAAGTCGTCCTCGGTCAGCAGGCGGGTGGCGCGCGGCGTCGCGTTCGACGTGGCAGACCCGTAGGCCGAGGTCAGCGCCGTGACCGAGAATGTCGTGACCGCCAGCATGGACGAGGCGATGACGTTCAGCAGGCTGTCGATCGCCTCGGCGCTGATGTCGATGGGCAGCGGCCAGGGCAGCAGCGAGGCCAGCGTGGCGGCGATGGCCGCGAACACCCCCAGCACCGCATAGAACGACACGCGGACCCACAATGTCCGGCGCAGCCGCGACAAGATCCAGCGCAGCCGGGACATGGCTCAGGGGCCCCACCGCACCCTGGTCAGGTCGTTGGCCTGGGTGGGCGCGTTTTCCCACAGGCCCTCGATCCGCGCATCGGCCACCCCGGTCTTGGCAAGCTGGAACAGGAAGGCATTGACATGATCGCCCGCGATCATCTCTTGCGCCTGCTTCAGCAGGTCGCTTCGCTGATCGGGCGTGACCGCCGCCTGCAATTGGTCCATCAGCGCGACGAACTCGGGCCGGGCATAGTGGAAGTAGTAGTCGGGCCGGGCGTAGATGTCGATGTCCAGGGGTTCCGTGTGGCTGATGACCGTCAGGTCGAAATCGCCGCCCTTGAAGACCGATTCAAGCCACTGCGCCCATTCCATGTTGGCGATCTGCGTCTGGATGCCGACTGCAGCAAGCTGGGCCTGCACGATCTCTCCGCCCCGGCGGGCATAGGGCGTGGGCGGCAGGGCAAGGCGCAGGGTGACGGGGCCGGTGCCCGCCTCGGCCAGCAGGGCCTTGGACTTTTCGGGGTCGTAGGCAGAGCTTTCCGTCAGATCGACGTAATCGGGATGATGGGGCGCGAAATGGCTGCCGATGGGGGTGCCGTATCCGAACATCGCCCCGTCGATGATGTCCTGACGGTTGATCGCATGGGCGATGGCCTGGCGCACCCTGATGTCGTTCAAGGGCGCGCGGGCGTTGTTCATGGCCAGGATCGTCTCGCCCTCGGTCGTGCCGACCATGACCTTGAAGCGGGGATCGGCCTGCAATTGCGGCAGCGTCTCGGGGGCGGGGAAGTTCGGAAAGGCGTCCACATCGCCTGCCATCATCGCGGCAAAGGCCGCCGAGGGGTCGGGGATGAAGCGGAAGATCGCCGTATTCAAGGCGGGCTTCTCGCCCCAGTAGCCGTCAAAGGCGGACAGCACGATCCGGTCGCCCTGCACCCACTGCTCCAGCCGGAACGGGCCGGTGCCGACGGGCTTCGTGGCAAGGCTGCCAGCGCTGGCGGGGTCAACCATCACCGCATCGCCCCAGGCCATCTTGAAGGGAAAGTTGCCATCGGGCGCGGCCAGCGTCACGCGGACGGTGCGAGGGTCCACGGCCTCGACCGACTGGATGCCCTGGAACAGCACCTTCTGCGCGTTGGTCGAATCGGGCGCCCGGGCGCGTTCCAGCGTGAAGACCACGTCGCTGGCGTCGAACGCCGCGCCGTCGTGGAAGGTCACGTTGTCATGAAGGTGGAAGACGTAGGCACGGCCCTCGTCCTCGACATCCCAGCGTTCGGCCAGGGCAGGCTCGATGGTGCCGTTGGGGCCAAAGCGGGTCAGCCCCTCGAAGACATTGGCATAGACGACCTCGTCGGTGGCCGCCGCCGCCCCGCCGGTAGGGTCGAGGTTCGGCGGCTCCAGCACCATGCCAAGGGTGATGGCGTCCTGGGCGGCCGCGGGCAGCGCCAGCAGGACCAGCGCGGCCAGGGGTTTCAAGGCTTGGATCACGGACGTCCCCTTCCGCGTTTCGGCATCAACTGCTGCGCGGCCCCGGCCCCCAGCAGCCACAGCGAGGTCACGACAAGGCCCCAGTTGGCCCAGCTGTCGGGATGGAAATCGACCCAGGCCGCGCGGGCGGCAAAGACGCACCACAGCACCGTCATCGGCAATGAGACCGCCCGCCAGCGTTCCGTCCGCACCGGGTGGATGAACTTGATGGGCAGGAACATCGCCACCGTCAGCGCCACGATGATCGTCAGGATCACCATCCAGTGCGGGTCGGTCGCGAACAGCACCAGCACCACCATGTTCCAGCAGCCCGGAAAGCCCGAGAAGGAATTGTCCTTGGTCTTCATCCGCGTATCCGCGAAATAGATCACGCTGCCATAGACGATCACGATGATCGCGAACCAGCCGGTCCAGCCAGAGAGAAGCCCCGACTTGAACAGCGCATAGGCCGGGATGAACACATAGGTCAGATAGTCGATGATGAGATCCATCAAGACGCCGTCATAGTTCGGCGAATGGATCTTGACGTCATAGCGCCGCGCCAGCGGGCCATCGACGCCATCGACGACCAGGGCCACGACCAGCCACAGGAACATCAGCGACCACTTGCCCTCGACCGCGGCAAGCATGGACAGCATCGACAGCACCGCGCCGGTGGCGGTCAGCAGGTGGACGGACAGGGCTTTGTGTTGCGTCTTCATGGCCCGGTTCTGGCAGCTTGGCGGCGCTCACGCAACCGTGCTTGCCCCTCAGCGCAGGATCGGCGGGCCTTTCGGGCGCTTCGGCGGCTCGGGCGCCTCGACCGTCAGGTCGAAGCGGAGGATGCCGGGGGGCAGGGTCGCGTCGGTGAAGCTGACATCGACGCCGCCGGGCTGTTCCGGCAGAAAGGCCAGCGCCTCGGCCAGGGCCTTGGCGATGGCGGGATGATGGGCGGGATCGGCGCCTGCGATCAGGACGACATGGCCGTCCCCGGCGCCGGCAAGGGCCGCGCCCGCGATCAGGCCGCGCATGTCGCCCAGGCGTTCGGCCAGGGGCTGCGCCAGGGCTTCGACGACCTCGGCCGCGGGCGAACCGAGGCGCAGCCGGGCCTCGGCCGCCTGGGGGGCGGCGGCAAGCGCGCCGGTCAGCCAGTCCAGCATCGCGGCGTCCAGCAGCATCTCGGACGGCTGGCCCGGATTGACCAGCAGCCCCGCCCCTTCGGCCTTCAGCAGGCCTGCCAGCACCCGCCCAGGCATCGCGGCATAGGCCACGGGGCCGCCGAAGAACCCGGCCAGCCGGTCCTCGGTGTCGCAGGCCAAGGCCACGGGGCCGCCTTCCAGCGGGAAGATGCGCAGTTCCACCTGGTCGCCCGCCGACTCGGCCACCAGGGCCACGGCCAGTTCGGTATCGGCCAGCCGCGACAGCATCCGCGCGCGCTGGGGCGCGTCGGCATCGTGGAAGGGAGTCGTGGCAAGATCGTCAAGCGCGGTCATGGCAAGGCCTTTTGCAACGAAAGCGGGCACCGCCCTGCCCTAATTGCGCCACGCCCCCCCGGCAAGCCCAAGCTGACGCAACCGTGATTCCCTGCGGCGGGGATGGCGCCACATATATCCGCCATGAACCGCCGCACCCTTCTGCTGACCGCCAGCCTGTCACCGCTGCTTGCCGCGCCCGCCCTGGCGCAGGCGGGCCTTGTCCCGATCCTCGACGATGCCGCGCGGCTGGAAAACCTGCGCGCCGTCGCCGTGTGGCGCGGCGGAGAGGAGATCGCCGCCCGCGGCTATGGCGGCTTCACCCCCGACCGGCCGACCAACATCAAGTCGGCCTCGAAGTCGATCGTTTCGGCCCTTGCCGGGATCGCCATCGACCGGGGCGAACTGCAAGGCCCGGACCAGCCGATCGCGCCGATCCTGCAGGGCGACCTGCCCGCCGACCCCGACCCCCGGCTGGCCGCCGTGACGCTGGGCAACCTGTTGTCCATGCAGGCGGGACTGGAGCGGCAGTCGGGCGCGAACTACGGCGCCTGGGTCAGCAGCCGCAACTGGGTGCGCGCCGCGCTGGCGGCGCCCTTCACGCAGGACCCGGGCGGACGGATGCAGTATTCCACCGCCTCGACGCACCTTGTGTCGGCGATCCTGACGCGGGTGACGGGCCGGTCCACGCTGGATCTGGCCCGCGACTGGCTGGGCGACGTGCCCGGCTTCGCCATCGCCGGCTGGGAACGCGATCCCCAGGGCATCTACCTGGGCGGCAACCAGATGGCGATGAGCACGCGGTCCCTGCTGGCCTTCGGCGCGCTTTATGCGGACGGCGGCCGCGCGGGCGGGCAGCAGGTCGTGCCCGAGAGCTGGATCGCCGAAAGCTGGCAGCCGCGCACCGCGTCGATCTTCAGCGGCCAGGGCTATGGCTATGGCTGGTTCTTGGGCGAGGCCAGCGGCCGCCCGGTCCGCTATGGCTGGGGCTATGGCGGACAGATGATCTATGTCTTCCCGGCGACCGAGCGGCAGCCCGCGATGGCCATCGCCATGACCTCGGACCCCGACCAGCCGTCGGCGCGGACGGGATACAGGAACGACCTGCACATGCTGGCGGACCGGATCGTGCAGGCGGCCTGAACCGCCTGTCGGGGATCAGTCGATGATGTCCGCCGCCTGGAAGTTGCCCAGATTGCCCAGCAATTGCCCGATCAGCGAGATCTCGGTCACGCTGCCCTCGGTCACGCGGCGCGACAAGGTGACGACGCGGCCACGCTCCAGCCCGAAGCGCTCGACATTGGTCACCACGCCGCCGGGGGCGAAGGACACGGCCACGACCTCGCGGTTGATCTCGCGCGGCTCCAGCGCGCCGTAATGGCGCCAGCGCGAGCCGACGTAATACCAGCCCGACCCGGTCAGCAGCCCCTGGGCCGAGGGGCGGCCGATCAGGCCCTGCAGCTCGTCCACGGTGGCCTGGCCGACCACGACCTGCGACAGATCCTCGGGCGCGGGGATAAATCCGTGGTTGCGATAGACAGGCGCGCAGGCGGCAAGGCCAAGAACGGCCACGAAAGCCAGAATCAATGCAGTCCTGATGGCTTTCATTCCGTCTTTCCTTTGATCGGGCTGTTGACGCGGCCCGCCCGGCTTAGCAAACTCGGGCACCGCGCTCAAGAATGACAATCCCGTCGCGGGTTTGGCGCCGATCACACCGGCGGCAATGCCCCGCCGACACCGCCCCGAGGCCCCCATGTCCAGCCCCCAAGCCCAGCCCGAACGCCTGCGCACGGCCCATCTGAACCCGCGCGCGCCGACGCCCTTTGCCCTGACGCCCGACGACGAACGCTGCGCGGCCATCGCGGCGGAACTGGGGATCAGCGCCCTGTCGAAGCTGACCTTCGAGGGCGACATCCGCGCCGAGGGGGGCGATGCCTGGGCCCTGACCGGCAGGCTGCGCGCCCGCGTGACCCAGCCCTGCGTCGTGACCCTGAAGCCGGTCAGGACCATGCTGGACGAGGAGGTGGAACGTCACTACTCGCCCCATGTCTCGACGCCCGAGGGCGACGAGATCGAGATGCCGGACGACACGCTGGAGCCCTTGGGCCAGTTCATCGACCTGGCCGCCGTGATGATCGAGGAACTGGCCCTGGCCCTGCCGGAATACCCCCGCGCCGAAGGGGTCGCCTTCGAGGCCGCCCCCGAGGAAGCCGCGCCGGACACCCGCCGCCCGTTCGAGGGGTTGGACAAGCTGCTGCGCGGCCGCGACGCGGACTAGGGCCGAATCCCTTGCGCCGACCGTTGCCCCGGTGCCACATCCGCAGGGGTTTTCCGCACTGCCATGCGCTTGACGCTGGCGAAAACCGCCGGCGCGGGTGCAATTAGCCGGGCCTGCCCCGCCGCAAAGGGGTTGCGGGCAGGGCCGTCATGGCGTATCTGCGCGGTTCATTTACGAATTCCATCCCCCCGGGTGCGCAAGAACGCCTGCGCGTTGCACCCCATACAAACCCGAGGTTGTGACATGGCTGTCCCTCAGAATCGCGTTACCCGGTCCCGCCGGAACATGCGCCGCGCCCACGATGCCCTGGTCGCTGGCAACCCCAACGAATGCTCGAACTGCGGCGAACTGAAGCGCCCGCATCACGTCTGCCCGTCCTGCGGTCACTACGCCGACCGCGAGGTCGTGGCCCAGGCGAACGAGATCGACCTGGACGACGACGCGGCCTGATCGGGCTTGGCATCCGCGCGAGATGACCGACCGTGACGTGACCAAGCCTGGACTGCACGCCTCCGGCCACGGGGGCAGCGTGGTGATATCGGTCGATGCCATGGGCGGTGATCGCGGCCCTGCGGCGGTTGTCGCGGGCATGGCCGAAAGCGCGGCCGTAAACCCGGAAATCCGGTTCATCGTGCATGGCGACGAAGCAGAGCTTCGCCGCCTTGTCGGCCGTAAAAAGGCCCTTGCCGGGCGGTGCGACATCCGCCACGCTGGGGGCGTCGTCACGATGGACGACAAGCCCAGCCAGATCGTGCGCAAGGGCGACGGCACCTCGATGTGGTCGGCCCTCGAATCGGTCAAGACCGGAGAGGCAGGCGCCGCCGTCAGCTGCGGCAACACCGGTGCCTTGATGGCGCTGTCGATGCTGCGCCTGCGCAAGCTGCCGGGCGTGAACCGCCCTGCCATCGCCTGCCTGTGGCCTTCGACCAATCCGCAGGGCTTCAACATCATGCTGGACGTGGGCGCCGACATCCGCGCCGACGCGCATGATCTTCTGCAATATGCCCTGATGGGCGCGTCCTATGCCCGCAACGGCCTTGGCCTGAGCCGGCCACGCGTCGGCCTGCTGAACGTGGGGACCGAGGAACACAAGGGCCGCGCCGAACTGAAGCAGGCGCAGGACATGATCCTTGCCGCCGCGGACGCGGGGCAGTTCGACTATGTCGGTTTCGTGGAAGGCGGCGACCTGCCCTCGGCGCGCGTGGATGTGATCGTCACCGACGGATTCACAGGCAACATCGCCTTGAAGACCGGGGAAGGCACGGCCAAGCTGGTCGGCACCCTTCTCAAGGACGCCTTTGCGAATTCGATCATGTCCAAGTTTGCCGCCGTTCTGGCGATGACCTCTCTCAAGCGCCTGCAGAAGCGGATCGACCCGCGCCGTGTGAATGGCGGAATCTTCCTGGGCCTGAACGGCACCGTGGTCAAATCCCACGGCTCGGCCGACGCGACCGGCGTGTCGGCGGCGATCAAGCTGGCCTTCACCCTGGCGAAGTCGGGCTTCCAGGACCGGCTGGCCGCCCGCGTGGCGCAAGCCGCCGCCGCCGCCCCGGGCGCCGAGGCCGCATCGTGACGCTGCGTTCCGTCATCCGCGGCACCGGACATTACCTGCCCGAGCGTGTCGTCCCGAACAGCTGGTTCGAGGAACGGCTGGACACCACCGACGAATGGATTCGCACCCGCACCGGGATCGAGCGGCGTCATTTCGCAGCCGAAGGCCAGGCCACCAGCGACATGGGCCTGCGCGCCGCCCGCGCTGCGCTGGACAAGGCCGGGCTGCGCCCCGACGACATCGACGGGATCGTGCTGGCGACCTCGACCCCCGACTACACCTTTCCGGCCTCGGCCACGATGATCCAGCACGGCCTGGGCATGACCCATGGCTTTGCCTATGACGTCCAGGCGGTCTGCGCGGGCTTTGTCTTCGCGCTTGCCAATGCCGATGCGCTGATTCGCGGCGGCATGGCCAAGCGTGTCCTGGTCATCGGCGCCGAGACGTTCTCGCGCATCATGGACTGGACGGATCGCAGCACCTGCGTCCTGTTCGGCGACGGCGCGGGCGCCGTCGTGCTTGAAGCGCAGCAAGGCGATGGCAGCAGCAAGGACCGCGGCATCCTGGCCAGCGACCTGAACAGCGACGGCCAGTACCGGGACCTTCTGTATGTCGACGGCGGCGTCGGCACCACCGGCACGGCAGGCCAGTTGCGGATGCAGGGCAACCTCGTCTTCCGCCACGCGGTCGAGAAGCTGGCCAAAACCGCCAAGATCGCGCTGGACAAGGCCGGGCTGACGCCGGCGGACGTGGACTGGCTGGTCCCCCACCAGGCCAATGCCCGCATCATCACGGCGACGGCCCAGAAGATGGGGCTTCCCGCCGAAAAGGTCATCCTGACCGTCGCCGATCACGGCAACACCTCGGCGGCCTCGATCCCGCTGGCGTTGTCGGTGGCCGATGGCCAGGGCCGCTTCCGCGAAGGTGACGTGATCGTGACCGAGGCGATTGGCGGCGGCCTCAGCTGGGGATCGGTCGTCCTGCGCTGGTAGGTGCCTATTTCAGCTGCGAATCCTTGCTGCCGCGCCGGTTGAAGCCTGCTGCGGGACGCCAGGCCCGGTCGCGGCCCGACTGACATTCGACACAAAGCTGCACGCCGGGAATGGCGCGGCGCCGGGCTTCCGGCATCGGCTCGTCGCAGTCGACGCAGGCGGTGGCGCTTTCGGCGGCAGCGGCGCCGCCTGCGCGACGGCGCGCGCGGGCAATGGCCTCGGCCGTGCTGACGTCGATCTGGTCATTGACGGCCTCGTCGCGGGCCCATCCTCCGGCCATCCTGCCCTCCTTCGGTGTCGGACAAAGATAGGATTGCCATGGTTGTTTGCAAAGCGATCCGCTCGCGCAATCGGATGGCGTCCGCGATTCTCGGAACGAAAAGACGGCGCTTCTCGTTGACAGGCGGAAGAATCCGCACCATCCTTGTGAAATCAAAGGGGAAAAGTCATGAGTGACAAGACGCTGACCCGGATGGATCTTGCTGAAGCCGTGTTTCGGGACGTCGGCCTGTCACGTCACGAGTCCGCGCAACTGGTCGAATCGGTGCTTGAACACATCTCGGACGCGCTGGTCCGGGGCGAGCAGGTGAAGATCTCGTCCTTCGGCACCTTCAGCCTGCGCGACAAGAACGAGCGGATCGGCCGCAATCCGAAAACGGGCGAGGAAGTGCCGATCACCCCCCGGCGCGTGCTGTCCTTCCGCCCCTCGCATCTGATGAAGGATCGCGTGGCGGCGGGGAACAAGGGCTAGGGGCCTGCGAACTGAATGACGAAGGGCGCAGACGCATTCCGGTCGATCGGCGAGGTGGCAAGGCTTCTGGGCGTGGCACCGCATGTCCTGCGCTATTGGGAAACGCAGTTTCCCCTGCTCAAGCCGATGAAGCGCCCCGACGGGCGGCGCTACTACCGCCCCGAGGACGTGCGGCTGGCGGCGGGGCTGTGCACCGTCCTGCGCGACGAGGGGCTGACGATCCGGGGCGCGAAGAAGCTTCTGGCCCGCGATCGCGGAGCCTCGGTCCGCGAGCGTGGCGTGGTCCGGCTGAGCGAGCTTGTCGAACCGCCGGTCGAGGCCGCAGACCTTGAGGATGAAGGCGTCGATCTGGCGGTCGAGGACATGGAGGACGATTTCGACCTCGCGCCTGCGCACGAGCCGCGATCCCGCCTGCGCAGGCGCCATGCCCCCGCGTCCCAGCCGCTGTCCGACCGTGCCCCTCAGGAAGGGCGGCCCGCCGGATGGCTGGCCGACATGGTCACGCTGAACGCCCGGCTGCGCGATCTGCGCCCCGTGGATACCGCCGCACCCTGTCGCCGGGCGGCCTTGTCGCGTCTGCGCGATGCCCTGGCGCGGATTTGCTGACAGACAAGGCTGCCCAAGCGCAGATTTCCGCCTTGTGGCCCTTGTGCATGGCCGCCGGATCGCTCTATACGGTGCGCGTCGGGCCGTGGCGCAGTCTGGTTAGCGCGTCCGTCTGGGGGGCGGAAGGCCGCGAGTTCGAATCTCGCCGGCCCGACCAATTCGAAAACGTCCATCCCTGCCGGGGTGGGCGTTTTCGCATGAAAGGACCGGCATGAACGGCGTTCTTCCCGACAGCGGCATCCGCAGCCTGATCCAGTCCGGCGCGATTGCCGCCGATCCGGCCATCATTCCCGAACAGATCCAGCCCGCCAGCCTCGACCTGCGGCTGGGCCGTGTCGCCTATCGCCTGCGCGCCAGCTTCCTGGCCGGCCGCGGGCGTCGGGTGATGGAGCGGCTGGCAGACGTGCAGATGCACCAGATGGACCTGACGAACGGTGCGGTCCTCGAACGCGGCTGCGTGTATCTGGTCCCGCTGATGGAACGCGTGTCATTGCCCGCCGGGCTGACGGCGGTGGCGAATGCCAAGTCCTCCACCGGCCGGCTGGACCTGCTGACCCGGCTGGTGGCGGACGGCGGCACGGAATTCGACCGGCTGTCCGAAGGCTACAGCGGCCCCCTTTATGCCGAAATCTGCCCCCGCAGCTTTTCGGTCCTTGTCCGCCCCGGCATGCGCCTGAACCAGTTGCGGCTGCGGCAGGGCCAGGCGGTGCTGTCGGACGACCAGTTGCGCGCGCTGAACGACCGCGAACCCCTGGTAGGCGGCGAGGCATTGATCGACCAGGGCCTGGGCTTCTCGGTCGATCTGCGCCCCTCGGCGGGCGATCTGGTCGGCTATCGCGCCCGTCCGCACAGCGGCGTGATCGACCTGGACAGGATCGGCGCCTATGACGCCCGCGAGTTCTGGGACGAGTTGCGGACGACGGATGGCCGCCTGATCCTCGATCCCGGCGCCTTCTATATCCTTGTCAGCCGCGAATCGGTGGCGATCCCTGCCGACTACGCCGCCGAGATGGCGCCGTACCTGGCCATGGTCGGCGAATTCCGCGTCCATTACGCAGGCTTCTTCGATCCCGGCTTCGGCATCGGCGAGGCTGGCGCAGGCGCGCGCGGCGTCCTCGAGGTCCGCTGCCACGAGGCCCCCTTTGTTCTGGAACACGGCCAGGTCGTCGGGCGCCTTGTCTACGAACGCATGGCCGCGCGGCCCGACCGGCTCTACGGCGCGGGAATCAAGTCGAACTACCAGGGCCAGGGCCTGAAGCTCGCCAAGCAGTTCCGCTGAACCCCGGCTTATTTGCCTTGGTCCAAATATCCTCGGGGCTTCGAAGCGCCCGGAAAAAGGTCCGGTAGACCTTTTTCAGCGAAGAAGGGGCCGGAAGGCCCGAGCGGGGGGCGAAGCACCCCCGGCTTGGGGCGCTACAGCGGCCCTGATTGCCACAGCCGCACCTTCAGCCCGCCATGGGCGACGACCGGCCCCGACTCCAGCGGCAACCCGGTGGCCTTCGCCAAGGCGCCCTCGCTGGTCACGATCCCCACCCGCCAGCCGCTGAAACGCTCGCGGAAGACCTGCCCCATCGCGGCGTGCAGGCCGAACAGCGGTCCCTTGTTGCCGATGCGCGCGCCATAGGGCGGGTTCACGATGACGATCCCCGGCGGGCAGTCAGGCCGCTGCACCTCGCCGATGGCACGGCACTCGAACCGGGTCAGGCCCGCGACCCCCGCCCTTTCCGCATTCTGCGCGCTCATGCGGATGGCGCCCGCATCGCGGTCGCTTCCGAAGAACTGCGCCGACGCAGGGCGCGTCGCGATGCCAGAGCGCATGGCCTGCCAGGCAGCGGGATCGAAGCTTGCCAGTTGCTCGAATCCGAACGGGCGGCTGCGGCCGGGCGCCAGGCCCGCCGCGATCTCGGCGGCCTCGATGACAAAGGTGCCGGAACCGCACATCGGGTCCAGAACCGGCTGGCTGCCGTCAAAGCCCATGGCGCGCAGGAACATCGCGGCCATGGTTTCGCGCATGGGCGCCTTGGCGACGGCTTCCTTGTGGCCCCGCTTGTGAAGCGACTCGCCGGTCGTATCCAGGCTGACGGTGACAAGGTCGTCCTCGATCCGCACCTTGACGACCAGGGCGGCGTCGGGGGCCAGGGGCGCCCCCAATTCCTCGGCGATGGCGCGCTCGATGCGCTGGGTGGCGGCGCCCGCATGATAGATGCGGCTGGCCTTGCAGGTGGTTTCCACGCGAACCGGCACGTCGGCCCGCAGGACCGACGCCCAGGGGAACTTGCGCGCCCGCTTGTCCAGTTGCGCCAGATGCAGCGCGCGGAAGCTGCCCACGCGGGCCAGCACGCGCGTCGCGCCCCGCAGCCACAGGTTCGCTCGCCAGACATCGGGCCAGCCGCCCGTGATCGTCACGCCGCCCGGCTGCACCACCGGCTGCCAGCCCAGGGCCGCCGCCTCGGCGGCCAAGGGCGCTTCCAGGCCCGGCGTCGCCACCAGGAAAATCTCGAATCTGTCATCCATCGCGCAGCCCTAGCCCGGCCGCGCCGGAAAGGCGAGTGTCAGCGCCCGATGCGGCGGGTCAGCCGGGCCGCCTGGCGGGCGCGCTTGACAGCCGTGCACATGTCACGCGCCTGCTTGGCCGAGACCTTGGCGGGCTTGCCGCCGGATTTCGCGACCCGGTCGATGCCCTTGTTGATGCCCCAGTTCACGGCGCGGCGGGTGACCATGCGGGTCAGCATGTTGATGATGGAATTCAGGCTCATGGGATCAATCGTCCTCGAACAGGTCGTCTGCGGGTGCGGTCGCGGGGATATCGTCATCCTCGTCCCCCAAGGCAAGGGGAACGTGCAGGCCGGGGGCGGGCGGGCGCGATTCCAGAAGACCCGCCGCGCGAAGTTCGGCAAGACCCGGCAGGTCGCGGGCGGATTCAAGGCCGAAGTGGTCCAGGAACGCTTCGGTCACGACAAAGGTCGCGGGGCGGCCGGGGGTCATCCGGCGGCGGCCGATGCGGACCCATTCCATCTCGATCAACTGGTCCAGCGTGCCGCGCGACACGGCCACGCCCCGGATCTCCTCGATCTCGGTGCGGGTGACGGGCTGGTGATAGGCGATGATCGCCAGCGTCTCGATGGCAGCGCGGGACAGGCGGCGCTGTTCCACCGTTTCGGTCTGCATCAGGAAGGACAGGTCGGGCGCGGTGCGGAAGGCATGGCCGTCGCCGATCCGTTCCAGAACGACGCCGCGACCGGCATAGGTCCGGCGCAGGCCGGCCAGCGCCTCGGCCGGGTCGCAGCCGGGGGGCAGGCGTTCCGCCAACTCGCGCACCGTCAGCGGACGCGCGGAGGCGAACAGGATGGCCTCGACCATGCGTTCCTGTTGCGCCATGGGCGGCGGCGGGAAATCGGCGGAAGGGGGGACAGGATCGGTCACGACGGGTCGGTATCGGTCTTGCGGCGAAAGCTGATGGGGGCGAACGAGCCTGTCTGCCGTATCTCGATCCGGCCCTGCCGCGCAAGCTCCAGCGAGGCGGCAAAGGTCGCCGCCGTGGCCGACCGCCGCCGCGCCCCCTTGGCTTCCCAGCCGTCGGGCAGGAAATCGGACAGGTCCATCCAGTCGCCCACATAGCCGATCATGCCGCGCAGCCGATCCAGCGCCTGTTCCATCGTGAACACGTCCTTCCGGTCGAAGGCATAAGGGCGAAACTCATCGCGGGTCTTCATCCGCGCATAGGCACGCATCAGGTCGATCAGCCCCGCCTGCCATTCGGTGCGCCGCGTCCTGGCCACGGTTTCCGGCATCCCGCGCCCGAACCGGCTGATCCCCAGCCTGTCGCGGCCCATCAACTGCGCCGCCGCCTGCCGCATGGCCCCCAGGCGTTCAAGCTGAAAGGCCAGGTGCGCGGCCATGTCCTCGGCGGATGGTCCCTCGGCCTCGGGGTCGGGGGGCAGCAGCAGGCGCGACTTGAGGAAGGCCAGCCAGGCGGCCATGACCAGATAGTCGGCGGCCAGTTCGATCCGCAAGGCGCGGGCCTGCTCCACGAAGGCCAGGTATTGCTCGGCCAGGTGCAGGACCGAGATCCGCATCAGGTCCACCTTCTGCGTCCGGGCGAGCGTCAGCAGCAGGTCCAGCGGCCCCTCATACCCCTCGACATCCACGATCAGCGCCTCCTCGGCACGCCGCTGCGCGACGCTGTCGCCCGAGGGGACGGCGCGCAGATAGGGGATGTCGGATGGGGTTCGGGTCATGGATCGTCCGCCTTGGGCAAGGCGGCAAGCTCTACCGGGGCGGCGGCCCTGTCAAGCAGCGGCTCAGGCGATGGCCGTTGTCAGGCTGCGCCATTCGGCCAGCAGCGCGGCGGGATCGTCGTCCTGCGGCGCGCGGCGCTGCGCCAAAGCCGCCTCGGCCCGGCGGTGGGCATCGGGGGTCAGAGGGCCCGCGGCGGCGACCACCGGCTCCATGCCGGCGATTGTGCCGTTGCAATGCAACACTAGGTCGCAGCCGGCGGCGATCGAGGCGGCGGCGCGTTCTGCCTCGGTCCCCGACAGGGCGTTCATGGTGATGTCGTCGGTCATCAGAAGCCCGTCGAAGCCGATGCGGTCGCGGATCAGGCCGATCATCCGGCGTGAGGCCGTGGCGGGGGCGTCGTCCAGCAGGGTGAACCGGATATGCGCGGTCATGCCCATCGCCAGGTCGTTCAGCGCGCGGAAAGGGGCGAAATCCATCGCATCCAGGTCATCCGGCGTCGCCGTGACCGTGGGAAGGTCGTGATGGCTGTCGGCGATGGCCCGGCCATGGCCGGGCATGTGCTTCATCACCGGCAGGACGCCCGCCGCCAGCATCCCGTCCGCGGCCGCGCGGCCGAGGGTGGCCACGCTGTCAGGGTCCGCGCCAAGGCAGCGGTTGCGCAGGAAGGGGTGGGTGTCGGCCTGCGCCACGTCCAGCGTGGGCGCGCAGTTGCTGTCGATGCCGACGGCGCGCAGTTCGCGCCCGATCAGGTGATAGCGCAGCCACATGGCGCGCGGGCCCGCCCCCGCCTGATCCAGCGGCGCGGGCCAGTCGGTCCAGTGGGGGCCGCGCAGGCGCTGCACCCGGCCGCCTTCCTGGTCCACGGTGATGACCGCGTCGCGGCCCACGGCATCGCGCAGGTCGCCCGTCAGACGGCGCAACTGGTCGGGGCTTTCGACATTGCGGCCGAACAGGATGAAGCCCCAGGGATCGGCCGCGCGGAAGAAGTCCCGCTCGGCCGCGGACAGTTCCGTCCCGGCGATACCGCCGAGGATCGTGGCGTTGCAGGCCATCAGCCGGGCATCAGTTCAGGGCAAGGCAGTCCGTGCCCGCCGATTTCAGCGCGGCGCAGAACTGGCGTGCCTCGGACAGCGAATCGAAGCCCGCGACGCGCAGCCGCCAGAAGGTGCGGCCGTTCGACTGGTGCTGCTGGATCACCTGCTGCTTGCCGCCGAAGACGACATGCTTGCCCATCAGCCGGTTCCATTCGCTGGCGGCGATGGCATTGCTGTCAAAGGCGCCAAGCTGGACCTGCGGGCCGCTTGCCTGCGACGCGGCGGGCGCGGCTTCAGGGCGGGCTTCCGGCGCCTGGGTCGGGCGGCTTTCGGCGGCCACGGGGCGCGCGTCGGTTGCGGTGGTGCCGGCCGAGG
>NZ_JAFNAW010000030.1 GCF_017356265.1 Paracoccus fontiphilus | reverse complement strand
GACGTCTGGCCAGATGCCCGCTGAAGGGCCGCATCGGCGACGCAATCTTCGCCGTCCTCTGCGCCTGCGGTCACAATATCCGCAAGATCCTCGCCCATCTCAGAACTCTTTGGGTCCTGCTCTTTCACCTGATCGGGGCAATGATCCGGCCCGAAACGTCCCATCAACGCGAAGCATTGGCTGCCTGATAAGGTTGTTCAGAGCCGACTATTTACATGAACAGAACCACTTCTCTACCATGTATTCTGATCGGCTCCATATTTCTGCGGAAGTCAGGTATAATTATATAATTTTATAGTTCCATCGATATTGTGGAGCAGCTCACCTGAGCTGCTCTTCATTTTCCTGAATTATTTTTGGATCAGCCTCAAACATGTTACTTGGCTTTCATGCGCTTTCAATAATCTGCTGCAACCTTTCAGCAGCTGCCTGATCTGAAAAGCTATGGTGAAATCTCTCCTTTGCCTTAAGTGCTAAGCCTTGCCTCCTTGAAACGTCTTCCCACAGGCTTAAAATAGCTAATTTCATGTCTACCTCATCACCAGGCGCAACTAAAAGTCCAGTTTCACCATCGTCAAAGTACCCATCTGTTCCTGGGCAGCGCGTTGCTATCGAAGGAACACCTAATTGCATTGCATTTAAGAAAGTAACTTGCCCAGAAGCTGTCTCCTGATTGGAGATCGGTGTCACGCTTATTCTTGCACGTGACAATAGCTGCATGCACTCCTCAGGCGTTAGAGAAGACATGAAAGTAACATTAGAACTTGAAGGTAAAGCCTCAACAATATCAGGCCGAGTTACTATAATGGTCCGTATGCCGAGGCTATCTACAGCTTTGATAAGCGTTTCATAGTCCCGTCCAGCCGATCCCATCGCGATCACATATGGGTCATCAAAATCTTCAATCCGAGCAATATCCACCTTACCTCGTTGTAGGGGAATGAATTTCACTTTGTCCTTGGGTACCCCTAGATACGAAGTATAACTTTCTACCTCCGCCGGAGAATGAACAACAAAGCATTCTATCTGGTCTGCTACAAAACGTATAGCTGCCCGTCTTCTGCCAAGCCGCAGCGCGCCAAGATTGAAGTTGTAAGCTATAATTCTAACATTACTGCGCGTAATTTTTTTCACAAAGGCAGAACACATTGCCAATTGTGGAAAGCAGGCGATAATTCCATCCGGCCTTTTTCTTGATGCTCTTAAAGATTGACGGAAATGACTGAACCATTCCCGTTTAGATGTGAGCTTGGATTTTCGGGTGTGCCAAATGCCAGAATTTTCTATTGGTGGTACTTTTACAAATTCAATCTGAGGATCGTTAATGAAATCGTCCAACCACTGGTCATTATTTCCACTGAAGAAATGGGCAACAACAGCCCAACGTGCCTTCCCTTTTTTTAGCAAAATCAAACTCCATATCGTCTACAGGTTCTTTCATATTCTATAGGGCATAGGATGTCTGCATTAGATTCCAGAGTCGTTAACTTTTTTGCGGCATGAGTGCCTTGTCAGAATGAAGCGGGATCTCACCCGTTCGACACCGCGGCAGACGGTCTGGGCCATGCCGCCGACGGTCTTGGCCCAGCCAAAGGGTTCCTCGATCAGCTTGCGACGTTTGGTGGACAGGGCATAGCCTATATGCCGTGTGTTGCGTCCGTCGATTGCCGCATGCCGCGCGTGTCTCGGGCAACATGCGGGGTGACGCAGGCCCGGCGCAGATCGGCCACGAAGCCGGCGGCATCATGGGCCTTGTCGGCGCCCGGCGTCAGTTTCCGGGTCGAGCCGGGCGAGTGGCGATGCGGCATGTCCAGCGCGGCCTTCCGTTCGGCATGACCATCGGCCTGTGTCAGGTCGCCTTGAACGATCAGCCCGTGGCGGTGCTTCATCAAGGCATGCCCCCTCAAGCAGAGCATTGCGCCGGTGCCAGGCGCTTTCTTGAAAAGGCGCGCTTCTGGATCGGTCGTGGAGGCATGGATCGCGCGGGTTAGGCTTCTCGCCTCTGACGTCGGCCTCGGCATTGCGGCTGCGATGGGGGAGCGGGGCGTTGCGGCAGTCTCGGGGTTGGTCTTGGCGGTTTGATCGTCGGGACTGTCACCTTGGGCGGGCGGCCCGTCGGGGTCCTCGTCGTCGGGCGGCACGCCCCCGGCCTTCGGCTTGAAGCTTTTCATCGACGCCCAGGCCTTGGTGAGCGTGCCGTCGACCGAGAAGCGATCGTCCGACAAGAGTGGCGCGACGTCGCGATGGGCCAGGATCGCCGCCATGACCGGTGCCGCGACATTTCCGTCCTCAGCAGCCGGTCGAGGTTCTTCGAGAACCCGGTCGGCCTGCGGCCCGGGGCTTCGCCTGTTCAGGGCTGAAATCCGTCCACTGGACAGATTTCCGCGCGCCCTTCACCCCAGACAGGGTCATCGATCCCGAGGCCCACGAACCAACGGAACAGCAGGTTGTACCGCATCTGCTCCATCAGCTGCCGCTCTGACCGGATCGGGAACAGGATCCGGATCAGGCTGGCCCGGATCAGCCGCTCCGGTGCGATCGAGGGGCGGCCGAAATCAACATAAAGCCGGTCGAAATCCGCATCGAGACTGGCGAGCGCGTCATTCACGACCTGTCGGATCTTGCGCAGCGGGTGCCGCGCAGGAATGCGGTCCTCAAGATCGACATAGCTGAACAGCGACCCGCTCGCCTCATCCGTGCCCCGCATGATCACTCCAGCCGTCTTCCTGTCGGTGATGATCATGTTCTGAAAACCGCGTCGAGAGCCGACTAGTTCAGCAGCGTGCTAGAAAGGATCGCGCTATCAAGCCGCATCAAAAACCTAGGCATATACCTAAATATTTATGGCTATGTTTGCTGTTCGATAAAAATGGGAGCCAGTTTAAGGACGTTTCAAAACAGAGACTGGATACGGCTTGGCAGTCGATTGTTACCGAAGGTAATTCAGTATATCCATAGAGTGTAATATAGTAAAGAAATCGGTAAATAAATTCATAGCTTGATAGCGTATCCTGCTTGGCATAAAAGTGAAAGCATGTATCTGATCTCTGAATTTTGTATTTAAACTTAGTTTTATTAATCTGCGTTCTAATGGCAATCTTATTGGACAACGCTGTCATCAAGAGGCTGCACAGCATCTATCCAAAAACATTATCGCAACCTAAAAGCAAGACGATTCTAGATTATACGTAGAAATAAAAAATTTATTTCAATAATTATTAAAAATCTATCTAATACAACCATAAGTTTATCTTACTTTTGCGAACATACGCTTTATAATGAAGGGCATCTTGTCTGGCAAAGAGAATGAAAATGGCCTCTACTATACAAGCTTCGGAAAAACCTTCCGATAGAGAAAAACACTACATTGCCGAAGCCGGTCGCGTCGTATCCATCGGCCTGGATGACAGCGGCCCTGTCGAAAGCGTCCGCATCCTGTCCCAGTCCAGCCATGGTCATGTCAGCGTCAACCCCGACAACAGCCTGTCGTTGGTCCTGAGCGAGGACCCCCAAGACGCCTCGGATACGGATTTCCGCTACGAGATCACCTATGCTGATGGACGGGTTCAAGCGGTCCAAGCCACCGTTGACGTGACGCTTGGTCAGCAAGAGCAGGGCTGGGGCTTGGGCCAAGTCTACATGCTTGCCAAGGACAAGAACGACCAAGTTGTGGTCGAGCATGGCGAGAACCACCGCAAGGTCCATGTCACCGAAGGCGCGCATGGCCTGACCGCGGCCGACATCGCCCGAGCAGAGGGACTGAACGCCAAGGACATCACCGCGACTTGGCTGGCAAAGCATTCCGAATACGGCGCCACGCCCGACAAGGCTCTGGCAACTGATCTCGGGATGCAGTTGTGGTACAACATCACTTCTGACAGGGCCGGCCCCAACTCGCACTGGCTGTTATTTGAAAAGGGGTACGAGTACGATAATGTCGGCCGCCTGATCACTCGCGCCTCACAAGGCGAAAGCGCGCTGAACCCCATGTTCATTGGTGCCTATGGCCAGGGGGAAGATCCAAAGATCACTGGCCCTATCCAGCTTTTCCAAGAAGATACCAGCCATGTGGTTATGCAGGGCCTAGATGTTGGCGAGTTTATGGCTCTTCTGGGTAACAACCTGCTGATGGACCGAATTAGCATTACTGGCGATTACGGTCTGAACGTCCAGAACGTCAATGGCTTCACCTTCATAAATTCTGACGTTATCGATATTGTTCGGGAAAGTCCGATCAATAATGCAGCCACTTGGGAAGCGCATGTCAATCGGATCAGCGGTGTCTATATCGCAAACACCAAAGGCATGCTGCTCGAGAAAAATCTCATTGACCGCAATGGTTGGGCCGAGGGGTATGATCCTAAACTCTCGGGGACATTCCCACAGCCGCCCAGCATGTACAGCCAAAACGTGTATCTTCAGTCCGACAATTTGGACGTCACATTGCGCGACAACATCGTCATGCGTGGGGCATCCTTTGGAGTGCAGGTTCGTTCCGGCGGCTTTGTCGAGGGAAATAGCTTTATCGATAACAATGCAGCGCTGAATTTTCTGGGTGGAGATTACAATGGCGCAGGACCTGTCGGAAACTATACATTACTTCTGGACAATCTGGTCACCTCAGCCGGTCACAAGCGCGTTTCCCAAGCCGAGGGAGCCTTGTCTCAAGGTATCGAAGGGCAGGCATCAGTCCAGAGTTCCTACATCGGCAATATCATCGCTCACTTGGCCGATCCGAACAATCCTGCCGAGCAGGCTCAAAAGAATGTCGTCCATGCTGCTTTTACAAAAGGCAAAAACCCTACTTATGACGATACGATTGTATACAACTGGGACAAGAACGAAGCGCGATCGGCCAATCCTGACCAGAACATTGCAGGGCTTTCCAAGACTATCCTCGATGAAACCACTATCCAGAACTTCGCTGCACAATTACTAGGGCAAAAGACCGCAACGATTTCAGATCTAGCCGATTACCTCCGGGCGCAGGCTTCGGGCAGGTTCGACGGGACTGTTGATGCCGATGTCATCAACGCCTTCTTCCGCAAGGGCTTCGGGCTGGACACGACCCTTCGGGACGAGGCCCAGACTTTGCGCTTCGTCCCCGACGACCGTGGTGACGGCATCCGGTGGGACAACCGCCTGAACTGGTCCACGGGCGATCTGCCCGGCACGCAGGATGGAGACAGCGTTCACCTGGGGGGCAACCGCGTCCTGTTCGGCGCGGAAACCACGATCGTCGATGATTTTATTTTCGGCGATTTTGGCCAGTTGAAGGCTACATCTGGACGACTGGATATCACAGGAGATATCTCCACTAGCAAAACCGGCAACCTGCTGCAGATCGGCAATGCCGGCCAGGTCTGGGTCGACGGGTATCGCGACAGCGATCTGCTGACGATCGACATGACTGGCGGACGCTTTGCCAATACCGGCTCTTTCGCAGGCGAAACCGCTATCAGCGCCGCAGGAGATGCGCAACTTCTTCTGGCAACGTCAGAAGGACGGTTCGATTTGGCCGGCGGCAGCAGCCTGACCGTGACCGGCAGCAAGGCCAAGGTTGGTTTTGACGGCGAAAGCGGCGAAACGGCGACCTTGCAACTACACGAAAAGGCCACCCTCGCCTTTGTCGCGGATGCCACGGGCCTTGGCACGATCAGGGAGTTCCACTCAGGGGCCTTTGAAAGGTCGCAGGTCACCTCGGGGGTTCGCCTCGGCGGAGATCTGGCAATCGACTTGTCAGCACTTAACGCGAAGGCCGGCGGAAGTTGGACACTGATAGATGTCGATCAGATGATCGGGTCCTTCGATGACATCGCGATCACAAGTCTTGGCAAGAACCGCGATGCGCTGGTCCGGATCGATTACATCAAGGACGAGGTCGTGCTGCTGGTCAGCGAGGCAGGCAAGGGCAGCGGCCAGATCCGCACCAACAGCACCGGCGATGCTGATTTCATCGATTATACGCAGGACGCTTCGCTGAAATCCCTCTGGGCCAGCCTGCATGCCGCCATGCCGCAGGTCACCGACGATCCGATCTGACAGATCAGTTTCGCACGCGAAACTTTCGCGTGCGAAACTAGCTGCGCGCTTGAAGCCACGCTGCAAGATCCTGCAGGAAATCTTCGGTCACGCCTTGGCCGAAAAGAACCACCCGGCCGGGACGCGCCTTCATGCCGATGCCCGCAGGAATTTCGGTTTCTCTTTCCTGCGGCTCCTCCATGGTGGCGGCGGAGGGACCGGGCCTGAGCGCCCATTCCAGTATCCGGCGTTCGTCGGAGGCGCTTTCGGGCCGTTCCGCTGCCAGGCGGCCTTGCAGACGACCCGTCAGGTCCGGCACGTCCTGCATGGCCTTGACCAAGGCCAGTCCCAGCTTTTCCGGGATCGCTTCCGGAAAGCGCAGCACGTCGCCCAAGGCATGGTGAAGGG
Source organism: Paracoccus fontiphilus (assembly GCF_017356265.1). Lineage (GTDB taxonomy): Bacteria > Pseudomonadota > Alphaproteobacteria > Rhodobacterales > Rhodobacteraceae > Paracoccus > Paracoccus fontiphilus. The sequence goes on along the minus strand of NZ_JAFNAW010000030.1, from coordinate 36,680 downwards.
CCACGAAGGACAGGATCTTCGAACGCTTCGGCGCAGGTGAATGCTGGAACAGCATCCTCACGGCGGCGGCCGGGCTGTCGAAGACGCCAAGGCGTGCGGCCTCGTGGGTCAGCCGGCCGCGCTCGTAGAAGGACAGGTCGGCGCGGATTTCGTTTTCCTCGACCATGGCCAGATAGGCCTCGGGGGCGGCATCGAAGGGGCGCAGCAATGCCTTGACGGTGGCAAAGCGCCCCTCGCCCGTATCCTCGTGGAGCGCTGTCAGGGCCGCAAGACGGCGCGCGCCAGATACGAGACCATAGCGCCCATCGGCCAAGGCCACGACCTCGACCGGCATCTGCTGGCCGCGGTCCCGGATGCTGGCTTTCAGCGAGGCCATGTCGTCGGGATCCAGATACATGCGGTCGCGTTGAAGATGCGTGGCTTCGACAGCAGACAAGGGAAGTTCCAGCACCATCCGGCCGCTGTCCCGGGCATGGCGCAGTTCGGCCGCCAGATCGTCCAGGGCAGACTGGGTCGCAGCCTCGGCCGCGATGCGCGCCACCGGGGGAACATGGGCAGGGGCAGGGGTTTCCTCGCCTTCGCCCACCCTGCCGAAGGCGGTCAGTCGTTTGCGTTTGGCCACGCCTTATCCTTTCCCATCTTTTCGCATGCGAAACTATTTCCCCTGCTCTGCCAGTTCCTCGCGCCGCCAGATGCCCAGAAGCAGGGACTTGAAGGCGGCATAGGTGCGGTCAAAGGTTTCCCGGCCCCGTGCATAGGTTTCGCGGTTGAAGTCGCGGTAATCCGCCTCGTAGATGCCATGAACCTGCTCGCCCGCTTGGCCAATCAGCGCCGTGAAATCCTGCCGGTGCGGGGACAGCGAGGGACCCAGATAGGACTGGATGAGTCCCGCCAGTTCCGCCTGCTGGCCGGCATCATAGCGGGTCATCACCGCGCGCACCGCATCCCATTCGAAATGCAGCTCCTCGCGGCCCAGGGCGCGGGCCGCGACATTCTCGCCATCCTCGATGCTGGCGAAGGTGGAATGAAGCATGTCGAAGAAGCGCCCGGTCGAGTCGAACTCCAGGAACGAGGCGCCGAAGGGAACCAGCAGGATGTCGGCTGCGGCCAGACCGTTGATGGTCAGATAGCCAAGCGCCGGGGGCGTATCGAGGAAGATCAGGTCATAGCGGTCGAGAACGCCATCGGCAGCCAACGTCTCGGTCAGGGCGTCCCACAGCTTCCACCCGCGTGAGGCCATCCGCCAGACGGGGATCTGGAATTCCGCCCAGTAAAGGTTTAGCTGCGCCCCGATCAGGTCGATGTTCGGCCAATGCGTGGACCGGATCAGGTCGCCGGCCTTGATCTTCAAGGCATCCGCTAGGCTGTCGTCCAAGGCCACGGGCGGATCGCCCCGGTCGATGCGGCGTTGGTTGTCGATGCGCAGCGTCTCGGCGTAATGGCGGGCCAGCAACGGAAAGACCGTCTGCCATTCGTCCTCGACCTGCGCCCCGAAGATCGAGGACAGCGAGCCCTGGCTGTCCAGGTCGATCATCAGCACCCGGTAACCATCAAGCGCCGCCGACATGGCCAGATGTGCGCAGGTCGAGGTCTTGCCGACCCCACCCTTGAAATTCGCCACGGCCACGATCTTGGCCGGCAGGCCCTTGGGGCGATAGGGCAGGTATTCCTTGCTCTTCGATCCTTCGGCCCCGAAATGGGCCCGCAACCTTTGCACCTCGTCCAGGGTGAACCATTTGGCGCCCGCCTCGGTCTCGGACCGGCCCTGCGGCAGGTCGGGGTTATGGCGCAGGACCCGGCGGAAATGCTGGGGAGCGACCGGGATCAGATAGCGGGTGATCTCCCAGGTGGAGAACAGCCGCAGCTTGCGATCCCCGTTTTCCTCGAGCCCGCGACCGACCAGATCCTGCCGCCCCCGGCGATAGTTCGCGGCGATCTGCGCCAGCCCCTCGGTGTCGGTGGGACCGCCCAGCATCGTCAGGGCCCGATCCGGCGAGATATTGAAATAGGGAGGAGTATCCGCTCCGCTGGTCACTGCTCTGCCCTCATGTAACGTTTTTTTCAGATCATACCCAAAAACGCGCTACACGCGAGGGATTTCGCAACCTTTCTGCTGTTTTCTAAGCAAAACCTGTCTTTCCACAAGTTCCTCCTGTTGCGCTTCTGCCATCCTCCTCTTTGTTAGATGGCGTTAGCTTATAGTTAAGCCTGCGCCCTCACCCAACACATGACACTAACTTATTAATTTATAATGATTTTCCTGATTGTTGCAAAATCATGGTGAATCCGATCCCACGATGATCTGAATCCGATCCCACGTTGCCGCGATTCCGATCCCCCGAAACATCGGCGCGCTCTTCTCCAGCCTCGCTGGACGCGCGGCATGGGGATAATTAGGATGGTGTCAATGAAACGACGAACCCGGCGGATCATTCAGAACCGCCTGAAGGGATCGCAAGAGAGCAGCAACCCGAAAGACCGGCGAACCGGCAGGGCGGGACAGGAAAGGGCAGGAAGTGGTTCCAGCATCCTCCACGGGGACGGCGGCCGAGGCACGCCTGATGCAGGACTTCTTTGTCTGCGATTTCTTCGCGGCAGTGCCCAAGCACGACCTTGCCTCCATGGAGCATCCGATCTTCTCGCTTTCCACCCGGCCCGACCGGCGCGTGGTCAGCTATGACCACAACGGCACCACGCTGACGGTGACGCCCAGCGTCAAGGGCCGGGCCACGATCTTCGATGCCGACATCCTGATCTTCTGCATCAGCCAGCTGATGGCCGCGCTGAACGTCGGTCGCGCCGTGTCGCGCAAGCTGACCCTGACCGCGCGCGACCTGTTGCAGGCCACCAACCGCGAAACCTCGGGCGATGGCTACAAGCGGCTGCGCGACGCCTTTGAGCGTCTGGCCGGCACCCGCATCACCACCAACATCGTCACCGGCGACCACGAGATCACCTCGGGCTTCGGGCTGATCGAAAGCTGGGAGATCGTCCGGAAGACCCGTGGCGGCCGGATGGTTGCCGTCGCCGTCACCTTGTCGGAATGGCTGTTCAATGCGGTGCTGTCCCGATCCGTCCTGACGCTGAGCCGGGACTATTTTCGCATGCGAAAGCCGCTGGAGCGGCGGATCTATGAACTGGCCCGCAAGCATTGCGGAAGGCAGGCGGAATGGAGCGTCTCGGTCGCCACTCTGGCCAAGAAGACCGGATCCACGAGTCCCGTCCGGGTTTTCCGCGCCATGCTGCGCGAGATGATCCGCGAGAACCGGCTGCCCGATTACGTCCTTTCCGAGGAGCCGGGCGACATCCTGCGCGTGGCCCCTCGCGCGGCGGTCATCGAACCCGGCGAAGGCCCGCATCTGCGCCCCGAGACGCTGGACCAGGCCCGCGCTCTGATTCCCGGCGACGATGTCCATGCGCTTCAGGCCGAATGGCGCGCCTGGTGGGCCACGACCGGCCGTCCCCGGCTGCGCAGCGCCGATCGAGCGTTCCTGGGCTGGGTCAGGACAAGAGGCACCTGAATGATCGGATGCGTGCTGACGCGTTGGCAGCCGGTGATCGGCGATCCGACTTGGCAGGGATGGGCGACCGTTCTGGTCTATCTGGCAACCATGGGCTTGGCTCTGGCCGCCGCCAGCCGGACGCGCCCGGCGGCCACCCAGGGGCGCGAGCGAACCTTCTGGCTGATCACCGCCCTGATCATGGCCGCCCTAGCGGTCAACAAGCAGCTTGACCTGCAATCGGCTCTGACGGCGGCAGGGCGCTGCCTGGCGCAGGCCCAGGGCTGGTACGACCGGCGACGCCCGGTGCAGATAGGGTTCCTGGTGGGACTGGCCGTGCTTGCCCTGCTGTTTCTGGTGATCCTGCGCAAGCTTCTCCGGGGCAGTCTGTCGCGCAATCTCCTGCCCATCTTCGGGCTGGTCTTCGTCTGCGCCTTTGTTCTCATGCGGGCGATAGGCTTTCACCATGCGGACCGGCTGCTGGGCCTGCCGGTTCTGGGGTTGCGCGCCAATACCGCCCTGGAATGGATCGGACCCGTGCTGATCTCGCTGGGTGCCGTCCGGCTTCTCCGGTCCGGGGGGCGTTGAATGCCGTTTGTCTTGTTCCCGCCTGTCCTGTAAATCCCGGCCATGTCCTCCCGCATCGCTGTCATCATCATCAACTATGGCACCGCCGATCTGGCCATTGCCGCTGTGGACAGCGTTCTGGCACGGCAGCACGGCGGCTACCCGGTCGAGGTCCATCTTCTCGACAACGCGTCGCCCGGCGACGACGCGGCCGTCCTGTCCGAAGCCCACGAGGCGCGGAACTGGGGAAACCGGGTCCGGCTGTGGCTTGAAACGGAAAACCACGGCTTCGGGCGCGGCAACAATCTGGTCCTGCGCGCCTTGGCCGGCAGATCCTCGCCGCCCGATTACGTCTTCCTTCTGAACCCCGATGCGGGGCTGCAGAACGAAGCGATAGCCATTCTGGCCGATCGCCTGGACGCCGCCCCGCAGGCCGCCGCGGCGGGGGCGGCGATCGCGCTGCCCTCGGGGCGCCCCGTCACGGCCGCCTTCCGCTTTCCCTCGGCGCAGAGCGAGTTTGCCCAGGCCGTGAACCTCGGTCCTGTCAGCCGCTTCTTCGCGCGCTGGATCGTGCCCCTTCCCCCCGATCTTCCCGAAGGACCTGTCGATTGGGTGTCCGGCGCCGCGGTGATGATGCGCCTTTCGGTGCTGGAGCAGTTGCAAGGCTTCGATCCCGACTTCTTCCTTTACTACGAGGAAGTCGAACTGATGTTTCGAATGCGCAAGTCGGGGCATGACATCCTTCATGTCCCCGCGGCCAAGGTCCTGCATGCGGAAGGGGCCGCAACGGGCGTCGGCCGATCCCGTCGCAAGCCCCGTCCCGCCTACTGGTACGATTCCTGGCGACTTTACCACCTCAAGACGCAAGGCCGCGTGAGAACCATCATTTCGGGACTGGCCTGGATGGGGGGCGCGGCGCTCAACGTTCCCTTGGCGGCATTGCGCGGCCAGGAACGGCATGCGCCCGAAAGGTTCTTCGGCGACTTCACCAGGCTGGTGATGCGCCCGCTGCTGCTTGGCCCCCGCCCGTGAGGACCTGCCGGGCAGGGCAAGGGTCGCGATCAATGCAGGGGGTTGACGAAAAAGCCTGTTGCGTCGAGGCATGCACAAGCGGGAATTGAAACCAGACACGACATGACTCCTGAAAAGCAGGGGTTATGGCCGGGCGGGAACGAGGGAACATGGCGGGTGACACGCTTGGGCTTCTGAAAAGGGCCATGCCTGGCATTGCGTCCGGCAGCAGCCTGGGGGCGGTCAAGATGCGGCTGCGGGTGCTGGCTTCGGCTTGCGGGCACCGCAGGCAGCTTTCGGACCTTGCGCGAACGACATCTCCGGCATTGCGCCGGATCCTGCAGGAAAGGCCTGCTTCCGCCCTTGGCCTGCTTGTCTGGCCCTATCTTTGCGCATCCTGGGACGTATCCGAACGCCTGGCGCGACTGAGCCGGCATTACCAGATCATCGATCTTCTGGGACCGCCCTTTCCGTTTTCGGTGACCGAACGGCTGGTGCTTCTGGATCTTTCCGACATCCATCCCGGGCTGCGGATCGTGATGGACCAGCCGCAATGGTTCATCCGCGAGGGCGGGTTGACCCTGAACCTCTTTGTCGAGGATTTCCGCGCCTACTCGCTGGCCTTTTCCCTGGGGGACCACCCGGCCGACGGCATCGACTGCCTGATCGGTTCCATCCAGGGCCGCAACACCGACGAGGCGCTGGCGCTTTATCGCGACCTGACCAAGGCAGCCCACGGAATGCGCCCGCGCGACCTGCTGATCGAGATCTGCCGCATTCTTTGCCGGCATTGGCAGGTCCGGCGGTTGCTGGGCGTCCGGGACAGCCAGCGCCATCACCGCCACGGCTTTTTCGGCGGAAAGACCATCGCGCCACAGGATTATGACGCGATCTGGCAGGACCGCGGCGGCGCGGTCGAGGATGAATGCTTCTACCGGCTTCCCCTTGCCCCCGATCGCCGCAACGAGGACGAGGTCAAGCCCAACAAGCGTTCGCTTTATCGCCGCCGCTACGGCTTTCTCGACCGGCTGGAGGCAGAGATCCCCGAAAGGCTGGCCGAAACCCGCCCGGTTGTCTTCGCGGACAGATGAAGCCCCAGGCCCGACCCGGCAAGCCGGAAGGACCCAGCCCCAAGCAGGGGCGGCCCTTTCGGTGGGGGCGGATGCCCGCTTATTGGGGAATGAAGCGGGGCAGGGGGTCGATCACCGCGCGGGTCATGTCCAGCAGGCGGGCTTCGGCGGCATCCTCGGATTCACCGGCATTCATCATGGTGGTCAGGCGGACGATGCCTCCGTCGGTCTGGCCGGTGCGGATGCCGTCGGCCAGAAGATAGAACTTGGCGGCAAAGTCCCAGGCCACCCGGCGTTCGCCCTGCTGGAACCAGTAGAAGACCATCATCCGGGCCTCGCCCTTCTGGATGATGGCGCGGTTCAGGGGAAACGATCCCTCGGTGCCAAGGCGGGGGGCGATGTCCACGCGCTCCAGCTTGGCGATCTCCCATCCCGAGGCGGGCAGGCAGATCTCGGGCGAATGGACGCCGCCCTTCGACTGGTCGTTGTAAAAGGCCATGAACAACCCGACCGGGGGCGTTGCTGCGTCATGCGTCATGGTCACCTGGCGATAATCGTCCGCGCCCAGGGTCCTGGCGACATCGGGGGTCAGCCGTTCCTCGGGGCCGCGCTGCTGCCAGTCGCCCAGTTGCGTGGGGAACATGGCAAAGGCGCTGCGCTGGGCCGGGATGCTGCGGTTCTCGGGCACCATCTGCCAGGCCGCCAGCGCGGCAAGGCCCAGGCCCGCGGCCGCCACCATCGCGGCCGAGGGCCGGACCAGCCGGATCCGGGACGCCTGCGCCAGCAGCCCCGAGGTATCCAGGTCAAGGGCATCCGCCAGCCGGGGTCGGCCCGGATGAAACAGCAGCATCAGCCGCGCCAGGCCGAACAGCAGCACGATGCAGATGATGAAGATCACCCATCCCTCGAAGAAATGGGTGAATCCCTCCAGCCACTCGATCCCGTAGACATTGGCGATGATCCCGGCGGTGGCGATGCGGACCGAGTTCATGAAGACGGTGATCGGCACTGCCGCCAGCAGCAGCACCGCCTTGTGCCATTTCGGACCCTGGTAGAGCACCGCGAAGATGTAGGAAAACGACATGATCGGGAACAGGTAGCGCAGGCCCGAACAGGCTTCGGCCACGTGCAGGCGCATCACGCCCAAGTCGATGATGTTGCCTTCCAGGAAGACCGGGACCGACAACAGCTTCAGGATGCCGACCCCGATCTCGGACGAGATCATCTGCAGCCCGGTGGACACCTTGTAGTAAAGGACGCCGGGCAGCGGCAGCATGTAGACGAGGTGCAGGACCGAGGGCCAGAAATGCCTGCCCCGCGACCATCCCATCGTGATAAGGATGATCCCCGCCACCCAGACGATCATGGCATAGGCCACGATGTCGTCCACCTGCGACAGCTTGCCCACGGCGCCGAACAGGAAGGCCAGGGCGATGACGGCGACGCCCGGCCAGCGATCCGGAACCGGGCCATCCTGCGGAGGATACTGCTTCAGCTCGCGCAGGAACATCAGCGCCGACAGCACCGGGATCAGCGGGCCATGGCTGTATTCCGGCGTCTGCCAGGCCAGAAGAAGGGCATCCAGCCCGTCGATGAAGAACCAGCCTGCCGCGACCGTCGCCAGGGCCAGCAGGAAGATCCCCGCTGCGTTGAAGGACGACCGGTCCCCGAGGGATACGATATCTTCGCTGGAAGCCATGAACCAATAACCTTTTCAAACCGGCAAAAGAGAGAGGCCGACTCTCTTGGGCGTGACCTTACCCTGTCGGGGTGAAGGTTTCATGTTGTCCATGCAGACAAGTTGGTCAAATTTCCGGGGGCCATGCCGGCAGGCAGCAAAAGGCCCGCCCCGGACGGGCGGGCCTTGCATTCCTTCACAGTCGATCAGGCCGACTTGCGGCGGCGCAGCGCGGCAAAGCCGCCCAGGCCCGCCAGCAGCAGCACACCGGCGGCCGGAACCGGAACGGCGGCGATCGACACCATGCCGATGTCCGCGCCGTCATAGCTCGAGGTGTTGGCAAACTGCTCCTTGGTCACGTCCACCAGCTTCAGATAGGTGAAGCCGCTGTCGATCCGGAAGCTTGCGAAGCCGTTTTCGTTGGTGATCACCTTCGAAAAGCCGGTCGCGTTCTTGTTGGCATCAAGGGCGACCAGTTCGAAGGCCTCGTAGTTCTTGTCGATCGAGGTCGGACGGGTAAAGGTGATCTCGTAGACCGAAACGTCGCCGGCCCTGAAATCGGTGCCGAAGCCCAGGGTCACCGAACCGCCCAGACCCAGCGAGTAGAAGGTGTTCTTGTTGCCGTCGATCAGGTTGGCGAGGTTCTTGCGATCATTGGCCTCGCATTTCGCCTTGTCCTTGGTTCCTGCAAAGGTGCAGGTTCCTGGGACCACGTCGGAATAGCTGGTTGCGTTATAGGTTGCTGCCTGAACGGCGCCGGCGGTCACGACCAAGGCCGCAGCGGCCACGAGAGACTTGAAAACGTGCATTAATCACCTGTCTGGAACACTATTCGGCAGCGCCGAAGCATATAAACCTTTACAGATTTTGAACGAAACAAACAAGAAATTGAAATCCGTTAACCAATCTTTTCCAGGTTTTAATGGAATTTTCCGGAAAGAGATCTCGTGTGGCGAAAGATGCTTCTTAGCGGTTCTCCCTCAGGGAGAAATTTCTTGGACAGACCGAAATGCAGCCCGTTCCTGGCCAGGTTCTTGATTCGAGATACGGCTGTGCCGGCAACAGGAAAAGGCCCGCCTTGACGGGCGGGCCTTGCAGGTCTTGATCGTCGGATTGAACCGGCTCAGGCCGTCTTGCGGCGGCGCAGCGCGGCAAAGCCGCCCAGGCCTGCCAGCAGCAGCATGCCGGCGGCCGGAACCGGGACCGGGGCGATGGCGACGCTGTCCACGTCGAAGCCGTCGTCGCTCCGGGTGCCTTCGAAGAAAGACTTGGACACGTCCACAAGGCGGATCTGGTCGAACGATCCGGCCGAACCGCGAACGGTGTTGTTGCCGCTGACATTGTCAAGGGTGCCGAGGAACCACTGAGTGTTCGACTTCGAGTCCACGGCATAAATGTCGGCCGCTTCGCGGTGACCGCTGCCCAAGCCGCCGCCAAAGGTGATCTCGAAGACCGAGACGTCGGCAGTGTGGAAGGGCGCATCCTTGAAGCCCAAGGTCAGCGAACCGCCCAGACCCAGTGAATAGAACTTGCCGTCGGGGCTGCCGAGAGCATTTTCCTTGATGCTGCGGCTTCCGGTCTGAGGTCCCCCCTCGAAGGCCACGACCTTGTCTGCATAATAGACGGCGGCATTCGCAACGCCGCTGGCGGCCATTGCCAGAACCGAAGCTGCGGCGATTGTCTTGAAAACGTTCATTGGTCACCCTGTCAAAAAACATACCCGGCAAGAACCGAGACATATAAAGCTTTATGGATATTGCGCAGGCGCAGCAAGCAAAGGATCAAGAATTAACCATTGTTTCACAAACGGATGTGATGATTATCCGGCCTTATCGCCTTGCAGGAATTTTCAAGAAAAAGATTTCACTCATAGGTAGAGTTGACCTTGCGGCGTCCGGACGCGGACAATCCTGCCTGACTTGTGATTCGCATCTGGCCGCGCCAGAAGCGGTCCAGCCTTTGCGTAAACAAGGACCGCTGCCATGGCCTCGGCATCCCGCGCCTATCTTCTGGTTTCACCCTGCCGGAACGAGGCGGAATACATGCGCCGCACGCTGGACAGCGTGATCGCCCAAAGCGTGCCGCCGGCGAAATGGATCATCGTCGACGACGGCTCGACCGACGAGACGCCGGCGATCCTGGCCGATTATGTCGCGCGCCATTCCTTCATCCAGGTCGTGACCAAGCCCGACCGCGGCCATCGCGCCGTCGGCCCCGGCGTGATCGAGGCGTTCTACCATGGCCTCGACCAGGTGGATGCCGGGGCTTATCCCTATCTGTGCAAGCTCGATCTCGACCTGGATCTGCCGCCCCGCTATTTCGAGATCCTGATGACGCGGATGGAGGAAAATCCCCGCATCGGCACCTGCTCGGGCAAGCCCTGGTTCCGCAATGCCGCAGGCCGGTGGATTTCCGAAAAATGCGGCGACGAGATGTCGGTCGGCATGACCAAGTTCTATCGCCGCGAATGCTTCGCCCAGATCGGCGGCTTCGTGCGCGAGGTGATGTGGGACGCGATCGACTGCCACAAGGCCCGGCAACTGGGCTGGATCGCGGTCAGCTGGAACGACGACGCGCTGCGCTTCGAACACCTGCGTCCGATGGGGTCGTCGCAGAAAAGCGTCTTCACCGGCCGCAGGCGGCATGGCTTCGGGCAATATTACATGGGTTCCGACCCGTTGTATTTCGTCGCCACCGGCCTCTACCGCATGGCGCATCCCCCCTATGTCCTGGGCGGACTGGCGACAATCCAGGGCTTCTTCGCCGCCTGGTTGCGGGGCGAAAGGCAGCATGGCGACGATGCCCTGCGCGCCTTTGTCCGCGCCTATCAGCGCCGCGCGTTGAAGGTCGGCAAGGCCAGGGCGGTGGCCGAGATCGAGGCCGAGCGCGCCGACCGCTGGTCGCCCCCGAACCCTGCCGCCTGATCCCGCCCGGAACGCGCGTTCAGTCCGCCGCAAGGCCGAGGCAGGCCGCCAGCTTTCGGGCCTCGCGGTCGATGTCGAAATCGGAGGCGACCCTGGCCCGGCCCGCATCCCCCAGAACACGCGCCGCCGCCGGGTCCGCCAGCAGCGCGATCATCGCCCCGGCGAAATCCTCGACATCGCCCGGCGCCACGATCCGGCCCGAAACGCCATCCTCTACCAGTTCGGGGATACCGGCGATGCGGGTCGCAAGCACCGGGATGCCGGTGGCCATCGCCTCCATCAGCACGACCGGAACGCCCTCGGCAAAGGAGGGCAGGGCGAACAGGTCGGCCCGCGACAGTTCGGCCGCGACCTCGTCCTGACTCAGGTAGCCGGTGAAGCGGACGGCATCCGCCAGCCCCAGCTGGCGGCAGCGGTCTTCCAGCGCCGCGCGGGCGGGGCCGTCGCCGATCAGCGTCAGGCGGGCATCGGGAAAGGCGGCGCGGGCGCGGGCAAAGGCTTCCAGCAGCACCGGCACGCCTTTGGCGGCGGCCAGGCGGCCGATGAACAGGATGTCGCGGCCGGGCGTGTGGCCGGGATGGGGGCCATAGCGGTCCGGGTCGATGCCGCAATGGACGATCCGCAGCTTGTCCCAATGTTCGGGGGCGGAATGCAGCATTCCCTGGGACCGCGCGAAATGGCTGATGCAGGCCACATGAACGGCGCGGGCGATCTTGACGTCCAGCCGCCAGCGCCCGGTGTCCCAGAAATCCGCCGGGCCGTGCAGGGTGAAGCCGTAGGGGATGCCCGACAGTTCGGACGCCAGCATCGCCACCGAGGACGAGGCCATCGCGAAGTGGTTGTGGATCCGGTCCACCCCCTGGCGGGTCAGGTGGCGGGCCAGGACCATCGCCTCCAGCAGGTAGAAGAGCTGCCAGACCGTCGCCTTAATGCCGGCCGGCCGGGTCGCCAGGGCCAGGCGGATCGTGCGCCACAGGCGGCCGGGCCGCGCTAGCGACCAGAACAGCGCGTCAAGGCCGGCACGGGGATTCTTCGCCGTCTCGATCACGTTGAAGGTCGTCGCCGCCGCCTGCCGTTCATCCGGGCCGCGGTGATGCTCGGGCCCGGTGCGGCGGATCGAGCAGGTCGTCACCTCGACCCCGAGTCGCCGCAGGGCCAGAACTTCGCGCAGGATGAATGTATGCGAAACGGCCGGATATTCGCCGGTCAGATAGGCAATGCGGACGGGACGCGGCATGGGAATGGGAAACACAATCTCAGGACAGGAATGCAGGCGCCGGCTTCCGGAAAAGACGCGAACAAGTCAACACAATAAAAGGCGCAATATTATCCAATGTTAACTGGCCGTTCGTAGGTGGCTTGATTTACATTTGCAAATGTAGCGTATTTTTTCTTAGTTCTCCGGGTTCTTATATGAATATCCATGCTTCGGCCAGCCTTCACGGGCGTGCCGTTCTGTCGCTTCCTGCCGCAAATGATCTGGGTTTTCTTGAAGCCGTCTTTTCCTGCCTCAAGGAAGGGCGGCTGTTTTCGATCACCCGCAATCCAGGCGACCTGGAAAGGCTTGGCCTTCCGGTCGAAACAGCCCCGTCCGGCCTGTCCGGAACGGGCTGGGGACATTTCACCCATGTTCCGCGCATCAGCGACCAGCCTGCCCAGATCGTGTTCACCTCGGGAACCGAGGGTCGGGCCAAGGCGATCCTGCTCAGCCATCGCAACCTTGCGGACGTGGTGGCGCGGCTGAATGCCGCGATGGGGGTCGATGCCGGCATCCGGGAGTATATCGGCGTTCCCGTCAGCTATTCCTTCGGTCTGGGGCGGGCACGGGCCGTGGCCGCCGCCGGTGGCGCGGTCTTCCTGCCTGACCGCTTCGATCCCCTGCAGATCGGCGACATGCTGGCGGCAGGCCAGATCAACGCGATCTCGGCGGTGCCCAGCCTTTGGCGACAGGTTCTGGCCGCGCCCCAGGCGATCGGCCGGCACGGCGACAAGGTCCGCTGGATCGAGATCGGCAGCCAGTACATGGCAGCGGCCGACAAGCTGGCGATGCGCCAGCTTTTCCCCAAGGCCCGAATTCTCCAGCATTACGGCCTGACCGAGGCTTCGCGCACGACGTTTCTCGACATCGCCGCCACGCCCGAGGCCGCGCTGGAATCGGTGGGCCTGCCCGCCCATCCCGACGCGCTGCGGATCGGCGATGACGGGGCCATCATCATCCGGGGCGATCACGTCGCGCTTGGACAGGTGAACGAAGGGGGCGATATCCGCCCCCTTGCCGATGGCGGGGGCTGGCTGGAAACCCGCGACCGGGGCGAGATCCGGGACGGGCGGCTTTACTACCTCGGGCGGCTGGACGACCAGATCAACCTGGCCGGCATCAAGCTGGGGGCCGAGGGCCTGGAAGCCGAGATCCGCCGGATGGTTCCGCTTGCGGGCGATCACTTCGCCATTGCCCCGGTGCCCGATGCGGCGCGGGGCGAAGCCGTGCTTCTGGTCATCGAGGAGGCCGCCCGCGACCAAGAAAGGCTGATCGAGGAAGCCGCCCGCCTGAGCCTGTCGCGACGCGGCGTCCGGTCCAGGCAGGGGGCCGGGTCCGCGCTGAAGCTGCTGCATCTCGACCACCTGCCGCGCACCGGGACCGGCAAGGTGCAGCGCCGCCTGCTGCCGGAACTCTGGCAGCGGCAGCACGACATCCCCGCACCCGCTTCCTTGCCCCCGGCGGCTGTCGATCTGTCCCCCGACGAAGCCCGCCTTGCCGGCATCTGGGCCCGTGTCGTGGGCGAGGCGCGTTTCATCCCCGAGGCCAGCTTTCACGAGCTGGGCGGCGATTCCCTGAGCTCGGTCCAGATCGGCTTGGTCATGGAAGCCGAGCGCCTGCCCCGGCCGGTCATCCGCGCGACCCTGGAAGGCCGCAGCCTGCGTGAGGCGGCGGCGCTGATGGACGGCCTGCCCGTGTCGCGGGACGCGGCGAATCTGCCCGATGCGACGCGCCGCAGCTGGGCCGTCACCATGACCAGGGCCGTCGTGGCCTTGTCTGTGGTGCTGTCCCACTGGGGTCCCGGCTTCTTCGGCCGCCTCGGGATCGCCGATGCCGCGGAAGCCGTCCTTGCCCCCTTCTACCGGATGGGGACGCCGGGCTTTGCCGCCGTCTTCGGCATCGGCATCGGCACCTTCATGCTGCCGGGCTTCGCCGAAAAGCGCGCCTCGGTCCTGCGTCGGCTGAACGGGTCGTTCCGGCTGGTTCTTCTGGGGCTTGCGGTTCTGGGCGCGATCCAGCTGGCAGATCTTCTGGCGCGGGGGCAGACCATCGACGGCCTGGCGGTCGCCAACAGCTTCTACGGGGTGCTGGCCTATTATGCGCTGATGCTGGGCACGGCGCGCTGGTGGCTGCCGGCCTTGGCGCGGTTGTCGCAACCGCTGCCCTGGCTTCTGGTGGGATTGCCGCTCTTGTGGATCTGCTGGCAACTGGTGCCGTCGCTTCTGCCGTATCAGCAGATGCAGTCGCTGCTGGAATGGCCCCGGCTGATGCTGGTGGCGGGATACAGCGTCTTCAAGCTGACGGCCATCGCCTCGGCCGGGATGGCGGTCGGGCTCTGGTTCGCCCAGCAGCGCGACACCGGGCGCGCGGCCCTGATCATGATGGTGGCGGGGGGGCTTGGCAGCGTGGTGATGGCGCTGACCCTGATCGAGGCCCATGGCATCGATCCCTTCGGCGACCGCGACAGCATCTTCTTCACCTCGTTGCCGGGCCTGATCTTCTACCTGTCGCTTGCGGTTCTTCTGACGGGGATCATGCTTGCGGCGCTGTCGTCCTGGGGGACATGGCCGGCCCCCGTGCAATTGCCGCTGAAGCTGCTTCTGGTCGTCGGCGGGCTGGCCCTGCCGATCTATGTCTTCCACGGCCTGGTGATCCCGGGGCGCGATCTTCTGGCAAGCTTGGGCGTGCCGGACGGCCTTGCGCTGGCGGTGACCATGGGCCTGTTCCTGGCCAGCATGGCGCTGTCCGGCCGGTGGTTGTGGAGGATCTATTTCGACTGAGGCCGCCGCAGCGGCTGCGGCGCGACGGGCGCCTTTCATGCCCAAGGCAGGTCCGGTCCGGGCCTGCCGTCCTTCAGCGCAGGAAGCTGAAGCTTCGGTTCACGCCCAGATAGACGCGATCCTCGTCGTCGCGTTCGCCGTCGCCGTCCTTGCTGCGGATGATGTTGGCGCCCGCGACCAGGGCAAAGTCGCCCGGCAGGGCGCGGCTGTAGTCGAGGCCGAAGGACACCGATCGCGCGTCCTGGTTGTCGCCCGACTGCACCTCGCTTTCGCGATAGCGGATATTGGCGGCGATGGTCGACACATCGGAAATCTGCCGGCTGTAGCTGGCGGCGACATCGGTGTTCAGCGCCTCGTCGCCATCGTCGTCGGTGACCCCGGCGCGGCTGAGCGAGGCCTGGACTTGGGAAACGCGGCTGAATTCTTGGCGATAGGAAATCTGGAAGATCGGATCGTAATTGTCCCTGAAGCGCGTCACGCCGACCTGCCCGGACAGGTCGAAGCGGCGCAGTTCCAGGTTGCGCCCGATGTTGAAGTCTTCTCGCCGTCCGGCCGTTCCGGGCTCGGATCCCAGCGACAGCGACCAGTCGCCCAAGGGGCGCGCGCGGGTCAGGCCAAGGCGCAGCGACGGCCCTTCGGCTGTTTCGAGGACGCCCTCGTCGAAGCGCCGGATATTGGTGCGGGCCAGTTCGACATCAAGGTTGGTCAGCTTGTCCACCTGCATCGAGGCGCCCGCGCCATAGCGGTTCGACCGACTGTCGTTGCCGTCGTCGCCATCGGTGCGGCTTGCCTCGGCCAGGATGCGGGCGCGGATCAGGGGCGTCGGCTCCAGGTAGACGGCGATGTTGCCGCTGCGGGTCTCGTGGTCGTCCAGGTCGGGATCGGTGGTGCCGCTGTAGTCGCGCTGCAGCCAGGACAGGCCGAATTCACCCCCCAGCTTGGACTGGCTGCCGAAGACATAGGTCAGCCGGGCGTCGGTCTGCGCCACGCGGCCTCCGTCCAGGGTGACGAATTCGTTGCTGAGGTCGTCGAACAGAATCTCGCGGTCCAGGTCGTTCTCGCGATAGCCCAGCTCGAACTCGAGGGCGGCGTTGCGGGCGCCCCGGCGGAACAGCAGCCGGCCCTGCGGATCGCCCAGGGCGAAGGTGCTGTCCTCCTCGGGGTCGTTCAGGTGGAAGGGCGCGGACAGGTTGAACTGCAGCACCTGGGCGCGAGTGGCGCGGCGGATGGACAGGTCCAGCGGCGTGATGCCGATCAGGTCGCCGTCCTCGACCGCCAGCTGCTGCCCGACGGTCAGCTGCACGCCGGGCGCCGACGGATCGGCGTCCTGCGCGGCCGCCGCCAGCGGCAGCAGGACCGCCAGGCCCGCGACAACCGTTCGGAAGGGACGGCCCGACCTGCGCCTTGCCGCCCTTGTCACTCGAACAGGCCGCGCTCGGGGACGATGATCACGTCGCCTTCGGCCAGAACCGGGTCGAGGTTCATGCCCGAGCCGCGCATGATCGCGGCATAGTTCACCGTGATGACCTGGCCCGGCATCGCGGCGCGGCGCAGCTGGATGCGCTTTGTCGCGGCGAAGGGGGTCAGCCCGCCCGCCTGGGACAGCGCCTGCAGGAAGGTGGTGCCGGGCAGCACCGCCTTGGGGCCGGGGGCGCTCGCCTCGCCCATGATGTAGATGTTGACCACGTCCTTCTCGGCCTCGGTCACCGGCGCGTCCAGCGGCATGGCGGTCACGAAGACGGTGGGCGGGGATGCCAGGACGCCGGCCAGCGACTGGCTGATGCTGTTGCTGACCGATGTGGGCGACTGGCCCGCCACCCGGATGCTGCCCGCATAGGGGAAGTTGATGGTCCCGCCCGGAAGCACCGCCACCGTGCGGTTGAGCGAGGCATCCTCCAGCACCTCGATCATCAGCCGGTCGCCGGTCTGGATGCGGTATTCCTGTGCCAGGGCGGTTTGGCCGAAGACCAGCGGCAGCGCCAGAATGGCGGCCAGCATGAAACGCAGCATGATCGTCATGGATCAGTCCCTTCGTCTGTTCCCCGGCCGGAACGCCCTTTGGCAATTTCCGTCCGGGATCAGTTGTTATCACAATGACATGGGCAGGAAGTTAAGGGAGAGAAAAAATCGCCCCCTGTCACCACAGGATCACAGGCCCGCCGCAGCCGTTCAAGCGTGGTGGAAGGTCAGTTCGCCGCCTGTTCCGGCGCCCCCGTTCCGCCTTCCGCAACCGTTCCCTGCGCCGCAGCGGGATTGTCCAGCCGGGCCTGCGCCTCGCGCGCGGCGGTGATCGACCGGCCTTCCTGGCCCTCGGGCAGCATCTCGAAGCCCTTCTGCAGCTGCGCCTTCGCGGCCTCGGTCTTGCCCACGGCCTCCTGCACCACGCCCAGGTGCAGCTGCACCACGGGATCGCCTGTCAGCGAGGCCGCGGCCCCTTCGAGATAGGGCAGCGCCACGGCGCTGTCGCCGTTCAGGTGCTGGATCCAGCCATAGGTATCCATGAAGGCGGGCACGTCGGTATCCTTCAGCCGGCGCGCGACCGCCGAGGCGCGCGACAAGGCGGCGGGATCGTCGGACTTCCAGGTCGCCAGCAGGCTTGCCAGGTTGTTGGCCACGATCACCGAGGACGAATCGCGCGCGTAAAGCTGTTCATAGATGGCGATAGCGCCGTCGACATCGCCCTTGCGCTCGATCAGGCCGGCCTTGCTCCACAGCAGGTCGGGATCGTCGGGGATGGCTGCCAAGGCCTGTTCGGTCAGGGCAAGCGCGCCGTCCATGTCGCCTTCCTGCGAGGCCAGCCGGATCAGCGCAAGGTGCGGCGGCAGGTCGCTGGGCTGTTCCTCGATCAGCGATTGGAAAATCGTCTTTGCGCCGGGCAGGTTGTCATTCGCGGCCTGCGCCAGAGCCAGGGCCATCCGCGCGGGGCGGCTGCCGGGTTCAGCCGTGACCATGTCCCCGGCGAGGGTCAGGGCGGCGGCATTCTGGCCGGTTGCCAGCTGGGCGCGGATCAGGCTCAGCTTTGTGGCGATATCGGCATCCGCCGCATTGGCCTGCTGTTCCAGATGGCCAAGGGCCGCGGCCTCGCCTTCCTGCGAGGCCAGCCGGTTCAGATCCAGGCGCTCGGCCGTGGCGACGGCCTCCTCGGTGCCGATCTCGCGCAGGCGGGTGATGACCCCCTCGGCCCGCGGCAGGTCGGGCATGGACAGGTAGACCTGGCCAAGCGCCTGCAGCAACTGCAGGTTGTCGGGCGCCCCGCGCAGGGCGGGCAGGATCGCATCTTCGGCCGGGCGCCAGCGTTCCTCGCTTGCCAGCCGGGCTACCAGGCGCAGCGTCTCGGGCGCCGCGTTGTTCGAGGCGGCGGCGGCCTGCGACAGGTAGTCGCGCGCCAGATCCGGCTCGCCCGCGCGGTCATAGGCATCGGCCATCAGGCTCATCGCCTCGGCGTCGTCGGGCGACTGGTCCAGGACGGCGCGCAGGGACAGGACGGCATCGTCCACCTTGTCTTCCCCGATCTGCCAGGCCGCCTTCAGCTTCAGAGCGCCGGGATGGCTGGCGTTCTGGGCCAGCACCTCGTCGACCTGGGCGCGCGCCCCGGCCTCGTCGCCGGTTTCCACAAGCATCCGCGCCAGCTGGACCTTCACGTCGCGCGAGGTGTCGCCGGGTTCCGTCACGCCTTCCAGGACCGTGCGGATCTCGGCAATGGCCTCGTCGCGCTTGCCTTCCTGGAAATCGAAGCCGGCGCGCAGCGTGCGGAACAGCAGGGGATCGCCGCCCTCGGCGATGATGCGGTCCAGTTCCGCCTGCGCGGCTTGCGCGCCGCGCTGCATCTCGACAAAGCGGACAAGGTCGGCGCGGGGGGCAGGATCGTCCGCCGGGGCCGCGGCGGCCAGTTCGCGCAGAAAGGCCTCGGCGCGGTCGGGCTGGTCTTCGCTCATGTAGAAGCGAACCAGATCCGCCTTGGCCTGGGTGTTTTCGGGGAACTTCGCGATGGTGGCGCGCAGATGCGCCTCGATGGCGGGCTTGTCCTCGCGCTCCGCCAGAAGCGCCAGCCGCTGCATATAGCGCTGCGGGTTGTCGGGCTGCAGTTCCAGAAGGCGGGCGGTCAGCCGGTCGGCCTCCTCCATGTCGCCGGAACCGGCCGCCCGGTCCAGAAGGATGCCCATCAGCAGCGGGTCGTCGGCCCGTTCGGCGGCCATGCGGGCCGCTTCCTCGCCCAGCTTCGCGCGTTCCCCGTTATCCTCGGCCAGGGTGGCATCGCGATAGCGGCGGGCCAGATCCAGCACCTGCACGTCCGGATCCTGGGGCGCAATCTCGGTCGCGCGGGTGGCGTGGCGGACGAATTCATCGGGCTGCTGGCCTTCGAAGGCCAGCCGCGCCAGCGCGACCCGGACTGCCAGGTCGTCGGGATACTGTTCGGCCAGCCGCAGGTACTGGCTGTAGGCCTGTCCCGCGTCGCCCCGGTTACGATAGGTCTCGGCCAGGGTCTTGCGGGCCTCGTAATGGGTGCCCTCGATGTCGAAGACGTTGCGGAACTGGACGATGGCGCGGTCCACGTCGCCCTGTTCCAGCAGTTCCAGGCCCGAGCGGTAATATTCCTCGGCCCGTTCCGCCGAGGTCTTGCAGCCCGCAAGCGACAGGCCGAGTCCCAGGACCAGCGTGGTGGACAACAGAAGACGCATGCCCCGCCGGGCGGGAAAGGGGCGGAAAGGAATGTCGGCAATCATGATAAGGAAAAGTCTCGTCGCTTGGGCGCGGCGGACGACGTTCTGACGCCCAGCCACGGAAAAACATGCGGCTCAGTATCCGGTGCCGCGCAGAACCACCACAACGGTCTTGGCCAGGATCTTCAGGTCGAGCCAGCCGGACAGATCGCGATGATAATCCTCATCATAGCGTACCCTTTCCACGAATTCCGACTCATTTCGCGCCGAGATCTGCCACAAGCCGGTGATCCCCGGCCGCAGCCGGTAGTAAGCCCGTCCGCGATACAGGTGCTGCTGGTCCACCATCATCGGGCGCGGCCCCACCAGCGACATGGTGCCGTTCAGCACGTTCAGAAGCTGCGGCAGCTCGTCCATCGAGCACTTGCGCAAGACCGCCCCGATGGGCGTGACGCGCGGGTCCTGCTTCAGCTTCTGGGTGCTGTTCCACTGCTCGCGCGCTTCGGGGTCCTGTTCCAGATGCGCCGCCAGGCGGTTTTCGGCATCGACCACCATGCTGCGCAGCTTCCAGATCCTGAACACCCGACCGTTCCGGCCAAGCCGCTTCTGCACGAAGAAGGGATTGCCGCCGTCGCAGGCGACCAGCAGCGCCATCAGCAGAATCAGGGGCAGGGTCACGGGCGATGTCAGCAGGACCAGCAGGATCTCGATCAGCCACTTGGCCCCGTTGCGGTAGAGGCCGCGATCCGGGACCTGTCCGGAAAAGCCGATGTCAGGCAGGGCAAGATCGGGCTTGAACTCGGTCAGGCGCGTATTGATCGTCAAAACTTCCCCCACCGAGGAGCACCGTGAAACAAACACCTAGGGATAGCCGGCGAACATGCCGAAATCCTGACGTGACGGAAAAACACCTTCCGGCAGGCCCGGAGCGCCCTAGCAACAATTCCCTGCTTAACATGTGCCGCCAGTAGGCTGAAAGAGAAGATTAAAAATTTCGTAAAATTTGATGCAAATGTCATATAGCGTAAAGGCGATACCGCCCGGCATCTTGTTTTCACTTTTAGGAAGTTGGCCTTTCGCGACCGGGCGTCAGGCTGGCAAATCCCCGCCTGCCCGGATATATCGGCCCCATGTATTTTCGGAGCACGTGACAGGTTGAGCCAGTTCTATCTCGAGCATTACGGCTTTGCTGTCCGCCCGTTCTCGATCCTGCCGGATCCCGGGATGCTGTTCTGGTCGGACCGGCACAAGAAGGCCTTTGCCGTTCTCGAATACGGGCTGATGACCCGCGCGCCCCTGACCGTCGTCACCGGAGAGGTGGGGGTCGGCAAGACCACGCTGATCCAGGCGTTGCTGCGGCGCACCGATCCCGACATGCGCATCGGGCTGATTTCCAACGCGCGCGGCGATCGCGGCGATCTTCTGCGCTGGATCCTCAACGCCTTCGACATTTCCGCCCCGCCTGGCGCCGATTATGTTGACCTGTTCCAGACATTCCAGGATTTCGTCCTGTCCGAATATGCCGAAGGCCGTCTGGTCGTTCTGATCTTCGACGAGGCGCAGAACCTGGGCGCCGACACGCTGGAAGAACTGCGGATGCTGACAAACATCAATTCGGGCACGGACGAGCTTTTGCAGCTGATCCTGCTAGGCCAGCCCGAGCTGCGCGAGATCATCACCCGCCCCGAACTGCGCCAGTTCGCGCAGCGCGTCAGCGCCACATTCCACCTGGGCAGCTTCGATGCGGAAACCACGGCTGCCTATATCCGCCACCGTCTGCAGAAGGCGGGCGGCACGGGCGCCGAGATCGACGGCCCCGCCTCGGCCCGCATCCATGCCGAAGCGCGCGGCGTGCCGCGGATGATCAATAAGATTGCCGATCTAGCCCTGGTCTATGGCGCGGCGGCCGACCGTCCCGCCATCGGCGCCGAGATCATCGACGAGCTAATCCGCGACGGGCTGATCCTGACGGCGGCGCCCGAGCCCGGCCTTTCCGACCGCAGCACCCGCTTGGTGCTGGCCCATGAACAAGAACCCAAGGGCAACGCGACATGATCGACCTGCGCTTTTACTGGTCCCTTTTGATGCGGCGCCTGCCGGTGATGCTGGCGCTGTTCATCATCTGCTCGGTCTTCGGCGCGGTCTGGGCGATCCGCGCGCCGGCGACCTATTCGACCTCGGCCCGGCTGCTGGTCGAAAATCCCCGCATCCTCGAAAGCCGCGAAACGACCGAGGATTCGGCGGGCGAGATGCTGCAGGTGATCGAACAGCAGCTGCTGACCCGCGCCAACATGATCGACGTGGCCAACAAGCTGAACGTCTTCGGGTCGGGAAGCACGTTGGACGTGGACCGGAAGATCGAAGAGATGCGCGCCAATACCGACATCCGGCGCACAGCCGGCCGGGACGAGGCGACGATGATGACCGTGGGCTTCACCTCGCCCGACCCGCGTATCGCCGCGGGCGTGGTCAATGAATTCACCACCCTAATTCTAGGGGCTAACACCCGGTCACGTGTAGGAGTGGCCGAGAACCGGCTGGCCTTCTTCCAACAGGAGGTAGAGCGGCTGGGCCAGGATCTGGACCGGCAAAACGCCCTGATTCTGGATTTCAAGCGCCAGAATGCCTCGGCCCTGCCCGAGAATATGCCCTATCGCCAAGACCGTCAGTCGCTTCTGCAGGAACGCGTGGCGCGGCTGGAAAGCGACCTGTCCGTCTTGCAGGCGCAACGCGCGGAAATGGTCCGGCTGTTCGAGCAAACTGGTACCGTGCAGGCCAGCGCTGCCCCCCAGACTCCCGAACAGCAGCAGCTGGCCACCCTGCGGGCTGAACTAAGCAGCGTCTTGGGCGTCTACAACGAGGACAGCCCCCGCGTCCGCGCCCTGCGCAACCGCATTGCCAATGCCGAACGCGCGGCCGAGGCGCAGGCTGTGCCCGAGTCCGGTAACTCCGGCAATTCGCTTCTGGACGTGAACCTATCGCAGATCGACAGCCGGGTAACTGCACTGCAAAATGAAATGACGCAGGCTAACGTGGAATTGGACATGCTGGCAGAGTCCATCACCGCCTCAGCCGCCAATGCCATTGCACTTGGCGCCTTGGAACGCGACCAGATGAACATCCAAGCCAGCTACAACGCCGCGGTGGCAAGCCTCGACCAAGCCCGACAGGTCGAACGGGTCGAAACCTCGGCCCAAGGCCAGCGCATTACCGTGATCGAGGCTGCCAGCGTTCCCGGTCAGCCCTCGGGGCCGAACCGCAAGAAGATCGCCTTGGCGGGCATTGCACTGGGCCTAGCGTTGGCGGGCGGGTTCTTCGCCTTGATGGAGCTTCTGAACAGCACCGTCCGCCGGCCAGCCGAATTGCAGTCCCGGTTCCAGATCACCCCCCTGGCCGTCATTCCCTATATTGAGGGGCGGGTCGAACGCCGCCGCCGCCAGTCTATCCGGATGGCCGCGGTCTTGGCGGTGATGATCATCATCCCGCTGGGTCTGTGGGCGCTGCACACGCAATACATGCCGCTGGACCTTCTAGCGCAGAAGATCTTCAACCGCTTGGGCCTTGGCTGAGCAAGGAAACGTCCGGTCATGGAAAAACTGCAAGCCGCCATTGAGATTGCCCGCAGGAAGCGCGAAGCCGAACGCGATTCCTCCTCGGCCGGAACGCCGCAGGCCGATGCTGCGCCTTTGGCTCCCGGCACGGAAAAGGATGAGCTGTGGCTGGGCCTGACGGAAACCGAGCTGGATCGCGCAACGCTTGTGCGCGGGCGGATCCTGTCGCAAAGCGCCTCGCAGGAATCGACGCCTTTCGATGTGCTACGCACCAAGATCCTGTACCAGATGCGTCAGAACGGCTGGCGACGGCTGGCGATTACCTCACCCCTGCCGAAGTGCGGCAAGTCCACAACGGCAGTGAACTTAGCTCTCGCCCTTAGCCGGCAGCCGGAACTGCGCTCTATGCTGTTCGACTTCGACCTGCGCGGACCTTCGGTGGCGGAAAAGCTGGGGCTGCCGCAACCGCCCTCGATTGCGCCGCTACTGCGCGGGGAACGAAGTCTGGCCGATCACGGCCGACGAATTGGGCCAAACTTGGCCTTGGTTTTGTCGGGAGAGCCGCAGGCCGACCCTACCCGCCTGCTGATGGCGGACGCCACCCGTGACACGCTCGCCCGGCTCCAAGAGGATTATGCGCCGGACGTCATGATCTTCGACCTGCCCTCAATCCTGATCGGCGACGATGCCCGCGCCTTCCTGCAGCATGTTGACTGTGCTCTGATCTTGGCCCGTGCTGACCAAACTCGTTATGGCGATTTCGACAGATGCGAGCGCGAGGTCGGCGAATACACAAATGTTTTAGGTGTTGTCCTGAACGGATATCGCCACAGCGACGGGCTGGTAGATGTCGAAGGATCGGCATGACAGAAAAGTTACGTGATTGCATCGAGGTTGGCCCATTCAATCTGGAACCGGGAACCCTTATCAGGCCGCTGAATTAGTCGGAGAACCGGAATGGTTTTCCGTCTTAGCAACTGTTGAAGATCATGCTCAGGTCCTTCGGCGCTCGAAAACATGGGTGCCTGGTGCCTCGTCTGGTGGTCATACCCCCAAAAGCCGAGGCAGCCGGGCCAGGTTATTGGCGGCCATTGTCAGGATGAAGCGGGACCTCACCCGTTCGACGCCACGGTAGACGGTTTGGGCCATGCCGCCGACGGTCTTGGCCCAGCCGAAAGGCTCCTCAATCAGCTTGCGACGTTTGATGGACAGGGCATAGCCTTTGTGTCGAGTAGTGCGTCCATCGATTGCCGAATGCCGCACTTTCTGGGCAACATGCGGGGTGACGCAGGCTTGGCGCAGATCGGCCACAAAGCCGGTCGCATCATAGGCCTTGTCAGCCCCTAGCGTCAGTTTTCGGGTCGAGCCAGGGGAATGACGATGCAGCATGTCGAGCGCGGCCTTCCGTTCGGCATGGCCGTCGGCCTGTGTCAGGTCGCCCTGAACAATCAGCCCGTGGCGGTTCTCCATCAGCGCATGCCCCATGAAGCAGAGCACGGCACCCGCGCCAGGCGATTTCTTGTAGAGCCGGGCCTCCGGGTCGGTCGTGGAGGCATGGGTCGCGTTGGAGCGCTTTTCGCCCTTGAAGTCGACCTCGGCATTGCGGCTGCGATGGTTGGCGCGGGGCATTGGGGCAATCTCGGGGTTAGCGGCGGCGGCCTGGTTGTCAGAGACGTAATTCTGGGCGGGCGGACCGCCAGGGCCCTCGTCGTCGGGCGGCGTGTCCTCGGCCTTCGGCTTGAAGCTTTTCATCGACGCCCAGGCCTTGATAAGGGTGCCATCGACTGAGAAGTGATCGTCTGACAGGAGGGGCGCGACCTCGCGATGGGCCAGGATCGCCGCCATCACCTTGCGCGACATCTCGGTCGTGAGCAGCCGGTCGCGGTTCTTCGAGAACACGGTTGGCACCCAAACCGCGTCATCAATCCCGAGACCCACGAACCAGCGGAACAGCAGGTTATATTGCATCTGTTCCATCAATTGCCGCTCGGAGCGGATCGAGAACAGGATCTGGAGCAGGCTGGCCCGGATCAGCCGCTCCGGTGCGATCGAGGGGCGGCCGAAATCAACATAAAGCCAGTCGAAATCCTCATCGAGGCTGGCGAGCGCGTCATTCACGACTTGGCGGATCTTACGCAACGGGTGTCGCGCAGGGATGCGGTCCTCAAGATCGACATAGCTGAACAGCGATCCGCTTGTCTCGTCCGTGCCCCGCATGATCACCCCCGCCGTCATTTGGTCGGCGATGAATCATGTTCTTCATTCGGCGTCGAGGCCTGACTATTTCAGCAGCGTGTTAAAGTCAGGCACTCCACTTCATAAAACGGGACCGTTTAAAACTAGGTTCTGTGGGGATTCACACCCGGGGGCTGATGTGATTCATAGTCAGGATGGATCGCAATGTTCTGACGGATGCCCAATGGGCGAAGATTGAGCCGCACTGTCCGGGTAAGCCAAGCGACCTTGGCCGCAGCGGGAAGGACAACCGGCTGTTTCTGGAGGCGGTGCTGTGGATTGTGCGCACGGGCAGTCCATGGCGCGACCTGCCGGAGCGGTTCGGCAACTGGAGCACGGCGTTCCGGCGGTTCCGCGATGGGCGGGAAGCCGATGTTTTCAAACGCATATTCGATGCCCTGTCGGATGAGCCTGACCTGGAATACGCCATGGTCGATGCCACGATCGTCAAAGTCCATCGCCATGGTCAGGGCGCAAACGTATGGCCCGCTCCGTCTGCAAGTGACAATTCTTCGATGGCATGATCAGTCTGCACAAACGTATCCGGCATGTCGGCACAATGGCCGCCGCCAAGATGGAGATCCGCGCGTCACGATCCTCATAAAGGGGCCGGCCTCAAGGGGCCATTTTGCGCCGGAGGTTTTCGCAACGCCGATCGACCGTCAGGCCATCTTCCTTTCACCACTCGCAGCTTGTTGCGTCCGGCCAGGTTCAGGGCGGGCGCATGTTCCTCAGCCGGCCATCTGCGGCACGGCTTCGTAGTTCCGGCCTTGCCGCAGAAGCGCCCAAACAGTGCGGGCCATCTTCGCGGCGAGGGCGACAACAGCGACGTTGGGATGGGTGCGCACAAGCAGCGCCCGCAGCCAGTCGCCTACCACAGTATTCGTCTTCGCCAATGTTGGCATGGCAGATCGCGCGCCCTGGATCAGCATCTTGCGCAGGTAGC
Source organism: Paracoccus fontiphilus (assembly GCF_017356265.1). Lineage (GTDB taxonomy): Bacteria > Pseudomonadota > Alphaproteobacteria > Rhodobacterales > Rhodobacteraceae > Paracoccus > Paracoccus fontiphilus. The sequence goes on along the minus strand of NZ_JAFNAW010000030.1, from coordinate 10,499 downwards.
GACTGCCGCGTTTCGTGATCCCTAGCAGCTTCGGCTTGCCTCCCGTTGTCGCCTGCCTAGGCACCAGACCTAGCCACGCAGCCAGATCGCGTCCTTTCGTGAACGTCGCGGCGTTGCCGACAGCGGCCACCAATGCGGTGGCGTTGAGCGCACCAATACCCGGAATGCTTGTCAGCCGCCGGGCCCGCTCATCGGTCCGGGCTATGGCCGCGAACTCAGCATCAAACGCGGCAATGCGGCGGTCCAGCTCGTCCCACCGCGTGCGCATGTCACCGAGCAGGAAAGCCATGCGCGGGCTAAGACGACCCGTGTCGACGTCCAGGAAGTCCGCGAGCAGGCGGCGCAACCGGGCATGGCCTTGTGCGACAACATAGCCGCGTTCCAGCAAAAGGCTCCTGATTTGGTTGGTCAGCGAAGTGCGCTCTCCGACCAGCCGATCCCGCACCCGGTGCAGCGTCTGGACGTCGAGCTGCTCTTCGCTCTTGAGTTCAACAAAGCGCATGGTGGGTCGTGTCGCCGCTTCGGCAATTGCCTCAGCATCGCGGTCATCATTCTTCTGCGCCTTGACGTAAGGCCGAACATATTCCGGCGACATCAGCCGGATCTCATGCCCAAGGGCTGCCAGCGACCGCCCCATGTGATGAGCGCCGCAACACGCCTCCACAGCCATGATGCACGGGGGCAGCTTCGAGGCAAAGGCGATGACGCCTTCACGACGCAATCGCCGGCGCACCACCACTGTCCCCGCGCTGTCGAGGCCGACGACGCTGCAGCGGTTCTTGCCCAGATCGATGCCAAGGATCACAATGCTCATGGTCCGCTCCTCCCTCCATTGAACACCGACATCCTACACGGAGATCGGCGGGAGGGGCGGGCCATCCATAAAGGGGGACTCAGAGCCAGGCCATTGGCCGCTCGAAAGGCGGCATGACGACCAAGATCCTGGCCCTCACCGATGCCTTGAGCAACCTGGCCCGCTTCCGGCTCATGCCGGGCCAGCGCTACGACAGCGTCGACGTGCCGCCGCTGATCGACGGGATCGCCTTTGACGGGTTAATCGCCGACAAGGCCTTGCGCCAACTCAAGGGCTATACCGGAAGGATCCGCCGGGAATTGCGCCGTCACTTGGAGGACATCGCCGAAGGTCCGCTGCGCCAAAAGGTGCTGGAGGCGCTCTGGCTGGTCGGCCGCCTGCTCGAGCAGACGCCGAAGAGCAAGAACAAAATCTATTCCCTGCACGAGCCCGAGGTTGACTGCATCTCCAAGGGCAAGGCGCGGGTCCGATATGAATTTGGCACGAAGGTCAGCCTCGCCACCACCCTTGATGGAGGCTTCGTGGTCGGCGCCCGCAGCTTCCCCGGCAATCCATACGACGGTCATACCTTGGCGCCTGCACTCGAGCAGGTTGCCATCCTGATCGACCAGGTGCCGGCTCTGGCTGTGGTCGACCGTGGCTATCGCGGCCACAGCGTGACCACCACCAAGGTCCTGATCAGCGGCACAAGACGCGGGCTCACCCCGCTGTTGGCAAAGCTCCTCAGGCGACGAAGTGCCATTGAGCCGGAGATCGGGCACATGAAGACCGACGGACGTCTGGCCAGATGCCCGCTGAAGGGCCGCATCGGCGACGCAATCTTCGCCGTCCTCTGCGCCTGCGGTCACAATATCCGCAAGATTCTCGCCCATCTCAGGACTCTTTGGGTCCTGCTCTTTCACCTGATCGGGGCAATGATCCGGCCCGAAACGTCCCATCAACGCGAAGCATTGGCTGCCTGATAAGGTTGTTCAGAGTATCCGTCTTGGTCAAGCAGGTTTAGGGACCCAATTGCGATCGGCTTTGACGAGAGCGTTGGCAGTCTCGATGAGCTTGCGCATGAGCGTGACGATGGCCACCTTGGCGGGCTTTCCCGCCGCGCGCAGGGCGTGATATTTCGCCTTGAGATCGGGGTTGAAGCGCATGGCCACGACGGCGGGCATGTAGAGCGCGTCACGCAGGGGCTTTCGCCCGCCGCTGATGAATGACTTTCCCTTCCACTGACCGGACTCGCGGCTGTGCGGGACAAGGCCGGCGAGACTTCCGGCCTGCTTTCTGTCGAGGGTGCCGATTTCGGGCAGGAAGGTGAGGATCAGCGCGGCTGCGATGGGTCCGAGGCCGGGGAGCGAGCACAGGATCTCGCGCTTGCGCTCCAGGGCTTTGTCGCAGGCGATATGGCGTGCAATCTCGGCATTGAGCTCGGCGAGCTGACGCTCGACGAGGGTCAGGCGCGCCTTGATCTGGCGTTTCAGGATTGGATTGAGCTGCACATGGCTGCGGTTGCGCAGGCGGGTGCGCTCCTTGACCAGTGCCGTCCGTGCCACCTGCAAGTCTTTGAGCGAAAACAGGTTCTCCGCAGCGGGCGCATCCGGTTCCAGCTTCAGGGCGGCCCCCATCCGGGCCAGGATGCGTGCATCGACGGCATCGGTCTTGGCCCGCGTCCCGCACGCTTCGGCAAAGCGACGGGCCTGCAGCGGATTGACCTTGACCAGCGGCAGCTTGCCCGACAGCGCCGTCTCGAAGGCCCGATGATAAGGCCCTGTCGGCTCGAAGACGATGCGGGCGACCGGCGTCTGACCGAGCCAGCGGATCAAGGCCCGGAAGCCCCGGGGCGCGTTCTCGAACCGCCGCGCCGCCTGGTCTTCCAGCCGGAAGGCGTCGAGATGGGTTTTCGAGATGTCGATGCCAATGGTATGTTCAGTCATCTTCGCCATGTCCTATGCTTGTCATGCGTGGCGCAAACACGCGTATCCGTTCAGGCCCCTGGTGAAGACGGCGGTTGATCAAACTCTGAAGCGGTCCTTGCTGACCTAGCAGATGACGATCCAACCGCCGCCACTGCCCGCCATGAATGGCGTGGCGGGCAGTGGCTCCTGTATACCCTCAGGAGCCACTCCCTGAATAAGACAAGCCGACTAAGTATTTGATGGCTTTTTTAAACGTTGCATTCGTGTTTTTAGAGCGCGCATTGGTGCTGTTACCCGCCACGATGTGCTAGAATGTAATTCGGAGATGGCGAATTGATGGCTTTTAAGAAGGCTATTAGTCTTGCGGCGCTCTTTATCTATTTTGTTGACGCGAGACAGCGTTTCGTTTAACTTTATTGTCATTGCTAGTATTTCATCATGCCGGCGATTAGCTAGCCGATTTAGTTTTTCAGCTTGGTTAATGAGATTTTCGCGTTCATCCGCCATACTGCTTAGCGCTATTTCGCGAGAAATTAAATCAGATTTAGCCTTGGCAAGTTCCTTTACTCTCAAATATTCAGCTTCCTGTATTTCAATATAGCTCTTATGTAGGGCATCGTTCTTATTAATTAAGGAATCTATTTTAATTTGACGGTTATCTGCAAGAGTCTTAGCATCACGAGCCTCTACTAAAGTTTTTTCAAGATGCACCGCAGCTTCGGATAAATCTGCTTCTCTGCGGGCTAGTTCAGCCATGGCTTTCGCAAGCTGCGTTTCTAATTCGGAAATATGTTTATTGCAATCGGCAACATTCGTGTCCAAGGAGGTAAGCTTCAACTTCAACTCAGTGACCTCTGTAGTACGTATTTGCGCCTCAGAGTTGGCATTTGATAATGCCGCATGAAGGTCATTCAGACGAGTGGATAGTTCTACTCGTACAACTTCTAACGACATAATGTTTGATGTAGTGCGAAGTGTCTGCTCAGATAATGCATTAAGACGCATCGATTGCTCCGCTAAAGCTGCTTGTAAAGCACCTTTCTCTGCTTGCAGTTCTTCCACTTGGCAACTTAGATCGAAGTTACTACTCTCGAGGGTTGAAAGCGCAGTAAAGTGGTCAGCCTCGCTTCTTTGTGCTGACAGAACTTCCTGTTGTAACTGTGCTATAATGACAGCCTGAGGATCTCCTGATTCTTCCTGATCTATCCTAGTTTCAGCTAGTTTGTTTATTTCATTGTTCATGTTGTCATCTGTTTTTAGTTTTGATCTAGTTTATAGGCGGCCGATCCTTGGCCATGTTCGGTAACTTGAAAGAACTGTTCAATTGCGAAGCTAACATCTTTATGGTGTAAAGTGTTCGGCTCCACTTGAAAGTGCGCCATTCTACCAATAATTTTCTGAGGCGTGATTAATTTTTCAACCAACTGATACTTTGGTCGATCAACATAATCATCGAATAGAACTATGACGGGCTTTGTCACCTGCAGCATTGCGCTGATCAGGCATGCGGTGCGGAACCGTCCATCAATCAAGATCACGTCAGGATGGCGGAAGTATGGTTCCTGCCAAATAGCGTTTGGATAGCGGTGGAAAGATCGCCACTCACGATCGTTCAGCACACGTCCCCAAGGTCCTGTCGGACCGATATCGACGTAATATACAATGACTTGCCCTGGATGCTGAGCCAGCCGGAGATCCGCTCTCAGGTTGCGTGCCCACTGCCTATCGCTTTCAACGCTCAACACATACTTTCTTGGCATAGCACTGGCTATGCGGGTGGACGCACCCGACCCGTACTCGAGAATGACACGCGCATGGTGGTAAGCCTCAGTCAGGTGCTTCACTTCAGCTGCTGGCATAGATTGGGAGCTTTTAGCCATAGGACATGATCCTTAATGATGCCATTCGGCTACTTCTTGTAAGAAAAGTGTTTTTATCGATTAGCACTGTACTGCCTCTCTTGCTAGCAAGAAGCGAACGGTGCACGAAGAGGCTGCCTTGAACAGGCAAAACCTGTTGTACCCAAGAACATGGCTCAGTAAGAGCTAGGTGACTTTGACCCCGATCGAAGACAGGAAGATAGTACTTATGACGTTTGAAGAGCAAGTCGCGCTGGCGAATTCAACCAAGCATGTTCATCATAAATGGTATAAAAGCAACTATCCGGATGTCGCCCTGCTGAAGATGGACCCATGTGCGCACTATGTGCTCTACGGCGCTGACATGGGTCGTAATCCAGGAAGAAGTTTCAATACGAAATTCTACCTTGAGACCTATCCCGATGCGGTTGCTAGCGGGATGAATCCTTTAGTGCATTATGCGCTACATGGTCAAGGTCTAGGATATGCAACCCGCCCGTCATGGAGATCTGCCGGGGTTAAGCAGGTAGGCTTACTCCGTACGAAGCTCTTATCGCTTGGCTTGACTGATCGCGCTGTAGCTGAACTAGAAGTCCTTTTGCAAAATGCACCGGACGCAGAAGCTCGCATCATGGCTGCGCAAGAGCTCGGCTTATGGAATATGCGCCTCAAAGTTACCGAAGGATATCAAATTGCTATTGATTACCTGAAAAGTGCTCGCGCCGAAGTGCCTGCCCTCAACGTCCGCCGCAAACTGGCAGTGGCCGAGTTGATGTGTCACCACTTTCTGAGTGACTTGGAAGCAGCCCATGCTTGTTACGAACGTGCGGCTTTGGCAGGTGAAATCAGCGATGATCTAATTCTAGCTAGCGCGAACTTGGAACAATCCATCGAGGAAAGAATTAATCGAATTAATCGGGTGCTAGTTGGGTCGGGCATTCCGGAGGTGAAATTAACCGATAACTTCAGTCTCTCGCCATATGATCGGCTAACATCGGCGGTGGCTTTGCCGAAGGTAGACGGAGGGCCAAAGGTTACCGTTCTTATTGCTGCTTATGAAGCCTCGGAGACGCTACCGACAGCTTTGCGCTCGCTTCAGCAACAGACGTGGCAAAATCTTGAAATAATCGTCTTAGACGACTGTTCTCCCAATCCTGATACCATCAGTGTTGCAGAGGAATTTGCTGTCCGTGATCCTCGAATTCGTGTGATCAAAATGGAGGAGAACGGTGGCGCTTACATCGCCCGCAATCGTGGTTTAGACGAAGCAACTGGTGAGTACGTCACTCTGCACGACGCGGACGACTGGTCGCATCCGAAGAAGATCGAAACTCAGGTCCGCTTCATGGAGGAAAACCCTCAAATAATGGGCTGCACCTCGCAGCAGGCCCGGACAACACCAGAACTTACCTTCCCTCGATGGGCCGGAGCATCAGCTTCAATTGGCATTACTCGGCATAATATGTCGTCATTTATGGTCCGCCACCACCCTGTATTTGAAGCAGTTGGATATTGGGACGCTGTGCGTTTCGGAGCTGATAGCGAAAAGATTCAACGTGTTCGTACGGCATTTGGAAACGACAGTGTTGCTTTCATAGAGACCGGACTGCTGTCATTTCAGAGAATTTCCGAGAGTTCCATCGCTTCGAGTGACTCTTTTGGATACGAGGGATTTTTCTTTGGAGCGCGAAGGGAATATCTTCAAGCGCAGCAAGATCATCGTAAAAAGACTTTCTGCTATAGCAATCCAAAGCAACCAAACTTCGGCGTGCCACGCGTCATGCATCCCCTGCGCTCTAAACAGACTACACATTTCGACGTAATAATCGCTTCGGAGTTCAGAATGAAGGGAGGAAGTACGCGATCTAACATCGAGGAAATCCTATGTCAGGCCAAGGCTGGACTGAGGACTGGCCTTGTGCAGATGTATCGCTATGACTGCCCCGATCGGGGGATTATCCCGGAAGTTCGCGAACTGATAGATTCTGGTCTGTGCACTGTTATTACACATGGGGAAAGTGTATCTTGTGACTTGTTGACCGTCCGATATCCGCCAGTGCTAGACAATGTTCATCGGTATCTTCCAAAAATTGATGCGAAGACAGTTAACGTCATTATCAATCAACCTCCAATGAGTGATTATGGTCCAGATGGTATCAGGCGCTACTATCTCGAGAACTGTGCTAAGAATGCACGTCATCACTTCGGGAAAAACGCTACATGGTACCCAATTGGCCCGTTAGTACGAGATGCTTTGCATGAACATCATCATTCAGAATTGTCTCATATTAACCTGTCTCCAAATGACTGGTGTAACATTATAAATGTAGAAGATTGGGATCGCGGACAACATAAGTTAACAGGAAAGTTGCGGATCGGCCGCCATTCGCGAGACCATGAGCATAAATGGCCGACTGATAAAGAAGATATTCTTTCCGCTTACCCAAATGCGGATGATGTAGAGGTGCATATCCTTGGCGGTAGCCAAGCCGCAGCATCAATCATAAATGAAGTTCCCAATAATTGGACGGTCCATGAATTCGGCAGCTTGCATCCAAGAGAGTTTCTGCGGGATATTGATGTTTGGATTTACTTTTCCAATCCTGGCTGGGTGGAAAGCTTTGGTCGGGCAATTATTGAAGCAATGGCAGTTGGCGTCCCAGTAATATTGCCTGAGGTCTATCGATCGCTGTTTAAAGATGCAGTTCTTTATGCTACGCCGAAAACTGCGCTATCCTTGGCACGAAAGCTGCACTCTGACCCTGAAGCTTACTATGCTCAAGTTAAGAAGGCGCAGGAGTATGTTCGTGAAAACTTTGGCTACGAGATGCATATTAATCGCATTCGGAAGGCCATAATTGAGGGCGGTTTTCAAGCCGCTTCCCAAACGGCCTCTATTGATGCAGAGCTTCCTAAAATTCCTAAAATTCCTAAAATTCCTAGTAAATCCGGAAAAACCGCATATGCAGAGCTAATGGATCTGCCACAACTTGATCTAAGTGCGGGTGATTGCCCTACAGTGCAACAAGCATCTCTCTTAAGATGTCATAGTAAAGGACATCGCTTTGACTTTCTCTGGTCTCCCAAAGCCGACGCAAAGCGCCTATTCGTGATTTTTTCTGGAGATGCGCGCCGAAACAAGATCTCGCCTCCTGTTTTCCAACGGTGGAAATGGGCTCCGCACTTTATAGGACATTGTCTTTACGTATCCGACCCCATGTTACATATGCATCCTGATATGGGACTTGCATGGTATGCAGGAACAGTAGATTGTGATCCGTTAAAAGAAATTATACTTCGGGTGAAAGCGCTTTTGACGTCGCTAGGACTAAAAGATCAAGATGTTTGCGCTTACGGCTCCAGTGGCGGTGGCTTTGCTGCTCTAAGAATGGCGGCGATATGGCCTGGCATATCTGTGGTCTCTATCAACCCTCAAACTAATATTGCTAACTTCAAGTGGGCATCACCCGATCTTTATGCACAAGTATGTCTTAATCGTCCGGATCGACATGCGGCGTTATCAGATTTTCCTGAGAGAATGGACTTAGTACACCAGGTTGATAAACTGAGAAATCGTAGAATTGTTTTGGTGCAGAATACGTTAGACTCTCACCACTTCGAAAAACATTATAAGCCATTTTGCTCGGCTATGGGAGTACCCTACGAAGCTAACTTGAACACAGGAAATTTTCGCCGTATATTATTTTCACATGAGGGCGGACATGCCAAGGCGGAAACTCCTGAGGTGTTTGCTACCGCTATGTCTATAGTGCAGAGAAATTTTGCTTCTTCGAATTTACTAGAAATAGCTTGAAGAAAGTTGAGACAATTGCCAGAACTTAATGCAAAATAGAGAAAGTAGATTGCTTGTTTCGCATGTTGGCTCGCAATCATCACCTTCTTAGGACCATCTATGTCTATATTTTCTGCTGTGAAAGAGCTATCTAAACGTTACGAGACGAACGCCTTAGGAAATGGTGGCGTAGAGTTTATGATGGATGGATATTCAGTTGAGTTTCATGATAGAGGCCTTGAAAGGCTAACTGTAACCTTCATTGCAAGAATGCCAGAGAAATGGAAGAAGCCGGCAACTGCTCGTAAGGGATGGGGCTACGAATTTCTACAAAAAAAAGGCACATCTGCACTGCATGTGAAATCTGATAGAAACACATGGTATCGCTTGCCGTCTATAAGGAACTTCTTTGAAGATGCTAACAGTGTAGGCTTTTTTTCGGCCTTCGAACATACTATGACATACGGTACATCTATGGGCGGTTATGGTGCACTTGCATTTGCAGGCATAGTTGGGGCCAATGCATGCTTGTCTTATAACCCGCAGATCAACTTAGGGCAAAGCGTTAGAAGCTGGGAAACTAGGTTCAGTTCAGCAATGCAGTATAGCTGGGATGATCCAACATTTAACTTGAATGATCAAATACGCGATGTGAAATTGCCTGTTGTAGTTTACGATCCTTATTATAAGCTTGATCGTAAGCAAGTTGAGCTTTTGTCAGGCGGTCACGTCATTAAGCTTCGTGTGCCGTTTGTTGGGCATCATATGCCAGATCATTTTCGTGCATTAGGTTTGTTAAATTGGATGTACTCTGAGTGTGAAAGCGGTGAAGTTGATAAACATGAATTTTATCGGAGAGTGCGTGAACGTAGGCATCTTCTTAGGTATCGTAATGTTATGCTGAGTGCAGCAAACGGGAATATTCATAGATATAATCGAATAAATAGGCTCCTTCCTCAAGAAAAACTGTTAGGTGATCCATAGCTGTTTATAGGTGTTTGATCTCATGGTTTGATGGTGTGATCCATTTCTTTGGAACGGAAGGATGCCTTGGGGGACAAGTTCGTCATGGAAGCGCCACGACTACGCACGCTGTCAGAGCTGCGATGATGAGGGCTGGCCCTCCACCGGTCCTAGGTCGGCCCGAATGATCGCAAGCTTCGCTCGCGACGCTGAGGCGGGAACTCGGCATCAATCCCAAGACAGTGGCGAACCGGAAGGGCAATCATTGTGGGTCCAACACGGTCAGCAGCGCCGCGAGATGTGAAGGGGCCGGGGGAGCAGGGATCGTCATGGACCGTCCTTTGGTCAGCGTGATGTCGATCCGGTTGTCCCCACTTCCTTGGGGGCGCATATCCGTGGGCTCTGACTCAGTGCCCTCTATCACCAAGGGCACAAAGCCTTCTCCAACGTCCGTACAACCGAGCGTCCTGTGCCGATACTCACGCCGCCAGATCGACAGTAGAGACCGCGAGAGCCCATTCCGGCGTGCCGTCGCTGAGCCCTGACGGTAGCCGAGTAGGCTCTCTTCGACGATCCGAACCTTGTCCTCATCCGACCATTGCCGGCGACGACCAACATCATCGGCGGCAAAGATCTCGATTGGTGAAGCAACTGTAGCGCATGCGCGAGTGGTGAGTCATTATACCGTAAACGGCGGCTGAACCCCACATTGTCTGGCTGAGGGGGTGCTGCGAAGTCTTTTTCATCGGCTGATGGGGAGTGCGTTTCGAAATGTGTGCCAAGAATTCGTTTCTCACTTCTCTGGGCGTGGAGAGTAGAATGAACGGGTGATGGCCCTCAACCGCAAGAACGCTCTCTTCGCCGGTCATGACGAGGGCGGGTGATCCTGAGCCCGCATTGCATCCCTTGTCGCCACCGCAAAGGTCAACAGCGTCGAGCCCTTCGTCTACCTCAAGGCAACCTTGGAAGCCGTCGCAGCCGGCCACCCGCAGGCTTAGAGCGACGACCTGTTGCCTTGGAACTTCGTAACCGCCCGATTTCCACCGCCTGCCTGAGCGTGGGGTGATCGGCTAAAGCACGTGTATAGCGACGTCGTTAACGACGTATCTTATGCGGGGCTTTCGATGCGCGGTGACATTCTGGGTTTGGAACGGCGTCGTCGC
>NZ_JAFNAW010000003.1 GCF_017356265.1 Paracoccus fontiphilus | reverse complement strand
CGTATCCGCCGCCATTGCCTTGCCGCTTGGGCGTCAACAACCCGGTCTCGCGTCGCAGCTTCACCAGATCGTTGACGAATTTGGGCGATACTCGAAAGTGCCGGGCCGCCTCGCGATGTCCGTGGCCTTCGTCCACATAGGCCACGACCCGCGTCCGAAGCTCCATTGGATGTGGCTTGCCCATCAGACCCCCCATACCTGCCTCAGCAGAAGGGAAGCACATCATAGGCAAGCTGGGAATCCTGAATCTCGATGCCCGCGACACGCTCTAGCACCCCTTGCGGCAAGAACGATCCGTAGACCCGGCCCCTGCTCGGACCTTACCGATGTCAAGCAGACACTACGAACCGGGTTTTACTTAATTTGCGCCCGAAGACAGGCGGTCAATGCTGCCGTCCGGATTTGGCCTGTGGCAGGCCAAACGTTTCAATTACCTGCGCCTCGAAATCCTTGTCGGGCGTGCTACGGCGCAAAGGCACGAACTGCGCGGCCTCGGCGCCCACCATGACGGCAATCTCGCTGTTCTCGTCCTCGATAATGGCTTGGACTGCCTTGGCGATAGGTTCGGGCGAAGGGCCCTCGTTGATGGCCTTGGCGACGATCGGCACGAAATGGGCGACCAACTCGCGATAAGGCGACGCAGCGTCCATGGTCGCTGCGTTCGTGACCAATCCCTTTTTCACGAAGTTCGTCCCGAACAGACCTGCAAGAACGGAATGCACGCGGATGCCGAAGGGGCCCGCCTCGAAGCGCAGCGAATCCGTGATCCCCTCAACGGCGTATTTGCTGGCATTATAATGGGTCAGCAGCGGTAGGCCCATGCGTCCCAGGAACGACGAAATGTTGATGATGACCCCGCTGCCCGCCTTGCGCATATGCGGTAGAACCTCGCGCGTCGTACGCAGAAGGCCAAAGACGTTGACGTCGAACTGCGACATCATCTCCTCGTCCGTTCCGTCCTCGACCGTCGCAAGCAGACCGAAGCCCGCATTGTTGACCAGCACGTCGATCCTGCCCGCATCCTCCATCACCTGCGTCACGGCCGCGCGGATCGAGGCCGTGTCCTGAACATCCAGCCGGACCGGTGTGACATGAACACCCAGTGCCTTTGCCTGCGCCATTAGGTCAGCATCGTTGTCGCGGACGCCCGCGAAGACGCGATACCCGGACTGGGCCAGATGCAATGCGGTGGCCAGGCCCATCCCAGAGCCGGTGCCAGTGATCAAGACAGTCTTGCTCATGATATCGTCCTGTTGCCGTTAAGTGGGGAGGATACCGTGGACCCAAGGACAGGGCCGCAGTCTTGAACAGATGATCGTGCCAGGGAGGACCAGTCAAGGAAAGTTCTTCGGGATTTTCGGTCTCTCAACGTCGATGTGCCTCGGCCTGAAGTCCGGCCCACGCCCTGGAGGGCGAGCAGGTGCAACATGCCTTCGACACAGCCTGTGATCTGCAGCACTCCTCTGCCCACGAGTACCTTCATCGTCAGGCACCGGACGGGCTTGCCATGTCATCGCGCAACAGGTAACTGACCTCGGCTGAGCAGGCTGCAGCCCTTTCTGTAGCATGCCGTGGACTGCGCTGCCAAGATGGTAGCCAATGGCGCAAGCCTCTCTGCGGTCTGGAGAGAACTGCGCCGCCTTATCGGGACCAAGCCACTGGCCCATATCCGATCCATCGACATCCTTGATGGTGCCACCTGTCGTGCATCGCTTCCATCCAAGGCGCCCGTGGTAATCCTGTTGGCCGTCCGCTTTGGAAATGTGCTGCTGATCGACCAGCGGGTCGCACATCCGAAGGAATCAACCGTGTTTGCCCAAGCCCCGGTCCGGCGCATTACCCCCCCAGATCGCAGCCCGTAAGGATAGAACGCTCATCCTCGCGCTGACCGCCTATACCGCGCTGATGGACGCCCGGTTCGATTCCCGTGCCAAGATCATCCTTGTGGGCGACAGTCTGGGCATGGTGGTCCATGGCCTGCCCTCGACCATTGGCATCATCACCGAGATGATGATCCTGCACGCCCAAGCGGGCGCGCCCGGCAATGCGCGTTCCATGGTAGCGATCGACATGCCCTTCGGCAGCTACTACGAAAGACCCTAGCTGTTCCATCCCGCGTGATGATAGACTCGCCAACAGCACTGCCCGAAAGCGGCAACAAAAGTCCTGAGATCAGATCGCTCGTTTTGGCCCAAAGAGGCCCATGCGCCATGGCACGCGCCAGCTATTGGTAAGCGCGCGCGCCATGGCGCCGGCCACCGCCACCTGACCTGGTTTTACCCCGCCGCGTGGCCGGATTTTACGCCGCCGTTGACACCTTGATCAGCGTGCCGTCGACCGAGAAGTGATCATCCGACAGGAGTGGCGCCACTTCGCGATGGGCCAGGATCGCCGCCATGACCTTGCGCGACATCTCGGTCGTCAGCAGCCGGTCGCGGTTCTTCGAGAACACCGTTGGCACCCAGACCGCATCATCGATGCCCAGACCCACGAACCAGCGGAACAAGAGGTTATACTGCATCTGCTCTATCAACTGCCGCTCGGAGCGGATCGAGAACAGGATCTGGATCAGGCTGGCCCGGATCAGCCGCTCCGGTGGGATCGAGGGGCGGCCGAAATCAACATAAAGACGGTCGAATTCATCATCGAGGCTGGCGAGCGCGTCATTCACGACCTGTCGGATCTTGCGCAAAGGGTGCCGCGCAGGGATGCGGTCCTCAAGATCAACATAGCTGAACAGCGACCCGCTCGTCTCGTCCGCTCCGCGCATGATCACTCCCACTGTCTTCCTGCCAGCGATGAATCATGTTCTGCAAACTACGTCGAGAGCCGACTATTTCAGCGGCCTGCTAAGCAATAAATATCGCCTGCACTACACCAACGCCGCAATTATTCGCCCATCTGCGGTTCAGAGGCCGGTTAGGGGATTGTTGATGATATAGCCGGTATTCCCTGCTTATCGACAGCAATTGCTGGGGGTCGTCAGCAGCCCGCTCTGCGTCCCAAAAGGCTGCTCTCAAACGGCTCTGGACCACAGGAGTGCTGCCCTGACAGGAGGCACAGACCTCGTATCTGGCCTCCCTGCCCATCTCAAAAACAGGACCAATCAGCGGCACCTAGCTTTCTAAACGTTCACAAACGGCCGTTTACTCGGCCTATATGATTGTGTAATTTGTGACTTCGTGAGCAGAGCGAAACCGTTCCTGGAAGGCTACCCATCTTAGAGCATCTAACAAAACCGCTGCTCATGCGTTGAGAGGCCATGAGCAAGCCCCTTGTATCCGATGATCTGTGGGAGGCCATTGTGCCGCTTCTGCCAAGGGAGCGGTCCAAGCCCAAGGGTGGCCGCCCTCGATGCGATGACCGGCTGGCCTTGGCTGGCATCATCTTTGTGCTCCGCTCCGGCATCCCTTGGGAGATGCTGCCGCGTGAGTTTGGCTGCTCCGGCATGACCTGCTGGCGCAGGTTGCGTGACTGGCAGACAGCTGGCGTTTGGGCCAAGCTTCACCGCGTGCTGCTTGAGCGGCTGTCGGACGCCGGGCATCTGGACTGGAGCCGGGCCAGCCTCGACAGCGCCGCCATTGCGGCGAAAAGGGGGGTGCAGAAACCGGCCCGAACCCCACGGATCGCGGCAAACCGGGCACGAAGCGCCATCTTGTGGTCGACCGGCGGGGCACCCCGCTCGGAGTACGGCTGAGCCCGGCCAATCGGCACGACAGCATGATGCTGGCACCTACTCTGGATGCCGTGCCTGGCGTGCGTCACGGTCGTGGCCGTCCGCGCAAGCGCCCCGGCAAGCTCCACGCCGACAAGGCCTATGACCATGGCCGCTGCCGGAGCGAATGCCGGAAGCGCAGGATTAAGTCCCGCATTGCCCGGCGAGGTATAGACAGCAGCGAAAGACTGGGCAGACATCGCTGGGTCGTCGAGCGGACACTGGCATGGCTGAACCGCTTTCGCCGCCTCGCCATCCGCTATGAGCGGCGCGCCGACATCCATGAGGCTTTCGTGATCCTCGGCTGCGCTCTCATCTGCCTCAACCAAATCAGGAGGTTTTGTTAGGTGTTCTTAGCCGTTAGGGATTGGCGCGCTCTTGAAAGCTGCCGTTCCTTGAAGTAGATCATAGAGGCTATCTGCGCTCTCGGGTCTAGCCGGCCAGCAGGTCGTCATCCGCTCCGAGCAGACGGGCGACCTTCCTGTGGACCGCCAGCTGGAACCAGAGGATCTGGACAAGAACGATATCAGGCCTACCTGGACCTAATAAATGGTCGCGCTGTCCGGGGCACCCGGATTGCCACAGGAATGGTTCAGCGGCGGGAAGTTTAGGCTACCTCCCTGCCCCCTCGCCCAGTTAGAACAACGACAAGGACCTAGCCGCCTTGGCGCGGGTGGCATCCGGGTTCGACCTGCCCGCGGTCCAACACGTTAATCCGAGGACGGTGCAGACGCGCTGGTGAAGGCACTCGAACGGAGCACCGGCGAGGATTGGGAGATGCTAATCTCCGAAGCGCTCGGCCGTGGTTCCTACAAGGAACATTACGCCTTCGTTTGGCTGACACTGCAAACCAAATGGATCGATGGTGCCATGGTCTATCTCGCCGATGCAGACGCCTTTGCCCTTGAGCCTTTCACCGCGCGGCTTGGCATCATCGAACAGCGATAGGACGAAATTACCGGCCTCTCTGGCCTCTCTGGTTCCCGGATCAGGTAGGACGAAGGCTTCCCGTTCACCCTGATTTTCATCGCGGGTGACTTCAAACTCCCTCACGATGATCCGGCCTAGAAGAAAGTCGCCGATTTAGCAGCTCCCGTGGTCAAGGCGAATGCGAGGACCAACAGCCCGCTCAAGGGCCGGTTCACCTATCTCTACGACATTGCTTGATTTCCGACCGGCACTCCGCTTCCTGTCTTCGCTCAGGGCATGCTTGAGGTTCCGGAACAGGTTCTCGGGATTAGTCACGAGGATGCTCGCGACCGGACTAGGATCACCTACCCGCTTCGTTCGAGATCGACGCGGCTGCTGATCGTGCCGTGCTTGAAGGGTCCGAACCCGCCAAGTAGTCGTCGATCCCAGCTTGGCAACTTTGCGAAGGACACTTTGCCCGCGGGCAAAGTCACCGGGAGCCGCAGTTCCGGGGTCTACTTACCGGTGCCACTACCACGGCATTACCCGAACTTCGTCCACGGACCGACTTCGGTTCACGACAGAACGAGGCGCCATCACAGACGAATTCAGCTGTGGGAAGAGCTGTTGAGAAGAAGTTCTATCACTGTCCGAGTGGGCCCATTGGAGGATTCCATGATAGCGAACGGCAAGATGGCGACTGTGGTTGTCAACGGGCACATCACAGCACATGGAGCGCTTTTGTAATCTAAGAAAAGACCGTCGCGGGCGATTGGCGGTCGATCGTCGAAGTTCGTGTTGGGTCATCTGTTGATTCAAGTCGGGTTCCGATCGCGGCTCACCCTGCGGTTCAAGTCGGGCTTTGTTCTAGTGCGGACGTGCTGACCTCGAAAACGCTTTGCCCCCGGGCAAAGTGCTGGCCGCTTTTGCCCGCTCTGATCCAATAAGGCCCTCGACCTGGTCGCCGCCCTGTCGAGTGCAATAAAGTTCTGCCTTCTTTCGGTTTTGATAGCGTTGCTGTCGTGCAAGGCGTGGTTCGCGGATGAATAGTAGCGTCGGCTACTCCGACCCGACCCGACCCGACTGACTTACCTCGCGCCACGTCAGTCGCCGGGTTCGTTGAGGTCCGGAACAGCTTGCCTACAGGCAACTGAGCACCATGGATGTGATTTTTTTTTAAGTGCGGGCGACGCTGACCAGGTTTCGCGCTCTGGTCTATTGCGGAACTCAGCCCCGCTGCCGCCCTGGCGATTGCAATATTGTGCTGGTCTTTTTTTTATCGTGGAAGAATGGCTGTCGTGCAAGGCATGGTTGGCGGGTGAACAATAGGGTCGGCCGTTTCGACGCTGCCGACTTAATTTGAGCCGCTTCAGTTGCTGGTTTCGAGGAGATCCGGAACAGCTTGCCCGCGGGCAATTCAACGTCCGGGAGACATCTCGGGGACAGAGACGGTATTCAGTGGGCCGACACAATCCCGAGCAGTCGGGTAAACCCCTGAGTGCACATTTGTCGTCGAGCCAAATGTTCTTACTCGTGGGCCGCACAAGCAACCGGTCGCGGTCGCGCAGCTACTATCAGCAGGGATGATAATTTCAAGGCGTGAGTGCTGTGCGTCTACGGAAGACAGTTTGTCCGTGGGCAAACGCCATGTTCCATCGTCGGTGTAGGATGCTTCTTCGAACAACGGCACGGGCGAATGTCACTTAATCAACTGCCACTGCAGCGTCCTGCACTGAGTGCGAGCCAATTATGATTGTGGTCCCGTGCGCATTCTAACTCCAAGCGTCGCGGACCTTTCGAGGACGCCGTGAATTCGTCCCCATATGCGGCGCGGCATAAAAGGCTTCTTGGAAGACCGGCGATGGCTCTTTTTGGTGCTTCGTTCATCACGACGAACTCCAGAGATGTGCTTGTTGGTGACTGCAGAAAAGCTCGATTGTGCTCTTGGCAGACCGGAAAAGCCGGCCGCATGGTTCATGACACAGAGCAGTTCGTATGCCGCGACATCCGGTCGAGCAGCGCCAAGGGATCGAAGCTGGACCGCCGCTTGCCGGCCACCAGGCTTCGATAGTATGCCCGCATGTTTCGGATGCGTCCGTGCAGCTGCACCATGATGAGGACGCTGACGGCTGAAGCTCGTTCGCCGAGTTGTCCCCGGGCAACTTCGAGAAGGCTTCTGTCGATCCCGATCATCGGTGCGATCGTCTCAGCGTGCCGCGATACGTCGCTCCAGTTGCGTAGCGGCTGCGTGGCAAAACTCATGGCCTCGGTGCACGCGGCTTCTATCTTCTCCAGCAATTTTGCTTCGCTGCAGGCCTTTGTTTCCTTCCCGGGTCTGACATCCGTGTCGGTTTGTGTGGTCCCCTTATTAAGGTCTTCTGTTTGGGACATTGATAGGTGACGGTCATTCTGACCGCCAGCGACGGCCGCATTCTCTGCATGCAGGGCAGGGGTCTCGGGTTCATTGGAACGGGAGTCTGACAGCAAGTGAGCGTCGAGGGTTTTTAGGATCGACTGAAGATCCTCCGAGTTGTTTTTGCGGCGCAAAGCCTTGCGGATCTCGGTGGTGTCCACGTCGACTTGCCCGTGGGCATCAATGGCTGCAAGGCGAGCAAGGATCATTGTCCGGAGGTGACGCTTGAGCGCTTCTTCCTCGCGATGAGCGGACAGCAGCGAGGCCCATCTCTCGAAACCGGCGATCATGGGGGTGAGGTCGAACCCGAAAGCTTCGATGGACCCGTCGACAGGATTGCGGGTCGAGAAGCGCTTCCCATTAGGGCTGTTGGCGCGCCGTATTACCCCGGCATCAATCAGGCGAGCGGCGTGGCGGCGGAGCGTCTTCTCGCTTACACCCGCCATGCGCCGCTGAATCTCGCGGTTTGAAGCGAAGCAGGTGAGGCCTTTGCCAGGCTTCAGGAACCCAACCATTGTCTCAAGGGTGCGGATTACTTCGCTCTTGATGCCGATCGAGGCGGCTGCGTCTCGAACCACCCTAAATGCAGCCCAAATGTCCACGTCCTTGCGCGCAGGCAAAAGCGTGCCGACCGCCGACGCGTCGGCCGGCGTGATTGCGTTCATGTTTGTCATGGTCCTATCGCTTGGACGACCGCAGCCCCATGCGTATCCGTTCCCTGGCCGCTTCCTAACGGAAACGTGGGCAAAGTTTCTCCGTCAACCGAATCGGTTGTGCTTGACGGATTAGAGGAGAGGGAATAGACCTGAGGGTGCAAAGCTACAGATCAGGGCTCTCCGGAGGATACTTCGGGGGCTCTTCTTTTTTGACGGTCTCCGATGCGCTCCTTTCTTACTCGGGTTGACAGAAGGGAAGGGGCTCAGTCCTCTCCCCGGCTTTCCCGCCACTGTTCGTGAAGAAGGCGGACGGCGTCGTCTGCGTTCTCCTCGAGCCACTGGCCGAATTCTGGCTGATGATGAAGAGAGATGTTCAGGGACAGTATCCTGTGGCTTCTCTTCATATTTCCGACATGGCGTCCCCCAAAGTCGAAACGTCGAGGAGGAGGACCGGATTGCCCGCGGGCAATCTGTTTTCGCTCACCGCTTGAGGTAAACGAAAAGTCATTAATATCAGTGTCTTGCGTGGAACTCTTCACGTTGTCCGGGCCTTTGGACCGCGCAAGATCCAGCAGATGGGCAAACCGGGCGTTGCTGGTCAAGGACGTCCAGTCTGGACCAGTAAGGTCGAGAAGGGCGGTAAGATCGACAGCGTGATCACGCGCCAGCAATGCCAATTCAGTCCAAGGCCGGCGGCCCACGTCAGGGGCAGGGCCTACAGCGGCCAGAACGGCTTCCGGGATGTTTTCGGCCACGGTCACCATGCGCGAGACGGCGGCCGCGTCTATGCCGAGCGCGTCCTGGATCACCTTGGTGGCAAATGACCCCTCGCGCAGCGCGAGCACGAACATGGCCTTCTCTATGAAAGAGGGGTCGACGCGGAGGTTGTTTTCCTGGCCTTGGGCGATGATTGCTGCCTCGTCTTCGAGGCTCCGGATGATCGCCTTGACAGTGAACCCCGGCCCGAGAGAGCGGATGGCAGCGAGGCGCCTGCGACCGTAGACTATCGAGAACCGATTCATACGGCCCCTGATCGGACGCACCAGGATCGGCACTTGCTGGCCGTGGTCGCGGATGCTCTCAGCCAACTTCCGTATGCTTTCGGGATCAAGCTCCATCCGGTCTTTCAAGCCGCCCTGATCGATATGGGCGGGGTCCAACTCCCGGATGCCGGTGGCTGAAACCGAGCGCATCGACTCGCGCAGGGAGTTGATGGCGGGAGCCCCCGTCCCGCGAGGGGCAGGGGAGGCGTCGGCAGGATCAGGGGAGGCCTGTTCGATCGCGAGATCGAGGATGTTCTTGCGTCCCATCAGCGCCCCCACGCTTTTTGGATCAGGCCCTCGATCTCGTCGCCGACAGCGTTCGCGCTTTGAACCGCGCGATCAAGTGTCTTCTTCACGAAGTTCGAAGGTTCGACCTCGTAGACCGTCTGCTGCGTCATACCGGCATCGCTGATCGCCGTGGACTTCAGCATCGGCTCGACCAGCACCTCTCCGCCCAGGATGGCGCGGAGGTAGGAGGCCATCTGAGTTTGCGGGCCGTCGGAAGGCTCGTAGCGGGTAAGGAGGAATTTGACGAAGTCCCAGCTCACCGGCATCCCACTATGCTTCTCGATGGTCTGGACCAGCTCGCCCGACATCTTGAGGAACTGGGACATGGAAGCGATGTCGAGCATGCTTGGGACCACCGTCACCACGAGAGCCGTGGACGCTGCCAGCGCGGACAGCGTCAGAAAGCCCAACTGCGGCGGGCAGTCGATGATCACGAGGTCATATTGATCCTGAACGACGTCCAGCTGAATAGCGAGCCGCTCCTCGAAACCGGGCGTGACACGCTTCTGGAGCGCATAGGCCGTGGTCGTCTCGTATTCCGACAGAACAAGTCCGGCGGGCACGAGGTCGAGATTGTGGAAGTAGGTCTTGAGGATGACCTCCTCGATCGAGACCTGGTCATCGTCGTAGCGCAAGGCGTCGTAGATCGTTCCGCTTTCCTGAAACTCGAGTTCAGGCCTATATCCGAACAGTGTCGTCAAGGAAGCCTGGGGATCGAGATCAACAGCCAGAACCCTGTAACCCCTCAGCGCATACCTCTGGGCAAGGTGTATCGCCGTGGTGCTTTTGCCGGACCCCCCCTTGAAATTGACCACGCTCAAGACCTGAAGCCGGTCCGACGGTTCCCTTCGGCCGGGCCTGAAGCTTGCAGCGTTCTTGCCGGTCCGGAACATGTGATCCCGGATGCGGTCCATATCCTCGGCGGAATACCAGCGGTAGCCGCGGGCATCCACCTTCGCCTGAGGGAATTCAGGGTCTTCGTTGCTCCTGATGCGGAGGTTGGAAGGCGAGATGCCGGTCAGGTCGCACATCTCCCGAGCCGAGAAGAGCCTGAGGGTCTTGCTGCCTTCGGGTTTGTAGGCATTCTTCATCTGACGGTCGAGCGAGTCGGCCAAGTTGTCGGCAAAGGACGTAATTCGCACCGCATCGATGGCACGACGCTCTTGAGATAGGCTCATGTCGTTCATACTGCGTGCCCTCAAACGGCCCCTGGAAAGGGTTCAGGTCAGATCTTGAGGGGGTAAACGGTCGATTGACAGGTTTCGTGCGTCAATTGCAGCCTACCCCCATTAATCAGACAGTTGCCACGCAACATGCATTCCGGCAATCACTTTCTGCGTCTGTTCGTGAATTGCTTACGCAATGACCTTGTGCCCGACCATGAACATTCCATGCAATCAACTGAATTTGCGAAAAAAATGTGTATCACCTACCCAAGGGGAATCTTCGGGCGTGGCATCGCCTGCGGCCGCTGAAAGAGAAAGCACACAGTCTGGCGCCCGTCCCTTCGACTCGTTTTTTCGTCCTTGCGAGGCCGACATCCTAACCGAATTAACCGGCGTCGGTAAGCAATTGGAGGACGAAGCGGGCTCTTATCAGAGGCTGGGAGACTGAAGACAACTATCCCTACCAATTTGTCGTAGATTGATCTCGCAAGAAGGGAGCAACTGCAGGTTCAGTAGGCTCCTTGAGACTCCATATTTTCTTCTTTCTATACGAAAATACACAACATATAGTTTTTCGTATTCGGAATGAAAATGAGCTACTTCCGCATGCGTATCCTTCATACCGCCGACATCCATCTCGGGCACAGCCTAAATGGCTGGTCGCGCGACGCCGAACACCAGGTCTGGTTCGCTCGTCTGGCAGATGTAATCGAGGCTGAGGAGGTCGATGTCCTTCTGATCGCAGGCGATATCTTCGACAACCTGAACCCTTCGGGCGAGTGCCAGAAGCTTCTTTACGACTCCCTTGTGGAGTTCCGGCGCCGGCGCCCGCACCTGACAACCGTGATGACGGCGGGCAACCACGACCCGGCCCACCGGCTCGAGGCGCCGGGCGCGCTCATGAACGGGATCGATGCCCATGTCCTGGGCACCATCCGTCGCAAGGCCGATACGGTGGACATGCGCCGCCACATGATCCCGCTCCGCGCCCGCTGCGGCACGGTGAAGGCTTGGGCTGTCGCGATCCCCTTCCTTCGGCCGGCGGACCTGCCGGGGCTCGCCATCGCCGACAAGGACGGCGAGGGCTCGCCGATCATCCGGGCCGCCGCGGAGTTCCACAATCGCTTCGCCGAGGCGGCGCGCGCGGAGGCCGGCGATCTTCCCCTGATCGCCATGGGACATCTCCACTGCGCGGGCGCCCACGAAAGCGAGGGCGCAGAGCGCCGCATCCCGATCGGCGGCGAGCACGCCGTGCCCGTCTCGGTCTTTCCGCAGTGCTTCTCCTATGTGGCGCTCGGCCATCTCCACGGGCCGCAGAACCTCGACAGTGGTCGGGTCCGCTATTCCGGCTCCTGCTTCCCCTTGTCCGCGTCGGAGATCAGTCACCGGCACGGGGTCACGATCCTTGAGGTCGATGGCGGCACCATCCAGCACCGGCATGTCGAGATCGAAAGGCCGGCGGCCTTTCACCGGATCCCGCAGCGCGGCGCTCTCGATCCGTCGCTCCTGGCAGATGCGGTCGGCGGACTCGACCTCGATCCGGACCTGCCGCGCGACCTGCAGCCCTTCATCCATGTCACCCTGGAGGCGACGGGGCCTGCAGGCGTGGTCCTCTCGGAAGCCGAGGCCTGCCTCGCCGGTCTTCCGGTGCGGGTAGGCGGCATTCGGGTGATCCGGGCCGATATGGCGGCGCAGGCGCAGGAGGACGCGGGCATGCCCCGGACGCTCGCCGAGATCAATCCCGAGGAGCTGTTCCTCGCGGCCTTCCGCAAGACCAACATGACAGATGCGGAGGACCGGCACGTGCTGGCCTTCCGCGAAGCGATGAACGGGAGCGACTGAGCATGCAGATCCTGTCCATCCGCGGCGAGAACCTCGCCAGTCTCGCCGAGCCCTTCGAGATTGACCTCGCCTCCGACCCGCTGCGCTCGGCGGGCCTTTTCGCCATCACCGGCGAGACGGGCGCGGGCAAGTCGACCATTCTCGACGCGATGTGCCTCGGCCTTTTCGGCAACTGCCCGCGCTTGGGCGCCGGCGGCATCGATGACGATGTGCCCGACGCCTCGGGCGAGACGATCAAGGCCTCCGACGCCCGCGGCATCCTGCGCCGCGGCTGCGCCTTGGGCCGCGCCGAGGTCGATTTCATCGGCCTCGACGGGCAGACTTACCGGGCCGGCTGGGCCGCGCGCCGCGCCCGGGGCCAGGCGGACGGCCGGTTGCAGCAGGTGTCGCGGCAGCTGGTCCGGCTCTCGGACAACCAGGTCCTCGCCACCCAGATGACGGAGGTCAACAACGAGGTCATCCGGCTTTGCGGCCGCACCTATGAGGAGTTCCGACGGACCGTGCTGCTGGCCCAGGGCGACTTCGATGCCTTCCTGGTGGCCAATGCCGCGGACCGCGCCTCGACGCTGGAGAAGGTTACGGGCACGGAAATCTACCGCAGCATCTCGCGGAGGGTCTTCGAGCGAAATGCCGAAGCACAGGCGGCGCTGGACGGGCTCATGGCCCGGCGCGGCGAACGGCATGTCATGAGCGACGAGGATCGCGATGCGCTGGCAGCCGAGCGGCAAGAACTGACCCTGGCCGGTGAGCAGGAAGCGAAGGCGATCGAGGAGATCGAGGCGGACCTGCGCCGGCACGAGACGATCGAGGCGGCTCGGAACCGGTTCCGCCACGCCGAGCAAGCCGAAGTGGATGCCGAGCAGGCCAAGGCCAACGCAGCCGAAGACTTCAGGCGCATCGACATTATCGACCGGGCGCTTCCCCTGCGCGCGGAGCAGGGCGAGGCCGCCACGGCGGCCCGCGTGCTGACGGAGGCACAGGGTGCTGCCACGACAGCGGCCGAGACGCTGCAGAGCGCGACGGACTCCCGACGAAAGGCCAAGGAATATCACGTCAAGGCACTCAGCAGCCATGATGCCGCAGAACGCGTCTTCAAGGAATACGGGCCCATTTGGGACAAGGCGGCCACGCTCGACAGCCAGATCGCCGACGCCACCCGCGAGGCCACTGAGGCCCGAGGTGCGGTCGCAAAGGCCGGGGAGGAGAAGCGCAAGGCAGAGGCCGCGCTGAAGGATCTCCAAGAGGAAGAGGATGAGGCAACGCGGGAGAAGGACCGTGCCGAGGCGGAGGCCGCCCGCGATCCGCGCCTGGAGAAGCTCGCCGCGGAATGGACCGGGATCGAGGAGTGCTTTGCCGAGCGCGCGAGGTTGATAGAGGTCCTGAAGAAGGCAAAGGGTGCTCAGGCGACCGCGCGGGATGACCAGGGGAAGCAGGAAGCGGCCATTGCGGAGCAGGAGGAGGCCGATCGCGAGGACAGGGCCAACCTGGAGAAGCTGGAGCGCTCCATCGGGGTCCTGAGCCAGGATCTCGATGAACTCGAAGCGGGTCAGCCTGACGCTGAAAGGGACAGGCTCGAGGGAGCTGCGCGTCTGCTCGAGCGGATGCGGGACGAGGCCCAGGCTGCCGCTAAGGCCGACGACGACAGGGTGGAGGAAGCCAGAAGGCTTGCTGAGGCCGAGAACGATGCCGAGGCGGCCCAGGCTCTGCATGACGCGGCCGAGAGCGATCGCAAGCGCGCCGAGGGTGCCGTCGAGGCCCTGCGCCGCCCTCTCGACCGGGCAGAGGCCGCGGCCACGCAAGCCGCGTCAGACATGCGCGCGCGGCTGGAGGAGGGAGAACCTTGCCCAGTCTGCGGCTCCGCCGACCACCCGCTGATGTATGACGAGGGCTTCGCCGGCTCCGCCCGCGCGTTGCGCGACGACATGGCAGAGGAAGAGGCCCGGCTGAGGGACGCCCAGGGACGCATCGCCGATGCCGGATGCCGGATTGCTTCGGCGACAGAGCGTGCCTCGGCGGCCAGGCGCAGTGCCGAGCAGGCCGCGGGGCGTGCAACGGCTGCCCGCAATCGTCTTTCGGCATATGCGGCCGATCTCGCCGTCACCGGACTGGTCGATGCCCCTAGCTCCGAAACCTGGACGATCGAGACCATCGCCGGTGCGGAGAAGAACCTGGCTGGAAAGGTCGAAGCGGCGAAGGAAAGGATCAGACGCTGCACTGGGCTGCGCACGGCCTTGACCGCGGAACGCAGGAATCGCGACACAATCGCGCAGCGCTGCAGCGGCCGTGCGGCCGAAGTCGGGACGATGAAGGCCGCGCTCGCCGAGGCCGCGCAGGCATTTGCGCTCGCCGCCCGGGAGATCGGTGCGGCGGAGGAGGATATCGAGCGTGTCGATGGCAGGCTCGCGCCTTGCCTGGCCGTCCTGGATGCTTCCCGTGACGATCTCGAAGCCCGGCCGGCTGAAATCCAGACCCGGCTTGCCGGGGCTGTCACCGTTTGGCGCCGCAATGCCGAAAGCCTTTCCAGGGCCCGCGAACGCCTGGCCGAGTTGGCACCCCGCATCGCCTCCGCGACCACCCGGTTCGAGCAGGCCGTCAAGGCGGCGGGCGAGGCCGCCGGCGAGGCGCAGAGCCGCGAGGAGCGGCTCGCGGAGTTTTCGGACAAGCGCAAAGGGCTTCTGGAGGGGGAAGCCACCGGCACCCACCGCACGCGCTTCAATGAACAGCGCAAGGCGGCCCAGGCGATCCTGGAAGCGGCCGCCACTGCCCTGTCGAAGGCCGAAAGCACCCTGGCGGGCGCGACCACCGGCCATGAAACGGCCCAGCGACATGTCGCCACCTGCGAGCGTCGGCAACGGGAGGCCGAAGAGGCGCTGGCCAAGGCTCTTGAGGGCGCGGGTCTCGAGCGCAGCAAGCTTGATGCGGTCTTTTCATGCGCGTCCGAGGTCATCACCCGCATCCGCGAGCGGGTCAAGGCGGTGGTAGACCAGGGGGTTGAGGCCGCAACGGCCCTGCGCGAGCGGCGCAAGGACCTCGATGTGCTGATCGAGGAAGGCATTCCGGAACGTGACGCCCCGGCGCTGCGCGAGCTTCGCCAGCCCCTTATCGATGCACGTCGCGCTCGCGACGGGCGTCTGGGCGCCATCGCCACCATCCTTGCGGCAGATGACAAGGTCCGGGAAGGGCTCAGGGAACTGGATGCGGAGATCGTCAAGGCGCGCGAGACAAGCGAGACCTGGTCCGCCATCAACGCGGCAATCGGCGCCCGCAGCGGCAACAAGTTCGCCCAGATCGCGCAGGAGGTGACGCTGCACATGCTGGTGGAGCGCGCCAACCAGCACCTGGCCGACCTGAAGCCGCGCTACAGCCTGGTCAAGGCGGACAACCTCGCCCTGCACGTGGTCGATGCCGACATGGCGGGAGAGGTGCGCTCGACCCGCAGCCTTTCAGGTGGCGAGCGTTTCCTCGTCTCGCTCTCCCTGGCCCTGGCGCTCTCGCGAATGGGCGGGCAGGGGGGCGTTCCAGCCACGCTCTTCATCGACGAGGGCTTCGGCTCTCTCGATGGCGCCAGCCTCGATCTGGCCATCGACGCGCTGGAGCGGCTGCAAAGCCAGGGCCGCACGATCGGCGTGATCAGCCATGTCCAGGCCATGAAGGAGCGTATTCCGGTCCAGGTTCATGTGAGCAACCGCGGAAGCGGGCGCAGCACGGTCCGGCTGGCCGCCTGAGGCGCACTGCGGCCGATGAGGGATAAAACTGATCGGACATCTGGCCGGCCAGGAGCCCGATCCATCAGGACGATGGCAGCTCACCACAAACCGTTATGGCTCTACGCCCAACAGGACAACTATGACCGCGATTGCGACGCCGATGCCGCCGGCGCCCACCGTAGCAGGCACGAACATCAGCCAGGGGTGCTTGGCATGAGGGAGGTTCCGCTTGGCTAGAGCAGGCGAGTTAACGCTTCGAGGCTGTGCGCCTCGGCCTCATCTCGTCATCGGCCGTGATTGCTCCCCTGTGGACCCCAATAGCCAGACGGCAGCCATCTCACACTGCCGGGTAAACACCGACAACTCTGACGTTTTCGATTCACATTTTTCTGGAGTCGAGGATGAGAACACGCGAACATCCCCCTGTTGCCGGAGTAGGAGGATGTCGCAACCTCTTCCTTCGCACGGTATTGACCGAAAGTCGATTTTCAGGGGGCGAATTTGGACGACGCGGATTTTGGCAAAGAGGGTGGAGTGTATTCCGGTGCGGGCACCGTCGAGGAAAAGCTCGAGCGCGCCCGAACGGAGCTTCTGGATCTCTCCGCGCGAAACCGCCTCCTGAACATGCCGAAAGCCGCGAAGTCGGCCAAGATCATCGAGCTGGTGGACGAGCGGACACAAGATTTTTTGGCTAACATTCCTGAAATGTTCGCCGACGCTTTCGAGGACGGGCCCGATATGATCGCGAGACAAGCGTTCTATTCACCCGTCGGCTCCGGCGGATGCGCCTTCGCTACCGCCCTATTCCAATCCACTCCCGAGATGCTAAGGAGGAATCTGGTTCCGATGTCCGTGCGTCGCCGAAGCGGAGCCTCCCGTCGTCGGACCTCATTCTCGATGCTGAATGTTTCTCTCGCCTGCGGCTCAAGAAAAACAAAAAGAAGGATAGAGTCTGGCCCAGACTGGCGGATCGGGGACGGAAATTAACGCCCTGCGACGGGGCGCGCGCCTTCCTCATCAGCAATACGACCCACGGCGCGCGCAGCCTCATCGGCCGCAAGAAGCGCCTCGATGTCAGCAATGGGCCGCGTCAGCATTAGTGGCTGCTCCTTGCTCTTCCCCGAGAACTTCAGCTTCTCATAAAACGGAACGAGCTTCTCCTCAGCCGCCTGAATCATCATCGCCGCCACAGGTAGACGGTGCGCAGGATCCTGCCCGCGCGACATACGTCCAACACGTTTCATGGCATCAACGATGAGCTGCGGTCCAAGGCCACCAGCTCCTCAGCCTGCCGTCGGTGCTGCTTCACCATCGCCGAGATGATTTTATCTGCCTTTCCGACCTTCCATTGGCGGATCTTCTGCGGGCGAATGCGGGTATTCTCGGCGACGACAGAAGCGCCTCCTCGCTTCGTGACGTAGATCCCACGGTTTGCACGCGCCCCATGCTCTTCACGCGGCTCATCAGGCATAGGCGCCAAGGCAGGCATCACATATCCTTCGGTCGCGAAACCGATCTTGAAGCCCATTGGTGCGGGTTTTTGGGATTTACCAGACATGTGCAGGATCCTCTCGCGCTAGACGTAGCATCGTTCGCGCTCGAAACCAATGGTCCGATCAACGAAAACGGGGCGGGGTTCCCCGAAATGCGTTCATCATGCCACACCGCTCGCTGGCTGCAGAAACAGCTCGATGGCGAAACCACATTGTTCTCGCCTTTCTTCTTGGGGCGATGCCATCGGAGATAGGTATGTCTGGCGGATGTCTGTAGTTGAAAGCAGTAGAGCGACGTGGTCGCTTCCAAGCTGAGAGAGTCGTGCCCCCCCACAGATTAAACCGTTCCTGCAAACCCGGAGCGGTTCAAGCTTGGATGCCCGACCTTGTCCGAGCACATAGCCTTCGAACAACGACCTCAGGTGGTTTGCCCCTTCTGCCCCCGAAAGGGCTTTACAGGCAATCAGCTGGGCGTCCATCATCTGCCTGAATCGCCTCCGATGCGTTGGAGGATTCAATTTAATAGCGTTTTTTCAAGCACGACAGATGTGGTCCGATACTGAGAGCAACACTGACTACCTGAATTACTCCGAAGTCTCCGAGATGTTGGTCGATATCATCTCAGACGATGACATGCTCCCCACCTCGATTGGGGTATATGGAACCTGGGGTGTCGGAAAATCCAGCCTCCTGAAACTGACCGGAGCAGGACTTCAGGATAACAGATATCTGGTCGTCGAATTCGACGCTTGGCTCTACCAGGATTTTGACGAGGCGAAATCTGCCTTGATGACCGTAATCGCCAAGCATCTTTACGATGCGACGCCGGACGACATGAAAGAACAGGCCGCCAGTTTCGTCCGGCGCGTCAACAAGGTGAAAGCGCTTGGCGTCGCGCTCGATCTCGGTGCGCTGGCAATGGGTATTCCGACCTTCGGAGCTTTGGCGAAGGGCGCTGGAGCTCTAAAGGATCTTCTTCAGGGAGAAGGCGACGCGGAGGATTTTGCGGATGTTCGTGAAGGAGCCGAAGAGGGCCAGAAGCGATTTGGCGGCTTGCTGTCCGAGAAGGAAAAGCGCAGCCCGCCGGCGGAGATCGCAGCTTTCCGTCACGAGTTCGCGGAGCTTTTGAAGGCCTTGGATCGGCGGCTCATCGTTTTTGTCGACAATCTGGATCGTTGCCTGCCTGCCAACACCATTGCCACGATGGAGGCGATGCGCCTCTTCCTTTTCCTCCCCAAGACGGCTTTCGTCGTGGCGGCCGACGAGGACATGATCCGTCACGCGGTGTCGAAGCATTTCGACGAGCCCGGAAGCCGGCATGTCACGGACTACCTGGACAAACTTATCAACATACCGGTTCGGGTGCCCAAGCTGGGGCTGCAGGAGGTTCGCGCCTACCTGTTCATGCTGGCGACTGTGAGAGAGAAGGTCGATGGCGCCAAGTTAGAAGCGCTGCGTCTTCACCTAATCGAAAAGCTTCGCCGGAGCTGGTCGGATGAGCCTGCGGTAAAGGTCGAAGACGTTAGCCGGATCTTGGGCCTCGATGCCGCACACCCGCTCAGAACCACGCTTGACGCCATGGACACCATCGCACGTCAGCTTGCATATGCCGAACGCGTTCAAGGAAATCCGCGGATCATCAAGCGACTGCTGAACGTAATAAGGATGCGTTCGGCAGTCGCCAAACGTCGAGGAATGCCGTTCGACGACTCCCTCATTGCGAAACTTGCACTCTTCGAAAGATGCACCGACGGCGAAGCTATCAAGGCCTTCGGCCAGCTTGTCAATTCTTCTCCTGATGGGGCGGTCGCGAAGTTCACGGAACTTGAGGCCGTAGCCGATGAAGACGCACTCGAAACCCTTCTCCCAAAGGAGTGGGCGAAGCATCGAACTTTCCTTGCAGACTGGCTGAAGCTCGAACCGGCGCTTGCAGGAGTCGACTTGCGCGCCGCCGTCTACCTGTCCCGTGAGACGCTTCCCGTGAAGACCACGATGCGCGGCCTTAGTGCCGATACGCTTGAGGCGATCGACATTCTACGAAAAACGGCATCCATGCGGTCAAGGGCGTCGCAGGAGGCATTAGAGAAGATCGATTTTCGCGAAGCCGACGAAGCAATGGAAGAGATGTGCGCGTCCATGTCCCGCAACGCGGACTGGGTGACGATCCGACCGGATTTCCGCGGAGCGATCCTGCTCGCGAAAGTTTCGGCGGACGCGCACCTTCGGCTCGTTCGGTTCGTAGAAAACCTGCCGGAACGGCCACCATGGATGGCTGGGCTGATGAAAGGTCTCGAGGAGAACTGAACATGGGAACCTCTGCATCTTCCAGGGGCTCCGGCCCCGATCAATCACTGGTGCCGCCATGGGCGGACGACAGCCCGGGAGAACCGCTGCCCGACCTCGAACCGAAGAGGTTCCAGGCCTTCAGGCGATCTTTCGGGACCTACCTTAAGTCCGGCAAGCAGGCCGATCTTGACAAGGCTCTGGGTCACTATGCGCGCAGCGCCACGGGCGGACGTGATGTTGGTCCCCGCAGGTTCGGGGCCGTCTATACGGCGGGCAGCGATCTCTACTCGGTGCTCTCTTCGCTCGGCGGTGATGGAGAGTTCGCCGAGGCGCTCGGCATCGCGAAGGATCAGCTCGCAGGGCAACCCATCGATGTCGTGTGTCAACGCCTGGCGGATGCTTTGGTGCCGCCGAATGGCGATGCCGACAAGATCCGAGAGGCGATGAACGAGGCGATGATCGAGGTTCTCGGCACCTCGGACTTCGATCCCGATCGCCTTGACGAAGAAGCCGTCCAGATGATCTTGGGAGAGTATCTGAGCCAAGCCGTATTTCAGGAGATCGTTGAAGAAGTGGGCGGGACATGGTCGCAGGCCGCGGCGAACGCCACTCCGGAAGCTGAACGCCGTCTGCTCGAAACAATCCGTGCGGTCATCGAGGTGATGCTCGGCCCCCAGCTTGACGGGCGGGCAATCGTCTCTCGCGCGGAGATACACAGGTTCATGCGAAAAACACTCGACGATGTCTGGGCCATCTGGGAGGCACATGGTGAATAGACTCGTGTTTCACGTCGATGAGGCCAGCTTGCCCGATGCTCAGCAGGACGGCCGGCTCGACATCATCCTCTATGGTCCGAAACCTGGCCGTCCTCTCACCGGCTCCGTGGGGAACCAGCTGCCCGACGCGGTTGCCGCGCTCGGGGTTCCGGTCGACGTCAAAGCCTTCGACTTCCTGACTATCGCTCTCTCGGTCATCGCGGCAGACACGTTTATCGATCGGCGTTCGAAGTGGGCAAGCGGCGGATGGACGAGGAGCTTCCAACTCGAGATCCCGCTGGCTCAGCCCAAGACCTGGACCCCTGTCGTCGAGAAGCTCGAACGGGCATTAAGCTTCCTGAGCGGGGACCAGTGGAAGCTCTCGCTGAGAGCGGACGGAGCCAGGCCTCCGTCGAGGGCGATGATCGCTCGTCGTCGATCCTATACGGACATCGGTGCGGCCGACTGCGTTTCGCTTTTCTCTGGCGGATTAGACAGCTTCATCGGGGTCGGGAAACTCGTGGCCGAGGGGCGAACGCCACTGCTGGTCAGCCATGCCTATCGCGGCGACAAGAGATACCAGGAACTTTCGGCCCCGAATCTGGGAATGGCGCTTCCTCGGTTCGCGGCGAATGCTCACCCTGCAAAAACCGACGGCAGGCCGAACGATACGACGATGAGGACACGCAGCCTTGGCTTCCTAGCCTATGCCGCCGTGGCTGCCTCGGCACTGCACGCGAAAGGCGGCGGCCATGGTAGGGTCGAAGCTTTCGTACCGGAGAACGGATTCATTGCGTTGAACGCGCCCCTGACCCGGAGGCGAATCGGATCACACAGCACCCGCACGACACACCCGCATTTTCTTGCCCTCGTCCAGGAAATTCTCGATCAGATCGGAATGCGTGTGGACCTGAAGAACGAGTTTCGCCACAAGACCAAGGGCGAAATGGTGGCGGAGGCAGTCGCGGCAGGCCGGCACAAGGGGCTTACCGGAACGATGTCGTGCGGGAAATGGAAGCGGAAGAACATGCATTGCGGATATTGCGTGCCATGTCTGATCCGGCGCGCATCCTTTGCGAAGGCAGGTGTCGACGATGATACCCCTTACCGCTATGATCTGAAGAAGGCTTGGCGGCAGAATGACCTTCGGGACGATCTCCTCGCCATGGTGCTCGCGTCGTCCGACGGTGCCGGAGATGCCAGGATGCGAGCAGCTGCTAGCGGTCCATTGCCGCTAGACCGAGGAGAGCGGGACGGCTGGTTCGGTGTTCACGACCGCGGATTGCAGGAGATGGGGGACTATCTCCGACGGGAAGGGATAAGAGATTGATAGATTTCCACTGCCACTTGGACCTCTTCGCGAAGCCCCAAGCTGCTGTGAAGGATGTCGAGGCGGCTGGAATCTACCTCCTCTCGGTGACGACGACGCCGAGAGCATATGCTGGGACGAAAGCTCTTTCCGGATCATCGAGACGGATCAGGACTGCTTTGGGTCTGCACCCACAGCTTGTCCGGGATCGCCACGGCGAAACCGACCTCTTCTGCAAGCTCCTGCCGACCACCTCCTACGTCGGAGAAATCGGGTTGGATGGCGGGTCCGAGCATGCTGGCAGTCTGCCCCTCCAACGCGAGGTTCTGACGCGCATCCTGCGGGCCTGCGCTACAGCGGGCGGGAAGATCATGTCGCTCCACAGCCGGCACGCCAGTGGCGAAGTCTTCGAACATCTCGCTCGAGAACCCGGCTGCGGCATCCCGATCTTCCATTGGTTCAGTGGGTCGCTCCGCGATCTCGATCGTGCCGTGGAAATGGGAGCTTGGTTCTCTGTAGGTCTGCCGATGGTTCAAAGCAAGCGCGCTGGAGCGCTGCTTGGACGAATTCCGAAGGAGCGCGTTCTCACGGAAACGGATGCCCCATTCGCATCGACGGTGGATGGGGTATACCCGGTGAATGCTCTCCGATCCACTATGGCGGAGATTGCAAAGCACTGGGAATGCGATGTTGGTGAAGTGCGTCGCACTCTGCTTGGCAATCTCACTCGACTTGCGGATGAAAAGCGTCAAAGAACTAACCTTGGCCGGTCGGCCGGTTCGTATCGAGAAACTGTGCTTACGTCGTAGAATGTCGTCTCGTGAAGATGGCCGGATCGACATTCAGAGCCTAAAGACGTGTTTCGACAACACCCCTTATGCTGCTTCATTTAGATCCAGAACACTTGTGAACCAGTCGATGAGCGCGCAGGTTCGAGCGTTCATCCTCTTCGAGGGAAGATTCAGCACCAAGACGGACTCGAAGTGCGTCGTCCAGTCGTCGAGGAGTGGCACCAGCGCGGCTAAGGCCAAATGCGGCCCTACTGTGAACCGGCATGTCTGCCTGATGTCCAGGCCCGACCTCGTTATGCTGACCCGCCCTGTGCTGTCGTTGGTGGTGCCTCCATGTCGGTGATGTCTTCTGACGGACAATGGGAGCTGGATCTTCGAAGATATCTTCTGTGATTGGAAAAAGAGCCGCCAAGATCATGGCGGCTCCTGGGTTTCCCAGCGTCAGGACAGGGGCCCGCGATGATAGAAGTCTTCCCTTCTTGCATTTTTATCACACGTTTTTGTAGGAGAACCTCTGGCGAGGCGATCCTTGGATATCCTGTAAACGCGTGGGCGTTTATGCCACTGCGTCGCACCCATCTTGTATTGATGCGACCGTTGCTCTCCACCGTTCGCGAGAATGCCCGCACGATCAAGCGCCTCCAGTTCATCAGGATCATCGGCGACTTCGTCGCGAAACAGCTCCGGCCTGACATAATAGTAATCGGCATCCTGATACCCCGCGGGATGGTCCTCGGGAAAGGGCGTGATTCCCGCCCAGGGAAGATCGCCCTCACGTTTCCTCAGGAAGGCCATAAGCCGGTGAAGCGCCTCGCCGAACTCACCTTGAGCTGATGCGGCCTGCCAGACGGAAACAACATCACGGACAGCCTGATGGGCCGTGCCGGATGGCCAGGGCAGCAGTCCCCATTTGATCGCCATCTCCCCGACGACAGACACCAGGGCAAAGCGCCTCAAGTGCTGAACGAAGACCATATTGGAGCCGTCCAAGCCGCGCGCTTTCAATTCCTCTCTCACGAAGTTGGCCATCCAGCGGGACAGGTTGTGAGTGCAGTGGTCGTGATTTTCGATCAGCAGCCTGATCATCGCCGGGCCTGCATGCCCGTGATTGGCAGCTATTCCCTTTTGTAGGAGGGCGACCAGTGCGTCCGGGCCTTTCTGGCCCCGAAGATCATCGAAGGCACCATATGCACCTCCATCGACGGAGATATCCAGAACACGGGTCTGGAGCGCTTCGGAAGGTGTTTTGCGGCGGCGGCGGAAGATGGACTGGGTCGAAATCTCACCACTCATCAGAACGAGGCTTCGGTGTCGGCCATCGACCTCGGTGAAGTGACTGTCCTGCTCAAGGGCCGCAAGCGCCACGAGATCCTTGGAGGATGGGTTTACCGGGAACCCGTCACAGGCCAACAGCCCATCATTGCCTAAGGCTCTGAGCTCGGTCATGCGCGCGGAGGTTTCCGACCAGCAGCGAACCCCTGCCGGATTGCCCCAGCAGCTTTGGGCAATCTGAAGGAGCAGGGACTTGCCAGAAGACGACCGGCCATAAAGGTTGAACACGATCGTTTGCAGGTCAGCCGGTTTCATGAAGGGCCCCGCAAGAGACGCCGCGATGACGAAAATCATAAGGGGGTTGCCGACCGCCGTGGCCGCGATGTCCACGGACCATTGTTCAAGGGTGCCGTTCACCTCGTCCCGGCGTGCCCCGACAAGGACGATCTCCTGGCCAGCATGGTCGCGATCTGCCCCGATCCTGCCATCCAGATGAACGTAGACTTCCGGCTCTCCCGGATTGGTCAGCCAGCCCGTCCGTTCGACTCGCCATCCTTTCGCGGGGGGCGAACGACGCAGCCAATATCGCAGAAGCCGGGTCACCTCCGTCGATAAAGGACCGATGTAAAAGCCATGACCTCGAAGCTCCTGAAGGTATTGCCCCTTTCCGAATACATCGGTTTCCTCGAAGACCCGAGTGCGCAGCTTGCCGTCGGGATCAAGAAACTCGAGCTGGAGGGCCCACTTGCTTCCCGAATGCGGATCACGCAGACGCAGCACTGGTCGGAAGAGACCACAGACGCCGCTCGGATTGTCGTCGTTGAAGATGACCTGCTCTTCTTCATCCACGGCATAACCGAACGGAAGCGCTTCCCGGACCTGTTGCATGAATTCCTGAATAGGATCGAAAGTGGCTTCAGTCCCTTTCGTCTGCAAACCAGCAAGGGGAACGGGGAGGTTGCAGTGCTCTTCCGTTTCGGAAGTATTGCGGCTCTCCCTAACGCTCTCCTCGCTTGCAGGCGAGATCCCGTCGCGATTGAAATCGTCCGTCATCATGGCCAACCTCCTTTGCCGTTGAGTCACAGGTGCTCGAAAAAGGTGTTGGACCGTTGGACCGTTGGACCGCCAGCAAGCTGGCTCCCAAAATCCGTGGCTAAGTCTTGATGAAACGCCGTCGGGTTAGTCAAAAGTCGTGTGCTGCATGTGCAATAAACTAGAGATTGTGTCAGACAAAATCAACAATTCAGATAGAGGATGATTGATTGTCGGCCAGACAAGTTTGCAGATTTATTTTGATCGCAGAATTTCCGGAGTTTTTTTTAAAATGAATCAGTTTAGTACAGATAGCAGATGTGGACGGCCCCCTGCTTGTAAGGATGGTAGCAGACTTCTAACAAAATCGCTTGCTCTCAGATGTCCGGCCTGTTTGCGCGAGCGTAGCTCGCTTTCCCAGATGGTGTGCGCTACGCCTGCTTCAAGCACATAGGCTGCTGTGCGAAGTCGCTGATCTGCTATCCGGCTGGGCGCCCACAGCGAAGTAGGAAGGGGCCAGAAAACCGGAGATGATCCCCCTTCAGAAATCGCCACAGGCGCGGTCGAGATCGTGCGGGTGAATTTTGGGCGGCACAGGATCAACTGGTGAGTGGGGGAACGCCAGGACGCTCGGCTTCAAGCTAACCAGCAAGAGCCTCAAGGCACGGATCACCGCAGGGATCGCCAAGGCGATCGAGGACCGAAGACTCATTGAGGCGAATGGACTGTTGCAGCCTAGTCCTTACGCTCTCTGAAAAGGCAACCACCCGCACAGGGATCTCTTTGCAGGTTAGGTGATCGGAACTAGGCGACGGGAACTTGCGGTCCCCGACTCAGGCAGTTGTGGCCTCATGACGGCTCCGTGCGTCAGCGGCCTGGCGCAGGTCTGCCGAAGGAGCATGTCGTTCTCCTCCCGGAGATGGCTCCACAGCGTCACCAGCTAAGGCAGGGGCGCTTTTCGCAATACACCCGCAGATTGTGTTTCGGTTTTTCTTGTTCCCGGGGTAACCGTCGAATCAAGGGGCGGGTTACTTGTGGGAAGTGTGTTAAAACATGACGATAGATGAAACAGCCGCGTGCGCGAGAGCGCTCGACAAGTTCTACACGACCGACGCGACCGCCCGCATGTGCATTGGTGCCGTCTGGCGCGAATGCCGGTTGAGCGCCGACGATCTCTTCGTGGAGCCCTCCGCCGGGGCCGGCGCGTTCTGCCGGCATCTGCCGGCCGAGCGCTTGATCGCGCTCGATATCGCGCCGGACGCGCCAGGGATCGCTGAGGCGGATTTTCTGTCCTTCACCGCGCCACGGCATGACGGTCGTATCATTGTTCTGGGCAATCCGCCCTTCGGAAGGAGCGGGCGGATTGCGAAGCGCTTTATTCAGCACGCAACGCACTTCGCCGACGTGATCGCCTTCATCCTGCCCGCGTCCTTCGCGAAATCCTCCATGCAGCGCGGGATCGACCCACATTTCCACTTATGCCGTCAGATCGACCTTCCGGAGGAGCCGTTTCTGATCGAGGGGGCAGTCCACCGGGTCAATTGCGTGTTCCAGGTCTGGGAGCGCCGCGACGACAAACGGGTTGATCAGCGCCAAGCCGATGTCCATCCGGATTTCGAGTTTGTGGCCGATCTCAAGGACGCCGATGTGATCATCCGCCGCGTGGGCAGCAGGGCCGGGGCTCTGTTGCCACCCCCAGGTTGTGATGCTGTCGAGAATAGGGAAAGCCTGAAGGGATACTCGCGGAGTTCGAATTATTTTATCCGCGCCGTTGGCTGTGGCGCGGGTGACCTGCGGGAGCGCTTGGAGCAGTTGCCGTTGGCTACCGCGGCGGCGCGTGCGGTCCAGCCGTCTTTGGCACGAACCGAGATCGTCTCGCTCTATTCGCAAAGGGCCACGGTGACGCAGGACCAGGCGGCTCCTCTTGTTCCCGAGCTTGGGGAAAAGCCATGCCTCGCGCGGAACGCGACCTGCGGGACGATCCCCTATGTTGTCGGGATAAGTCACTCGTCAGAAACACAGGCCCGTCCTCCTGGGCGACCATGGCACACTAGGTCCGCCGAGGCAAAGAAATGGACGAGCGGCAAATTGTCCAGACCTTCTCAGGACGATCTCGGATCGTCAATCGGGGAGGCTTCGGTCGATCCAACGATGGATGCACCCGCAATCTGCGGGGTGGCTGTCGCATGTCCTTCCCGCAGGCATGATCGTCCTCATGGGGCAATTCCACCTGATCGATCGCCCGCCTCCCCACGCAGCCAGACTTGCCGACGCCAGCTCATCGGAGACTGGTTTCCACACAACATCTACCTGGAGCAGAAGCGCGGGCATCCGCATGGCCCGCCGCGGCGTATCGCCAAGCGCGGCACGAGTGCGCTGAGCGTCGGCGAAAATGAGTGGCTGGGCGGCCATGTTGGCGACAAGGTCCCATGGCGCGCCTGCCCGCGATGCGGAAGCCGCTCGTCAGGCGCCAAAGCTTAGAAGGGAATCCACTAATGCTTAAAGCGGTGAGTCTGTTCACCGGGGTTGGCGGTCTCGACTTCGGCTTCGAAGCCGCCGGTTTCGAAACCGCCGTGGCGCTCGATAACGACGCCGCAGCCTGCCGCACCGTGCGCCTGAACCGGGACTGGCCTGTCCTTGAGGGTGACATTCACGACATCCCCTCCAGCACAATCATGGAGACGGCGGGTCTTGCCGCCGGCGAGGCCGACGTGCTGATCGGCGGCCCGCCCTGCCAGCCGTTCTCGAAGTCTTCCTACTGGGTCAGTGGGGACTCGCTCCGCCTTGACGATCCGCGCGCCGACACGTTGACGGCCTATCTGCGGGTGCTGCGCGACCTCCAGCCGAAGGCCTTCCTGCTGGAGAACGTTCCGGGGCTGATCTACAAGGGCAAGGATGAGGGCTTCCAGCACCTTGCGCGCGGCATCGCCCTCATCAACGAGGAATGCGGCACGAATTACAAGGTGGCTTGGAAGGCGATCAACACCGCCCATTATGGTGTGCCACAGATCAGGGAACGCGTGTTCCTGGTCGGCAGCCGGGAGGGGCGGGGCTTTGACTTTCCCTCCCCGACGCACACCGCGCCCGAGAACACCAATCTGCCGGACGGACATCTTGAGCCGTATCGGACGGCATGGGACGCCATCGGAGACCTTCCGGCGCTGCCCAACGAGCCTTCCTTAACGGTCGGGGGGAAGTGGGGAGAACTTCTCCCTTCGATCCCGGAGGGCCGGAACTACCTGTGGCACACCAATCGCAATGGCGGCTTGCCGCTGTTTGGCTGGCGCACACGCTACTGGAGCTTCCTGCTCAAGCTGGCCAAGAACCAGCCGTCATGGACGATCCAGGCGCAGCCCGGTTCGGCGATCGGCCCATTCCACTGGAACAACCGCAAACTCTCCGTGCGGGAGATGTGCCGTCTGCAAACCTTGCCCGGCGGGCTCAAGTTCGAGTGCGGCAGGTTGGATGCGCAGCGCCAGTTGGGCAACGCTGTCCCGTCGCTCATCGCGGAGATCCTTGGCCGCG
Source organism: Paracoccus fontiphilus (assembly GCF_017356265.1). GTDB lineage: Bacteria > Pseudomonadota > Alphaproteobacteria > Rhodobacterales > Rhodobacteraceae > Paracoccus > Paracoccus fontiphilus. The sequence continues at coordinate 96,847 of NZ_JAFNAW010000003.1, read as the reverse complement.
AGATCCGCAGGCAGCTTCTCGACGACGACACCGACCTGGGCGCGCTCAAGCTTCTGCAACCGGTGCGCGAGCCCGTACCCGCGCCCGAGCCGGTCTCTCCGGTATCCGAAAAGTACCTGTCCCTCGCTGGCGGCCATGCGGATCATCCTGGCAAGCGGCGCAGACAGACGAAAGGGCTGGTGGGAAAGGTGGATCCGGCGAAGAGGCTCTTTGAAAGGTTTGCCGAGTGAGTAATCTTCAGGACGTTGAACAGCATTCCAGGCAGTGGCGCGGGCTGTTCTTGGGCTCGCACCTCTGCCTGGCACACCGAATTGGTTCCTTTTCGATCGGCCACGCAAGCTTCACCATGAAGGCCTTAGTCTCCTGTGGCGCATGGTTTGCGACAGGAACTTTCCATCATACGCTGATATTTCAGCCACTGAATTAAGGCAGGATCGGTCTTATGACCAGAAAGGAGCGGATCATCGACATCCCGAAGCACGGCATCCGCGCCGTCGACCCGCGGGACGGGTCATTAGGCCAGTTCGCGCAAACTGGAACGCTGAGCCGCAAAGAAGTGGTGGCTATCGCATCGCAACATCTTGCGCGAGAGGTTGTAGATCTCACACGATGTCGCTGTTTCTTGTTGCCGTTCGGCACTTGTTCTGGCTTTATTGCGGGTAGCAATGAACAACCAATAACTTACGATGCTGCCGTGACTTTCAAATCTCTAGAACTCTTCGCAGGCGCCGGCGGACTCGGGATCGGGCTCGCGCAGGCGGGCTTTGTGCCGGAGCTTGTTGTCGAGTTCAACCGCTGGTGCTGCGACACCCTTCGTGAGAATCACACGCAACTTGATGATGGGGATCTGCAGGCGGCTTGGCGCGTTCAGGAAGGAGATGTCCGGAAGGTCGACTTCCGGGTGTTCGAAGACCGGCTCGATCTGATCTCGGGCGGCCCGCCCTGCCAGCCATTCTCGCTGGGTGGACGGCATCGGGCATACGACGACACGCGCGACATGTTTCCGCAGGCGGTGCGCGCTGTGCGGGAAGCACGGCCGAAGGCGTTCGTCTTCGAGAACGTGAAAGGCCTGATGAGGGCCAGCTTCCACGACTATTTCTCCTATATTCATCTTCAACTCGAATACCCCGATGTCGTCGCTCGACCGGAAGAGGACTGGACGGATCATCTGAAGAGGCTGCACAAGCACAAGACCTCGACCGACCGATCAGGACTGTGTTACAACGTCGTGACGAAGCTGATGAACGCCGCTGATTTCGGTGTGCCCCAGCGGCGTGAGCGAGTGGTCTTTGTTGGCTTCCGCTCCGACATCGACGCCCGATGGACGCCCGATGATGGAGATTTCACGCAAGAAGCATTGGTGTGGGATCAGGTTTACGGCGACTATTGGGATCGCCACGGTGTGCCTCGAGACCACAGGCGGCTTGAAGGTCGCGCGGCGCAGATCGCGAAGCGCTTGTCGAAAGACGAGAAGCCGGGATCGAAGCCGTGGCGCACGACACGTGACGCCATCTTCGACCTCCCGGATCCCCGTCATTTCCGTCGCGCCGAAGCGGTGAACGGGCACCGGTATCAGCCAGGCGCCCGGACGTACCCAGGGCACACAGGGAGCTACCTCGACGAGCCCGCGAAGACGCTGAAGGCGGGTGTCCACGGCGTTCCCGGTGGCGAGAACATGCTGCGCCGCGCGGATGGCAGCGTGAGATACTTCACTGTCCGCGAGAGCGCCCGTCTTCAAACGTTTCCCGACAGCTATCGCTTCCATGGGGCGTGGACAGAATGCATGCGGCAACTCGGGAACGCCGTGCCTGCTGAACTGGCGCGGGTCGTTGGCGAGGGTGTCGCAGGTAAGCTGCAGGCGGCGAATGGCTAAGCGACCTGAAGTAAGGGAGGTCGAGAAGGTCCAGGAAGCTCTGGAAGAGATGGTTGCCGCGATCCGGGATGCGGAGTTCACAACACCATCTCGAAAGAAGGTCCGGGTGACCATCGCTGAAATGCAGGAAGCCTTGGAAAGGCTTGATCGCTCGATAGACGAGATCGCGATGCCCGACGCGATCTTCGAGCCCAGCGACCCTCGGCTGATCGGGCATTTTGTCGCGCTTGCGCTTCTCGCGCGAGATCGCCGTCCGCTTGCCCGCGGGCGGAAATTCTATGGCGCCGGCGTCTACGCGATATACTACACCGGTGATTTCGAGCCCTACGCTCCGATCTCGGGCACAGAGACTCCGATCTATGTCGGCAAAGCCGATCCACCGGTCGGTGCCAGGACTGTGGTCGAACAGGAGACGAAGCTGTGGTCCCGCCTCGACGAGCACAGGAAAAGCATCGAAAAGGGTGCCGATCTCGACATCGCCGATTTCGAGTGCCGCGCCCTGGCTGTGCAGAGCGGGTTTCAAGCCGCGGCCGAAAGTCATCTCATCCGGGTGTTCCAGCCACTTTGGAACAACGAGATGAAGATCATGTTCGGCATTGGAAAGCACGGGGATAGCGCTGAGACCAGGTCGAACAAGCGATCTCCGTGGGATACTCTCCATCCAGGTCGCCGCTGGGCCGAAGGAAACGAGCCTGGCAGATCCCGGGAGGAGATCCTTGAAGACATTCGCCGGCACTTCGAGCGGACACGTGTTTATCAGAATCTGGACGATGTGTTCCGGGTGTTCATCGATGGCATCCGTCGCGCGGATGAGCGGATCGCGCATGAGGAAGCCGAGGAACTCGCGGAGGAACTAGACCTCGAGGAATGACCGCAGCCGGTCCGCCAGGTCAGGGGATTTCGTTTCGCATTCCCAGATCGTCATTGTTTTCCAGTCCCGATCTTCGAGCGCCTTGATCGCTCGGGCATCGCGTTCCGCGTTTCGCCCTATCTTCTCAATCCAGAAGTCCACGCGGGATTTCGGGATGCGGGCCAGTTTGCATCCCTCGTGTCCGTGCCAGAAACATCCATGCACGAAGATGGCTTTCCTGCGTCGCCGGAACACAATGTCGGGCTTTCCTGGAAGCTCTTTCGCATGCAACCGGTAACGGTATCCCATCCCGTGCAGCAAGCGCCGAACGACCATCTCGGGCTTCGTGTCTTTGCCGCGGATACGCGACATTAGCTTGCTGCGCTGATCCGATGTCAGTGTGTCCATCTGTTGCTCTTGAGGAACCCGATAGGACCGCAGGAAACCTGGTCTCCTCGGCCTACTCCCCTTCCTCCTCGTCTTGATCATCCAGAACAACGCCGAGAGGATCATCGTCGTCGATCTTCACGCGGCTGTGGTCTTTGGCCGTATCACTGATACAGTTCGCCACGCCTTGCGTCCAACTCGTGATGGAGTTTGTCTTTATCATCCTTGTCCCGTCTTCGAAATGGATCAAGGTCCAGCCGGACCGGGGCTTCCGCCCTGCTGTCGCGAAGCGCCGCGATGAGTTCTCGCGCCTTCGAGGGTTAAACTTCCGGAAGATCGAACGTTCGTTAAATGGGTGCCGGGGATTGAGAGAACTCGGACGTGAATATTGTTTCGGCCTAGAATGGTCTGCGTGCCATCTTCCACCTTGGAAGCGAAGGCCGCTTGGGGAAAACTGTACCAAAGCGAGCGCGGCGTCGGCCGCGAAAGTGGACGACGGGCGGCCCATATTGCGGCTGACTTGAAATCGCGGCAAATGGCCCGACCAGCCTCAGCGTGCTTTTGAACAGTGAACAACGTTGACAAATAGGCTTTGCGAAGAAGATAGTGATTCTACTTTTTTTCGCGATTGAAAAATGGGATTCCTAGCCTTATAAATCTCCTGTGCCAAGCGCATCGAGATAAGTCTCGCGAGAGCCGGCCTTATTCTGGGTGTCGCCTCTGGCTAGCCCATGGGCACCTCGAAAAATTGCCCTGACTTTGCGGCAGCGGTATGAACGCAGCGGCATTTGGGGTCTGAGGTGTGACGATGGCGCAGTTGGGCTTTTTCGATCTTTCGGACCGCTACGCGAGCCTGGATGCCAAGAAGGACCCCTTGATCGAGATCGACGCCGTTGTGCCGTGGGAGGAGTTCCGCCCGACGTTGGAGGGTGTCTGGCGCAAGCCAGCTGCAGAGCGCAAGTCAGCAGCGGGGCGCAAGCCCATGGACGCCGTGCTGATGTTCAAGACGCTGGTTCTGGGCGCGCTTTACAACCTGTCGGACGACCAGATCGAGTATCAGGTGCGCGACCGTCTGTCGTTCATGCGGTTCCTCGGCCTCGGACTTGAGGACCGGGTGCCCGATGCCAAGACGGTCTGGCTTTATCGCGAAGCGCTGGCGCAGGCAGGCCTAGTGGAGATGCTGTTCAAGCAGTTCGACGGCTATCTTGCGCGACAGGGCTACATTGCGCGGGGCGGGCAGATCCTCGATGCCTCCATCGTCCCGGTGCCGCGCAACCATAATACGCGTGATGAAAACAAGGCGATCAAGAACGGTGAGGTGCCTGAGGATTGGGCGGACAAACCGGCCAAGCGGTCACAGAAGGATACGGATGCCCGCTGGACCAAGAAGCACGGGAAATCTCACTATGGCTACAAGAACCATGTGAACATGGACAGGAAGCACAAGCTGGTGCGGCGTTACCATGTCAGCGATGCCGCCCTGCACGATAGCCAAGCGGTGGACCACCTGCTGACGCGGGGCAATACCGGCGCGGGGGTCTGGGCTGATCCCGCCTATCGGTCCGAGGAGATGGAAGCCAAGCTGCGCAGCATGAAGCTGAAGAGCCACATCCACCGCAAGGGCAAGCGCGGCAAGCCGCTGACCGAACAGGCCATGAGCAGCAACCGGACCAAATCCTCGGTTCGCGCGCGGGTCGAGCATGTCTTCGGCGCACAAGCCAATGACATGGGCGGCACACTGGTGCGCACGATCGGCATGGTGCGGGCGAAGGCAAAGATCGGAATGAAGAACCTGGCTTACAACATGCGCCGCCTCGGCCAGTTGAGCCGCCTGAACCCGTGCCCGGGCTGACCCCGGGGCGCGGAAATCAAGTCGGGCGACAGGAAATGTTGCGCGTGACAGACGGAGCGCTGAGGACTCCATAGCGCGCAAGGATGCTGACGGGCGGTATCATCCCCGTCTCAAGCCGCCCCGCCCGCTACATGCGAGTGGAAAAGCTCAAAAAATCGAGGTGCCCCCATGCATGTGGGGATGTTCCGAGTTCCGATCTTTGGATTGGACCAAGGACGTTTACCGCCGAATAGGCGGCTTAGAATGATAAAGGGCTTGTGCCTTTTATGCTAGCTGCCACCGAATAGGTGGATTTGCCCCGCACATGCGGGGATGGGAGAAGCAGCCCCTTGGGGATGTGGATCTAGACGAGAAGGCCGATCAATTCGGCATAGCCTCGGCTCGATGAGCCGGGGCTTTCTCCTTTGCCGACAGAGCGTATTCGGAACACTCCTGTCACACATGCAAAAGATTGTCTGGCGCCAGGAAGGTCTGCTGAAGCTGCATTGTCTTACGTCTTAAATGAATATTGACGATCTTGTGTCGTCCTGGCGATGATCGCTCACCGCTCCGACCGACCTGCGGATATTCATTTGACCATGCTCGTCCTGCACGGATCCTTTCTCCACCGTTGCTTGTCGGTTGATCTGGAAGTCGATCCGAAAACCGCCCGGATCTTCGCTCTTGCCGCTGTCCGGCACGATAATCGGCCCCCCATCCTGGCAAGGGGTCGGGACATGGAACCTGCCCTGGATCGGCTGGAGAAAGCGTCGGCCGATGCCGACCACCTGATCGGCCACAACATCCTGCGCCACGATCTGCCGCATCTGTTGGCGGTCCGGCCGCAGCTTGCTGCACTGTCGCGGTCCCCCATCGATACCCTCTGGCTCAATCCGCTGGCCTTTCCGCGCAACCCCTACCACCACCTGGTCAAGCACCACCACGGAGGGCGGCTGCAGGCGGGGCACGTCAACGATCCGGAACTGGACGCGCGGCTTGTTTTCCAGGTTCTCGAAAATCAGCTTGCCGCCCTTGAGCGCTTGAACGGCGACGAGCCTGACGCGGTGACCGCCTATCACTATCTCACCACCCGGATGGACAATGCGGGCGGGTTCGATGCCGTGTTCCGCCATGTCAGGAAAGCCAAGGCACCACCGCCCGCCGCGGCGCGCGAAGCGATCCTGCGGCTTCTGAACGGTCGGGCCTGTGGGCGCCGGATCAGGCAGGTGTCCGAGCGGATCGCGGCTGCCCATCTTGGATGGCCTGCGGCCTACGCGCTGTCCTGGATCCTGGTCGCGGGCGCGGATTCCGTGATGCCGCCCTGGGTGCGGGCGCAGTTCCGCGAGGCCGCGCTCATCGTCCGGCATCTGCGGGATACCGCCTGCGAGGATCAGGACTGCGGATGGTGCCGGGAAAAGAACGATCCGGTCCGCGCGCTGTCGCAGTGGTTCGGCTTCGCGGCCTTCCGCCCGCAGCCCGTGGATGAGGCAGGTCGTCCGCTCCAGGAACGGATCGTCGAGGAGGCGATGAAGGGTGCCAGCATCCTGGGCATCCTGCCGACGGGAACCGGCAAGTCGGTCTGCTACCAGATCCCGGCGCTGTCGAAGTTCGACAAGACCGGCGCGCTGACCGTGGTGATCTCGCCCCTCGTGGCGCTGATGGCCGACCAGGTGCAGGGCATGGAGCGCGCCGGCATCTCGGCGGCTGTCACGGTGAACGGCATGCTGTCGATGCCCGAGCGCCAGGACGCGCTCGACAAGGTGCGCATGGGCGAGGCGGCCATGCTGCTCATCTCTCCCGAGCAATTGCGCAGCACGTCGGTCCGCTCCGTCCTAGCGCAACGCGAGATCGGGCTCTGGGTTCTGGACGAGGCGCATTGCGTCTCGAAATGGGGCCACGATTTCCGCCCCGACTATCGCTATGTCGGCCGCTTCATCAAGGAAAGTGCCGGAGACGAACCGCCTCCGCCGGTCCTGTGCATGACGGCCACCGCCAAGCCCGAGGTGGTGCGCGACATCCGCGATCACTTCCAGTCCCGGCTGGGTGTCGAGCTTCTGCTTCTGGATGGCGGCGCGGTGCGCACCAACCTGAGCTTCGAGGTGCGCCCCACGCAGAAGGGCACCAAGCTTGCCGACATTCTCGATGTGATCGAGGCGAAGCTGCCGCGGGAAGGCGCCTCGGGTGCTGTCGTCTACTGCGCCACTCGAGGCGAGACGGAGCGGGTGGCAGGCTTTCTCAAGCAGCAAGGCCTCTCGGCCGAGCACTTCCATGCGGGCCTGCCGCCGGACGAGAAGCGCGACATCCAGGAGCGCTTCCGTGTGGGCGAACTGCGGATCATCGCGGCCACCAACGCCTTCGGGATGGGGATCGACAAGCCTGACATCCGGCTGGTGGTGCATGGCGACATTCCGGGCTCGCTCGAGAACTACCTCCAGGAAGCCGGGCGGGCGGGCAGGGATCGCGATCACGCCAACTGCGTCCTGCTGTTCGCCGCCGAAGATGTGGAGCGGCAGTTTTCGCTCTCCGCGCGATCCCGGCTGGCACGACACGAGATCGGCGCCATTCTGAAAGCCCTGCGCCGCCTGGACGAGCGCACACGCAAGACCGGCAAGGTGGTGGCCACCGCCGCCGAGATCGTGCGGGCCGAACGCGAGCAGGAGTTCGAGCGCGACAGCGCCACGGACGACACCCGGGTCAAGACGGCCGTGTCCTGGCTCGAAGAGGCGAGCCTCCTGTCGCGGGAAGAGAACCGCGTTCAGGTCTTCCCGTCCTCGCTGCGGGTCCGCACGCTGGCCGAGGCGGAGGCCATCCTGGCCAGGGCCGAGGTGACCGCGACGCGGCGCAAGCAGCTTCTGGACATCGTGCGCCACCTGATGAACGCGCCCAGGGACAAGGGCATTTCGACCGACGAGTTGAGCGGGGCAAGCGGCCTGAAAGGGGGCGCACTGAACAAGGCCATGGCCGATCTGGAAGCGTTGGGCATCGCGCGCAACGACGTGGCGGTGATGGTGTTCGTTCATCATGGGGTCGAGGGTCAGTCGCGACAACGCTTCCAGATGGCCTCTGCCCTCGAGCGCGACCTGATCGCGCTGCTGCGCGAGGCTGCCCCCGATGCCGAGGGAGCTGGGGGCATTCCCCTGAACCTGCCGGTCGCCTGCCAGAGCCTTCGGGATGGGGGCCATGCGAGCGTCCGGCCGGACATCGTGGAAAAGCTGGTGCGCGGCATGGGCCGCGACGGGCGTGACCAGGATGGGGGACAGGGCAACCTGCGGGTGCGCAAGGCGTCGCGCGACACGATCCTGGTGGCGCTGCAGCGGTCCTGGCAGGTGCTGGACCAGACCACCCTGATCCGCAGGCAGGCGGCCGAACTGTTGCTGGCTCATCTGCTGGGCAAGGTTCCGAAGGGCGTCCGGGGCAAGGACATCCAGGTCGAGGCCACCCTGGGCGACCTTCTGTCCGTGCTGACCTCGGATGCGCTGCTGCGGGCCAGTGGCATCAAGGACATGACAAGGGTCATGGAGCGGAGCCTTCTGTGGCTTCATGAACAGGATGTGGTAAGTCTTGGCAAGGGATTGACCGTCTTCCGTCCCGCCATGACGGTTCACCTGAACATTGCGGGCGGCGCGTTCACGCAGAAGGACTTCATCCCCCTGGAGGAACATTACAGCGAACAGACCGTCCAGACCCATGTCATGGCCGCCTATGCCGAGACGGGCCTTGTCGCGATGGATCGGGCCTCGCGCCTGTCAGAGGACTATTTCGTTCTGGACCGCGACGCCTTCCTGCGCCGCTGGATGCCCGGCAAGGCCATGGAAATCCGCCGCCAGACTACCGGCGCTTCCTGGAAGACCATCGTCGAGGCCCTGGACAACCCCGTGCAGCAGAAGATCGTCGCCGATGACCGCGAGCAGACCAGCGTTCTGGTGCTTGCCGGTCCCGGTTCGGGCAAGACCCGCGTGCTTGTCCATCGCATCGCCTATCTGATCCGCGTCCGGCGCGAGGATCCGCGCGGCATCCTGGTGTTGACCTACAACCGGCACGCCGCCGCCGAGGTCCGGGCGCGCCTGCGCCACCTGATCGGTGACGATGCGGGCATGGTGACGATTTCGACCTGCCACGCGCTGGCCATGCGGCTGGTCGGCGCCAGCTTCGCCGGGTCCGACACAGAGGTCCATGACTTCGACGGCATCATCAGGGAGGCTGTGCGTCTTCTGAACGGCGGGGGCCTGAGCAAGGCCGAGGCCGAGGCGCAGCGCGAAACGCTGATCCAGGGCTATCGCTGGATCCTGGTGGACGAATACCAGGACATCGGACCCGAGGAATACGCCTTGATTGCCGCCGTGGCAGGCCGGTCGCTGGAAGATCCTGACCTGCGGCTGAGCCTGTTCGCGGTCGGAGACGACGACCAGAACATCTATGCCTTCGCGGGCGCCTCCGTCCGCTTCATCCGGCAGTTCGAGGCGGACTACCGGGCGCGGCCCGAGTTCCTGGTCGAGAACTATCGCTCCACCTGCCATATCATCGAGGCGGCGAATACGGTCATCGCCCCGGCCAGGGACCGGATGAAGGCCGATCACGCCATCAGCGTCGATCGAAACCGCCGGAAGGATCCGCCCGGCGGCGAGATGGCAAAGCTTGATCCAGTTGCCCATGGCCGGGTGCAGGTGCTGGATTGTCCATCCGGCGATGTGGTGCAGGCCATCGCGGCCGTCGATGAACTCGTGCGCCTGTCGCGCCTGGACCCAGACTGGAGTTGGTCCCGAGCGGCGATCATCTCACGCGACTGGAAGCGCCTTGCGCCGGTGCGCGCCTATGCGGAAGCCTTGGGGCTGCCGGTGGAGATGGCCAATGAAAGCCCGCCCAGCGTCTGGCGCCTGCGCGAGACACAGCGCTTCATCGAGACCTTGCGGCGCGATCCCGCGCGTCTTCCGGGCATCCGCGATCTGGTCGATGCCGTGAATACGCTGCCATCGAACCGCTGGACCGACCTGATTGCCGAAGGCATTGCCGCGCTGGCCCGGGAGCTTGCCGACAAGACCATGCCGGTGCCCGACCTCATCGAGTGGTTTGCGGAATGGGCCCGCGATATCCGGAGCGAACAGCGGGGTCTGCTGCTTCTGACGGCCCATCGCGCCAAGGGGTTGCAGTTCGACGATGTGGTGATCCTTAACGGTGGTTGGGATGCTCCCTCGAAGAACGAGGATGCCGATGCGCCTCGGCGCTTGTTCTACGTCGCCATGACACGGGCGCGGCGCAGCCTCTGCATCATGGCGAACGGGGCGCACCCATTCCTACAGCAGGGGGGAGAGTATGCGCTCCGGCGGAAGGCCTCGCCCCAGAGGGAAGACGTGGTGTTGGCCACGGCGCAGTATCAGATACCCAACTTGAAGGCGGTGGATCTGTCCTGGGCAGGGCGTCTGCCTGCGGATCATCCCTCGCTGCGGGCGATCACGGAAGCCCTGGTCGGTGATCCCGTGCGGGTGGTTAACGAGGGAGGAGCGTGGCTGATCCACGATGCCCGGGGACGTGCTCTGGGGCGTATGGCACGGACATGGTCCCCGCCAGCGGGTCTGAAGTTCTTGCGGGGAGAGGTCGGCGCCGTGGTGCGGTGGCGGAAAACTGATAACAAGGAGGAGTTCCGCGCCCATCTGCGCCGGGAGGTCTGGGAGGCTGTGTGCCCCGAACTGGTGTATGGGTGATGGCGGGGAGACACGTTGCCTCAGCGATGGTCATCCTGGCTGCGGGAGACGAAGACGCAAACATGAAGGATGCCTTGCCACCGTTCAGGCCCGGTATACAAGGAGCGCCAGCCAAGGTGTTTCGCACTCTACCTTCGGATGCCACATTCGAATTGGCTCCGCAATTTCTTCGATACTTAGGCTGTCGACGGTAATCTCGCCTCGCGGAGATGCGATTTCCTCAAAGCGTGATTTCTTGCTCATCTCCCCGGAAAAAATAATCAACTTTCCGTCCTTTTCGTATTTCGAAACTTGCTTGAAGAAATCCGCCCAAAGGGGGCGTTTTTGCCCGGCTTCTTTAAAAGTTTTCATTAGAAAACAGGTCGGGCGATCATTTTCCGCTCTGTGTTCCATAGGACAGGCAATTGGATCCTTGCTCGAGGAGAGCGGCGCTCCGTCGTTGGGGCAGGGCAAGGGGAGGTCCGGCTTGCCGTCGACCCGGAAGAGCAAAGTGCCAGACGACGGTTCCGTCGGCCGGGCTATCACCTCACATAGTTGCCTTCTCCAAGAACCAAACGTTCTCCAGTCGGCTCATGACGGGGCTTCAAGCAGGCCAAGCCGCGCTTGCGCGGTCTCTTTCCGAACACACGCTTTCACCGACCGAGCCATGCCATCCCGGAAGGCCAATGCCGTCCATGGTTCAAGCGCTCCGGCGATCAATGATTTTTGCGCAGAAACGAACCCGACCGTGAAGATCACCCTGCTCTCGGCAGACGAGGCCATTCGCCGCCCGAAACAGTTCTGCAACATGACCTGCAATGAGATGACAACCTCCTCCTGCTTCGACGAGGTGACCACGGTGGAGGTGTGGGTCAAAAATCTGACGAAACGGAAACAATGGAGAGACAATCTGGGTGCGCCGTGGTGCGGAAAAAACATGTCGGACTTGTTGGACTGCCAGCCCCCAGACCGGTCGCCAGGGTCATCCCGCCCGCCCCCCCCTTGATCCCCATAGGTGAGCGGAGACTTACCAGCCTGGGGTCATGCCTCCTGCCTTTCCCGCCCCGCCATGCCGTGCCATCAGATCGGCGACGGCTTTCGGAAGGGCGCTGTGCCGTTTTGGGTCGAACTGTTCCTGCGGCAGGCGATGCGCAAGCAAATTGAGGACGGCCTCGGCCTGGATCTTGTCGCGCCGGGCCTTGCCGGGGTCGCGGTCCTCGCGTTCTGACATCCACAGCTTATGGGCTGCCCAGATAGCGGGGGCCGGCGTTGTCATGCGCACCGGGTAGCCGCGGTCGTCGATGGCCACGGCAGCAAAGGATGGCGCCGAGACAAGCCATTCGAGACCGACAATGGGCGCGGGTATGGCATCGCCTTCAATCCGGCTTGTCTGACCGGGCATTCGGCGGTGGGCGGGCCGGGCTTCCGGCCGGATGAACTCCACCATGAAGCCGTCCTTGTTGGTCAGCCGATAATCACCTTTCTGCCGCTGCTCGAACGATTGATCGACCGACTTCGCCAAGGCCTCGAACCCCTTGCGGTTTCCATCGATCGCGATCCTCAATGGGGCGCGATCGTCGACAAGCACGTCGAGATCCCCCGTCGCGACCATCTCGCCTTGGAAGGTCACGGATGCCGCCGCCTCGTAGGCGTAAAGGGCATGCGTTCCCACGATCCGAAACCGCGCGGTGGCATCACTGTCATTGAGCCGCCGGATCAGGCGCGCGGCCAGGCCTGGAACCCGTTGATGGTTGAGGGCCCGCATCACGGCCGCAAGCTGGTCGATCCTTTGGGCCAGGCTGGCCAGCCTGCCTTCCGCCTCGGCCTTGCGGCGCGTGAAGGCTGCGAGGATCGCATCCGTTTCGTTCGAACGCGGGCCGAGACTGCGGGTGGAGCGCACCCCGTTGCGTGATGTGCGGCGATAAAGATACTGACGGCCGGATCGATCCTCATAGCCCATGGTGCCGCTCAGGTCGGACAAGGCTTCGGCCCGGACGCGCTGCCATTCGTCGAAGGCGGTGATCAGGTCGACCCGATCACGGATTATCCGGCTATCCAAGTCATTGTGGAGCATGGCTTTGGTGTTTCCAGTATGGTTTTATTGGAAGATAGCACCAAAGGAAGCTGTTTCAATACATTACTCAAACTTATCGACATAGCGTCTCTCAAACGGAGGGGGGATGGGAGACGGACGACGGGGCAGTTGTTGACCTGGAGCGTCTGGCGATCCAGGTCGGGCGTATTATGCGGCAGTGCCGTAGGCCGGGAGTTGCCTTCGTGTCGCGCGGCCTCGGCCTCGCCGAAGGGTACGCCGCCGAAAAATCTGTCGGACTTGTCGGACTGTTGGACCGCGGCACCCGAAACCCTGCCGCCCAAGTCGTCCGCACCGTCAGCCTATCGCCGGACCTGGACCGAGGCCTTCGCGGGGGGACCGTTTTGGGGGAAAAACCCGGCCGGCAATCCCGTAGTCCTGCTTGGGAAGGATCCCGGCTTCCCTGCAGACCGCTTGGAGAGCCACGCTTTCGCGCAGGTCGACATTGTTGCGCTTGATCCAGCCCATCAGGCCGTCGCCAACCCGCTGGAGTAGCGCCCGCTGTTTATCAGACTTCTCGATCTGTTGCCGCAATTGCGCTTTCTGTTGCGCAAGCCGGCTTCCCTGCTTCGCGGCAGCCCGGATGACCGGCCTCATCTCGGGCAGATCGTATCGCATGGCGCTCGGATCGCCCGCGATGATGGCGCCGTCCCGTTCAAGCACCGTCCCGGCCACCATCTCCCGGGTGATGGACACCACGGCCTTGGCAATGTCTGCCGCACGCTTCCGCCACAGCCCGGCCTCGGCGAAGGCCTCATCCCGCGCCCGGATGGCCATGACAGCTTCTTTCTTGAGATCCTCGGTCACATGGGTCAGCTCCGCGCAGGCGTCGACGGCGGCCTGGCGCTCCTGTTCGGCGGCGTCCCGGACCGCAAGGGCTTCCGTCCGCTGCTCGACCGCTTGGTCGGCGCGGGCGGTTTCCTGATCGGCGCGACGGGCCTCGGCGTCCGCCTGCCTCCGCGCGGCCTGGGCACGTTCTGTCTCCAGCACGGCGGCCGCCCGCGCCATCTCGACGCGCGCTTCCATTGCCACGGCCCTGTCGTCCTTCAGGCGCAACTCTTGGTCGAGCACCGCCAGAAGGAGCCTCTTCTCCGCCAGCATCTCCTCGGCGGCGCGTTCTTCCTCCCGCAGGGCCACAGTCCGGGCGCCGAGCGCCGCGAGGGTTTCAGTGGCGGTTGCAAGCTGCCCCTCGATCTCGCCATGCCGCGCCGCAAGAGCGGCGCCTTGTTCGGTCAGCGCGGCCAGTTCCGCGCGCTTCCTGGCGAGATCCCCGGGCAACTCGCGATGCAACTGGCGGACCGATTTGTGTGTCACCTCGGAGAAGGTGGCGCCGGCGGCCAGGCGGTCTCCGTATCTGTGGCCCCGCTCGACACCCGGGCAGTGCTTGGCCATGACTTCGGCGGCAAGGCTCTGCAACTCGGCCATGACCGCGGGTCTGGTGGTTGTCGAGAGCGGCTGACCGTCCAGATCGACGGCGGCAAGGACGAAATGGGCGTGGATCGTGGCCTCGTCGCCGTGCGACCCCAAACCATGGAGCGTGGTCTTCAAGCGATCGGCAACGGCCTGTGCCAGCTCCTGAAAGGCGGCGTCCCGCTGCTCGGGGGTCAAGGCTTCGAAGAGCTGCGCGGCCTCATGGCCAAAGCCGATGATGCCCCGCGTCGCCACTGCGGCGTTGGACTTCATGCGCCGTTTGACGATGCGCTGTTCCCGCCGCGCCGCGCAGACGGCCCGCAGATCGGCGGGCTTGGCATATGCCATCAGGGTTCGATTGCACGCGCGGCGCGCGGCGTCGACATATTTCGGCTGCGGTCCGATTCGCAGATCGTGACGCCGCTGCCCGGAATAAACCTTGCAACTGGCCGCCTCCAGGCGAATGATAACGGCCCGGGGATTTCCGTTTTTCACATTATCCATAAGGATATTCTCGGCGTCGTCAGGCATTTTATATTATAACCTACTAGTGATAATCTTATCCCTCTTCGGGTCATGAGGACTATCTCCCGCCGGAAAGAAAAAGTCTCCGCCTGTTTTCCACAATGTTCGGCGCGGGACATCATGCGAGCGAATTGATATCCGCGAAACACCACGATCGGGAAACGGCCGCTGCCGGGACTCTGCGCCGCAAGCAGGAGAGCATGGCCACCCGTTTGCCGTTCCTATGCCACGGACATCTTATCAGCCGCGGGACAAAGGGCGCGAGGACCGCGGGTCGCTGCTGTCTGGTCTCGCCGACAAGCTCTGCCTTGATCTGCCGCGTCCGTTCATGCATCGGCGAGGTTGGCCTGCGGTTGCAGGATGCGTGGCCATGATGGGACACGGCACATCAAGCTCTCCCGACGACGGTCGACCTGAACTGCGGCGGCGTGGCGGTGGCGCAGCTTGGGATCCAAGCCGTGCCACGGACGCTATATTACACTATTGTAATATTACTATAGAGATCTATTGTGCTAGATTTTTGTGCCTGTTGGGGATCATTCTGGCATGACCCTCATCGGGTCTCCCAGATAATATCATCCTAGTGTAATATTATAATAGCTTCGCCATAAACCGTGCCCGTGACGCTGAGGGCGCCGCCGTTGCATCACGCTATTGGCTCCGGCCGGGGGTGATCGCATGATAGAATAATATTACGATAGTTTGCTATTATCATAGTTCTGATCTTGGGATGACGTGCGGAGGTGATAGGATCCTACCATGATAAATACCTACTATAATATAATTCTATTATGCTATCACCTCAACCCGTTGCTTTATCGCGGACTTCCACACCGGTAGAAGTCCTCGTAGGTGTCCTGTCGGCTGTTGTTATAGTCGATGCAGAGACCGGCCTCGTCAATCTGGGTCTTGAGGAGTTCGGCTTCGTTGCAGTCGCCAAGGCTAATGCCGTTGCTGTTGCCGGTGGAGTCCATGCAGGCGGTGAAGGCCGCCACGAAGCTGTCCACGAGGCGCATCTCCTTGCGGCTGAGCGGGCCGCCGGGAAACAGGGCGGTGGCGGCAATCACCGCGATCAGGAGAATAGCGGCGCCGGCGGCGGCGATCAGGATGCGCGTGCGAGTCATGCTTTCTGTCCTTTCCGAAAGATGGGGCGGCGGCCTGCCGCCCCGATACAGGCGTGGCGCGGGCGCTCAGCGGCGGATCAGCGCGGCGAAGTCCGGGAACGTGCCGGTTTCGGTGGCGCGGTAGCCGAGATCGCTGGCGGCCGCGAAGGGATCGTCGAAGGTGCCCAGGTCCGGATGGCAGGCGCGCAGATACATGGTGGTGATCAGTGTGGTGGCGCCCGCCGGGGTGACCAGGTCGAGCGCGGTATAGCTGGCGTCGCCCGCCATGAAGGCCGGGCGCCTGCCGCTGCAGAACACCTGCACGGGCGAGGGTTCGCCCCAGTCGAGGCCGCCAGCCGGGGTGTCGGGATCGTCCGAGACTGCCTGGCGCAGGGTGACCATCACCAAGTCGCCGGGCACAGCGGCGCTGCCCTGGCCGACAACCTGGCGCGAGGTCTGGTCGTAGTGGATGCACTCTCCCATGTGGCAGCGGGCCAGATACGGCTCGGCCTGGGCGAGGGCGGCGGGCAGGGCGAAGGCGGCGGCAAGGAGGAAGGGCTTCATGGGTGTCTCCACAATCGAAAAAAGGTCTTCGGGAAAGTCTTCGGAAAGGACGGGCAGGGGGATCAGTCGACGCAGCGGTCGGCATGGGCGAGGCAAAGATCCAGGGTGGCGGGCGCGTCGGGGTCGAGATCGCCGCGCAACGGTCCCGGATCGAGCGCGATCCCGGTGATGCGCCAGACGCCCGGCGCCCCGGCTGCGGTCAGGGTGCCGGTCAGGGTCCGCACGCCGCTCTCGCCTTGGGCCTGCAGGCTCACCTCGTAGCGGGTCTCCCGGAACAGCCCGCCATGCCGGGTCAGCGTTGCGGCGGCCGGCAGGTGGCAAAGGAGCCTGCGCAGCGGAAGGAGGCCCTTCTCGCCCAGGTCGAGATCGGCGTTGCGTAGATCGTCGCCTGCCTTGGCTTCGTCATAGAGGCGGGCACAGTGGGCCTCGCCATGCTGTTGCTGGAATGCTGCGGACAGTTCCTGGCATTGACGGTGCAGGCCGGCAAGCAGCGGCGCCTCCGGGTAGCGGGTGCAGTTGAGCAGCACCGCCGAGTCCACACTACCCGGTTCGAGGTCTGCATAGGCCGCCGCCAGGCGCTCGGCCTCCGTTGCCAGCACCCGGGCGCGCTTCTCGGCCACGCGGGCCTCGGCCTCCTGCGCGACAGCGTTCAGTTCAGTCACGGCCGCGTCAAAGGCGGCGCCTGCCGGGCGCGGCCCGAAGTCCGGCAGGACCGCGTAGCCGTCGGTCGCCAAGGCATCCTCATAGCTCTCGCCCGCCGCCTCGGCGCGGGCCGCGTTCTCGGCGATCCGGGCCTTGCCGACGCGGGTCAGATGCGGGGCGGCGATGTCCCCGCAGCCACGGGTGATCCGGGCGGCGAGCGCGGTGTCCATGCCGGCCATGACGGCGCCGATGCGCCGCGCGCAGTGACTGGTGATCGCGGCGATGTCGGTCTCGTCCGTGACGCCTTGCGCCAGTTCCTCCGCCAGCACCGGGACGGCGGCCTCGAGGAGACGCGCGGTGGCCGGCCGCAGGACGCGGTCGATCTCCTCGCGCGAAAGACCGCTGTCGCGCAGCGCCGCCGGATCAAGGCTGAGCCAGTTGGCCGCACGGTAGCTATCAAACGTGACGGGGGTGGCCGCCAGGCTGCCGATGGTCGCGCGCAGCTTGTCCATGCCCGCGATGCGCGCCTCGATGCGGGGCCAAGCCTGGGCCACCAGCGTCTCATACCGGTCGCTGGCGCAGGATTGCGACAGATCCATGGTGGCTTGCGCGAACTCGCGCGTCCAGTGCTGGACCGGCATGCCCGAGGCGATCTCGAGCAAGGTTTCCTCGCCGATCATGCTGAGGTTCGGCGACATCATGTTGGTGCTGACACCGTCCACGGTCGCGCAAATCCGAGCGGGATCGGTCTCGGCCATGACCGACACGTCGCGGCCCGCCACCAGCAGCGCCAGGGCACGGGTGTCCTGCAGTTCGGTCAGGAGTTTCGCGTCGGTCCGGTCCCGGCTGGCGCGCCAGGCGTCGCGCATGGCGGGCAGCAGCGCCGCCGCCTCCTCGCCGTCGATCTCGCCGGCGAGGGCACGGGCACGCTCGACCATGCGGCTGCCCATCGTCTTCAGCCCGTCCTGGACCGCCCGGCGCTTGCTCTGCTGGTCCAGGGGCGGCAGGAGGACAGGCGGGGGCAGCGCCTCGGCGGCGGCGCGCGCGGCGACAAGATCGGTTGGGGAGGGGTCCTGCGCGCCCGTCATGGCGAGCACGGCCTCATAGCGGGCCAGGGGTGCCTCCGCCGGCGCAAAGGCGAAGGCCTCGCAACCCGGCAGGGGGGCGCCGTCGAAGCCCGCCGGCTGCAGCGTGGGCGCGTCGCCCTCCAGGCCGCTCACCTGTGCCTTCGGGTAGTTCGCAACCCGGTCCAGGACGACGCTTTGCCCTTCCAGGAACTCCGCCGGCAGGTGCCAGTCCCGTCCCGAGATGCGATCGTCGTGCCCGCGCCAGAACAGGCGGATGTTGGGCTCCTCGTCCGGGGCGACACGCAATTCCAGGACATGGCTGCGGCCGTCGCAGGTCACGGACTGCGAGGTGTAGTAGCGGGCCTCATCCGCAAGCGCCGAGGTGGCAAGACACAGTGTGGCGACGGAGCCGAGGAGGGCGGTGACGGATTTGTTCATGGGGCAATCCTTCGGGAACGCATGCGGGCAGAGGCCGCTGGCGGAGGGGCAGGAGGGTGGGAGGGTAAGCGGGAAAGGCGCCGCCGCGGGACGGAAGGTGTCAGGCGCCTATGGCCGCAAGGGACCGTCTCGAATGCACGGGCGGACGGCCGGGGCGGAGCGCCCGCCGAAAGACCTTCTGGAAATGCTCAGCCATGCGGTTCTCGGATTGGAATGAGGCAACACTGGAAATCTCCTGATCTCTATCCATAGAATATTTCCAGATCCACAAAATACTTCATGGATTGGTTTGGACTGTGTCGGGTCTATCCTCGGCATGGACGTTTCCGCCGCCCCTCTTGTCACAGCCTTTGCCCGGGTGCTTCGTCGCCATCGGACAGCCCGGGGGATCGCGCAGGAGGAACTGGCCTACAGCGCAGGGATCAGCCCGCGCTATGTCTCGCTCCTCGAAGGCGGCAAGCATGGCCCGAGCCTGACCACGATGGCCAAGCTCGCGGCCCGACTCGGCACGCCGCTGTCGGAGCTGATCCGCGAGGCCGAGGCGGAACTCGATGATCCTTCCGTCTGACGAACAGATGGCGGACGGCGGGAAGGGCTGTCCGTCATGGTGGCTGGATCTGGCGCAGGAGCGCCCGCAGCCGGTCCACCCTGTCGCGGGCCAGCATCGCGCCACGGGCCAGGGCGGCGCCATGGCTGTCGCCGAGGCCCTCGGCGGCCCAGAAGATCAACTCAAGGATCTCGGCCAATACCGCCGCCTCGTCCCGGGCCTCGGCCAAGAGGGCCATCTCAAGGCTCATGGCGTGCCTCCGGGTCCGGCTTGTGCCGGTCCAACCCTTCCTCGCCAAACACCAGGACGCGCTCGGCGCAGAGGCGGTCTGTAAGGTCGCGCAGCCAGAGATGCTCGACGGCGAGGAGTTGCCGGGCGCGGCGCAGTGCGGCGCGCAGCCGCCGGTCGGCGCGGGTCCGCACGCCCTGGTCGGACATCATCATCCGCGCAGGGTCCGGAACCCGGACGAGACTGTGGCCACTGAGGCCGTAGACCAGTTCCAGCCGCAGGGCGATCTCCGTGGCCTTGGCCAGATCGCTGTCCGCTCCCCGCCCGGCACCGGCGGAGCCGTTGCCCAGCACCAGCTCCTCCGCCGCCCGGCCCGCCAGCAGACAGGTCAGCTGGTCGACAAGATCACGCCGGGTCAGCAGCGGCGCCCGGTCCGCCACCATGACCTGCCCGCCCGACATGCCGACGCGGATCTCGTGGACGCGACCGCGCGCGAGCAGTGTCGCGACGATGGCGTGGCCGGCCTCGTGGACCGCCACCCGCCGGATGATGGCCGGCTCCTCCCGCGCCAGTCCCAGAGCCTTGGCGATATCGGCTGCGGTCAGCGCGCGACTGTCCGCCCGCGCCCGGCTGCGGGCCTCGCGCAGGGCGCCGTCGATCGCGGCGGCGCTTTGCCCGATGGCGCGCCGTGCCAGGCGGTCGATCTCCCTGCCCGGCAACTGACCATCGAGACGCCGGGCCAGGATGTGGACAATGGCGGCATGGCCGGGTGGCGGCACTTCGACGATCCGGTCGATCCGGCCCGGGCGGCGGATGGCCGGATCGAGGGCTTCCACCTCGTTGCAGGCGGCGACGATGATTACGCCCGGCGTTCGGCCGGCGCTATCCATCAGGTCAAGAAGGGCATTGATCACCTGGCGGCGATAGGAGCGGGCGTGGTTGTCCGAGCCGTCCCGGTCGCCGGCGCTGTCGATCTCGTCGATCATCAGGATGGCCGGGGCCGCTGCCTGCGCCTGTGCGAAGGTGGCGCGCATCGCGCCCAGCATGTCGCCCAAGTGCCCGGCAGCCTGCCAGGCGGCCAGGCTGCCCTCGATCAGCGGCACGCCCGCCGAGGCGGCAATGGCACGCGCCAGCCAGGTCTTGCCGGTGCCGGGCGGGCCATGGAACAAGACCGACCGGGTCATCTCGCCCCAAGCGATGTGCCCGGCGGACCAGGTGGCGAGATCGGAAACCAGCCGCCGGGCGGCTTCCTCGGCCTCGCCATAGCCAACGATGTCGTCCAATGTCGGACAGTTGGACTGGCTGGACCGGGCGATGCGGTGCAGCTCGGCGATCTGCCGGTCACGGATGCGGTGGCGCAGGGCGAAACGTAACTGGGCAGGCGACAGGGCGCGCAATGCGGCGTCGCCCGGCAGACGCTTTCGCAGACCGGCCGCGTCACCGCCGCGCAGGCTGAGGGCGGCGGCGATCAACCCTCCGTCTACCGGTCCGATCTGCAAGGGTGGAGGCAGCATGGCGGCGATCTCGCCCGGCACCGGCACACCCTGTTCGATTAGCAGGACATGCGGTGCGGTGGTCGCGCTGATAGCCGCCATCGCGTGCTCAAGTGCGGCAGACGGACGGTCCCTCGCCTTGATGTCGCCCGGCAGGCGCAGCACGATAATCTGCACCGGCGGACGCCCATTGCCCGGCGCCAGCAGCGCCGCCAGCAACGACGCCGCCTTGTCGGTCATCTCGCCGGGCAGGCAATGCAGGACGGTCACCGCGCCCACCGCCGTCAGCGCGGCGATGGCCTCGGAGTCGGGCAGCGTCCGACAGAGGCCTGCAAGCGCGATGGCGCGCAGGGGATCGTCCGCCAGGCAAGACACAGGCTGCGGGCGCTGCCCCCATTCGGGCAACTCCTCGATCTGGTCCTCGACCTCGTCGAGGCGGCCGTCTACAAGGGCTTGGAAGACTTCGTCGGACATCTCCCTGTCGGGAACAGGCGGGCAGGGTGCCGCGTCGAGGCAGGCAGCAACAGTCAGGTAGTGGGTCATCCAGGCGGGCATGGCGGACTCCTTCAAGAAGGGCAGGGGTGGCGGACAGGACGGCAGGGTGGAGCTGGCTCAGCAGCCTGCCTCGTGTTCGCCCCCACCCTTGGACCCGCCACCGTCCTCATCCCCGATCGCTGCGGCCCGCCCGGCGCCGGGCGCCTTGCCGTCCCGGGCGGTCTCCGCGATGCGGTTGAGGCGGCGTTCCAGCTCAGGCCGCAGCCAGGGATGGTAAACCTCGCTGACGACATTGAGGACGCCACGATAGTCGTTGGGCGGCACTACGGCGTCCGGATGCTGCCTGCGCAGGCGGGCGTGCAGGCGTTTCTCGGTGGCGCAGGCCGCGTGCCCTGTGGGCATGGCGATGCTGCGCAGCAAGGTGACATGCGCCTTGCAGGGCAAGCCCAACTGATGCTTCTGGCGCTTCAGCGGATTGGCGCTGTAGCCCAACTTCAGGAGATGGAGGCCGTTGTAGCGGATCTCGAACAGATAGATATTGCTGGGCTTGGCGGTCCACGTCTCACCGCAACCGGCGCAATCGCATTGGCCCCATTGCAGGTTGGCGCGGGCGATCCGCTGGTCATGCCCGCAGGCATTGTGGCGATAAAGGTGGTAGTTCGGGTTGCCGCGCGGATCGGGTCCGATCCGGGTCCAACCATGTCGGGCGGCGATTTGCTGCTCTTTTTGAGCAAAGCACCGCTCGCAGCGCAGGCCAATCTGGCCATCGGCGACGCGGTTGATAATCTCGAACTGCCGCCGGAGGCTATGGCCGCAGGCGGCGCGAAACAAGCCGTATTGCGGATGATCGGGGTCCGGGCCGAGATAGGAAAGGCCCGCCGCCGTTGCGCGCTCAGCCCGCGCCGTCTCCAGGCAGGACCGACAGAGCGGTTGGTTGTTCATCAGCACATAGAGCTTCGTCATGCTGACGGCGCCACATTGCCGGCAGCGCAGGGCCAGGTGATAGCGGTCCTGGACCCGTGCCATCAGATCGAAGCCTTTTTGGTATGCCGCCTCGGCCCAGCGTGCGTGGAGCGGACCGGGGTGAGGGGAGAGATCGGCGGGGTGCGGCGCAGCAGGTGTGGGATGATGCAGGCTGGACATGGGAATGCTCCTGAAAGCAATGGGTGGAAGTGCCGGACGCGGGGCATCGCCGCGCGGCCCTTGCGGAAACCGGCGGGCGGTGCGCGAAGCACGCACCGGTCACGGCATGACTGGGTGTCAGGGGGCGGGCGTCAGGCGGCGACGGGGACCGGGTGGTCGGGGCTGTCGGCCGCCGCGATCTCCAGCGGATCGACAAGCGCCGAAAGCGAGGCCAGGTCCGCGACCTGCATTCGCGCCGCCGTCAGCATCGCGCCGACCCGCCGCGCGACAGGATCGGTGCCCGGGCAGTCGAAAAGGCCGTCTTCGCGGTCGAGGCAGGCGGTAAGCCGCAGGAACTCCGACGATGAGTCGGACTCGATCAGCGCGAAGAGCAGTAGCGCCATGCGCTTCAGGGGCAGATCCTCGCGCCGCACGGCAACAAAGGCGCGGATATGGTCGATTTGCGTCAACACCTGGGTGCGGGCGGTTTCCGCGTCGCGATGCCAGTGAAGGAATGCCGGATGCCAGGACGCGGCATCCTCGATGTCTCGCTCAGCCTCAATGTAGCCGCTGACCAACCCGATCAGGCGAGAGAACGTGCGCGAGATCTCGGTATGTGTGAAATGGGCAGAGGGTTTTGTCACGCCGCACGGCGTGGTAGATGCTGGGACAGCCATGATTGATCTCCGTAGGATCGTTGTGGTTAGGGCGGAGCAGGAGGGCTCAATCTCTTGCTTTCGCCCGGCTAATATGACTATATGACATTAAATAGTCAACTACCTAGTTAGAAGAATCTACAGAATGGCAAAAATGGGGCGCCCCCCTAAGGATACGGAGCCTGTTACCATACGCATGGAGCAGGATATGCTACGCGCGATAGACGACTATCGAAGGCAGCAACCTGACCTGCCATCCCGACCGGAGGTCGTCAGGCGTGTGATGAGCAAGTGGCTTGAATCTCAATCACAGACCTGAATTGGCTTAGCTGACGTGTAGCGTTCCCCGGTATTCAGCAAACGACTGAGGGTCTACGGCCTAGAAGCATCATGAAGCGGAATTAGCGATCCCCGACAGATTTATGATCGTCATCCGACACGCTGCTCGGGGAGCTTGGCAATCCTAAATTAGCTGCCAAGGGCTTGCCACAACTCGCTAAGAAGCGGGCATTGCTTGTAGTAATTGAACAAAGTGAATACATGCTTGAATACGCTGCGGCTGCGGACTGCTTTGCTAGGCAGGAGGCGTGCAAGCAACTAGATCTGTAGCTGGTCCCTGCGTCAACTAAAATGTCCATCCCTCGTGTCAGACGACGTGGTTCCATAATCCCGATTATTAACCTCGGAGGTATAGCCGCAAAGTTAAAATGTCTCACCTCTGCAATTCAGGAATGTCACACTCCCCTGGATGAACATCGTGTCGATCCTTGGGAGCCGGACATGGGATGGGTGATGATGAGCGAGCGAGAACTGAACCGGATCGAGGTTCTGAGCCAGGTGCTGCAAGGTCGGATGTCAGCCGTGAGTGCGGCGGATGTTCTGGACCTGAGCCGCAGACAGGTTCACCGGCTGCTGAAGCGGTTCGGGGCTGACGGCGCGGCGGCGATCCGGCACCAGGCACGTGGACGGGCATCGAACAACCGGATCGACCCGACGATCCGGGAGGCTGCCATGTCGCTCGTTCGGGACCGCTATGCCGACTTTGGCCCGACCTTGGCGGCCGAGAAGCTGGCGGAGTGTCACGGGCTGACAGTGTCGCGCGAGACCTTGCGCAAGTGGATGCAGGATGCGGGTTTGTGGCTGTCGCGCAAGCAGCGCCGAACATTCCACCAGCCGCGCCTGCGCCGGGAGTGCCTTGGCGAGCTGATCCAGATCGACGGCTCGGATCATCGCTGGTTCGAGGATCGCGGGCCGGCCTGCACCTTGTTGGTGTTCATCGATGACGCCACCAGCACCCTGATGCACCTGGAATTCGTCAGCTCCGAGAGCACCTTCAGCTATTTTGGAGCCCTGGAGCGGTATCTGACGCTGCATGGCCGGCCCGTTGCCTTTTACTCCGACAAGCACACAGTGTTCCGGGTGCCAAAGCAAGGTGCCAGGACAGGCTATGGGATGACCCAGTTCGGCCGGGCCTTGAACGAACTGAACATCGAGATCCTGTGCGCCAACTCCTCGCAAGCAAAAGGCCGCGTCGAGCGCGCCAACCGCACCCTGCAGGACCGCCTGGTCAAGGAACTGCGGCTGGCCGGCATCTCCGACATGGAGACTGCCAATGCCTTTCTTCCCGGCTTCATGGCGCGCTACAACGCGCAGTTTGCCAAGGTGCCACGCCGTGCGGACAACCTGCATCGGCCACTGAATGTCGAACCGGATCGGCTGCGTGACATTCTGTGCTATCGCGACGAACGCTATGTCAGCAGCCAGCTGGCCTTTTCCTACGACCGGCTGCGGATCATCCTGGCCGAGAACGAGATCACCCGCGATCTGCCGGGCAAATACGTGGACAGCTATGAGTTCGCGGACGGCCGGCTGGAGTTCCGCTGGAAGGGTGTCTCGCTGCCCTACTCCGTGTTCGACAAGGATCAGCGGGTGACCCATGCGGCCATTACCGAGAACAAGCATCTGAGCGCGGTCCTGGAATACATCAAGGCCGAGCAGGACAAGGCTCCGCCGAAGGTGCACCGGGCGGGCCAAGCAACGGACCCGCTACACGCCCACGGGACGCCGCAACAACGGCTGGAACTCCTCGGCAGCCCGCAAGGCAAAGGCGCATGCCGCTCCACCCCTGGAATGACGCTTCCCTGGCCCAGTTGCGGTGATACCCTGTGCTTTGATCGAGCACGCAGGGCAAGAACATGGCAGACAGCGCAGAGCCAGATATCATCTTCTCGGATCTGACACAGGACGTGCTGATCGATGGCCACCGGTTCTCTGTCGAGATCTACCGGACATCGATCTCCCCTGGCTGGGTGCTGTCGGTCATGAACAGGTTCGGCACCCTGACGATTTCGGATAACCCGCCCTATCTTGCCGATGGTCTTGCCTGGCGGGATTTCGAGAAGCGGGTCGAAACGAAGGGCGTGCGCGCCTTCTACTCGCCAAAGGAACGTCGAAAGCTGCGGCTCTGAACGCATGGCCGGTCGGGGCTGCGATGGCGGATGTCTCCGCCCTGCCCGGCCATGCTTGCCCACCCTCGGTGAGACATTCCTACTTTGCGCAGCCGAGGACATTTCAACTTGGTTGCAACAGGAGGCTACCTGCGCGGGATGACCCGCGCCTTCCACCAAGGCCAGCTGAACCTGACGGGCAGCCTGATCGGCTTGAGCGAACGGCAACGCATGGAGCAAACACCATGATCACCCCTCCTGCCTTGCTGCTGAAGATGATCCCGGGGCCCACTCGAAAGCGCGGACGCCGGCCTGCGCTCCCCCGGAGGAGCATGAGCCTACACTGCAGCACTAGTGGCCTTGAGCGCGGTTGATGGAAACAGCCTCTTGCTTCCGTCGACGCGAAGAGGCCGATGCTGCCAATTGGCAGAAAGACCCCTCACGGCCCACGAGCGACCGAACCCGTGATGGCAACGGAGGCCGCAATTGCATGGCAACATCGCGACCGAGACGTCATGACCCTGTGCTGACAGACCGCAGTTCCCGCGGCACATCCAACCGCACGCGTGTCAGCGTCAGGACAGTGCCGTCATGCCCGCAGGTCAAGCGGACCCGCCATCGAGGCGATTGGAACGTCAGGCGGAACTTGCCGCCGTCCTCTCCTTCGCCTCGTTCCACCGTGCTTCTGATCTTCCCGGAGCGCATGAGATCCTGAAAGCTGGGCACATCGAGTTCCAAGAACGGTGCGATCTCGGCCGCCTCAACGATGGGACGATCCTCGTCGAATGCGATCTTCGTGGTAAAGCCGAGGCTCATGACACCGCTCTTTTCCGCTAGGTCGCAAGATGTTCGTCGGCCGGGCCGAAGAACTCGTAGTGGATGCGATCGGCAGGGATGCCTACATCCTTCAGGCCGACCACGAAGTGCCGCAGGAAAGGACGAGGGCCGCAGAGATAGACCTCTGCTTCGTCCAGCGGCGTGTTGGCCCGGAGCCAGTTGATGGTGATCCGGCCAGGATTGGCCCTGTCGTCGGCGCCACTTTCGTAAAAGGTTTCGACCAGAACGTTGCCGTGCCGGGAGGCAGCAAGCCGTACCTGCGCGTCAAGGGCATGATGGGCAGGACTGCTGGTGCCATGCACATAAAAGACAGGCACATCGCGATGCTGTTCTGCCAGAACTTCCAGCATGCTGACGACGGGCGTCAGGCCGACGCCGCCCGACAGCAGGATCAGGGGACGCTGCGGGTTCTTGGCAAGATGGAAGTCCCCAGCAGGTGGCGTGGCCTCAAGGAGGGTGCCCACAGGCGCGCGATCATGAAGAAAGCAGGATGCTTCGCCATTCGGCTCTCGCTTCACGGTGATCCGGTAGCCCTCGTCGCTTGGAATGCTAGAGATGGAGTAGTTCCGCTTCACGCCCGAGAGGCCGGCCTCGTCAAAGCGCAGGGTCAGATACTGTCCCGGCCGGTGCGGGATAACAAGGCCGCCATCCTCGGGCCGCAGGATGAAGGAGACGATCCCTTCCGCCTCGACCTGCCGCTCCGCCACCACAAAGCGGCGCCAGTCGGTCCAGCCTCCGGGCTTTGCTTTGATCTCCGTGCGGATGGCGGCTTCGCGTTCGATCAGAAGGTCAGCCAGGAACCAATAGGCTTCGCCCCAAGCCTGCAGAATGTCCGGTGTCGCCGCCTCACCCAGGACCTCTTCCATGGCGCCAAGAAGAGCTTCGGCCACAAAGGGATAATGCTCTGGCAGGATCGCATAGCCAATGTGCTTCTGGGCGATCCGCTCCACTGCCGCGCCCAGAACGGACAGGTTCTCGATGTTCTGGGCATAGGCCAGCACGGCCTGCGCCAGGGCAAGGCGCTGCGTGCCCTTCTTCTGATTGGCCTGGTTGAACAGCGCAGCGATGTCTTCGTTGCGGAACAGGCG
This sequence comes from Paracoccus fontiphilus, assembly GCF_017356265.1. Classification (GTDB taxonomy): domain Bacteria; phylum Pseudomonadota; class Alphaproteobacteria; order Rhodobacterales; family Rhodobacteraceae; genus Paracoccus; species Paracoccus fontiphilus. The sequence continues at coordinate 69,474 of NZ_JAFNAW010000003.1, read as the reverse complement.
GCGGTACATCGTCTCGGTAATGACAGGACCATGCTGTTCCAGCGCCGGCACCGTAGCCTTCACGATGGCGATGGTCTGTTGCGACAAGGGGCGCGGCATGAGTCTCTCCTAAACATGCATTCCTAATGCACCTATAGATCTCTATACATGCAATTGGAATGCATCTAATGTAAAAAGATGAAACTGACCCGCTACACCGACTACGCGCTTCGTGCGCTCATCTACCTCGCCGGCCATGACGGTGGGCGAGTGTCGATCCGGCAGATCGCGGAAGCCCACGGCATCTCACAGAACCACTTGATGAAGATCGTTCAGGACCTGGGTGCTGCTGGCTTCGTCAAGACCACCAGGGGACGTTACGGTGGACTGGCGCTGGCCCGACCGGCTGCGGAAATCACCATTGGTCAGGTTGTTCGACATACTGAACGCGATGGGGGCCTCGTCGACTGCAGCACCTGCCGGATCGCCGAAGGATGCAGCCTGCCGGACGTCTTTTCCGAAGCCAGAGAAGCCTTCATGACAGTGCTGGACAAGTGCCGCCTGTCGGATGCGGCACGCACCCCAGATGCCTTTCGGCATCTGTTCGTGGCTTGACGTGACGATCTCGCCAGTCGCGCTAACCCCGAGATATGGGTCCACGCTATCAGGTAGAAAACGTGTCCGGTCTCTGGCTGTCAGAGCAATCGTATATGCGGCCTGCCAGAAGGCACGTCATCTACCCCGAAAGGCAGCTTTGACCTCTTCGCAACGTGCTGGAGACCCATAGCGTCAGATTACATCAGGCCAGCGACTCGTCGGTCGCGCCCATGGCCGGCCTTCGGCGGCCCTTCGATCTACAGGGCTGGACCCGCAGGCACTTTATCCGCCTCGGAACTGCAGCGTCGAGCGTTCCTGCACAAGAAATTCCAGAACAAAGCGTGTGCCGGGGTGAGCATCCTGCCACTCGGGTTGCCCACCAAGCTGATGGCCTAGACTGGCAATGAGCTTCATGCCGAGGCTCTCGGCGTTGTCTGCATCAAAGCCCGGCGGCAGACCCGGGCCCTCGTCGCAAACCGTCAACCGCAGGTGCCCTGGCTCCGTCGGCTGGATCGCAAGGCGCACCTCGCCCTCACCCGACGGATAAGCGTACTTGAACGCATTCGTCACCAACTCGTTGATGAGCAAGGCCAAGGGCACGGCCTGGTCCGTTGCCATCAGCACCGGCGCAATGTCGGTGCTCAACGTGTGGCCAGGGGCCGCCGTTACACGGATCTGGTCGCACAACTCGCCCATGAATTCAGCCAGGTTGATCGTGTGCACCTCGTCTGCGCGCCATAGCCGGTCATGGACTTGCGCAATCGTTGTCACGCGGGCGCGGGCGTCATCAAGCGCGCTCTGCAGGGCCGGGTCAGAGGACATACGCCTTTGCATGCTCAAGAGGCCTGCCACCATAGCAAGGCTGTTCTTGACCCGGTGGCTGATCTCGCGTGTCAGGACCTCCTGGTGGGCCATGGCCTCCTGCAGCCGCGCCTCGCTGGCGCGCAGGGCTTCCTCGACCTGCTGCCGCTCAAGCGCCACGCCGAGCAGGTTGGCAAACCCCTGCATAAAGGCCAGATCAGCAGCCGTGAACCGCCCAGGGGTCGGGCTGTCCACCTCAAGAACGCCATAGCCTCCCCCATCTCCCCGGATGAGCACGTTGATCGCCCGCGTGATCCCGTGCTCCACAAGGAGCGCCGGGGTACGGAAGCGGGTTTCCTTGGCCAGGTGGTTGGAGATGACAGGCTCGCCTGTCTGGAAGGCATAGCCCACGGGGCTTTCGGTATCGGCTCCGGTCCGGGCATGGCCGACCACACCGGGCTTCCAGCCGACACCGGCTTGCACGATGAACTGCCTTTCGTCGGGCAGGTACTTCATCACCTTGCAGAAGTCGCTCTGGAGGCCCAGCGCGCAAACCCGTGTAGCTTCCTGCAGCAACGAAGGCGTGTCATGGGTGCGCAGCGCGTATCGCCCGAACTCTGCGGTGAGTTCTTGCTGCTGGAGGCGATAGGCCAATTCCTCGGAGCTATCGCCACCCTCTTCCGGAGCCACGGCTGGGGTGGACGCCTGATCGTTGCGCATCATGTGAGGTCTCGGTGTGAAGCAGGCCGGTTGAACGGTTTGGTTCCTTGCCATTCTCGTACACAGGCCTTGTGCATCTGCGTACCGACTGACAACGACTCTGGCCTTCAGTCGCCGGTTCTTTGTCGGATGCCGCTCAAAAATGCAAGCGTCTGTTGTTTCCATGTTTGCTGACAGTTGCGCAAAAAGCCCAGGAAACGTTTGTTCAGGAAGGGCCTTGTCCCGCCCGGCGACATACAGCCGCAAAGGTCTGCGGCTTGCTCCTCAAAACCCTTTTGCGACAGCGGGTGACAAGAAGGCGCTCTGCAAACAATCGTTTCTGCCAAGATCTTGTCAGTCCTCAGCAGACTGTTCCTTCACGAGCTGACGAACGCCGCGTCTGACTGTCTCTTCACTGAAGGGCTTGGGAATGAACAGGGTTCCTTCTGGCAGATCAGCCGGTCCCGGCGGCGTTGCTCCGGAGGTGACGATGATCCCGATATCGGGCCAGCCCCTTGCGCATCGAAACGCCAGGTCGCAGCCTGTCATCCTGCCGGGCGGCATGTGCACATCCGTGAAGAGGAGCTTCAGGAAATGGCCGCGGCAAGCGAGGATTTCCATGGCGTCCTCGAAGCCTGCGGCCGTGAGCACGCGAAACCCCGCTCCTCTCAGGATTGCCTGTGCATCCATCCGGATCAGGGGACTGTCATCCACGACGAGCGCGTAGCGGGCAAAACGATCCAGCATGTCTGCTCGCCTTTCATTTCTCTCTTGGGAAAGCCCGCCCGACCCTCTCGGGTTCCGGGGCTCAGGTGACCAGGTCATGCCGGTACGCCTTCGCTTGACACGTCGGGCACCCCTTGATGGAAAGGCCCCGCGCGATGCGGGGCCTTTCTTGTCAGGACATCAGTGTCAGTGTCCGTGTCAGATCTTGTCGCGGTTCAGGTCGTCGCGGCGCGTGCCGCCAGTCAGCGTGTCGCGATCCAGACCAGTGCGGTCGTCCTCTACCTCGACCTCGGTGCGGCGCACGGTGTCGGAGACGGTCTCGGTATGCGTGTCGCTGGTCTTGCGCAGACCGATCTCCTCGACTACGCGGGCTTCCTTCTGGACCACCGCCTCCTCGCGGTATTCCTCGGCTTCCAGTGTGCGGTCCAGGTAGTCCTGATCCGCCACCGCAGGACGATCCACAGCGCGGCGCTCGATCTCGACCCGCTCGTCACGCAGCTCGACGCTCTCGTTGACAGGCTCCTCGACGGTATAGGCACGTACCCGGACGCGGCCGTGGCTCGTTTCGCGCTTGCCCACGCGGAGACGTTCCTCGATGACCGGGATCGTCTCGTCCCCACTGCGCAAGTCATCCCCACCTGACCGGACGCCCTCAGGGTGAAGGGTGTCGTTATCTATATAAGGGCTGTCCAGAGCCCCCTCCATGCCAGTCCGCGTCCCATATGCTGAGGCCGTGCGGCCCGATGTGGCATAGCTGCTGGTCTCATAGCCGCCCCAGCCTTCCGAACGCCAGCTTTGCTCACGCTCGTCCAGGTTCACGCTGCCTTCGTCGTCCAGGATGTCCAGGGCGGTCTCGTATTGGGTGGAGTCCAGCCCGGTGACCGTCACCAGATAGCCGCCGCGCGACAGCCCCTCGGCATAGGCATAACGATCTTCCTCGGGAAAGAAGAAGTCGCCAAGGCTTTCCCAAAAGCCCTTGTCATCCGCCGCGCGGCCGGTCGTGGTCGTGGATGCGCCCGCCGTTTCACCCGACATCATCCGGATCTGGGAAGAGGAGATACCGGCGGCAGTCAGACGCTCAAGGGCGTGCTGTGCCTCAGCATGACTGTCGAACATGGCAGACACTGAGGTATTGCCGGTGGTGCCGGCATTGCTGTCATAGGTCATTGAGATCGTCCTTGTTAATAGAGGGAGCCGGATCAGCGGCAAGACGCTCGATCTGGGCAGTCTGACGACGGGTCGTGGCGGGGATTTCCACCGTTTCCGTTTGCTTGACCCGGCGGACGTGTATCTCCTCTCGCAGATACAGTTCGCGCGTCACCACAAGCCGCTCCTCGACCACGGGGATGATCGTCAGCTCGCCCTCGGTCACAACATCAGGAACCGCCTCGATCTTGCGATCAATCGGGACCCTGACCACGTCCACCTCCACGCTCGAAAGCTCGGTCGGCAGGATATGGTCGACTTCCTCGGTCTGGTTGGCAACCCTGACGCGGCCGGTGACCACCTTCCGGATAGCCAAAGATGCCGTTTCCTCGACGATGGGCAGATATTCAGTGTTCGGATCGTCGGGCACTTTCTCTTTCCCCGCAGTTAGCAGGAACGAACGAGCAGGCGAGCAATGCGTTCCGTTTGCATGACAGCCCATGGTGGAAGCAGCTTTGCTGACCGGACAGCCGTTCCTTCGTCACGTCAGCTACGCGCCCACGTGGCCTGAACATCGAAATCTCAAGCTGCTTTATGGAGTGTAACCTGCCATGGGGCTCTCATCAGCAGCGACCAGAGCCTTTTTGGCCATTTACGCCAGTCGGCGTGGAGTGCGGTGGTCAGGTGCATGGCGGATCCGGCGGGCGGCTGGCAGCGGAAAACAGACCGCTTATGCCAGCCACCCTCCATCTGCGTCATCGCCGGTCTCGGAAAGCAGCGCCGCATAATTCAGAACAGTCACCCCCCGCTTCCCGTCGGGATCGACAATGCCGTCATTTTTCAGGGCTGATAATTGCCGGCTGACCGTCTCCAGCGAAAGACCCAGATAGTCCCCCATCTCCGCCCGCGTGTATGGCATATCCAGATGCATCCGCTTCTGCATCAAGGAGGGATGCTGCGCGACCTTCTCCCGGGCGAAGATGATCAGAAAGGAGGCGACCTTCTCGCGGGCGGTCTTTCTGCCCAGAAGCAGCATCCATTCCCGGGCCGCATCGAGTTCTTTAGAGGACTGTTCCAGAAGCCCTTGTCCCAGTCCCGGTATCTTGCGCAGCAGTTTTTCGAAGGGTTCGCGGCGAAAGCCGCACATCACCACGGGCGTTGAGGCCACGGCATTATAGGAGGTCTGGGCACGATAAGGATGGCCAAGGAAGTTCCCCTGCCGCAGCATGGCAACCATCTGGGTTCTTCCATCCGGCATGATCTTTGTCAGGGACACCATTCCGCTGAGAACGGTCCCGACAAAATCCACCGGATCGCCGTCCATAAAGATGGTCTGCCGAGGTTCATAGGACCGGAAGAAGCGGATCGCTTCAAGCTGACGCAGCTCCTCAGGTCCGGTATACGCACAGATGGAGCGGCTCCGTTCGGAGCAGGTAAGGCAGGATGCTTGAGCATGGCATCCTGAATTGCGTGCGGTTGCAGTTACCATGAGACGAAGGATAACCATGCCATGCAACCGGTGGCCACCGCTTACGGGTGAATTTTTGATTACTTTCAGCGGCGTTCTGTCGATCAGCAGGAAGCAGCCGATCCGTTCTTCTTCATGAGTGCCGCTAACAAGGGCCAGGCGGGGCTCCCTGGCAGTACCGATCCCTTCGCCCAGATGTGGCGATGTCCCGATCATCCCCGTGAGACGCTATCCAGCCTGCCGCAACATTTAGGCTGTTATTTTGGCAGGAAAGCTTCAGCGGATGGCAGGCCGAATGTCCCGATCACCTGGGCCTCGAAGTCCTTGTCGGGCAGGCTTCGGCGCAAGGGGACGAATTGCTCGGCCTCGGTGCCAACCACGACGGCAATGTCGCTGTTCTCATCCTCGATGATGGCCTGGACCGCCTTGGCGATTGGCTCGGGCGAAGGACCTTCATTGATCGCCTGGGCGACGATCGGCACGAAATGGCTGACCAGGTCGCGATAGGGCGATGCCTCGCTCGTGGTTGCGGCATTCGCCACCAGACCTTTCTTGACGAAGTTGGTTCCGAACAGCCCTGCGAGGATGGAATGCACGCGGATGCTAAAGGGTCCGACCTCGAAGCGCAGCGAGTCCGTGATCCCCTCGACCGCATATTTGCTGGCGTTGTAAGAGTCAGAAGCGGCAGGCCCATGCGCCCCAAAAAGGACGAAATGTTGATGATGACGCCGCCCCCGGCATTGCGCATATGCGGCAGGACCTCGCGCGTGGTGCGCAGAAGGCCGAAGACATTGACGTCGAACTGCCAGATCATTTCTTCGTCCGTGCCATCTTCGACCGTCGCCAGAAGACCAAAGCCGGCATTGTTGACCAGCACGTCGATCCGGCCTATGTCCGACATCACCTGCGCCACGGCTGCGCGGACCGATCCGGTCTCCTGAACATCCAGGCGGACCGGCGTGAGCTGTACCCCACGTGCCTGCGCCTGCGTCATCAGGTCCGCGCAGTTGTCGCGCACCCCTGCAAAGACGCGATAACCGGACTGAGCCAGCTGCAGTGCAGTGGCCATCCCCATGCCGGACCCTGCGCCAGTGATCAAGACAGTCTTGGCCACGATGTTGTCCTGTTGTCGTTGCATGGCTTGGCTATAGCCAGCCAACGGCTGACCTGTTCCCCACCAGATGATCTTGGCGCAGCAGGTCCGTCAAGTGCGGTGATATCTGGCATTGCACCCGTCACGATCAATGAAGGAACCTGAGGATGATGAACGGCCACGACCGACGCCAACCAGCGGTATTATAGGGCGGGCCATCGCCCTCCTCCTCTCACATGTAAAGCACTGGTGGAACAAGAAAACATGCCAGCTGTATCGTTGTGGGAACGGTGCGATCCGATGGTAATGATGACATCTCAGGCCTCTTTTGTTGGGTCGAAATCCAGCAGACGCAAGGCGTTGGGCGTGACCAGAACCGTCGCACCGGTATCGGCCAGGATGGCCATCCAGAGGCCGGTGATGCCCAGCACCGATGTCACGAGGAACGCGTGTAACTCAGAGGACAGGAACTTGATGTACATCCTGACGCCGAGTTAATATGGCCAATATGTCTGTGTGCACCGCGATTGGAAGATCTGATGACCGGATTGCGTCCCGATCTTCATTCCTTCTCGGATCATCCTCTTGAAGTGCTTGATCAGCCGGCAGCTGGTTACATCCTTGATCTTGTCTATCGGTTTCGGCTTTTCTTTGAGTGGCCGTTCGACCAGGAAGTTTTGTGCGGTCTCTTGTTTCTGGCGCTGCCACACGTTCCTGCCGCAGGCATCTGCATTCCTGATGATGACTCCCGCTCGTGGTGGGAAGCGTTGATTTGGCGTCTTCAAGCTGCGGGAGATCTTGCTCAAGACGAGCATGGGTTTCGACTGACGTCGCAGGGGGAGAAGCGTCGTTGCTCTACCTTCCAAGACATGCTGGTAGCACCAGTATGGAGCCAGGCTCTAGAACAGGTGCATGAAGATCTCGAAGACTTTGCCGAGACAGAAGGTGTTCCGCTCGCCAATGCTCTGCCCCTGCGGCTCCGCTGATGGCACTCGCCTCGCGGTGCTTGTCGTTGAGGACGAACCCATGGTTGCCCTGCATCTGCAGTCAATCCTGAAAGGCAATGGTTACAATGTCCTCGGATCTTTTGGAACCGTGGGTGAAGCCCTGCGGCTTCCTGGCCTGTGAACAGCCTGATCTGGCGGTCCTTGATGTGAACCTGCACGGACACCCGGTGGTCGCGGTGGCGAAGCGCCTGCGCAGCCTGCAGATCCCCCTCATCCTCGCATTGGCCTATGAGCGGTTTGACTTTGATGACAGCGAGGTTCTGGCCACGGCCGAGAATGTGGGCAAGTCCTTCACGCCTCCTCAGGTTCTTGCTGCCTCGGGGCGGCTCGATGCGTCAGGAGAATGGAGGCTGCACAATGTGCTTTATCGTATTTGTGCCTGTATGTACTGCAAAGCGACAGACCAAGATGCCAGCAGGCTATTTCAGATAGCGGTCTGAGAGCGCCACGCAGATGCGTCAAGAAACCACCGTCATGTCGAAGGAAGACGATGCCAGAGTTGATTTTTCCCGGTCCCGAAGGCCGGCTCGAGGGCCGCTATCACCCGCAACCGGGCAGGCCCGACGCCCCCCTTGCCATCGTTCTGCATGCCCATCCGCAATTTGGCGGGACGATGAACAACCGCGTCGTCTATAACCTGCATTACGCGTTCCACAAGCTGGGCTTCACCGTGATGCGCTTCAACTTTCGCGGGGTGGGGCGCAGCCAGGGCGAGTTCGACCAGGGGATCGGCGAATTGTCGGATGCGGCATCAGCCCTGGATTACCTGCAGGCGATGAATCCCAACAGCAAGCATTGCTGGGTCGCCGGCTTCAGCTTCGGTGCCTGGATCGGGATGCAGCTGCTGATGCGCCGGCCGGAAATGACCGGCTTCATCAGCGTGGCGCCCCCCGCCAACATGTATGATTTCAGCTTCCTCGCGCCGTGCCCGTCGTCCGGCCTGATCGTGAACGGTACCGCCGACCGCGTGGCCCCGCCCAAGGACACACATACGCTGGTCCGCAAGCTGCGCGAACAGAAGGGGATCACCATCACCCACGAGGAGATCGAGGGCGCGGACCATTTCTTCCGCGACGACGAGGCGCACATGAAGCCGATGATCGATCTGGTGCAGGGCTATGTCCGCCGCCGCCTGACCGAAACCGCACGCTGAACCGTGTCGGACCGCATCGCCCGGCAGTTCGGCTTCCTGGCCCAGACCGACCGGCTGAAACTGGTCGACCGGGTGAATGTGTTGATGGTACCGACAATTGCCCTCGGCCATGAAGATCCGCTATGCGCGGGTTTCCACCATTGAGCAGAACCTGACTTGGCGTCGTCCAAGTCGAGCATGTTGCCGCCTGCCTGGATCGCGGGTGTGCTGGAACTCACCCTGGGCTTTCTGGTCCTGATCGGCCTTTGGACCCGCGTCTCGGCCTTCGTGCTCTCGGGCTTGATGGCCTTCGCCTATTTCCTCGCCCACGCTCCGCAGGGCTTCTATCCCGCCCAGAACGGCGGCGTCGCAGCGATCCTGTTCAGCTTTGTGTTCCTGTCTCTCGCAACGGCAGGCGCAGGTCCGGTCAGCGTTGATGCAAAGCGTGAAGGAATCTGAGGGCATGAAAAGCCCCGCCGGGCATGGCGGGGCGCACTCATTACTGCTCCGCGTGGTGGAATGGAGCAGGTGAAAGATTAGGAGGTGTCGGGAAAGTTTGGCAAGCTGCGCATGGACAATATCCCGGCATGTCATAGCGCCGAGGATTATCTCAGGTTGTGGTATTTTTACTAAATCAATTAGAAGTAATTTTTGCCTGCTCGCGGCTTGCAAGCAGTGCTCTAATATTATTACACTTTTTATCTGGGTTTTTGAAAGCCTAAAAGATAAGCAGAAATCTGCCTAGTCGCGTTCCGGCGCGCAGGTTCGCAAAAAGGGAGAAGAGAAGCCCCGCCAAACGGGATTGCGGGCGGGCGGGGGCTGTCAGGCGAAAAGAGCACGGTAAGAAAAGGGAGGTTTTCTTGCCCTAGGCTGCAGGCCCTCGCGTTCGTTGCAGAACCTGCCGATTTTAGTAAATCTACTCGGTAAGGAAAACTAAGGAAGCTTACTCGCTTCTGGTGATGATTTTTCTTACTGAAGTCGCTCACGGACAACCTTCGTTCAGATGGTGTGGACGCCTGTCGCGTGCTATGATGACGGCAATCCAGAAAAGCGGGTGACCGGCAATGCCTAGATCCGGACCGTCCCCTTTACGGCGGCCGATGGCGCTCACGGAAGAACTCTTGGCTCGGGCGGCCAGGTTGGTGGAGGATGCAGGTCCCAGTCCTGGTGCGATCTACCTGACTGACGAGGACTATGCGGAAATCGTCCACAAGGTTCTGGCCGATGGTCCCCCAGGGGATCTCTGGATCTTCGGCTACGGCTCGCTGCTTTGGAAGCCCGCTTTCGACTTTGTTGAGAGTCGTTCGGCAACGGTGCGTGGCTGGCATCGTTCGTTCTGCATCCGTGTCGCACGCTTCCGTGGCACACGCGATCATCCTGGCCTGATGATGGCCCTCAATCGCGGCGGGCAGTGCGATGGCATGGCATTCCGAGTTCCGGCGGAACAGGCGGAGGCCACGCTCCATGCGCTCTTCCGGCGCGAGCTCGTTGTCCGCCCGCCGAGCACTCCCCCACGTTGGTTGTCGGCGCGCAGCGAAGAAGGCCCGATGCGGGTGCTGGGCTTTGTGGTGGATCAAGGCAGCGCCTTCTACTCGGGCGGACTTGCACCGGAGCAGGTTGCCGACACGCTGGCCGCGGCCGCTGGGCACTGGGGCTCATGTGCTGAATACCTCCACAACACGGTCTCGCACCTTGAGGCGCTTGGCATTCATGATGGGAACCTGTGGCGGCTGCAGGAGCTTGTCGCCGCACGGCTTTCCGAAAAAGCAGAATAGAAGCAGAGACTTGGTCTCTGCAGCGGCGCAGCCGTTCTTGCTATGGTGAACCTGCAGCAACTGAAATGTTGATCGTCGTGTCACTCTTCCTCTATGAGCTTTCTGCGCATGGCGGGCGGCCTTGACACGCCCTCAGTCAGTTGGATGCCGGATGCAGCGGCGGTTGCCTATGAACACCATCATCATGCAGTGCCCTATCTGACGGAACGCGAGGATTGCCTGTTCGCCCTCGACGCCGTTGTGGCAGCCGGCGCAGCGAACGCCCGCTTAGTCCGCATAGCGACACGTATCGTAGATCCGAGGCTCACCACTTCGAGTCCTTTCCCGATAGCGTCCGAAAGGGATCGTTCAAAGGACGGCCAGCTTGCCGCTGAACAGGCCCGTTGAAGGCCAGCAAATGCTGGCAGCACAGAATCTCAGATGAATGGTCCGATATTTTTTGCAATGAAGGGGCGGCTACTGTTACAGATCAGGCCATGACACAGATTTTGATCGGCTATGCCCGCTGCTCCACCGACAAACAGGACCTTGCTGCGCAGAAGGGTATTCTTGCCAGCTTCGGGGTTGCCTCCGATCGCATCTACACCGACCACGGCTTTACCGGCACGAACCGCGCCCGCCCTGGTCTCGATCAGGCGCTTGCAGCTTTGCGGGAGGGTGACACCCTAGTCGTGCCAAAACTGGACCGGCTGGCGCGTTCCGTCCCCGACGCCCGCGACATTGCCGACAACTTGGCTGCGCGCGGGATCAAGCTTCAGCTTGGCACCTCGATCCATGACCCCACCGACCCGATGGGCAAGCTGTTCTTCAACATCCTGGCGACCTTTGCCGAGTTCGAGGCAGATCTGATCCGAATGCGGACCCGCGAGGGCATGGCCGTGGCTCGCGCCAAGGGCAAGCTGCGCGGCAAGAAACCAAAGCTGTCAGAGCGCCAGCAGCAGGAGCTGCGGCGCATGTATGACACTGGCGAGTATTCCATCAGTGATCTGGCGGAGGTTTTTTCGATCTCACGGCCGACCGTGTATCGCACCTTGGGCCGGCAAGCAGCGGCGGCGTGATGACGGATGATCCAAAGCCTCCACGCCCCCCGTCGCTGAAAAGCGAGACCCGCCAGACAAACTGGCGCCGCACCAACCTGCCGAAGTATCAGGCCCATCTTGCTGTTCAGCGGGCGCTTATGTCCGGCGCACTGGAAAAGCAGGGCTGCGAGGTTTGCGGCGCAGCCAAGGTCGATGCCCACCACGACCGATACGACGAACCCTTGAACGTGCGGTGGCTCTGCCGCAGCCATCACGTCAAGCTGCATCATTACGGTGAAGATATGTTTCCCATCGGCCGACAGCAGGCAGGGTCACAAGACTAACGCGGCCAGCGACCTGGGGCGATTGAGACGAAGCGGCCACTGGGGGTCGGCTCCGCGCGTGACGCTAAGAGCCCATCAGCGACATTCAGGCAGGCCGCAGCATGGAGGGCACCTTCGCAGGCGCAGCATCGTGCCCGGCCATTGCGGCCGGTCGACGATTGGCAAATGCCGCCGTGCAGCTCCTCCAAACCTGACGTTCGTGCCTGGCGCAGCGAGATCGAGCAGGCACAGTCTGCTCTGCGGGTCCGAGCGGACGATCGCTAGGGATCCTTCAGCTTAGGCAGCTAGTAGATATACCGCCGGACCGATTAGCTGTAGCCTCCAGCCGTCGCACCGAGCGGGACAGTAAACGCGTGTGTCGTCCCGTCCCGATTGCTATCTGTTATCAACACGCCACCAAGCTGCGTCATGAACGCCTCGGTCAGTTTCTGGCCGAGACCGGAGTCAACGCGCGCGTTTGGGTCGATGCCCGGTCCATCATCCGATATTTTAACTTCCAGCCGGTCAGGCAGGCCCCTCAAGGTAATGGCCAGCGACCCACTGGATCGCCCGTTATAAGCGTATTTTATGCTATTGGTGATCAGTTCATTGACCACCAGCCCTAGAGGAACAGCAACTTCCGTAGAAAGCGGAATATCGTCCAGTTCCAAGCTAAGCGACAAGCAATCAGCCTGTTCCGAGGTCGAGATCAAATCACTTGCCAGCGCCGTCAAGTAGTCCCGGGTTCCGACGCTATCAACAGATCCGCTTCGCGATAGCGTTTTATAAAGACGGCCGATCGCATCTACCCGCGACCTGATCCGGGCAAGCGCAGCTTTGCAGGTTTCATCGCTGAGATTGCGCGCCTCCAGCGAAATAACGCCAGCAATCATCGTCAGGCTGTTCATCACCCGATGATTGATCTCTTCCAGAAGTCGTCCAGCGTGCTCTAATGCGGCCTCCCGCTCGGCTTCGATGCGCCTTCTCACAGTGATGTCCTGCATTGCCAGCAGAAGCATGTGCGTATGGTTGCCTTTTCGGAAAACCTTGCGAGCATTGAGCACGATCTCGCGCTCGCCGATCTTTGGGAAGCTATGCTTCACCTCAAAATCTTCGACTACGGTATCTTTCGGCACCACCTCGGTCAAAAGCTCTATGAGCTTAGGGATCGACCATTGGCCGTTGCCCAGATCATCAAGGCGGCGATCTACTGTCTGAGTCTCCTCGACCTGAAATGTCGTGTAGAAAGCACGGTTTGCGCTGATGACCGTAAGCCGCTCGTCAAGAACCAGCAACGGCTCACGGATCGTCGCAACCACTCCGGCCGAGAGCAGGCGCTCGCGTTCAAGAGCGGCGGCAGCATCGCTCGCTTCTGTCACATCCTCTATAACCAGCAAGATCCGCCGCGACCCGTTTCCGGGCCGGACGGTCTTCCGCGCGTTCAAGCGCATGACACGTCGCCCAATGTCCTCGAAGCTGTGGTCGACCTCCATATTCTCGACTACGCCTGAGCCATCTACAATCAGAGCCAGCTGTTCCAGCAATACTGGGATGTTCCATTGCCCGTTTCCTAGAACACGCAGCGGAAGACCGACCGTGTCGTTACGGTCGACCTGGAACGTCGCCAGAAACCAATCATTCACATACTCAACCACCAGGTCCTCGGTCAAAACCAGAAGACTTTGACGAAGGGTCGCAACGATTTCTGCTGGATCAAGCATTCGCAGCATGTCTATACTAATTTATCAGACTCCAGACTGGCGGGCCTTAAGGGCGACCGCCCAACTATCTCATAGCCAAACGTTGGCGTGATAAGCAAATCTATAATTCTTAACATATATAAGCCTGTTACATGCTCACGATTTGCAACCCAAGTTCCCCGCCTTCGACGGCTTCCAATACACCAGTAGAACGTAACCCTGTGATCCGCACAAATAGCTGCGGCAAATGACAACGCACTCGACCGCGAGAAATCGAACAATATTGATCCTCTGCTAAGGACCTGATGCGTCGATGCTGCCGCCCTTGCCGCCGGAAGTGCTTCGGCCCCCTGCACTCGGTATACGGCCGCTCCTGATGCCGGCTTGAGCGCAGACGCCGAACCTGCTGGATGATATGCTTTGTTTGTCGACACTATCGAAGAAGGGCGGGCATGGCGGACAGGAGGTGTCACCATGTCTATTGATCTTCTTCCCGCCGTCAGGCCTGCGCGCGTCAGTTGGAACAAGGGCCGCATCGTCGGTCAGAAGCGGCCGCTCCTGCCACGGCACGTTTGGTCGATCCGGGTCCGGCTCGAAATGGCAGGCAATGCCCGCGACCTCGCGCTGTTCAACATGGCGATCGACAGCAAGCTCCGCGGATGCGACCTCGTGGCCCTGAGGGTCCGAGATGTTTTCGCCGCAGGGCACGTGAAGGAGCGCGCCTCGATGATCCAGAGCAAGACGGGAAAACCCGTCCGGTTCGAGATTACCGATACGACGCGCCAATCCCTGGACCGCTGGATCCGGAACCCCGAGATGATCGGCCTCGAGTTCTTGTGGCCAAGCCGGATCCACGGAAGCGCGCACCTGTCAACACGGCAGTATGCCCGAATCGTCCGGGGCTGGGTCATGTCGCTTGGTCTGGAGCCGAGCGCCTACGGCACCCATTCGATGAGGCGTACCAAGGTTGCCCAGATCTACAAGAAGACGGGTAACCTGCGTGCTGTTCAACTGTTGCTCGGCCACACCAAGATGGACAGCACCGTGCGCTATCTTGGTGTAGATATCGAGGACGCGCTGTCGCTGTCAGAGGCGATAGACCTCTAGCCATCCTATCGGCCGGGGCTTTCGGCCCTGGTCGGTCCTTTGCGTCGGGTCCGGTGCGCGTGATGCTGCCCCGAGGCTGAAGGGCCGCTCCTGCGTCCCGAGGCTGCTGGTTCGCTGCACCGCCATCAGGCCGCTGTCCGCCCTTTCTACCCGTTTCGCTTCACCCAAAAGAAATTTGCCAAGTCATCCTTGCATGTTTAGGGCGAGTGTCCGGCAAACGGTGGAAAAGGCTACATCGGCGCATCGGCGTCAGAGCCGTTTCAGATGGTTGCAACCCGCTGGCGCAGCTCTGTCAGCCACCACCCTAGGACAAGGCCGCAACTCCAGCCCCAGCAGGATGGTCATGGCGCGTGGTGACCTGACCAGATAGGACAGCGCGTGGCATCTTCATGTATGCCTTGAGATCAAGGGTCGGACGCGAAACGAGCCGCCCTGGCCTAGCTGCTTTCTCTCAACCATACGAAGCGGAAACCATGTCCGGTTTCGCACCTTGCAGCAAGGCCTCCGCCTGTGCCAAGACACCACGCACCGCCGCGTCCTCAAGGTCTGGAGGATAGCCGTATCTGCGCAGGATGCGTTTCACGAGCACCCGCAATCGGGCCCGGGCGCTGTCGCGGTGCGCCCAGTCGATGCTGACATTGGCCTTCAGCCCCTGAAGCAGTTCATGGGCAATTATTTTTAGATTGTCGTCGCCCAGCATCTCCACCGCACTCCGATTATCCGCCAGAGCGTCGTAGAAGGCAATCTCCTCGGGCGTGAGTCCGGTTTCCTCGCCCCGGTTTCTCGCCTCCCGGACTTCCCTCGCCAGCGCGATCAGTTCCTGCAGGACCTCTACCGTGCTGACGGCATTGGTGTGATACCGGGCGATCGCCTCTTCCAGACGCTCCGAGAACCTGCGGGTCTCGATGACGTTCGAGCGGCTGCGCGACCGGATTTCGTCGTTCAGCAGTTTCCGCAGCGCCTCGAGGGCAAGGTTCCTCTTTTTCATCTGTCCGATTTCGGCCAGGAACTCGTCCGACAGGATCGATATGTCGGGAGACGACAGCCCTGCAGCCGACAGGATGTCGACGATTTCGGTTGATGCCACTGCCTTGTTGACGATCTGGCGGATGGCAAGATCACGCTCGGCGGTTGACCGACCCGTGTTGTCCGCCGCCTTGACCATAGCGGCGCGGACGGTCTGGAAGAAGCCCACCTCGTCGCGGAACTCGCGGGCGACATCGCTGGCCGATGCAAGCGCAAAGGCTTTGGACAGCGCCAGCACCGCATCCGGGTATCGCCGATGCGCGGCCTTTATGGCATCCTTGCTCGTTTCCCGTCGCGCGGCCTCGTCCTGCTTCACGAGGATCCAGTCCAGTGCCTCGGCCAGAGCGACCAGTCGCTGCTGCGGGGTGCCGGTCAGTCCGTCCGAATAGTCGAAGCCGTGGAACATCGCCCGCACGACATCCAGTCGTTCCAGCAAGGCCGCGACCGCCTCTGCCTCGTCGACACCCGCTTGCTCCTGGTCCGCCTTGGAATACTGGCCTAAGGCGGATTTCAGGTTCTGCGCGATGCCGATATAATCGACGATCAGCCCCGCAGGTTTGTCCCGGAAGACGCGGTTCACCCGGGCGATAGCCTGCATCAGGCCGTGGCCGCGCATCGGCTTGTCGATATACATCGTGTGCATCGAAGGCGAATCAAACCCGGTCAGCCACATGTCCCGGACGATCACCAGCTTAAGCGGATCTTTCGGATCCTTTGCTCGTTTGGCCAGCAGATCACGCCGCGCCTTGCCGCCGATATGGCGCTGCCAGGCCTCTGGGTCCGAGGCGGACCCGGTCATGACGATTTTCACCAGGCCGGCGCTGTCGTCGTGGGAGTGCCACTCAGGCCGCAGCGCGACGATGTGGCTGTAGAGGTCCACACAGATGCGGCGGCTCATGCAGACCACCATGGCCTTGCCGTCCATCGCCTGCACCCGCGCTTCGAAATGCGCGACGAGATCTTCGGCGACCATGCGCAGCCGCTTCTCGGCGCCCACCAGTGCCTCGACCGTGGACCATTTCCGCTTCAGCCGTTCCTGTTCGCTTACGGCTTCGTCCTCGGTCACTTCCTCGATCTCAGCATCGACCTTCGGCTTTTCCTCTTCAGGCAGCTCGATGCGCGCCAGACGGCTTTCGTAGTAGATCGGCACCGTTGCCCCATCCTCGACGGCGCGGCTGATGTCGTAGACGTCGATGTATTGGCCGAACACGGCGGGCGTGTTGACGTCGTCCTGTTCGATCGGCGTGCCGGTGAAGCCGATGAACGAGGCATTGGGCAGGGCGTCGCGCAAGTGCTTGGCGAACCCATAGGCGATCTCGCCCGTCTTCTCGATACGGGCCTTGAAGCCATACTGGCTGCGGTGGGCCTCGTCGGCAATTACCACCACATTGCGGCGGTCGGTCAGCAGCGGATAGGCTTCCCCTTTCTCCGGGGCGAACTTCTGGATGGTCGTGAACACCACTCCGCCTGATGCGCGGGACAGCGCTTTTTGTAGGTCTTCCCGACTGTCGGCCTGCACCGGCGTTTGGCGAAGCAGGTCTCGGCACATCGAGAAGGTGCTGAACAGCTGGTCGTCTAGATCGTTGCGGTCCGTGACGACGATGATGGTCGGGTTCTCCATCGCCGGTTTGCGCACCACCTGCCCCGCGTAGAATGCCATAAGCAAGCTCTTGCCCGATCCCTGCGTATGCCAGATCACCCCGGCCTTGCGGTCGCCCCCTGACCGGCTGGCCTCGACCGTGCTGGCCACCGCCCGCTTCACGGCGTGGAACTGGTGATAGCCCGCGATGATCTTTGCCAGACCGCCGGGCGTGTCGCCAAAGACCGTGAACTCCCGCATCAGCGACAGCAGGCGCGGCCGCGCGAACACACCCTCGATCAGCACCGACATTTCTGGCGTGCCCTTGGGCGCAACGTCAGCGCCGTCAGTGGTGCGCCAAGGCATAAAGCGTTCCAAATCAGCGGTCAGCGAACCGATGCGGGCCTGGATGCCGTCAGTCGTGACCAGCACGGCATTGGCGCGAAAGAGCGAAGGGATCTGCGCCTTGTAGGTTTGCAACTGGTTGAAGGCTGCGCCCAGGGTCGCGGTCTCGGCCCCCGGCTTCTTCACCTCGATCACGCCCACCGGCAGACCGTTCAGGAACACCACCACGTCGGGACGGCGGTTGTGGCCGTTCTCGGTCACGGTGAACTGCGCGATGGCTAACCAGTCGTTCAGCCGGTCCTCGGGGTCCACCAGCCGCACGGCATCGCCACGGATCGTGCCATCTTCGGCCCGGTACTCCACCGGTACACCTTCGACTAGAAAGCGGTGCAGGCGGCGGTTCTCTTCGATTAGCAAGGGGCGGTCGGAGGCTTTTACCCGGCGCAAAGCATCCTCGCGAGCATCCTCGGGGATCTGCGGGTTCAGCCGGGCCATCGCCTCACGCAGGCGCCGGCCAAGGATCGTGTCGGAATAGGCTTCGCGCTCCGGCGCCGCACCATCAGGCCCCGAGACCGCATCGTTCAGGCAGGCATAACCCAAGGTGCCCAACTGATTGAGCAGAACGGCTTCGACTTCGGCTTCGGACAAGGTGGACAAAGCTTTCCTCATAAGACACTTGACATGGCGGTTACGAGTTAGCACTTCTAACTCGTGGGCTGGTCACTGCGTAGCGGGGGCTGGCCCCTTTTCATTTGGGCAGGCAGACAAGGCCGTAGCCTTCAATCTTTCCAGTGGGGCTGCGGCGAAACTTGTTTTCCACGATCCGCCAGTCCTCTTTGTCGGGCTTGCCCAGCACATGCCGCCCGATCGGCGACACCACCAGATCGGCCAGTTGCAGTCCCGCGATGTTGTCCGACTTCGCCCGCAGCGCCAAGCCAGCCATCCGATTGTCGATATCATGCGCCTGCACAAACCGCGTGCCGTTGATCTTGAGGTTCAACCATGCCAGATCCAGGCCCCGGTCCAGCACCGGATCGCGCTTTTCAGCAACGATGATCCCGCCACGCGGCACATTCCCGACATCCAAACAGAACCGCTCGACCAAGATATCAAGGCTAAGCATATAGGGATCGACCGCCGCCATCCCGTAACGCGACAGATGCGCGGTCTTGTGCACGGTGCAGGCCACCACACGGTAATCGGCATTGCGCATTAAGTCGTTCAGGCCGGCTAGAAATTCGGCGCGAAATTCCGGCTCCTTCATCCGTTCGAACCCGTTGCGGTTGCGGATGATGTCAGCGGTGTGCAGCACGATGTCGGTACGACCCAGCATCCGCCGCTTGAAGTCGTTCAGCGCATCAGTCAGCGGTCCCTTGGCGTAATCCACCTCCATGATGACGCCGCCCAGCACGAACATCGGATATTGCGGGTCGATGACCGAGAGGTTGTGATCGCCGGATTCATCGAGGAAGAGCACTTTCACAGCGCCGCCTCCACCACTCGCTTGGGTGCTGAACCATCGGCATCCAAGACCGCATTGTTCAGGGAGGCATAGCCTAGCGCGCCCAGATGATCGAGCAGGACGGCTTCGACCTCGGCTTCAGTCGGTGTCGCCATCAGGCTGCCTCCTCATCGTCTTCCACAGGAAGCAGCGAAGCATCGCGGCACAAACCCAGCACATATTTGTATGCTTCACGATCAACGCCAAAAAGCAGACGGGAGGGCTCTATCGTGAGATCGAGCCTTTCGTCTCCCGGCAGCCGAAGTGTGATGTCCAGCCACCCGGCTTCATTGCTGGCAGCCTCTGCCTCAACGTGACGATCGATAAAGGCATTTGATTTGGGAAAGCGTTCGTAAGGCTCGAGTGTCGTGACAGGGTCGGGTTCGCGCTCAAGGTAAGCCTCATGAAGGAACGTCACGAGGGCATCCGCGGCCAGCAATGCGGCCCGTCGGTGATGAGCCGAGAGCTTTTGGGCGAACCCTTCTTTTCCGTGGCTGATCGGTCCCGCTATGTTCCGGAAGCGGCCCAGTTCGTCGACCAGCTTGAAATGCTGCGACAGGAGCTTGCTGAACGGGTCGTCGCGGCTTTCTGTGAGATTGAGCAACCGCAGCGCGCCAGACACCCAGTCCTTGAAGCTGGGCGTTTCTGCCTTGATCGGGCTATCCTTCCAGTCTTTGATTGGGTTGGAAGGGTCATCGAGATTTTCGATGATGATGCGGCACGCACATTCGACAAGGCCCTTCGACGCGTCGATGCAGGCATCGTGGCCTTCTGCAAAGGTCTGTTTCAAGGTGTCGAATGTCTGCTGCAGCATCGGAGCATGGTTCCAGTGCCCGCAGAACCTCTCGATGCCGGGGTACCAATCGCTACTCATACAGTTGGCGCTCCATCATTCACTCCTGCGCGCTTGACGCTGCGTTTGCATGACGGCCGACAAGACAACGTCCAAGTCGGCAATGGTGCGCAGGGTAAAGCGGACCAGATCGGCCCGGCCAAGCATCGGCATGTCTTCTAGAGCCGAATGGCGCCCATATTGCATGCCGCCTCCCTTAGCCGGAATTTTGAAAATGTCCGCTTTGGAATAAGGTGCGGCAACAAGGGAACCCTCGGGGATCGAGGTAGCCTGCGAGGCCAGCACCCATAGATGCGACTCGGTGTCGGGGTGTTTTTCGAACATCAGCTCGATCGGCGCGTCGTGGTGCGACCGCATCTTGTACCTGTTGGCATAGGCAGCTTGATGGCCCAAGCGATGTTCTTCGGCGATGCTGTCCAGCCGCGTGACGACGGCCCGCTTGAGGTTAGCCCTTGAAACCTTGGTCATGCGTGTTCCGCCTTTTGACTGTTGAACTCGACCACCTGCAACTCCCCTGACATCAGGCGCGGCAGCAGGAGGTCGCGGGTCTGGGCGAGGGTGCGGGATTCGCGCTCGTTCTTGGCAATCCGTTCGTAGAGCGGCTTTGCAATGGCATCGAAAGCGTGCAGCACGGGTGCTGAAGGAACGATGACAGGGAGCGAACGGAAGTTGCCCTTGCTGATCTCCTGGAAGGTCGAGCCGTTCGCCTTGGCGAGAATCGCTTCCATGTTTTCCAGCGTCCAGAGCCAAGCGAAGACGTTCGACATACGCTTGTCGCAGATCATCCCGATAAAGCCCTGGTTGATCGCCACCGGCACCTCCGCGATGGCGAGATAGCCAATGGGTGCGCGGGAGGACAGCAGCAGCGACCCCACGGGCAACAGGCCCGAGCTGATCTTCGCGAGGCCAGCCGCGGTGATCGACCGCGAGGTCTTGAGCAAGACGGGCGCGGCAAGTGTGGACAGGTCTTTTGGCGTGGCCCAGTTGATGCTCCCGTCCCACAACTCTGGGTCCTTGGTGCTGGGAGTCGAGCCGCCGACAACGCGCACTTCGTCGCCGATGGTCGAAACCTCCCATCCCTCCGGCTTGCCCTGGGCGTCGAGGTGGGCGGGGAAGAGGGGCCAGAGGGCGGGGGAGAGGTAAGGCGCGGCGCCTTCCATCCTGGCGCGGGTGGGGCCGAAATCGACGAACCAGTCGCGGAACAGCGCCCGCGCCATGGCCTCGAGCGTGGCGTTCATCTTCCGGTTCAACTCAATCTTGTCATCCAGCGCCCCGAGCGTGGCCGCAATCGCGCGTTGTTCGGGGAGAGGGGGCAGAGATAGCGAGTAGTTTCCGGCAAACTGCGTATACTGAAAGCGGGCAACTCCGGTGTGTTGAACATGGTACGGCAGCATACGGCGGGAGTGGTATTCGTCTTGCAGCTTCCAGAATAGGAATTCTGAGTCAATGCGGTTTGGGTCGGGCCGCAAGAACCGTGCGAAACTGGCGCAGACCAAAGGAAACTTAGCGGCGCCGACCACAGAAGCCGAAATGAAAACGGATCTTCCTGTCGGTTGGTCTTTCGTTCCTCCCGCGGTCTCAATCAATGTGTCACCTGCGGCGATGGTCTTTCGCTCCAGAATGTCACTGCGGATATATCGCAAAGGCAGCGTATCGAGATTACCCACTCGAACGCGCTCGAAATCCGTTCCGCGCACTACAAGGGCTGGAGAGAAACCCTCCGTTGGTTCCCCATTCCCCCATTCGCCATCGCGAGTGAATGTCAGGAGATCGGCAAGAAGTGCATCTTGCATTACACCCCAACCCCCGCCAGCCGCGCCCGAATAGCCGCCGTCAATTCTTCGGCCTCGGCGAACTGCGCCTCCAACTGCTCCTGCAGCGCGGCGAAGCGATCGGCAAAGGGCGTCTCGTCCTCCTCCGCCGCCTCGGCGCCCACATAGCGGCCTGGGGTCAGGACGTGACCGTGCGACCGGATCTCCTCGATGCTCGCCGATTTGCAGAAGCCCGGCACGTCGGCATAGCCCTCGCCCAACCGCCAGGCGTGGTAGGTGTCTGCGATGCGGGCGATGTCGGCGTCCGAGAACTCGCGCCGCGTGCGGTCCGCCATGAAGCCCAGCTTGCGGGCGTCGATGAACAGCACCTCGCCCCGCCGGTCGCGCAGCTTGGCGTCGCGCGTGATGCCGTTCGACTTGTCACGCGCCAGAAACCACAGGCAGGCCGGGATCTGGGTGGAATAGAACAGCTGCCCCGGCAGGGCGATCATGCAATCGACCACCTCACCCTCGATCATCGCCCTGCGCATCTCCCCCTCGCCACTTTGCGTGGAGGACATCGAGCCATTGGCCAGCACCACCCCCGCCGTGCCGCTGGGCGCGAGGCTGTGCAGGATGTGCTGCAGCCAGGCGAAGTTGGCATTGCCCGCAGGCGGGATGCCGTATTTCCAGCGGGCATCCTCGCGCAGCCGCTCGCCGCCCCAGTCCGAGATGTTGAAGGGCGGGTTGGCGAGGATCACATCGGCGCGCAGGTCGGGCAGTTCGTTCTTGTGGAAGGTGCCTTCGGAGTTCCAGCGGATGTCGGCATCGATGCCGCGCACGGCGAGGTTCATCTTGCAGAGCCGCCAGGTGGTATAGTTCGATTCCTGCCCGTAGATGGCGATGTCGCCCAGACGACCGCCATGCGCCTCGACGAACTTTTCCGACTGCACGAACATGCCGCCCGAGCCGCAGCAGGGGTCATAGACGCGGCCCTTGTAGGGCTCCAGCATCTCGACCATGGTGCGCACGACCGAGCGGGGGGTGTAGAACTCGCCGCCGCGCTTGCCCTCGCTGCCTGCGAACTGGCCGAGGAAGTACTCGTAGACCCGACCGAGGAGGTCGCGTGCGCGGTCCTTGCCCTCACCCAATGCGATGCCGGAGATCAGGTCGATCAACTCGCCCAGCAGAATGGCGTTCAGCGCGGGGCGGCCGTAATCTTTGGGCAGGACGCCCTTAAGCGAGGGGTTTACCTTTTCGATGGCGATCATCGCCTCATCGATCAGCTTGCCGATAGTGGGCTGTCTGGCGCTGGCCTGCAGATGTGACCAGCGGGCTTCGGGCGGCACCCAGAAGATGTTGTCGGCAAGGTATTCGTCCGGATCTTCGGTGCCCTCAGGGTATTCGGCCATCAGCGCTGCGCGCTTGGCCTCGAAACCGTCCGAGATGTGCTTGAGGAAGATCAGCCCCAAGGCGACGTGCTTGTAATCCGACGGCTCCATGTTGCCGCGCAGCTTGTCCGCGGCTTTAAAGAGGGCTGCCTCGATTCCGAGGTCGGCGCCGTTGTCGATGGATGCCATTGCTGAAACTGTCCCGTTAAAAGTCTTTTGCAGACGGTATTTCAGGCAAAAGGTGAAATCCAGTTGCCATCGATAGCGCGATGCAATGCGAAAGCTATAGACGGCAGCCGCATGGAGGCGAGCCGGACTGCCCGCAGCACTCCGCTTCCCGCAGCGTGCGGCTGCGGCCCATGATCAAGAGATGTCGGTCGAGCCGGCGCTACATCTCGTCAGGGCCAGCTTCATATGCTGGCAGCGTTTGGTCTTGCAGCATGCCGATAGGGAAGGGTGGCAGAACCGAACCTTATTCTTTGATGCTCAACCCAGTGTTGAGCACAGAAAGTCGCATTTCAGGATGGCACGCCCCCTAAACTGCAAAATTTCCACAATAATTC
The DNA here is from genome assembly GCF_017356265.1 of Paracoccus fontiphilus. GTDB lineage: Bacteria > Pseudomonadota > Alphaproteobacteria > Rhodobacterales > Rhodobacteraceae > Paracoccus > Paracoccus fontiphilus. The sequence continues at coordinate 45,893 of NZ_JAFNAW010000003.1, read as the reverse complement.
ATTTTATGGAACAAGACCTTGCAGCCTTCTAGCTCCGCCCAGTTACTCGGCAGCCCATTAGCCTATACAAAAAGGCAAATTGGCCAAGAGACAACCTCCGGTTATGGAGAGGATGTTCGTTACAGTTGTAGGTATTTCCATGTTTGCCTCTGAAACCACCTTTGCGTTTCGTCCCGCTGTGTCTGTCGATGACTGGAAGGTCATCATGTCGGCAATCAGCGCTTATTCCCATAACGCAGAGTACCGCGAGCTTCTGGGGCGCCTGGAGCATCAGGCGCAGATCATCGGCATCGCGTCGTCCGCCCCTCGACTGTCCTGACGTCACGAGTTGAGCCCGCACTGAGGTCAGTTTGACTTCGGAAGGTCATCGCGGCCCAGGCCACGATGTTAAAGTCCTTGTTTGTAAAGAGTAGTTTGTCATGTTTGTTCAGCAGCAGCAGCAGCAGCAGCAGCAGCAGCTTCTGGCTGATGGCCCGGCCTATGTCTCCACCGTTGCCCCGCGTCATGGATTTTACCGCAGTTCGCTCAAGCGGCCGCTTGATCTCCTCCTGGTGCTGATGGTCTTGCCGGTTGTCTTGCCGCTGGTGCTGGTGCTGGCCCTGGTCGTGCTCATCGACGGCGGTAATCCCAATTATCATATGTAGGGCTGCACCGGGGGAGGCACCATGGCGAACCCCGCCCCACAGGACTGGTGCATTCAGATTGGAGCCTGCAGAGTTGTTCCGTCCCAAGAGGACTTTGTTTGGGAGTTAGGCCTTTTTGATAATGACGATCTCCGCCATAGTCCGGCGGCATAGAGTCTCAGCCAAGTTCGGCTGAAGCCTTGCGGTCCAGCCATCACGGCCCTCGGACCCAGTGACAATAAGCGTGTCCGAGGGCAGGATGCTGTCAAGGCTGTCGATCACCGGCCCCTGCACACAGTGGATCTCGTTCCATGTAAGTTCGGGCGGAAGCGTCGACAGCACTCTGGCAAGGTCTGCTTGAGCGATCCAGGCTGCCCTTCGCCGTCTCGCAGCCACCTCCTGCTCGGGCATCCTGATCCTCCAAGATCGGAGAAGTCCTTCCTCATGGAGATACCAGACGTTGATGATATTCATTGGAATATTCAACGCGTGTGCGAGCTTGAATGACAGGCGCAACACTTCGTCGGCCAAACAGGGATCTAAGCGGCTTTCCCTGTCGGGATCGATCAGGGCGGTCACCCTGCATGGGGGACCGGTGTGCGCATTCATGATCCAGACCGGCAAAGGCGATCGCCGGGACAAGTCTTGAACTAGTTTCCACGATTCCGGGCGGGCTGCATTAGGTGTTTCAGACGCGACAATGACCAGATCGGGCTTCATTGCTTCCAGGCAGTCCATGGTAACGGCCAAATGCAGTGAGGTCTCCGCATTCATCTCTTGTAGCCATCCAAGCAGCTGCGACTGGCTAGCCGACAGCTGCTGTTCTTGGGAACACAGCTGAACTTGCAACGGCTGTCGGCGTGCAAGCCTTTCCAGGATCCCCAACATGGCGCCTCCTTCGAAAATCTCGGGTAGGACAAGGGCGATCCGCTTCATGGCCCCGGCTTTCCTCGGTCGGACGGGCGGATCAGCAGGTCGGGCTTCTGCCCCGCCCGCCAGGCTGCAGCGCGGCCGAGAAGATGCGCGCCGATCGGCGCCGTCATTAGCAAGAACAGGATCGCGATCAGCGCCCGGCTGGCCGCGCTGACGCCGCCGATATCGACGGCCGCCGCCAGAAGAGCCAGCGAGCCTGCCAGGCTGCCAACCTTCGAGGAGGCGTGCATCCGGGTCAGTGCGTCGGGAAAGCGCAGGATCCCAATGGCCGCGACAAGGGCAAAGCCACCGCCCAGAAGCGCAAGAATGCCGGTGAGGATCTCAGTCATCGCGGTCGTTCCTGCGGCCAAGCCGTTCGGCGTAGCGGGCCAGGGCCACCACCGACAGGAAGCTGACAAGGGCAAGCGCGACCGCGATGTCCAGAAAGGCCTCGGCCTCGGTGCGCACCGCATAAAGGCCGCACACGACGATGACGGCGGTAGTCATCATATCCAGGGCCACGACCCTGTCGGCCAGGCTGGGTCCGCGGGCCAGCCGGATAAAGCCGATAAAGATCGCCAGTCCGACCATGATCAGGGCCAGGGTGACGCTCGTCTGCATGAAGGCGGTGGGTGTCATGGGCGGAAGACCTTTCCGATGCGACGCTCCATCCCCGACTTCAGATCGGCGACCAGGGCGGCTTCGTCGGTGGCATAGATCGAATGGACAAGAAGGAAGCTGCGGTCCGGCGCCACATCCAGCGTCAGCGTGCCCGGCGTGAGGGTGATGAGATTGGCCAGCAGGAAGATCTCGGCATCCGAATGGGCGTGCAAGGGCATTTTGACGATGGCCGGGTGCAGGTTCGGGCGCGGCGCGATGCAATCGCGGGCCACCATGATCGAGGACTTGATCAGTTCCTTGAGGAAATAGACAATCAGGACCAAGGTCTGCGGCAGGGCCCGGAAATAGCGCCGCTCGTCCCCTTGGGCGATCAGGTCGCGGGCGAACCACAGGGCACCGAAGCCGATAACGAATCCTGTCAGCAGATTTGCCAGCGAGAACCCGTTCCACAGCGCCGCCCAGGCGACGGCCAGAAGGACATTGATGGCCAGAAGCTTCATCGGCGTGCCTCCCCCAGAACGGCCGCGACATAGGCGGCGGGATCAAGAAGCTGTTCAGCCCCCTTTGTCGCAAACTCCAGGAAGGCCGAGGGGAAGGCGCCAATCAGGACGGTCATGACCGCCAGGGCGATGATCGGCACCATCATCTGCCACCGCGCGGACCGGGGCAGATCGGCCAGGGCCGGCTGGCGTCCGTCGGGATGGGCCTTCCAGAAGGCCTCGGCCCAGATCTTGGTCATCGAGAAGATGGTCAGCAGCCCGACCAGCAGCGCGACCCCCGCCACCAGCCATTCGCCCAGGTCCAGCGAGGCCCGGACGATCACGAACTTGGCCCAGAAGCCCGAGAGCGGCGGAAAACCGGCCAGCGAGAAGGCAGGGATGATGAACAGCGCGGCCAGCAGCGGCGCGGTCCTGTAAAGGCCGCCGATGGCGTAAAGGTCCGACGAGCCCGTCAGGCGCTGCGACACGCCGGCGATCAGGAACAGGTTGGTCTTCACGATGATGTGGTGCAGCAGATAGAAGACTGCACCCATTACGGCCAGGGGCGTCATCAGGGCCAGGCCCAGCACCATGTAGCCGATCTGGCTGATGATGTGGAAGGACAGGATCTTGCGGAAATCGCTCTGCGCGGCTGCCCCCAGCACGCCCGTCAGCATTGTCAGCAGCGACACCCACAGCAGGATCTCGTGCGTGTAGCCAAGGTCGCCCACGAAGATCAGCGTGAAGACGCGCAGGAGGGCATAGACCCCGACCTTGGTCAGCAGGCCCGCAAAGACCGCCGAGACCGCGTAATGCGGCGTGTGATAGGAGGCGGGCAGCCAGAAGAACAAGGGAAAGACCGCGGCCTTCATCCCGAAGGCCACCATCAGCATCATCGCGATCAGCGTCATCAGCCCCTGGTCGGGCGAGGCCGCGACGGCACCGCGGAGATCGGCCATGTTCAGGGTGCCGGTCGCGCCATAAAGCAGGCCCGCGCCCGCCAGGAACAGCACCGTCGCGATCAGGTTCAGCGTGACGTATTTCACCGCCCCGTCGATTGCGGACTTCCTGCCTCCGATCACCAGAAGCCCGAAGGACGAGATCAGCAGAACCTCGAACCAGACATAAAGGTTGAACAGATCGCCGGTCAGGAAGGCGCCGGTGACGCCGCCCAGCAGCGACTGGAACAGGGCATGGTATCCGAACCGGGCGGATGTGGGGCCAATCTCGGCCAGGGACCAGACGGCGACCGACAGGCCAATGATGGCGGTGATCAGCACCATCGCCGCCGACAGGTGATCGGCTACCAGTGTGATGCCGAAGGGGGCCTGCCAGCCGCCGATCTGGCCGGCGATGACACCCTGGTCCAGAACCTCGGCGATCAGCACCACGGCGGCAACAAGCGACGCCACGGAGCCGCCGACCGAAGCCAAGTCACCCATCCGCGACCGGCGCAGAAGAAAGGCCAGGACCGCCGTAACGAACGGGATCATGATGGGCAGCGCAAGAACCCAGCTCATTCCCGCTCCTCCGCCGGTTCGGCGATGCGCATTCGATCAACTTCGAGATGGCCAAAGGTTCGATAGGCGCGGATGGTCAGGGCCAGGGCAAAGGCGAACAGGCCGAAGCCGATCACGATGGCGGTCAGCAGCAGCGCCTGCGGCAGGGCATTGGCCATGGTGTCAGGCGGCAACGCGCCCTTCGCGCCCAGCAGAGGCGGCGCGCCGGGCGTCAGGCGGCCTGCCGCCAGGATCGCCAGGTTCACGCCGTTCGACAGCAGCAGCAGCCCGAACAGGAAGCGCATCAGGTTGCCCGACAGCATCAGCCAGATGGACGTCGCGACCAGGAAACCCGACAGGCAGGCGACAAGGGTTTCCATCAGAGCGTCTCCTCAAGCGCGAAGACCAGCGTCAGGATCGCCCCGAAGACGGCCAGATAGACGCCGATGTCGAAAACCAGGACCGTGGACAGGGCAAGATCCGCCAGGATCAGCCAAAGCCCGGTGAAGGGGTCCAGGCTTGCCAGTGCCGAAGCCAGCCCGGACAGCACCGCAATCGCCATGCCCCAGACGCCGATGGCGCGCGGATCGACGCGCAGCGCCTGGCGCGCGGCCTCGACCCCTGCGGCGAAGCTGTAGAGGACGAACCCGGCCGCGCCGATCAGCCCACCGATGAAGCCGCCGCCGGGGCTGTTATGGCCGCGCAGCAGCACGAACAGAGAGAACAGCAGGAACAGCGCCGTCAGGAACCGCGCGCCGACCGAAAGGATCAGCGAGTTCATGCCCCTGCCCTCCCCTTCCGCTTGAGGACCGCATAGGCGCCGAAGGAGGCCAGCAGCACCACGATCAGTTCGCCAAAGGTATCGAAGGCGCGGAAGTCGACCAGAACCACGTTCACAATGTTGAGGCCGTGAGCCAAGACATAGGAGTTCTCCTCGAAGTATTGGGTGATAGTCCGGTCAAGCGGCGAGGCCGTGACCGACAGCACCATCACCGTCACGCAAAGACCCACGGCCAAGGCCACCGCCCCATGAGCCAGCTGCCTTTGGCGGCTGCGGCGTTCGACCAGGCCCGGCAGGCGCAAGGCCGCGATGGCAAACATGACCGCTGACAGCGTCTCGACCATCAGCTGGGTCGTGGCGACATCCGGCGCGCCGGCGAAGATGAAGATCACCGCCACCCCGATCCCGACTGTGCCGATGCCGGCAATGGCCGCGATCCGCGAATGGGTGTTCAGCGCAACAACCGCCCCGGCTGCGGTAAAGCCCACCGTCAACCACAGGAAGGCCGAACGCGGAAGCTCGGGCATGATGACAGGCCTGCCGTGGAGGATGGTCGCGCCAAGCGCCAGGGCCGTGACGGCAAAGACCGCCAGCATATAGCCCGTCAGCCTGCCGGTCTGCAGCACCCGGGTCTGCCAGGCCGCAAGGTCACGGAACCAGTCCAGGAAACTGTCCCAGCCGGCGTCCAGCGACGGCATGCTCCGGAGCACGGGATCGACCAGAGTCGCAAAGCGGTCGCGCATAGTGTAGAGCATGGCGCCGATGGCGAAGGTCAGGATGCTGAGCACGAAAGCCTCGTTGAACCCGGCCCACAGGTGCAGCCCGGCGGCGCGATCCTGCAGCAGGCTTCCCGTCAGGGCGCTGCCGACCACCGATCCCAGCAGGGGCTGCGCAAGAACGCCGACGACCAGCCCGCCAAGCGCCAGGACGGTCGGCCCGGCCAGCATCTGCCAGGGCGCCTCGTGCGGGACATGGGGTGTGGCGATGGGCGCGCCGAAGAACGGGCGCAGCGCGATGATCCCCGCAACCGCGAACATCAGGGCATTGGCCGTGACCGCTGCGGCGATGACCAGGGGGGCGCCCGTCATGGTGGCAGCGCCTGCATAGATCAGCTCCTTGCCGATCCAGCCGATCATCGGCGGCAGCCCCGCCATCGACAAACAGGCCAGGACCGCCGCCGCCGCCGTAACCGGCATGGCGCGGCCCAGCCCGCCCAGCCGTTCCACCTCGCGCGTGCCGGTGCCGTGGTCGACGGCACCCACGACCATGAACAGGCTGGCCTTGTAGAGCGAATGAACGATCAGAAAGGTCACCGCCGCCGTCAGGGCATAGGAATGGGCCCCGGCCAGCAGCATCGTGATCGTTCCCAGGGCCATCAGCGTGGTATAGGCAAGCGCCTGTTTCAGATCGCTTTGCCGCATCGCCAGGACCGAGGACAGCACCGCCGTTACCGCCCCGGCCGTGGCCAGCGTCACGCTCCAGGCCATGGTGCCCCCCAAGGCCGGGTGCAGCCGGGCCAGCAGATAGACGCCCGCCTTCACCATCGTCGCCGAATGAAGATAGGCCGACACCGGGGTCGGCGCCGCCATCGCGTTCGGCAGCCAGAAATGGAACGGGAACTGCGCGGACTTGGTAAATGCCCCCAGCAGCACCAGCACGAGGATCGGCCCGTACAGGCTGCTGTCCTGAAGCCCTGGACCCGTCAGGATTTCAGCCAAGTCGTATCCGCCGGCCGCCGTGCCCATCAGGATGAAGCCCGCCAGCAGCGCCAGTCCCCCGCCCGCCGTGACCAGCATCGCCTGCAAGGCATTGCGACGGGCGCGGGGATTATCGTGGTCGAAGCCAATCAGCAGGTACGAGGTGATGCTGGTCAGTTCCCAGAACAGGAACAGCGTGATCAGGTCGCGGGCCAGCACCAGCCCCAGCATCGACACCATAAAGGCGAACAGGAACAGGACGAACCGCCCGAACTGCGGGTGATTACCCATGTAGCCGGTGGCGTACAGAAAGATTAGCGACCCGATCCCGCTGATCAGAAGGCCGAAGATCAGCGACAGCCCGTCCACCATGAAGGCCAGCGAGATCCCCAGCGAGGGCGCCCAGTCCAAGGCGAACAGCACGGGCCGGCCGTCAACCACGGCAGGAACTGTCAGCGCAATGCCGACAAGGATCAGGGCGGCAAGGATCGATGCAGTATAACCGAATGGCCGACTTATGCCCGGTGCCGTACTGTCAGCCATAGGTAACCTTTCTGAAGTTTGACGGCTTAAATATCATTCCTAGCAAGATATAGAAATTGATAATCAAACAAGATATATAGTGTAAATCTATAAGGAAGCTGGGATGCCAACTTTTCAGCAGCTACGATACCTCTTGGCCTTGGCAGATACCTTGAGCTTCAGCCGGGCCGCGGAACTGTGCCATGTGACGCAGCCGACACTCAGTATTCAGTTGAAGGAGCTGGAAGCACGTTTAGGCACGAAGCTGGTGGAACGGACCCGCGCGCGCGTCTTGTTGACCCCGGTAGGGGCCGAGATCGCTCGCCGCGCTCGCAACATTTCCGCTGAGATCGACGACATTCGCGACATAGCCCGGCGCGAGGATCCCCATGCGATGCAGAGCCTGCTACGCATGGGCGTTGTCCACACGGTCGGTGCCTATGTGCTTTCAATAGCGATGCCAATGCTGCGTCGGGATTTCCCCGAAACTCGCATTCACGTGCGCGAGGAACGGTCCAAGGAACTGCAGGATCATCTTGCAGATGGCCAGTATGATGTAATCCTGCTGCCCGAGTTGCCCGTCCGTGAGGACTTTATATCCTATGTGCTGATGGCCGAGCCTCTCCACCTGGTCGTGCCGCAGGATCATCGGTTAGCAGGGTGTACGACCATCGCGCCCGAGGATCTGGCTGGAGAAACCATCCTAACGATGGAACGCTCGCATGGGTCCAACAATGACGTCGCAGAGCTTTGTCAGGAGGTTGGAGCTATCCAAGCCTCGGACTTCGTGGGAACAACTCTTGACACTTTGCGGCAGATGGTTGCGGCGGGTATGGGAATATCGTTGCTACCAGCCCTTTATGTCCGCTCCGAGGTTATGCGCGAGGAGCTGGTTCAGGCGATACCCTTGCGTGCCCTTGCCCCGACACGCAGCATTTGCATGGCATGGCGGAGATCATCACCACGAGCCGAGACCTACATCGACTTTGCCAACACGATCAGCGGCTGCCTGAAACCTTGGGGGGCTGCGGTATAAGCAGGGCTAACCTCACGCGACTTAGTGAAGTGCTTTGCAGCACAACAAATGCTGCTTTTGGACCTCTTGTCACTCGATCATGCAGTATGCACGATCGAGAGCAGATTGCCTTCACTTCAGTTGAAGGAAGGCGAATGCGGAGCTTAGCCCTGCTGCAGGCCACCTTGTTCTTTCACTCCTCATTCAGCGCGACGCATGTCAATATCTGGTTCGCGAGCGCTCACGGGACGGCAATTCTCCCGCGTGATCCAAAGCGCCTGAGGGAGCTGTTTTACGTTCTGTGGCAGCCAGGTTCTTTTTGCCGGGATCAGCATCTGGGTCCAAAGGATGCAAGGGCGCGCCGTCTTCCAGCATGGAGTTCTGCGCGCTATTTGCATTTTTCAGTTCCATAGCCCTGCGAGCCAAGTCGGCTTGGCTTAGGCTATCATCGTTTGATGCAATGTCCTGAGGCGTAGATTGGCGGCGGTCGCGTTCTGCTAGGGCGCGATCCAGGGCCTCATTGAGGAAACTGGCCTTTGCGCGGGTGCCTTCATTGCCACCGGCAGATGACGCGCCCGCCGGCTCTGCCTTGCCGCGCGCTTCCCGTCCCTGACGATCACAGAGGTGGTTCGGTTTGTCTGAACAGGTTCCGAGCGTTTTCTAAGTGGTTTTCCACCTCGGTTATGCCGCTGCCGCTTCGGGCATTGACTGCCGGTTCAGTCACGGCCAGATCAGCGCCACATAGGCCGCGTATCCAGCGACAAGGACGGCCCCCTCCCTCCGGCTAATACGCCTGCCAGTGAAGGCGAAAGCCACCAGCACCAGCGACGCCCCGATCATGATCAGGTTGTCGAAGCGGACGATCTCGCTTGGGACATTCGTGGGCGCGATCAATGCCGTGAAGCCGCCGATACCCAGGATGTTGTAGATGTTCGATCCGACGACGTTTCCGAATGCCACCTCGGTCTGCTTGCGCAATGCGGCCATGACGGAAGTCACAAGTTCGGGCATCGAGGTTCCGATGGCTACGATCGTCAGGCCGATGATCGTTTCCGATATCGAGAACGAACGTGCCAGGCCGACGGCACCGCTGACCAGGAGATTGCCGCCCAACACGACAAGGGCCAATCCGGCGATCGCAATCAGGATCGAGAGGAATGCGGACCTGCCGATGTCACTTGTTCCCTTGAGGGCAGGATCCGCCTCTTGCAGGGCTAGCGACTTGTCGAAGGCTGCGCCATGCGCATCGTCCAGGGCGCCGGCGGCCAAGCCGCGTTCCTGCCAGAAGGCTGCGAAGATGTAGCCTGCAAGGGCAGCCACAAAGACCAGACCGGCCAGCAGCCCCATCGGCACAAGCGCGGCGACGATCGCGAAGACGACCGTGACCAGGACCATGATCGTGCTGTCCCGCTTCAGGGCATTCGAGGACACCGCAATCGGCGTGATGATCGCGGCGATCCCGAGGATCAGCAGGATGTTGGCGATGTTTGAGCCGACGATGTTGCCATAGGCGATCCCGGGCGACCCGCTGAGTGCAGCCTGGACCGAGGTAACAAGCTCGGGCGTCGAGGTTCCGAAACCGACCAGCGTAAGGCCGATGACCAGCGGCGAGACACCAAACCGGGTCGCCACCTGCACGGCCCCCCGGACCAGCAGCTCTCCTCCCAGCATCAGCAGGATCAAGCCCCCGACAAGCTGAAGTGCTATCTGCATGGATGATCCCTAATCTGGTCTTCCGCACCAAACTGCCGCAAGAGACAGCGCCGTTCAACCCGGGCAGAGGTTTTCGATAGAAGCCCATAGGAGCTGCTCTACAGTCGGCTCTGGGCTCTTCGCGCCGTTGTCGAGGATGAACTCCATCACCAGGTGGAACAAGCGCCAGATACGTCCCTGTCTGCTGCCGAGAACGAGGTAAAGAAAACGGTCGGACACTGTTGGCGAAGTCGGAACCTGCGGGCGATGGAGCGTTAAACAGGCGCCTCTGGTAGGAGTAGCTCCCATGTCCTTGCGCCCCCATCGCCCTGCGCCGTCCATTCCTGCGCAGACAGAGATTGTAGCTCGTGCGGCATTCCCGCAGGGCAATCCCTACCTGCTTCTGCGCGACCGGCTGGGTCCATTGTTTGATGACGCTGACTTCGGTGACCTCTACCCAGCCCTGGGCCAGCCCGCCTACGCGCCATGGCGGCTGGCCCTAGTCACGCTGATGCAGTTCCGCGAGGGCCTTTCGGATCGCCAAGCGGCCGAGGCGGTTCGAGCGCGGATCGACTGGAAGTACCTTTTGGCCTTGAACCTGGCCGACCCCGGCTTCAGACCAAAACCGCTTCTTCTGCCCCTTCGTGCCCGCCATCGAGTGCCTCAAGATGTCCATTATCAACCATGGACATTATCAAGCGCCGGCTTTCACCGTCAGGGCAGGCACACCGGACGGATACGCTATACCAAGGCGGGCGTGATCCTCGATGACCTGCTGCCCGAGGCCGACCGGCCGGCCATGCTGTTCCAGCCTGACCGGCCGCGCGATGCGCGCCTGACGGATGCGCTCGATGCGATCAACGACCGCTTTGGCAAAAAGACGATGGTGCTGGCGCGCGAGGGCTTCGCCGGTGAATGGCGCTTGCGCGCCGATCAGGGCTATGGCTGAAAATGGGTGATGGGGCCTGAGAAGGCGGCGTATCGTGGCGGGTGTCGAAGCCTGCCAGAACCTCCCGAAGGAGCGATACGCCATGAAAGACGATACCACGATCACCCCGCTTCACCAGCCTGGTTCGATCCTTGATCCGCTCACCGAGATTGCCCGTGAGGGCGCACGCAAGATGCTGGCCGCCGCACTGAAGGCCGAGGCTGCAAACTTTGTCGCCCAATTCAACGATGATCTTCTGCCCGATGGCCGTCAGCGCGTTGTCCATCACGGGACCGGTCCGGAGCGGACGATCCAGACGGGGATCGGGCCACTCGCCGTGAAACGGCACAAGGTGCGCGATCGCGCTGCCGATGTGGGGGCCGAGAAGAGAATCCGCTTCACCTCCAACATCCTGCCGCGGTGGGCGCGGCGCTCCCGCAGTCTCGATGCGCTGCTGCCGGTGCTTTACCTGCGTGGCGTGTCCATGGGCGACTTCCAGGAGGCGCTGACCGCGCTGCTGGGAGCGGATGCGCCGAACCTGTCACCCGGTGTGATCTCGCGTCTGACCGCGGATTGGCAGCAGGACTACGACCACTGGCAGCGCCGCGACCTTTCGGCACGCCGCTATGTCTACATCTGGGCCGACGGCGTCTACCTGCAGGCCCGGATGGAGCCGCAAGCCGAGTGCATGCTGGTGGTCCTCGGGGCCACACCCGAAGGAAAGAAGGAACTCGTGGGTTTCCAGGTCGGGATGCGCGAGAGCGCGCAAAGCTGGCGCGAGCTGCTGGTCGGTCTCAAGGCCCGCGGCCTTGCCGTGCCGCCGGAACTTGCTGTCGGCGATGGCGCTTTGGGCTTTTGGAAGGCCATGGATGAGGTCTTTCCCAGCACCTGTCACCAACGCTGCTGGTTTCACAAAATGGCAAACGTGCTCAATTGCTTCCCCAAATCCATGCATCCCGCTGTCACCACCGATCTGCGCGAGATCTCCCATGCCGCAACCCGCGCCGCGGCATTGGCGGCCATCGAGACCTTCAAGGAAAAATACGCCGCCAAATACCAGCGTGGCGTGTCCTGCCTGACCAAGGACAACGAGGCCTTGCTGGCCTTTTACGACTTCCCGGCCGAACACTGGGAGCATCTGCGCACCTCGAACCCCATCGAAAGTGTCTTTGCCACTGTCCGACATCGCACCGTCCGCACCAAGGGCGCACTCTCGCAGAAGACCGCGAAGCTGATGGTCTTCACCTTGGTCCGGGCCGCATCGAAGAAGTGGCGCAAGCTCAACGGCACAAACCAGTTGCCACGCGTCATCGAAGGCGTCAGATTCACCAATGGCGTCGTCGCTGACGATGCCAGCCAAAGCCGCGCCGCCTGATCAAGCCGCGTCACCCAAATTCAGCCATAGCTCCGCCGATCACCGCTCGCCCCGCTACACCACCAGGATCAGCGAATTGCCGACTGTGCAGGTGTAGAGCGTGAAGAACAGCCCAAGTGATCTATGCAGCCGGGCTACCTTCTGTCTTTTTTGCTTTCACATAGGCAGCAAGAACATCCTGCATGCGTTTGATGTGGCCTTTCCCTTGTGTCTCTTCCTGGAAAAAACGAAACACTTCGGGTTCAAGGCGCAGGTGAACTGACTTCTTCGTCTCACGTTCAACGCGTTCAGCATGCTTCCAGAAGTCGTCGGGAAGGTCGACTTCGGGGGGGGTAGGATCAATGTGCAGCTTGCCCGCGTTCTTCAGTGCGCGCACATCAGCCAGAGAGAGCTTCTTCATATCTTTGTCTGTCACGACGGCCTCCTTTTCGGGTCGAAATGAGACGGATCGCGTTACCTCGTTTGACATAGACGGTTACAAAAACCTCGCCATCCACAAGCCCGACTGCAAGAACACGATCTTCCCCGTTTCGGGGAGACGGAACCTCGAAGGTCGGCCCTTCAAAGATCAACGCTCCAAAGAGCAGATCAACTCCATGCTTCTTGATGTTGGCTTGGCGCTTTGCCTCATCGTATTCGATTTCCATAAGGTACCATTTTGATCGTCGTCCCCCATGGTCTGCTTGATGAAAGCTTTCGGCCTCTGCGAGCCATTAATTGATAGGTATACTTTCTGTGTACACATTTCAAGTGCTCATGTGGGATCAAGTTTCAGGCCGCATCCCGTCCTTTGGTCGGGATCGCGCTCCAGGCTGCGCCCGGCTTGCGCCGGCCTTAGCCCCGAGCCTGGACCCCTGCCCCTCCTTTGCGGCTTTTCCCGCGCCGTCCGTCTCGTCCCGAGCCAGCCTTTGCGGGGCCGCAATAGTTGGTCCAGCGGCCCAGTCTCGGCCCTTCGGGTGTCGATCGCTTGCGGGGAGCCCGGTTGTCCAGCCTCGTGCCAGAACGACCTTGGGAGTGGAGGCGGGAGGCCGAAGCAGGCTGTAAGCGAGACCACAGGGATCGAGCGCACAGCCTGTGGTCAACTGGGCGATAGGGTGATCCGATCAAACCATTGCACAAGACCCTCGCGCGGACAGCGAGGGGGGACTTTCATATCGAACTGACGTACCGCTTATCTGACGCTGATCGCTCTTCTTCGTTGAGCTTTGCGACCAAGGCGTCGAACACTTGCCTGACCTCATCGTCTGACATCTCCGTTTCGGTTTTAGGGTCCGACCAACGGATGTCGTGCTGCTCGGGCGAATGGAACATGTCACACCCTCCTTTGCACAGAGCGATCCTAGCACGACAAAAGTCGTATGCATAATTTTCCTCCCCTGATCCTTTAGGTTGGCACAATCCCGCCGAACCTTCCCACAAGACGGCTCGCTTCCCTTCGCTCTTTGATGGGCGCGTCCAGCTCGCCGCCCTGCAAGGCCCGCCGCCTGTAGAGGGGCGGCAGGCTGGATAGCTTTGAGCGGGAAAGATGATGGAGAGATCCCCGCGCGAGGCGCGGTGATCGCGGCAAAGGCGCGGGACCGCGCCTGGCCGGGGGATTCGGACAAGCCGAACGCCCCTGCCCTTTGTGGGGCCACGCGCGAAGGGCGCCTGTCCGTTCATGGGAACCGCCGGTTCCCCCACGCAAGGCCGTCCGCTTGACGGGGCGAAGGGGTTTCCCCGGCCTTCCTCCGCCTTTGGCTCCGTGCAGGCCGGGTGATCCCCCTCCCCTTCGCCCCTGACGTCCAACCTTGCCTGGGTCCCCCTCCTGCCCTCGCCGGGAGGCAGGGTTTCAGGAGAGGCGCCGCTTCGCGGTCCTCGCCAGAAACCCCGCCCGATCATCCGGCACCAGACCGGCAAAGGGCAGCACCACAAGGAGGCCGGAATGGCTCAAGCACTCGAAACCGATACCCCCACCGAGCAGGCCCGCGACCACATGCTGCGGCTGATGATCGCGGAACAGAACGATGCCTTCCGTCGTGCCCTGGGCTTTGCGGCCCTCTGGCGCGGCCAGCATCTGAAAGGCCGCACCGTCGCCACGCCGGGCTTCCTCGCCATTCCCGAGCGGACCCAAGCCGCGCTGATGAACGCGGTTATCAGCTTCACGGACTGGACCTAGGACAATGACCCTTGGGAGGATCATTCCTTTGGCCGGGTCGAGGCGCATGGCGTGGCGATCTTCTGGAAAATCGACCTTTACGACACCGCCTACACCTACGGGGCGACCATGCCCGAGTGCGCCACTGACCCCGAGCAGACGCGCCGCGTCCTGACGCTCTACCTGCCCTCCGAACACTAACCCCGAGATCGGCGCGGGGTGGCTCCGTTCCCGCGCCGAGGCTGGCCTTTCGAGCAGGCTAAACAGGAGGGACGCCCAACGTCCCCCACCAACCCGCAACCCGGAAAGGGGGTGAATGTATGAGCAGTGAAACCTTGCAGCGCCGTCTCGCAGAAGCCTGGGCGCTTGTCAGGAAGGGCGACACCTTCGGTATCGGCCGCCGCTTCCTGATCCAGCACGGGGCTGTCTGAACAACCCGTCCCTGCCCCCCAACGGGCGGAAAGAGGGCAGGGCAATCATAGCCACAACTCTCACCACAGAACAAGGATACGACCCATGAAATACGAAGCGATCAACAGCCCCGTTGAACTGGTCCCCTTCGCTGATCTTTACGTCTCGCCCCTGAACCCGCGCACCGTGTTCAGCCCGGAGGGCATCGAGGCCCTGGCCGAGAACATCCGCCAGCTTGGCCTGATCCAGAACCTTGCGGGCCTGCGCGACGAGGCGGGCACCGTCGGGATCGTTGCCGGAGGCCGCAGGCTTCGCGCACTGGAACTGTTGCAGGACGATCCGCGCTTTGCCGTCATTCCGGTGAAGCTGGCCCCCGATCAGGCGACCGCCGAGGTTTGGGCATCGAGCGAGAACCACCACCGGGAGCAGCCCCACGCCGCCGACGAGATCCGCGAATATGGCAACATGGCCGCGCGGGGCGTTCCGGTCCCCTCCATTGCTGTGGCCTTCGGCGTCAATGAAAAGCACGTCTATCGCCGCTTGAAGCTGGCAAGCCTGCCCGCGCCTGTTCTGGACGCCCTGAAGGCCGGAACCATCACCCTGTCGAACGCCGCCGCCTTCACCATCAGCGAGGACGAGGCCCACAGCCTTGCCGTGCTGGAACAGGTGAAGGGCCACGGCTACAGCGACCACCAGATCAAGCAGATGCTCAAACCCGATGCCGTGCGCGGCACCGACCGCCGCGTCCTCTATGTCGGCCAGGACGCCTATGAGGCCGAAGGCGGACGCATGACCGGCGACCTGTTCAGCGACCAGCAATATTTCGATGATGTGGCCCTGCTGGACGCGTTGTTTTCCCGCAAGCTGGCCGCATCCGTCGAGGCCGCAAAGGCGGAAGGCTGGACATGGGCCGAGGCGATTGGTGACAGCTATATCGGCTATTACGAACTTGAGAACCGCAAGCTGGACCGCATCTATAAAGAAGAAGGAGTGCTGACCGAGGAACAGGCCGCGCGGTATGAGGAACTGGCCGAACTGGCGAACGGCGATGCACTGGACGAGGACGGGCAGGCCGAGCTTGCCGCGCTGCAAGCCACTCTGGACGGTAGCTACAGCGACGAGCAGAAGGCGGTTTCGGGCGTCATTCTTTATGTGAACGCGAAAGGCGAATTGCAGAAGGCCGAGGGCCTTGTGCGCCGCGAGGACCGACCTGCGGCTATCGAGGCCGGTTTCCTGCGCCCCTCCGCCCACGCCGGTGCAGCCGAGGACGCGCCCAAGTCGGCACTCTCGCAGAAGCTGCGCGACGACCTTGCCCGCATCGCCCAAGGGGCGCGGCAACATGCGATCCTGCGCGACCCTGATCTGCTGATCGACCTCTTGGCCTATCAGTTGAGCCATGCGCTGCGTTGGGAAAAGCCGTTGGGCCTGTCCACCGAGGACGTTCCGAACTGGCCCTCGACCGAGGCCAGCGGCTACCAGCTTGACGCGCGGCTGACCGACAACCTGGCCCGCGACATGGTTGGCAAGGATCATGCCAAGTCCTTCCGGGCCTTCCGCAAGAAGGGCGCGGAGCATGTGAAGGGCGAACTGGCCCGCTTCCTTGCCGCGCATTATCGCGGCGGCAGCAAGGACATGGCGGCCATGCTGGACAAGGAAACGCAGCCCAATATCCGCGAGGTCTGGACGCCGACCGCCGCCAATTTCTTTTCCCGCGTGGGGGGCGGCTATCTCGATGATCTGTGGCGCGACTTGCTGGACCTCGCCCCCGACCATCCGACCGCAACCACCTTCGCCAGGATGAAGAAGGGCGAGAAGGCCGAGCAACTTGAAGCCTTGTTCCGGGGCGACGGAGATCTGCGCAGCGCCCTGGCCGTCACCGAGGAACAGGCCGCGACGATCGCGGCATGGCTTCCCGAAGGCATGAAGTGACCGGCTGGCGGGGCGCAAGCGCCCCGCCCCACACCCCACAGGAGACTTTGCCATGACCATCGGAGACCTCGAACGCAGCGCCGGGATCGCGCAGACGCCGGAAGCCCGCGCACGGTTCTGGAAACCCTTCGCCCATCTGGAAGCCCGCGCCATGCTCGATGCCGGACTGGAGGAATTGCAGCGGATCATCAGGGAAAAGACCCACCCCAACGATAGGCTTATGGACGGCTGAGGAACTGGAAGCCTTGCGGATCTTCGCAAATGAACATGATCGATGCTGGAAGGCTGCGCGGACTGGAGAATTCCCGATCCGCGAGTCTATGGAGTTCCGACGGACACTTTGCGAAGAATGCCGCAGTCATACCGGAGAACCGAGCAAGCATGCAGATCACCACTGGAGATGACGCCTGCAAGGCCCTGGCCTCGGCATGGACGACCATCATCGATGAATGCCGCGCGGTGCTCGGCGGCGAGCTACACTACCAGGCTATGGTTTACCACGCGCTCCGAACAGCTGGAGTGCCGCTTCGCCAGGTTGGAATGAATGTGAAGCAGATGATCCGGGATCCCAGGACGGAAGTCTTCCAGGCTCTCATGGGCACTCGCCATGAGGACTACCGGGCGGGCGTGGAACCGATCCCCGATGTGGTCCTCTTCAACGAAGGCGTCGGAGGCGACTGGCGCAGGAGAAATGCCGAGGCGACCTTGAAGGCCATGCTTCTGGCGATCGAGATCAAGGCATCCGAACGTGACAGGCGGCGCTTGACCTTCGCCGAAATTAGCTGGGACATCCGCAAGATGGCCGCACAAAGAGAGGAAGTCTCCGTGCGCTACGGGCACAGGTTCATTCCCGTCATGATGGTCATCGATGTCGCGCCGCAGGAAAACGAGAGGATGCGCAGACATGATATGACCCGGTGCTGCGACCTGGCATCCGATCTCGAGGTCGATTGGTATTACGTTGGGCCAAAGGAGGAAACACGGCCCCGTCGCTGGCATTATCCTGTCGTGGGTGATGCCTGAAAAAGAGTATTCCGCAGCCGCCGATCCGACCTGTGAAGGAGGCTGCACCCCTATCCTTGTGGTGAGGATAACACTGGCCCTGCATCATGCAGGGCCTTTTCTTTTGTCCTGGCGCAGCTCCCCAAGGTTGGCCGTGGCGGCAGGACAATGCCCCGCCGCCACGGCCCCGCGCTGTTCGCGCCGAACCGCTGCGCGGAAAAGGAAAGCGCGGCTGGCGCCGCGCTTGCGTCGATGAAGCAGGTTTCTGCTTCTTCTGTAGGTTGATCATCTAAAGCATTGAACAACCAAAGATCGTTATGGCATGGCCCTCTTTCCCCATTGATGAGTGCGCCGGGGCGGGGTCGTGGTTGTCTGCGCCCCGGCAGTTTACCCCTTGAGGGCCAGCCAAGGATCAGGTCAGCACGACCGGGCGGAAGAACAAGGACGCCTGGCGGCGTCCTGGCCCGCCTAGCGGCGGGCTTCAGTCATGCCGGGCATGGTCCTGAAACAGACGCATCATACCGAGTGTTGTGGCGATGAGCTGCGAGGGTATGCTTCGGGCAAGGTTCGAGCCTTGGGCGGCCTTCAGGTCAGGGATGGCAGATGATCTATCAGGTGATTTACACAAACTGGATCGAGGATATCCGCGATACTGGCGGAATATCGGATTGCCCCCGTGATGTTTCCAATGCCTTCAGGGCCGCAAAGAACTTCTGCATGGCCGAGGCAAGGAAAAGAGGGATCGAGCCAAATCCTGTCATAAACTGGGCCGCCGATGTCATGGCCGCCTACATGCTGTCCTGCGTCAAAAATGAAGAATCCGATCTCTGGGCAGTTCTGGACCCCGGCGATGATATTTGCGAGGTGTTCAGGGTCGAGGCGGACCGCAACACCGGCATGATCCACGAGGTTCTGATGAAGGCCGCAAATGCCCAACCGAGATTGCTGAAAACCGGCCTGTTGGGACTGTCATCTCATCTGCGCGTGAAGCCCACGGGATCAGCAAAGGGCGTCCGCAACATCAGAAAACTGTTCTAGCCACATCCCGGCCTCTGGCCGGGACCGCGCTCTAAGCTCCGGCCGGCTGGCGCCGGCCTTCGCCCCGAGCCTGGACCCCTGCCCCTCCTTTGCGGCTTGTCCCGCGCCGTCGTCTCGTCCCGAGCCAGCCCGCGCGGGGCCGCAATAGTCGGCTCACGGGTCCAGTCTCGGCCCTGCCGGGTGGCGATCGCTTGCGGGGTGCATGGGGCAGGCGTCAGCTTCGCGAACGAAGCGGTCTTTCTCTTGCGGCCACGTGCACCATCAGCGCGACAAGGATCATCCCTTCCAGCGTGAGCAGCGTATGACACTGCAGAAGTTCCCGCGGTGGAAATGCGGGTCCTTGTCAGCGAGTACGTCGGCCTTCACGTTGCCGAAGGTGGTGTCGGGCTTGTGCTTGATGCCGTCATAGAAGGCTTGGATGATGTCTTCCTTGAACTGGGGCGTGCGCGGGAAAGCGGCGACCACGGCCTCGCGCGTTGCATCGTCATACTCGCCATAAGTCAGGCCAAGGACGTCCATTTCCACCCCGGCGGTCGTCAGGGCGATGACAGGATGCATGTGTTCGGGTATGCCGGGCGTGGTGTGGAGTGCGATCCCCGTCCAGACCTTGTCGATGTCGCTCGGATCAACACCATGGCCTTGCAGAAAATCGCGAGCGGCGTTGGCCCCATCGACCTCGAACCGCAAGTCCTGGCTGCTGTGAGAGGGCATCAGGCCAATGTCGTGAAACATCGCCGCCGCATAGAGTAGTTCGGCGCTGAAAGTGAGGCCGCGTTGCTGGCCGGCCAAGGCACCGAAGAAATAGACGCGGCTGGAATGGTTGAAGAGAAGCTCGGATTCAGTGTCGCGAATGAACTCGGTAATGGCACGGCCAAGCTTGCTGTCAGGCACCGAAATGCCGTTGATGCTGGCCTTCGAGAGAAGCGGGTCGGTCATGGCAGGTCTCCTGTGGCAGGGTCTTCAGCATGATCGCTTGCAATTGACTTGGCAGCAAACATCATAACCATCGAAAAACTGCCAATCATCTGCGATAAACTGCCTTGACTGGGCACTCGGGAGGGGTTTCGATGGGGCGTCAGCAGGTTGCCCTCGTCATTCACGAGGGGGTGCAGGCGTTGGACGTGGCAGGGCCGCTGGATGTCTTCGCCGAGGCGACTGCGGCGCTGACTTCCAGCGAAGGCTATGATTGCCTGCTGCTTGCAAGCGATACGGCACCGCTTCGTGCCTCGAACGGGATGGCGATGATCCCGCATCTCTCCTTCAGGCAGGCCGAGCGGCAGTTCGATATCGTCCTTGTTGCCGGGGGGCCGGCCTTGCCGGATGCGGAGCCGGATGCGGGCATGTCGAACTGGCTGCGCAGCTGGGGCGCGCAGGCGGGGCGTTACGGGTCGATCTGCACCGGAGCCTTCGCGCTCGGCCATGCCGGCCTGCTCAATGAGCGTGTGGCGACGACCCATTGGCAGAATGCAGCTCAGCTTGCTGCGCAGTTTCCAGCCTGCCGGGTCGAGCACGACCGCATCCACGCCCGTGACGGTGCTCTGGTCACATCAGCGGGCGTAACCGCAGGCATTGACCTTGCCTTGGCACTCGTTGCCGAGGATCATGGCGCAGCTCTCGCCCTCGCCTGTGCGAAGCGCCTTGTGGTCGTTGCCCAGCGTCAGGGCGGCCAGTCGCAGTTCAGCCCGCTGTTGCTGCCACACGGCGACCCGGAGTCGCCTATCGGCAGGGTCCGGGACCATGTCATTCATCATCTCGCCGAAGCGCTTTCCGTCGATCGGCTGGCCGAGATCGCCGGCACCAGCCCCCGCACCGTGGCCCGCCTCTTTGTGAAGGAGCTGGGCCAGACACCCCATGACTTCGTCGAAAGCATCCGTATCGATCACGCGCGCAATCTGCTCGAAGCGACGGATCGCCCGATCAAAACCATCGCGTTTGACTGTGGCTTCTCCAGCCCGCAGCAGATGCTTGGCGCATTTCAGCGCAGGTTGGGGCTGAGCCCACTTCGATACCGTGAAAACTTCCGATCATTTCCATCTGACACGCGAAGCTGAGCCAGAACCGGGAGGGTCGTGACGATCTTGATGTCATTGCCGGACTTCGCACTACGAGACACCTGTGTGCTTGGTTAGGCTGGAAAGCTTCAACCTCAGTAAGATGATGGAGAGATCCCCGCGCCGGGCGCGGTGATCGGGGCAAAGGCGCGGGACCGCGCCTGGCCGGGGGATTCGGTCAAGCCGAACGCCCCTGCCCTTTGTGGAACCACGCGCGAAGGGCGCGTGTCCGTTCATGGGAACCGCCGGTTCCCCCAGGCAAGGCCGTCCGCTTCACGGGGCGAAGGGGTTTCCCCGGCCTTCCTGCGCCTGCAGCTTCGTGCAGGCCGGGTGATCCCCCTCCCCTTCGCCCCTGACGTCCAACCTTGCCTGGGTCCCCCTCCTGCCCTCGCCGGGAGGCAGGGTTTCAGGAGAGGGCCGCTTCGCGGTCCTCGCCAGAAACCCCGCCCGATTGTCCGGCACCAGACCGGCAAAGGGCAGCACCACAAGGAGGCCACACATGGCTGACACGTTCGACCTCTACGCCCACGTCACCGACAGCATCATTGCCAGCCTCAAAGCGGGCACTCCGGCATGGCGCAAGCCGTGGACCGGCGACAAGGGCGGCGCACCCTTCCCGCTGCGGAGCAACGGCGAACCCTATTCCGGCATCAACGTCCTGATGTTGTGGCTTGCCGCAGACGCCAAAGGCTACCGCGCCGCCCGTTGGTTCACCTACAAGCAGGCGCAGGAGGCAGGCGGACAGGTGTGCAAGGGTGAGAAATCGTCAACGGTTGTGAAATATGGCACCTTTGAGCGCGAGGACGCGGACACCGGCGAGGAGCGCCGCCTGCCCTACCTGAAAGCCTACCGGGTCTTTAACGCCGAGCAGATCGACGGCCTGCCCGCAGAATACTATGGCACCCCCGCCGAGCCTGCCCGTGACCTTGGCACCGAAGCCGACCCCGCCCTTGACGCCTTTTTCGCGGCGACCGGTGCGGACATTCGCACCAGCGACGAGCCGCAAGCCTTCTACAACCCCGGCGAGGATTTCATTCACATGCCGCCGATTGCGACGTTCCACAGCGCGGCAGGATTTTATGCCACGCTTGCCCATGAGGCGACCCATAATGCCGAGGTTTGGATTATGCCGCGCCGATATGCAGCTACTGTTGTGTTGTAGTTAGATCGGCGCGGCAGGTCGGCATAATTCAGAGCGCTTCTAGGAATGCCAAGAGTTCGTCACCCGGTCGATATCGTCCGCTCGCCTGGCCAAGTGGCTTTGTCAGAGCCATAGCCCTTTCTTTCAGTTCGATATCGGCGTGGATGTAGACTTGTGTCGTATCAATCGATTCATGGCCCAGCCAAAGGGCAATGATTGTCCGATCAACTCCGCTCTGTAGAAGCTGCATTGCAGCGGTGTGGCGCAAGACATGGGGTGTGACGCGCTTCAGTCTGAACGTCGAGTTGGTCGAGGCGGCGGTGGCCGCATGTTTCCGAACAATTCGCTCGACCGCATCTCTGCTGAGCGGCCTGCCACTGATGGTTGCGAACAGGGGCTCGTTGGGCTTAGCCCGGCTCTGCGCGAGCCACGCCTTCAATGCATCCCGACTGTCTGTGCGAAGCGGCGTTGCGCGTTCCTTTCGGCCTTTGCCCATACATCTGAGGTGCGCTCCGGTGCCGAGCTCGACGTCGCCGACGCGCAGGCCGATCACCTCTGATACGCGCAAACCCGTCTGTAGCATTGTGAGGAGCAACACCCGATCACGCCGCCCAAACCAGGTCGTCTGGTCAGGTGCCTTCAGCAAGGCCTCCATCTCGTCACGGGTGAGGAAGTCCACGACGCGTTTTTCGTGCCGTTTGGACGGCATCGCCAGCACCTTCTGGCAATGATGCAGCAACTGAGGTTCACAGCCCGCGACATATTTGAAGAACGAACGGATCGCGGCTAGCCGCGTGTTCCGGCTTCGCGCGCTGTTGCCGCGTTCATCCTCGCAGAACGTCAAGAACCGCCCGATGATGTCGGCATCGATGTGGGCTACATGCAGCTCAGTCGGCGGCAACCTGGTCTCTGCTGTCGCGTATTTCAGCAAGAGCCGGAAGGTGTCGCGATAGCTGGCGATCGTGTTTGGGCTGGCCTGCATCTGGGTCAACAGCCGCTCGGTGAAGAACCGTTGCACGTAGATTGGCAATGGATAGGTCGCGATCATGATGCGCCCTCCAGTACCCGTCGTTCGGCCCGCGCCGCAGCCAGCTGCATCAGCTCGGGCACGGCTTCGATATACCAGAATGTGTGCTTTGGTTCGGAATGGCCGAGATAGGTGCTGAGCTTGTACATTTCTGCCTCGATGTCCCGGCCATCGCGGAACCAGTCCAGGATGGTGTGGACGGCAAATGTGTGCCGCAAATCATGGATGCGCGGTCCATCGCCGTGTCGGTTGAAGGCTTGCGGTGAGCGAAGACCGATGTTTCTGCTGACTTGCGCGAAGTTGTAGCGTGCCCCGCAATCTCCCGCCGGCTTGCCATCTTCTTTGATGAAGAACGCCGACGACTGGTGCGCTACCAGCCGATCCCGCAACTCGGCATAGTGGGCGAGCCGATGGGCGGTGTCGTCCTTGACGGGCAGCTGCCGATCCTTACCATTCTTCGTGTTTCTGAGCGTAAGCACGGCACGGTCAAGATCGACGTCTTGCCGGTCCAGAGACAAAGCTTCGTTCACCCGCATGCCCGTCACCGCGATCAAGCCGAACAGGGTCTGGCACAAAGCGGCACGAAGGCCGTAGGGCGACGGCAGCCGCCCGGCTTCATCGACAATGTCCGCGATCTGACTGGGCGCATAGATGTAGGGGACACGTCTTCGGTATCGGCCTATGACGAGTTGGCTGGACGGGACTTCGGTCCGATCGTCGTGCTCTGCAAGCCAAAAGGCGAACCGGCGCACCATGCCAAGGCGACGAGACCATGTGTTGTTGTCCGCGCTGCCATAGTTTCCCTTCCAGCCAAGGAACAAGGGCGTCGAGATCCGGGCGAACCCGTTTTCGTCGCCATAGATCGCGAACTTGCGCAAAACCCGTTCCTCGAAGGAGAGGTCAAAGCCCATCGAACGCCGCAGGGCCAGGTATTCATCAAGTCGTTGGGTAAGCGGCTTCATTGCTTTTCCTCCGCCGTGGGCCAGGAACGCGAGATCGAGCGCAAGGCATCGACATCATGTTGCGCATAGATTGTCGTGTTCATTGCAGACCGGTGTCGCAGCACATCCCCGATCTCGGCAAGCGACGCGCCTTTTCGCAGCATGTCGGTGGCCAGGCTGTGCCGCAGAATGTGCGTGCCGATATAGGCTTGCGGCGGAGTAATGCCGGTCGCAGCATATGCATCCCGTAAAATCCAGCGCAGGATTTGCGCGTCCTTGAACCTCTTGAACGGCGGTTTGACTGACACGAACAGCGCGCGGTCCGGGCCCCGGCGCTCGTTCTTGATGTAATCGACAATCGCCTCACCAATCTCCGCCGACATTGGCATCCGATCATGCAATTGCCTTTTGCCACGGATCAGGATTTCACCAGCACGCCAGTCGATATCGTCCAGTTCTATCGCTGTCACCTCTGGGGGCCGAAGGCCCAGCCGGGCGATCAGCATCAGCATTGCATAGTTGCGTCGGCCCGTTTTCTTGTGGCCGCGCACCGCCTCAATGAGCCGGTTGACCTGTTCCGGCTCCAGATACCTCGGAATGCCTGTCGGCTTCGGCTGCCGCGCCTTCGGCACGGCGCTGCTCAGGTTTCGCTCCGTCTTGCCGCTCCAAAACAGGAACTGGAACAGGTTACGCAGATGTGACGGACCGGTCTTGTCGCGCGGCGCATTTTGCGCCTCACGCAATCGAAGGATAAACCCAGTGATGTCGCGGGGTTTGAT
The DNA here is from genome assembly GCF_017356265.1 of Paracoccus fontiphilus. Lineage (GTDB taxonomy): Bacteria > Pseudomonadota > Alphaproteobacteria > Rhodobacterales > Rhodobacteraceae > Paracoccus > Paracoccus fontiphilus. Next base: position 21,296 of record NZ_JAFNAW010000003.1, on the reverse strand, counting down.
CTTGTTGAGATCGCCTAAACCGGTCCCGAACTTCGCGGTCAGGAACCGGTCATAGAACCGCAGGCAGTGGTAGATTGTGTCCCCGGACAGACCGCGCTGGACGCGCAGGTACGTCTCGTACTCTCGTTTGAGCACAGCCCTTGGCGACATGTCGAGCGGCGGTATAGGGCGCGCAGGAGCGGATGCATTCTCGATCAGGTAATCCCTGAACCGATTAAGTCGGTATAGGCAATGCTTCTTGTCTTTCGCCGAAGCGGCGTCGACGATTGAACGCGCAAGCTGGTCCATAAGCTCATCAGTTAAGTCAGCAGGGGTGAGTTTTGCCGATACCAGGGCCTCCGTGAGCGCTTGTGCATTCGACCTGTATTTAGCAATCGACCCCTTGCTGTACCCTTCAGATTCGATGACTTCGGCGAAGTGGTCAGCATGGTTGATCCGGTTTGGTAGAGATCCGTTCGCGCGAGATGGTTGCGTTTTCACAAGCTTTTCCTTCAGTTGGTTGAAGGTTGTGCTTATGCCAGATCACCGAAGCGGACGCTCACGGGGCGAGGATAGATCGACACAATGCGGACTTTCCGGTCGTTCAGCGGCCACCGTCGGGCAGTGAAGATCAGTGATGACCTTTCACATATCTCCTGATACTGCGCGGCATGGAACGAGAGCCACAGGTGCAGGAAAACATGAACTATCCCATCCCTTCTGATATGAGTCGTAATACCTTGTTCGGGGAAGGAGACGTGTTCGTCCTGTTCGGCGAGTTGTTCGGGCGAGGATACGCCACAGGTCTTGTCGACGAGGCCCGGAAGGCCGGCATGAAGATCGTGGGAATCACGGTCGGTCGGCGGGAAGAAAACAACGCTCTCCGTGCATTGACGGTCGAGGAACTCGCAGAAGCCGAGAAGAGACTTGGCGGCACAATCATCAACCAACCGCTCATGGCGGGCTTTGATCTGGACGCACCCGCTGGCCAGCCAACTCCGACCGATCTTCTCAACAAGATGACTGTGGAGTCGTGGAAGAACGACAAGCTCGACTGGACGCATATCGAGATGTGTCGAAAGCATGGTGTTGACCGCTTCAAGAGCACACTTGATCGCGTCATCCGCGAACTGGACGGCATGATACCGGAAGGCCGGAACGTGCTGTTCGCGCATACGATGGCGGGAGGGATTCCGAAGGCCAAAGCGTTTCTCGTAATCGCGAACCGCATCTACAAGGGCCGCGGTGCGCGGCACATGTCCTCGCAGGACTTGATTGAGAGCGATCTAGGCAAGCTAATTCTTCAGAACTTCGACGAGGTATCTGCCAACACCTTCCAACACCTTCTTGACGCCAGTGCCCCTATTCGGGAACGGATCGAGGCTTCGGGGGGGCAGGTTCGCTATACGGCCTATGGCTATCACGGGACCGAAGTGTTGATCGGCGATGACTACCGCTGGCAGACATATACCAATTACACCCAAGGCTACGCCAAGATGCGACTGGAGGACATTGCCAGAGAGGGCTGGGCCGAGGGCGTGAAGGCGACTGTCTACAATTGCCCAGAGATCCGGACCAACTCCTCTGATGTGTTCGCGGGCATCGAATTGTCGCTACTTCCCTTACTTCGCGCGCTACAAAAAGAGGGTGGCGGCGCGTGGGTCGAGGCTCTCTGGAACGAGTGCCAGGCGCTGCTGAAGGAAGGCGTGACGCTGGACGACCTTCTGCAGAAGGTATCAGATTACCAACACCACGAGGCGATGCAACGCTTCTACGACTTCGCCTCATGGCCCTTACCCAACAGCCCGGAACAGGCAGAGCAGACAATCGGCACGTCGGGCGAAATCGTTCAACTGCACAAAGACCACAAATCTCTGGTGAGTGACGTGCTAAGCTACCATGTCGTGACCGCGACCGGACAGCTGATCTTCGGCGAAACAGGTTCACCTGCCGGTCCCGTCCTATGGCTGAACCATGATCTTGTAGCTCGCCAGCTTCTCGCAAACGAAGAAGCCTCAAAGAAGCCGACGTAGCGTCCTTTGGCAGCTTTGTCCCAATCGCTGCCAACGTTTTTGATACTTTACCGTGTTGCCTGCCGAACATCAGCCTCTGGCCTGCTGCGCAAAGCATGAACGACCGATTTCCCGGGCGCACTGCGGCGTGAGTTTTTGCCGCCATGCGGCAAAAAATCTGCTGCGAGCAAGTGCAGCGAAATCCGGTTGCTTCTGCTACCGGGCTCAAAGCCCGAATTCGCCGCGTTCGGTTCGAACGGCTGCTGTTTGCCGCCAAAGTGTTATGCCGACCTGCCGCGCCGATCTAACTACAACACAACAGTAGCTGCATATCGGCGCGGCATAATCCGAACCTCGGCATTATGCGTCTTATGCCGAGGTCGGCATAAATGTCATTGGACCGGCCACAAGAGCCGCCTTGACCGCTTTTCCCGCTTCAATGACCGCAAGGCTTACGCCTTCGAGGAATTGATTGCCGAGATTGGCAACTGCATGACCTGCGCCAAACTTGGCCTGACACCCGATTTCGACCAATCCGGCGCTTACGTTCAAAGCTGGCTGCGCGCCCTGAAGGACGACAAGCGCCTCATTTTCAAGGCCGCCAGCGAGGCGCAGAAGGCCGCCGAATGGCTGGCGAAAGGCAAGCCCGCCGAGAAGGAAGAAGGGGCGGCCGCATGAACGGCCCCCACCCCCTGCCCGCCCTGTCCTGCCGCAAATGCGGCAGGAGCAATCCTTGGGTCTATCTTGCGCCGGTCGTGGTCGAGGGAGCTGGCACCTGCATCTGCATGGATTGCGCCACGTTGCGCGGCTGGCTGAATGCTGTCGGAAACCTCAAGCCGGGAGTTTCCTTGTGACCACCTACGAGATCCGGGACGATCCCGACGACCTGCCCATCATCTGCGCCACCTTGGCAGAAGCGGAGCGGCGCGGCCATCGCCGCGCCGCCCGCCTCGGCATCGAGGTTTTGATCTACGAGATGCACCCCATGCGCGGAGAGCGGTTTATCGCTGCGATCTGACACCCGGCCCCCGCAGCAGCGGGGGCTTTTCCGTGTCGATCAGGTTGACCAGGCGGGACAGAGCCGTCGAGCCGGCCCCGCCCCGCCTGGCCCTGCGCTATCCGCGCGGAAGCCGCATGCGCGGCGATGCGGAGACGGCTGCGCCGTCACGGTGCAATAAAGCAGAGCGCCCCGCCTTTATGGGGCGGGGCGTGATACGAAAAGGGAGTCCGTAGCTTCATTCAATGCAGGATTGCGGCGAAAGGTTCCCGGTCAGGACAGATCATACTTATCGGACGGCCGCAGCCCGTCCTTGCGCCAGCCAGAGTCAAAGACCGTAACCCGACCCTGCGAGGGCCATGCCAGTTTCCATCGGGCTTCCCGCCGAAGGCGCCGCGCATTGTCGAGCATGGTCTGCGCCACATCATCGAGGGTGAAGCCGTCGCCCAGGACGAACCATTCGCTCGATTTTGCAAAGTCCCGATCCGCAAGCCGTGTCGCGCTCTTGAGGCACCGGCTTTCAAGACAATGAGCGTGCGGCATCTGGATCGTCTGCACGATCAGAAGCCGCTTTTCCAAGCCGCGCGCCAGTTCGCGCCGCCGCTCGGTTGTCTTGCGCTGCGTGAAGCCGATCTTGATCCGCTGCGGATACCGCCCGTCGCAGGTCAGATAGACCGTGCCCCAGGGCACGGCGCGGCGGAACCACCGAACCTTGAGACTGCTGCGCGCTTTTCGCGCTCCGGTCACTCCCCTGCCCGCCATGCGGTCCAGTCCTGTTCCGTGATCCTGTCGATGGCCGGGTTGCTGTGCAGGACCGGCAGGTGCAGCGACTCCGCGGCCGCAAGGGCCAGGCAGGTTTGCACCGTCAGTTTCGCCGGGTGATCCGCTCCTTGGCCGAACCGGGCCGCAAGCCTGCATCCATCCGCCGCGATGCGCGGGCTGACCACGATTTCATAGACCTTCAGGATCTGAAGCAGGCTGTCGAATATCTCGGTGGCCTGCTCAACCGCCTCAGAGGAGACGCCGCGCCTGTCCGCGCCGCTTTCGGCCAAGGCCATGACCACATCGAGGCGCACGCTGGCCGAGGTCTTGCATTGCTTGCGGCTGTTCTTGATCTTTTCCACCAGCAAGGCCGCGTCAGACCTGCTGCCCAGAATGGCAAGGAAGGCAGAGCTATCAACGAACATCAGCGTTTGCCTTTCGGCGGAACGATGTGCACGGACTTGAAGCCGTAGTTTTTCACCCGCTCCTGCAAGGCGGCAATCTGGTCCTCGATGGTCGGCATGGATCGGATGCGCTCGATCTCGTTCTGGATCGCCTGCCGCACGGCTTCTGTCTTGGTGACACCCAGCATCTCCGCCAGCGTTTCCGCCAGATCGTTCACGCTTTCGTCGCGGATGGATAATTTGCCCATGTGCGTCCTGACTTGTATGCACAGTGTTTACGAATAAGCCTATACAGTGCTATCATGGTCGGCAAGTCAGAATGAGGTTCCGGCCATGCCACCCGATACCCTGACGGGCCGCATCCGCTTCCTGGTGTTGCAGCCGGTCGATGCCCTGCGCTTCGCGCACGGCACGCCCGCCACTGAGCTCGGCGGGTTGAAGGCGGCCGCTGTCCTGCTGCTGCTGGTCAACTTTGCCTTTGCCATGTCGCTCTATTATCATGGCGAGGCGCTGACGCTGTTGCCCCTCATCGGCCAAGGCCTGCACCTTGTGCTGGTCTATATCCAGCGGGTGTTCGACCTCTTTGCCTGGGGCATGTTCATCTATCTGGTGATCCTGCGCCGCCGCAGCTAGGGCTGTCGCCCTGGCTGCGGGGCCGGTGGATCATGCCCGGTCAGAACGACCGAACCTTACTCCGGTGCGGCCTCGCCACTGGACGGAGCATTGCACAGGCGAAGGGCAAGACGCGCTTCGAGCAGAACCCCGTCAAGATCGCCTTTTTCCGCCAGCTTCTCGATCTGGCGGAGATAGCCGACCACCTTGCGAACAACATCATCTGCCATCTTCCATTCCTTCCATTTCCGCTGTCTGGTCGGCCGGCATAAACCTCACCCAACATGAGCAGGCAATGACCGGAACTCTGCCAACCATCGTCACGGCAATCGTCACGGCTGCCCGTGACGTTGCCGCTGACATTGAATACGCATCGACCGAAGAAAACCTCACGCCCGAGCGGGCCAGTGCCCTCAAGGCCCTGTCCGATAATTTCTACGCCACAGCCTTTCAGGCAGAAGAAAACGACCCGGATGCTGCCAGGTTCGTGTGCGACATGCTTGGCCTGGACAAGTTGCTGGCCGACTATGATGCGCAATGCGGCCAGGAGCAGGACACCAGCCACAATCCTTGAATCTGATCCTGCACCGCCTTGCTGGATTTTCTGTTGTGGAAACATCGCAGAGACGACCGCGTTGATCCTTCGCATCGGTGGAGACAGCCATGACCAAGGAACAGACCAAGCGGGGCCGCGCCCAGGATCGGCGGCTAGTCGCGGGCAAACAGGACCACGAGGTCCGCTACGAGGCCCGCAAGATGGACGTGTCCAAGGACGAGGTGCGGGACGCCGTGAAGTCCGAGGGCAACAGCCGCACAAAGGTCGAACGAAAGCTGTCCGAGGACTAAAGCCATGGCGGGTCATGCAAGCGGGCTGCGCACGATCCGGCCGGTGTCCTATCAGGAGACGGACAGTCGGTTTCGCACCGTCAACGATGCCAACGGCATGGGCCGGGCGCTGATGGAACAATGTGATCCGGCCGATCCTGCCTACCAGCAGGCGGCCGGTTCCTGCATCGCCTTTGCCGAAGGCACCGTGACACCCGAACAGGTCAGGGCTGACTTCATCCAGGCGCTGACATCAGCCGGGGTGTTCGTGCGGGAAAGCTGATCGGCCTCCATAGACTTTGTGATCCGGCAACTTTTCTACTTTAGAAGAACAACCAAGATGAGAATAATTAAGAGACTGATCGTCCATCTTTTAACAGAATTTACGGATTTGGCCAGGTCCACGCCCGCCTGATTGGGCGCTCCACTAGTTTGTGGCGCATTTTGGGCTATAGATCTATCCGGAATATCGTTTAAGTCAGAGCTAGGGGCGCTATTTGTAACTGTGGTTATCTCAACAAGTGATTTTCTTGTGAAAATCCTAAGATTAGATTTACCAACAGGACCTAAAGACGGAATTTTTATATCAACAGCTTCGGTTTGTTCGATGCTATGCGCGCCACCAGCAGTAAAGATCTTGATGTTGTCAGTGCTGATGCCAGGCGACCATTCTGAATAGAATCCAGACACATCTCCAACTCTAAAATCAAGATTGTTGGCGCCAGATGCAACAAGATTGATCAGAGATCGCCCAACTCGGCGTCAAGTGGACCGCTGCCTTCATGGTGTCCTGCGCCCGGCACGGCGCAACGGACTTCCACTCGATCCTGCTCCCGTCCGATCATCGACAGGAGCTTTTCCGGCGTGAGGCCGGGCGCAGCTATGGTGCCCTCGCCAAGATCCTTGGGGAAGCCGCTGAAGCGCCGCGAAAGGAGTTCCGCGCTGCCCTGCTTGCGTCTGGCACGCATCTAATAATTGCATCTACCGGCCGAGGCAAAGGCGTTGGCGGCTGATCGCGCCGCCGCGCTGACCCTGCGCCGCAAGCGGCGGCTGATCGCCGCCGCTACGGCGCTTCTGATGATTTTCGCTTTTCTCTCATCCTGCCGGCCGCAGGGCGCGAAGGCTTGGCGTGTGATCGACGGCGACACGCTCGACCTTGCAGGCGAGCGCATCCGCCTGTTCGGCATCGACGCGCCGGAACGCGGGCAGAGCTGCGGACCCATCGCTTGCGGCACAGCCGCAACCGAGGTCCTGGCCGACATTCTGTCGGCCGGTCCGGTCCGCTGCACCCGCGTCAACACCGACCGCTACGGCCGCACCGTCGCCCATTGCCGCGCAGGACGCCTCGACGTGAACCGCGAAATGGTCAGGCTGGGCATGGCTTGGGCTTATCGCAGATATTCAGAGGAATATGTGCGCGATGAGAAAGCTGCGAAGAAAGCGCGAATGGGCGTCTGGAAATACAAGTCGCAACCGGCGTGGGAGTATCGCGCCAGATAAATAATGAGGATCGTGCTAGGCGACCTACAACACTCGCCAACAAAGAAAACTACAATTAGGTAATTAGCCGATCAAATCCGTTCAAAGCCTTCCCTGTAAGGCTCACTTATACTCGCCGTCTGTTGCTGATTCAAAATCCAAGCTGACGCACCTATACAACCTTGCCAGTGGCACCGCAAAGCCCGATGATAACCGTCAATAAGCCTGTGCTGTCCATCACTTTCCGTAGCAATTAAAAGCGGCCTAGTAGCGTCCTCTTGTTCGAGTGAGCTGGCATACTCAAGGTCTAGATTTCCTCGACCTTCAATTTGCGCACGCAAATTCTGCAACTGAACAGCACCAAATTGAAAATCGTCCGGCCGCTCGCGTATCAGTTCGATTGCCTTCCACACATGGAAAATAGTCTTGTTCTCATGATTAAATATCTGTTTCGGAGGGCAGTTGATTTCCGGAAAATCTTGCCACTTAAGCTGTGTGTTTGTCATTTTGACCCCAACAACGATGCTTCACCAATCTTATTGTGAGATACCCATGACATTTCTCCAATTGGCCAACATGGCCAATGAAGAGGTAGTGATGGGGCCCGGAAGTGGCCTGACGGCTTCTGATATCCATGCCGCTGAAGCTGCCGCTTACGCAGCAACTCCAGCATCCGGCAGTTCTGAACGCAGTTGTGATACGCTCACTAGTCTGCTGGTCGCCCCGATCCCGATGCGCTCCACCATCTGGTTCAGAATGAGACTAGCCTATCGTGGAGCTACTTCATCGCAGCATCATTCGGCGTTACGATGTTGAACCAGAAATCAAAGGCATCAAGATCGCCGAACAGTTCACCAAGCTTCGTACCATCGCCCACAATCTTGATCTCACCGGCCCCGATTGCTTCGGCCATGGTTTTCTGTTTGAGCGTGATCGCGTCAAGCGTCTTGCGATCTAGCGTGATCGTTGCGTCAGCGTTTGGCAATTGTACGTTCCTCGTATTGTTCAATACGCTGTTGCTGAGCTCGAGCGCGAAGGTTTCGCCGACATCGGGGAAGTTGAAATTCAGAGTCAAGGATTTGCCTTCGACCTTTGCTCGATCAAGCCTGACGCCTAGAAAGTCAAAAAACAATTCTAGACTGGTCGCCTTTAGCGCATCCGATGTGAGTGTCTGGGGCGCGGGAAGCGCCATCACGCCATTCCGCAATTCCTGCGCTCCCGCCAGGTAGAAGTTGCGCCACGTTCCAGCCTCGGCCTGATATCCAAGCTGCTCGAACGCGTCGGCCACCAGGTTCTTGGCGGCCTGATTGCCGGGATCGGCGTAGACAACATGATCGGCAACTTCCGCGACCCATCGGTAATCTCCCGCCTCATAGTATTCGCGCGCCTTTGCAAGCAGCGCATCGGCTCCGCCGAACATCTCGACATAGCGCTTTGCTGCTTCTCGTCTGGGAAGTGGATTGAGGGTTGCAGGATTGCCGTCGAACCAGCCAAGGTAGAAGGCGTACGTCCCCTTGATGTTGTGGCTATAACTTCCGTAATAGCCGCGCGCGGAAAAGTTCTGCTCTATCGCCTCAGGCAGTTTCACCATTTCGGCGATTTCTTCCTTGTTGTAGCCCTTGTTCGCCAAACGCAATGTTTCGTCATTGATGAACCGATACATGTCGCGCTGAAGTTTGAGATGAGCGACGGCGCGCTCCTTTCCCCAGACTGGCCACTGATGCTGGCCGTATAGAAGCTCCATATCGCCGCCCCATCGGGCCACTGCTTCATTCAGGTACTTTGACCAGGCCAGAGGGTCTCGGATACGAGCGCCACGCAACGTGTAGGTGTTGTGAAGCATATGCGCGGCAATCTCGGCGGCGTTCAGAACTTTCTTTTGCGGCATGTAAAAAATGAACTCGGACGGCGCCTCCGATCCGTTGGCGAGCATGAATTCATAGGTCAGACCGTCGATTATTTCGGTTTGCCCCGTCTGCGAGATCGTATCGGTGGGCGCGATAAGTGTTACGGTGCCTGACGATGTTGTTGTACCCAGACCTGCGCTGACCTGACCCTGAGGGTCAGCCGGCAGGAGGTTGCCAAACTGATAGGTCGCACGGCGCGCCATCGCATTGCCGGCAAGCACGTTCTCGGAGATCGCGTGGTCCATGAAGCCTATCGGCGCGTAGACCCTCACTTTGCCGCTATCGACGTCCGCCTGATCCACCACGCCCCTCACACCGCCGAAATGATCGACATGGCTGTGTGTATAGATCACCGCGACAATCGGCTTCTGGCCCCGGTTGGCAGTATAGAGATCGAGAGCCGCCTTTGCTGTCTCCGCCGATATCAGCGGATCGACGATCGTGATGCCGGTCTCGCCCTCGATGATCGTCATGTTTGCCAGGTCCAGGTTGCGAACCTGGTAGATTCCATCGGTGACCTCAAACAGCCCGCCTATCTGAACCAACTGCGACTGGCGCCAAAGGCTCGGGTTGACGGTATCAGGCGCTGGGGCCTCGTCGAGGAAGGAAAACTTCTTCGGGTTCCAGACTGGCTTGCCCTCGGCGGTATTCACCATTTCTTGCGGCAGCGGCGCGATCAGGCCGCGACGAGCGTCCTCGAACGCCTGCCTGTCATTGAAAGGCAACAAATTCAGGACCGCAGCGTTTGCTGCCTTGGTCGCCTCTGTTGCGCCGGCGCGCTGTTGTTGGCTGAGCGCGACTTCTGGTTGGAATGCCAGCGCCATCACGAGCGCCCAAACGCCTTTTGAGAGTTTCATCTTCTTGCTCCTGCGGGCTTGATCCGGGGAAATTCTTCGCGTCCAGAAGGCTGCTCACCCAAGCAGCGCGTTGTAGAAAATGCGCGGCAGCTTGAGGATGCTCGGCTTGTACTGGAACGACGTCAGCAGTTTGCCGAGACGGTCCTGGCGGCGGTTTGTGACAAACCACGGCGGCCGCGGCAGGAGCGAAAGTCGGCCCGACAAGAGATTGCGGGGGAACGGCGACCATGGGGCAGTGACGATGGTTCGCTCCGTTTTCTCCAGCATGAAACTGTTATGGGCCGTGCCGATGCCCGACTGGACATCCTGCAGCGTGGCGCCTGCAAAGCCGCCCCACGGCACGGCGTTGAGCAGGAAGCCGAGGCCCGTCCAGGCGTTGATAGCGATGGTTCCATAGCGAAGGTCGGCAAGGATTTCTTCGAAGCGCTTCTTACCGATCTGGCGAATCGTTGACGGGTGGATCAGGATGTTGGCGCCGAGCGTTCCATAGAGGTGATCGTTGACCCATGCGACCGCGTTGCGGAGGTAGGTTTCGGGATCCGGCGACGCAATCAGCTTCTTGCCGAGAGCCGGTGCGAAGACCTCGTTGTCCTGTAACCATTCGACATCGCCGCGCTCCATGTCGGCGACGATGCAAGCCGGTGCGTCGGGGCCACGGTCGATGGTCTCAATCTGTCCCGCCCGCGACTTGAATTCGGCGAGCCGCTTGTCCGCGCCGGGATAGTAGGCCTCGCGCTGTCCTGCACGGCCCATCACATTGCCGACCTCATGCATCAGGTCCCGGGTTTTGTCCCATGCTGCCGGAAGAATCAGCGCCTGGCAGGCCACGCAGTTGAAACCTGAATTGTGCAGTTTCTGGGTGGCGATGTGCTCTGCCTGGAAGTGGATGTCAGCCGCGGTCCAAGGCCCAGGGACGACGATGGTCGGACATACAGCGCCGAGCTCGGACGTGATGTGACGCTGGTTCTTCGGCGTGCCAGCCGCCTTGTTGCGCCTGCCTTCATCGCCGCCGCCCCAGACAATGGCGTCGTGGGTGGCTCCTGCCCCGGTGATGTGGATGTCGCTCACCAATGGGTGGTCCGTCAGGTAGGCGCCGACATCGCCGCCGCCGGTTACGATGCGCAACGCATCACGCTCGATCAGTGGACTCATTGCAGATCGCAGGTAGTCGGTCAGGTAGTCATTGACCGGGTTCATCTTGAGGATGACGACCTGATTTTCAAGGAACAGCTTCTGGAACGCGTCGAGTGGCGAGATCGCAGCAATATTGCCGGCGCCGAGCACAAGCGCGACCTTGCCGGCGCGCTGATCGGCGGGCGTGTCGTAAGCCGTAGCGGCAAAGCTCGCGACGTCCTTCTCGGTAACGCCCGGCTGCATCCAGACTTCCGCCTTGACGCCCGATAGCAGCAGGCGGTCCCATATCGAATGCGGCATGATGCGTACAGCAGTCTGGCCGTTCGCAAGTTTGCGCATCGGCAGGTGCTTGACGAACTCCTTGCCCTTCATCTGGGAAAGCGTGTGCAGGAGACCGTTGCAGCCCGCCATCAGAGCGTAGGGCCCGCTGATCCATTCCTCGCCGGCCAGCGGCGAGCCGGCCGGGATCAGCTTGCGGCGTGCGGCGATCTCGGCCCAGCCTTCCGCGACCTTCATCAATCGGTCCTTGATCGTGGCAAGCAGCGCCATGCGCTCACTGACGCTGGTGCGAGCCCAGCTATCCTTGGCCCTGTCGAGAGCCTCAACTTCAGCGTCCAGGCCAGCTTTCGTTTCGGCGTCTATGGGCGGTGTCCAGCTCATGTTCATTTTTGTCGTCTCCTCTCGAGAGAATCTTCCGTTTCAGGCAGCCTGCTTTTCGGCGCGAACGCCGGCTATGAGGTCCGCAGCCTTTTCCGCGATCATGATGGTCGGCGCGTTGGTGTTGCCGCCAATAAGCGTCGGCATCACCGACGCATCGACTACCCGGAGTCCGTCCAGGCCGCGGACACGCAGTTCGGGATCAACCACCGACATATCGTCGACGCCCATCTTGCAGGTGCCGACCGGGTGATAGATCGTGTCTGCACGGGCGCGGATATGCTCCTCCCACTGCTTGTCGGTCAGGTCGTCCTGAACGCCGAAAAGCTCTTTGTGTCGATATTTCGCCATCGGCTCCGACAGCAGAATCTCCCGCGTGATCCGCGCGCCGCGGATCATCGTCTGAAGGTCTCGATTGTCTGACAGGAATTTCGGGTCGATTCCGGGCGCTGCCAGAGGATCTGGCGACTGTAGAAAGACCTCACCGCGAGAATAGGGTCGCAGCGCGCAGAGATGGCAGGAGAAGCCGTATCCCGGATGAAGCTTGCGTGCGTGGTCATCAACGATCGAGATGACGAAATGCAGTTGCAGGTCGGCGACATCAATTGATGGATCGGACTTCAGGAAGCCGGCGCCCTCGGCAAAAGGCGTAGCCAGCATACCCGTGCCGTCTTTGCGCCATGCGCGAATGTGTCCGAGCAGATTGACCGTCCCGCGCAGGCCGATGCCGAAATTGTCGGCGTCCTTCGATTTCCATCCGAGGATGAAATCAAGGTGGTCCTGAAGGTTCTGGCCGACGCCAGGCAATTCGTGAACCATGGCTATGCCGTGGCGCGTAATATCTTCTGGCCTGCCGACGCCCGAGAGCTGCAGCAATTGTGGCGAATTGAACGCGCCGCCGCAGAGGATCACCTCGCGTCGCGCCCGCACCTGGCGGTCCTCCTTGGCCTGGCGGTAACGGACGCCCACCGCCCGCTTGCCATCGAACAGGATCCGGGTCGCCTGAGCGCCGGTCAGAACCGTCAGGTTCTTGCGGCTGTCCATTACCGGGTGGAGATAGGCTGCGGCGGCAGAGCAGCGCTCGCCGTTGCGCTTGGCATCGTGGAACTGTGTCACCTGGTAGTGGCCGAACCCCTCGTTCTCGCCGTCGTTGAAATCGTGCCTGCGGCGAAACTGCAGGCGGGTCGCTGCCTCGACAAACGCTGATGTGATCGGCCTCGGGCTCTTCTGGTTGCTGACATGCAACGGTCCGGCGGCACCGTGGAATTCATCAGCGCCGCGTTCGTTGTTCTCCGCGCGCTTGAAATAGGGCAGTACCGAATCCCAGTCCCATCCGTCGCAGCCCAGATCGGCCCATTGGTCATAGTCGGAGCGGTGACCGCGCACATAGAGCATTGCATTGATTGCAGAGGACCCGCCCAGCGCGCGCCCACGCGGCTGGTAGCCTCGGCGTCCGTTGAGACCCGGCTGCGGCACCGTCTGGAACGCCCAGTTATTGATCTTGCCGTAGCCGGGCATCATTGCGACCACCCCGGCTGGCAGCCGCACCAGGATGCTGTCTCCACGGCCACCTGCTTCGAGCAGACATACGCTGACGTCTGGGCGTTCACTCAAGCGGGACGCCAGGGTGGCGCCGGCCGAGCCGCCGCCCACGATCACATAGTCGAACTCCATAGTCTCCTCCTATTTTGCCAAGGCCTGCGCCGGTTCTTTCCGGCCGGAATTGAGATGGTCACACCGCACGTTGCCGGGGCGCCTTTGTTTTCCTATGATCCTCCGCCTCTGGGAGGAGCGATGAGCCGATACTTTACGCGGGCGAGCAAGCTGATCGGCCTCGAGCAGATCGCGTCGATGCGTGGAGCGTTGCTGGAGCCTTTCTTCGAGCGAGCAAACATAGATCCTGTGGCTCTGCGTCGCCCGGATGCTTACGTTGACTACGATGCGCTTTGCCGGCTGATCGAAGATTGCGCCAAAGCGTGGGATCTGCCCGATATCGGGCTGCGAATGGCCCAGCATCAGCATATTGACATCCTTGGTCCAGTTGCGCTGATCGCCAGAATGGAGCGCAATGTAAGGGGCGCGCTCAACGAGATTATCGGCAATCTGATCGTGCACTCCAATGTTGTCGTCGCGGCTCTCGATGAAACCGACCGATCCGACATCGTGTCGCTGGTGGTTGACGTGCGCGACGATGCGCGCACATCGAACGCGTTTGCCGAGCTGTTGCTTGCCGAGGGCAAGGTGATCCTTGATTCCGTGGCTGGCAGCAGGGTGGACCTGATCCAGGTCGAGTTTCGCCAGCGCAAGGCCGCTTCCGCGGCCGCCGTGCAGCGGCATTTCGGATGCCCTGTAGTCTATGACCCGACATTCCCCAAGTGGCCTGCCGCTTGACTTCAAGATCGCCTGATTTTGCTCGCTGGGCAAGCGTTTTTCGCCCCGAGCGGTGTCTGTCGTCGCGCAAACGGCCGAAGTCGGGTGGATCAAGCCTCGAACCCGCAGCATTCTGGCCCGGCAGAGCCGCTTTTCCGCGCGGCAGACGGACCTGTCCTGCCGCTTTCGTTCAGCTTGGGCATGGATCGTGGTCATGCGCATGACGGAGGCGTTCGAAGACGGCGGATGGCGGCAAGGACGGCCCGCACCATCGGGCCGGTGACGGCGACCTCGGCCAACTGGAAGGTAATGGCGCGGGCGTGGCGGACGACGCGGGCGCCGATCTTGATCAGCTTGAGTTGCAGGCTGGTCAACGACCAGTCCGCCATGGCCTCGGGCAGTTCGATGCAGCGCAGGAAGGTTGCCAGGTTGTAGGCCAGCGCGTGCAGTTGCAGCCGCACCTCGTTGTGCCGGAACTTCCGGCATGACAGCCGCGTCCAGCGAAAGGCATATTTGCCTTCCTTGATGTGCTGCTCTGCGGTGCCGCGCTGGTTGTAGAACCTCACCACCCAGTCTGGCTCCATCGGCAGGTTGGTGACGATGAAGCCGACTTTGGGGAACAGCTCGCCCGGATGCCATTCGATCTTGGCGATGACGCGGCGCGGCTTGTCCCAGGACGCCGCCTGATACTCGAAGTCCTCGAAGAACCGTTTGACCTTGGTCAGCGAAGGCCGTCCCACGGGCCGTGTCAGCCGATGCGCGATCTTCTCGCGCAAGACGGCGTTGGCGGGCAGACGGATGGCGTAGAAGAACCTGGCTTCTTCCAGCCGCATATAGATCGCGGGGATCGCGTAGGCAGCGTCGGCCCGGAAGAAGCGTCCACCAAGGTCGCGGCCAGCATATCGGGCAATGACGGGATCAAGGACATCCCGCCAGCCATCGGCGCTGTGGACATTGCCGTTACGCAGGGCGCAGCGCTCCAGCATGCCAAACTGGTTGAACAAGAAGATGGGGTGATAGCAGGTGCAGTCGAAATGCCCGTTCCAGGCAGCACCTTCCTGATCGCCGTGGGTGGGGCTGACCGAGCTGTCCATGTCCAGCACGATGTATTTCAACCCGTTGCGGTCATGAAACCGGTCGATCCATTGGCCGTTCAGATCGGCCAGCGCCGCCCGGTTCGCGGCCAGAGCCAGCGTCTCGGTCTCGAACCGTCCCATCTGCGATGCCGAAGCAGCTTGCGCCTCGACGGCCCTGCCGCCAACGACCTGACGCATCACGGGATCGAGGGCCAAGCGGTCGGCATCGTTCACATCCTCGTATCCGGCCAGTCGTCCGAACACCGATTGCCGGAACAATCCGTCAAGCCGATGGAGCGTGTTCTTCCCGGTGCGGCTGTCTCGCAGCGCCTCCGACGCCAGATTGGACAGGCCGAGCACGTCATCAAGCTCGCGCATCACCAGCAGGCCACCGTCTGAACTGATCTGCGCACCACGGAACTCCAGACGCACACGGCGGTCGAAATCAACCCGATCTCCCCGCGCCAAGCCCGCACCCTCCAGGTGATCCATGAAACGCGCCCCTCGCAGCCGTCAACGCCATGATTTATATGCGAAATATCACGATTACGACAGCGAAATCAGCGACTTACTTGGAGAATGTGGGTTGATATACTGAGAAAAAGTACTTGGCTTTACCTTTATGACGAAGGAAACATAGTCACTGAAGTATTCATTAACAAAATCAATCTCAGCAGTGTAGCTGGGATAACCAACGGCATAACACGATTCCTTCTCATCTTCATTTTCTAAAGGAATGATTTCTAGGTCAAAATTCTTTATAACACGGTCAGTTCCAAACATCCGGTACGTTGTGGCTTCCCGAGGATGAAAGAAATCATCAGAGCTTTCAGGGACCAGTTTAGCGTTGATCCTTTGCCCGTGGTGAATTTCTTCTCGTTGGCGAGCATAATCATCGCTTCGCCCGCGTTCCTCATTAACAACGGTTTCACTGATTACAGAAATCTCTGTTGCAGTAAAGCCTAAGGTCCAACGCCATGGTTTCAGTTCAGGCGACGATTGTTGTCCCTCATCGTCGACTTCAATGATTGCCCAGTCGTAGGTTTTTTCATTTTGATCTTTTGTTACAAGACGAAGGCTACGGTCAATATTAGTCTTCATGATTATTCCGATTTGCTAAACATCATCATTTTGTCTGATGAAAAGATGTATGTCTAGGTTTAGTAAATCTCGTAATTTAGGTGTTTGATCCCATGGTTTGATGGTGCGATCCTTTCTTGGGAATGGAAGGATGCCCTATGGGACAAGTTCGTCACGGAAGCGCCACGACCACGCACGCCATCCGAGTTGCAATACAACGATCGCATGCTTCGCTCGCGACGCTGAGCCGAGAGCTGGGCATCAATCCGAAGACGGTGGCGAAGTGGCGCAAGCGGGCCACGGTCGAAGACCTGAAGACTGGGCCAAAGGAGCCGTGCTCCACAACAATGAGCGCGGAGGAGGAAGCGATGGTCGTGGCGTTCAGGCGCCACACGCTGCTGCCGCTGGACGACTGCCTCTACGCACTGCAACCCTCTATACCACACCTGACGCGCTCGCCTTGCATCGCTGCCTGCAGCGGCATGGAATATCGCGCCTGCCTGACGTGGACGGCGACAAACCGAAACGGCAGCGCTTCAAACGCTATCCGATCGGCTTTTTTCATATCGACATCGCGGAGGTGCAGACCGCCGAAGGCAAGCTGTATCTCTTTGTGGCGATTGACAGAACCAGCAAGTTCGCCTTCGTCCGCCTTGTCCATAAGGCCGGCAAGATGGCCGCAGCCCAGTTCCTGCGCGACCTGATTGCCGCAGTTCCCTACCGGCTTCATAAGGTGTTGACCGACAATGGCATACAGTTCGCAAACCGGAGCTGCGACACGACCGCCTTCGAGCACATCTTTGGCCGCGTGTGCCGCGAGCATGGGATCGAGCACAGGCTGACGAAGGTAAGGCATCCCTGGACGAACGGCCAAGTCGAGCGGATGAACCGCACGATCAAGGAGGCAACCGTCAAGCGCTTCCATTACGACAATCACGATCAACTGCGAACGCACCTCGACGACTTCATCGCAGCCTATAACTTTGCCCGTCGGCTCAAGACGCTGAGCGGCCTGACGCCCTACGAATACATCTGCAAGGTCTGGACTTCAGAGCCAGACAGATTCATCGTCGATCCGATCCACCAGATGCCGGGACTGAACACCTATCCTGACAGCTTTGCATGTGGCAGCCCATGCCACCACGCGCGACCAATTTCTTGTAACCGAAGCCCCTGCCCCCGAGGATCGATTCGCGCCCGATCCTGCACCGCAGAAACAAGGCATTGTGACTGGTATCCCCCATGCTAGAAGCGTCATCGCAACGAAAGCCGGGGTGGCCATGACACAATCCTCTCGCGAACATGGCGTCCCCTCGGGCGCGCGGGTTCCCGTTGATCTGGCATTGCAGGGCGGCGGATCGCATGGCGCCTTCACTTGGGGCGTGATCGACCGGCTGCTGGAAGAAGACTGGATAGAAATCGCCGGAGTTTCAGGCACCTCAGCGGGGGCGATGAATGCGGCGGTGCTGGCCGACGGTCATTCCGCAGGCGGGACCGAAGGCGCAAGACAGGCGTTGACCGATTTCTGGGAATTCGTCGCCGATGCCGCCCGGTTCAGCCCGTTTCAGGCCAGCCCCATCGACATGGCGCTTGGCAACTGGTCGCTGATGCATTCCCCGGCCTTTGTCGCGATGGACCTGGTGTCGCGCGTCTTTTCGCCCTATGTGCTGAACCCCACGGGCCAGAACCCGCTGGCCCGGGTGCTGGAAAAGGTGATCGACTTCGACCGCCTGCGCTGCGCGCCGATCAAGGTCTTCATCACCGCGACCAATGTGCGCACCGGGCGCGGTCGGGTCTTTCGCAATGCCGAGCTGACGCCCGAGGTGCTGATGGCCTCGGCCTGCCTGCCGACGGTGTTCCAGGCCATCGAGATCGAGGGCGAGCATTATTGGGACGGCGGCTATGCGGGCAACCCGACCCTGACCCCGCTGGTGCGCGAGGTGGACAGCGACGACACCATCCTGATCCCAATCAACCCGGTCGAGCGACCGGACGTGCCACGCACCGCCGCCGCCATCCTGAACCGCCTGAACGAGGTATCGTTCAACGCAGCGACCCTGAAAGAGCTGCGCATGATCGCGCTGCTGCGCCAGGTCGCCGATCCCGGCAATGGCGAGGGCGCCCGCTGGGCGCGGATGCGGGTGCATATGGTGGGGAATGAAGTGATGACCGGGCTGGATCATTCCTCCAAGATGAATGCCGACCGGACCTTCCTGCACTGGCTGCGCGATGAGGGCCGGCGCGCGGCGGAAACCTTCCTGCGCGAACGTGGCGCGCATATCGGCAAGCGCTCGTCGACGGATCTCGACATTCTGCTGGAAGGGGTCTGAGATGGGCCTCTTCGGCATTCTTCTGGCTCTGGCGCTGCTGATCTATCTGGCCTATCGGGGCTGGAGCGTGCTGCTGCTGGCTCCGGTCGCCGCGTTGCTGGCCGCCGCCGTCTCGGGCCAGCCGCTGCTGGCGCATTGGACGCAGACCTTCATGGGGGCGGGCGCGGGCTTCATCGGTCAGTTCTTTCCGCTGTTCCTGCTGGGGGCGATCTTTGGCAAGGTCATGGAGGATTCGGGCGCGGTGCGCGCGATCGCCGAGATCCTGACCGAACGGCTGGGGCCGCGCCGCGCGATCCTGGCCGTGGTTCTGGCCGGGGCCGCACTGACCTATGGCGGCGTCAGCCTGTTCGTCGCGCTGTTCGTGCTGGCCCCGATGGCCGAGGCGCTGTTCAGCCGCGCCGACATTCCGCGCCGCCTGATGCCGCCCGCCATTGCGCTTGGCACTTTCACCTTTACCATGATGGCGATGCCGGGAACGCCCGCGATCCAGAACGCGATCCCGATGCCGTTCTTTGGCACCACGCCCTTTGCCGCCCCGGGTCTGGGGATCATCGCCTCCGCGGTCATGCTGGGCTTTGGCCTGTGGTGGCTGGCCCGCGCCGAGCGGGCCGCCCGCGCGCAGGGCGAGCGTTTTTCGGACCTCCGCCCCCCTGCCGTCGCGGCGCCGGTGCTGCGCGAACGGGCGATGACGACCCAGGAATTCGACCCGGCAGAGCTGGAGCATGGCCATCGCAGTCCGGATCTGCCGCCGCACATGACCGGCGCCCTGCCGCTTGTGGTGGTGATCGTGGTCAATCTGGCGATGTCCTTCTTTGTGCTGCCGATGCTGGATTTCTCGTGGCTGGCCGAGCCCGGCTGGGGCGGGATCGACATCAGCGCGGTCAGCGGCGTCTGGTCGGTGGCCACGGCGCTGATCGCGGCCATCCTGGCGGCGGTGGCGCTGAACCGCCGCCGCCTGCCGCAACTGCGCGAGACGCTGGATGCGGGCGCGAATGCCTCGGTCCTGCCGATTTTCGCGGTGGCGAGTCTGGTGGGTTTTGGCGCGGTGGTGGCGGCGCTGCCGGCCTTTGACCTTGTGCGCGACTGGGTGCTGGGCCTTGGCGGTGGGCCGCTGGTGTCGATGGCGGTCGCGACCAATATCCTTGCGGCGCTGACCGGCTCGGCTTCGGGCGGGCTGACCATCGCCCTGGACGCGCTTGGCGCGACCTATCTGCAACGCGCGACCGAGGCCGGGATCGACCCGCAATTGCTGCACCGGGTCGCGGTGATCAGCGCGGGCACGCTCGACAGCCTGCCGCACAGCGGCGCGGTCGTGACGCTGCTGTCGGTCTGCGGCGTCTCGGCCCGGCAGAGCTACCGCGACATCGTGATGGTGGCGATCGTCGGCGCATTGCTGGCGCTGATCGTGGTCATCGCCCTGGGGTCGTTAGTCGGCAGCTTCTAGCTGCATCATGTCCGGCATGGCTGTGGCTGCCGCGAACTTTGTGCGCTTGCGGGATTTCTCTGCGTGATCTAGCATTACAGTTGCATTCTTCTCTCCGCTCTGAATCAATGCGCTACCATGACTCAGTGAGGGATCATGGATGGCGGGGTTGTCGGTCGAAGAGACGCTGGAGCTTTGGGCTTCCTCACTACGTGAAGTAAAGGCTCGAATTCGGCCGCTGTTTACGCAGGAACGGGTTGCGGCATCGGCCGGTCAGTTTCTCGATGGCTTGTTGGGTGAGGAACGGCGCAAGACGGGTTGGATGCGGGCCGAAGCGGCTGGAGATCCGGGACCCTTGGCGTCAGCAGGCGATATTGGGTCGTGGCCATTGGGATGCCGACGCGCTGCGCGATATTGTGCGGGACTACGCCGTGGACACGCTGGCTGATCCCGAGGCGGTGCTGGTGATCGATGAAACCGGTTTTTTGAAGCAGGGCCACGCCTCCTGTGGGGTCGCGCGCCAATATACGGGGTCGGCAGGAAAGATCACCAACTGCCAGATCGGCGTCTTCGCCAGCTACGTCTCGCGACACGGACATGCTTTTACCGATCGGGCCCTCTATCTGCCGAAAGCATGGGCTGAAGCCCCGGTCAGACGAAGCCGGGCCCATGTGCCCGAGGTGGTGGAGTTCGCCACTAAACCTGCCATCGCCCGCAGCATGATCGAGCGCGTGCTCTCGGCCAAGGTTCCATTTTCCTGGGTGGCCGCCGACAGCGTCTATGGGGTTGGCAATATCGAAATAGCACTACGCCGCGCTGGAAAAGGCTATGTCCTGGGTGTCAGTTCCAAGCACGCCTTCACGTCCTGGGGGAAAGCCTATGGCGTCAGCGGGACGGCCGGGAGCATTGCGGGAGATTTGCCGCCCGAGGCTTGGCAGCGTCTGTCGGCCGGCGCGGGCACCAAGGGCGAGCGGCTTCACGACTGGGCCTACCTTGATCTCGCCGATCTCGATGCTGGCGAATTCAATGCTGATCTCAGCGGCGTCTGGACCCGGGGCCTGCTGATCCGACGCAATATTGCCGATGGTGATCTGGCCTTCTTCACCACATGGTCGCCGCGGGGCACCACGATGGAGACGCTGGTCCGCGTCGAAGGGCATCGATGGGCGATCGAAGACAGCTTCGAGACCGCAAAGAATGAGCTCGGCCTCGATCATAACGAGACTCGCTCCTGGCATGGCTGGCACCGGCATGTTTCGCTGGTCATGCTGGCCTTCGCGATGATGGCCAGCATCCGCCATCATGCCAATGCCGCGCCGCCCAAAAAAACGATGCGCAAGACGAGGGCAGAACGCCAGAACTGATCCGCTGGTCGATCCAGGAAATCCGGCG
>NZ_JAFNAW010000029.1 GCF_017356265.1 Paracoccus fontiphilus | reverse complement strand
CGCGATCAGCGCCGCCAGCAGCACGCGCGCCTGTCCGGGGCGCAGCACCGCCGACAGCACCGCCCCGGCGCGCGCCAGGTCATGCCCGCCGCCGCCGCCGCCATAGCTGGCCGCCAGCCGTCCCATGGGCACACGGCTGGACACGACGACCGGCACCCCCGCCGCCGTGCAGCGCGCCACGGCCTGGGCGATCGCGGGCGTAGCGTTCCCGGACCCCAGCGCCGCCAGCACGATCCCCTGCGCCCCGGCGGCAAGGCTCGCGTCGAGATGGACCGCGTCGGCACCGGGATGGATCGCCACGACGTCGACGCGGATGCCGCCGACAGGGGCGGCCAGCCTCATGTCCGGCGCGGCGACGTCGCAGGCCAGCCGGAAGGCGTCGGCGCTGTCGGTGGCATGCTTGACCAGCCCCCAAGCCGGCAGCACGCGCCCGCCGAAGGCCAGCCGGACCCCGCCACCGTCCAGAACCGCACGGATGGCGGCGGCCATGTTCGCGGGACCGTCGGCCTGCGGATGGTCGTCGGTGAACTGCGCGCCGGTCAGCACCACCGACGCGCCCGGATGCTGAAGCGAGACCAGAAGCGCCGTTTCCTCCATTGCGTCGGTGCCGTGCAGGATCACGACGCCCGCCGCCCCGGCGGACAGTTCCGCCCCGACCGCGTCGCTGACCGCCTGCATGTCCGCCAGCGTCAGGGTCGAGGAGTCGCGCGCGAACAGGTCCACCGGCCTCAACCGGACCGGCGGCAGGTGGCCAAGCCGGGCCAGCAGCGCCTGCCCGTCCAAGCCGGGCGTACTGGAACCGTCGGCATTCGTCCGGCTGGCGATGGTCCCGCCCGTGGCGATGACGGCGATCAGCGGTTCCATCAGCGCAGGTCCAACCCGCCGCGATCCAGCCCGTGCTGCGCGGCGACGGCGCCGATCCGGTCGCGCGCCAGGAACCATCCCAGGACCAGCGCCGGGACGATCACCACCAGCGAGGCGACGGTCCAGGTGCCGACCGGATAATCGAAGGCCATCAGCACCACGACGCCCGCCAGGAAGGCCAGCGTCAGAACGCCCGTCCAGGGCGCGCCGAACATGCGAAAATCCGGGCGCGGCAGGATGCCCTGGCGCGACAGGTGCCACAGCTTCAACTGGCAAAGGATGATCGTGCCCCAGGCGGTGATGATGCCAAGGGCCGCGACGTTCAGCGCGATCTCGAAGGCCTCGGCCGGGACATAGGCGTTCATGATGACGCCAAGCACCGTCACCGCGGCCGTCACGGCGATGCCGCCATAGGGCACGCCCTGCCTGTTCATCCGGGCCAGGGCGGCGGGCGCCGATCCCGACACCGCCATGGAATGGAGGATGCGGCCCGTGGAATACAGCCCCGCGTTCAGCGACGACAGCACGGCGGTCAGCACCACCAGGTTCATGATGATGTCCGCGCCCTCGACCCCGATCTTGCCAAAGAAGGTGACAAAGGGGCTGACCCCGCCCTGATAGGCCGTATAGGGCAGCAGCAGCGACAATAGCAGGACCGAACCCACGTAGAAGACCACCAGCCGGAAGACGACCGTGCGGATCGCCTTGGGCATGACGGTGCGCGGGTCGGCGGTCTCGCCCGCCGTGGTCCCGATCAGCTCGATCGAGGCATAGGCGAAGACGACGCCCTGGATCACGATCAGCGCGGGCAGGATGCCGCCCGGGAACATGCCGCCGAATTTTGTGATGGTCGCCAGACCCGGCACGTGGCCCTCGATGGGGGTGCCGGTGACGACGAACCAGATGCCGACGACCAGAAAGGTCAGCAGCGCCAGCACCTTGATCAGGCTGAACCAGAACTCCAGCTCTCCGAAGACCTTGACCGACAGCATGTTCATGGCCAGCACCACGATCAGCGCGATCAGCGCGAAGACCCACTGGTCGATACCTTGCAGCATCGGCACGTAGGCCTTGAAGAAGTTCATGTAAAGCGCGACGGCAGTGACATCCGCGACCGAGGTCATGGCCCAGTTCAGCCAGTACATCCAGCCCGCCGCGAAGGCCAGCTTCTCGCCATAGAACTCTCGGGCATAGGACACGAAGGACCCGGACGTTGGGCGGTGCATGATCAGCTCGCCCAGGGCGCGCAGGACCAGGAAGGCGAAAAAGCCGCAGAGGGCATAGACCAGCACAAGGGCCGGCCCGGCGGCGGCAAGGCGGCCGCCCGCGCCCAGGAACAACCCGGTGCCGATGGCGCCGCCGATGGCGATCATCTGGATCTGGCGGGGCTTTAGCGCCTTGTGGAAGCCCGCTTCCTCCTCGGCATAGACGTGGCCTTCGGCAGGGTTCGTGGGTGGCGTGTGCAGCATGGATTTCCTTCTCGAGCCCGGGGACAAGGACCATCAGCCCGTCAGGCTGTCATACAGATTTGCGCGCCATAAAGACCCGGCAGCCGGCTGGTCAAGAAAAATCGTCAGCCCCTGGTGACGTCAGCCGGCCCTGTCGGCGGCGATCTGCGCCAGCGTAGCCTCGACATTGCGCAGATGGGTTTCCATCGCGGCGCGGGCGTCCGCCTCGCTGCCTCTGGCGATGGCCTCGACGATGGCGCGATGCTCTCGGTTCGAGGCGCTGCGGCGCGGCCCCAGCAGGTTCAGCAATCCCGACTGCCCGCGCAAGGCGTCGCGCATGTCGCCGACAAGCTTGGCAAAGACCCCGTTCTTCGAGGTTCGGGCGATCAGGCCGTGGAAATCGCTGTCCAATTGCGTCCAGGCCTCGGGGTCTTCCTCGGTGTCCATGCGGTCGCACAGGGCCAGCAGCCCGGCCAGTTCGGCGTCGTCGCGGCGACGGGCGGCCCAGCCTGCGGCGGGGATCTCGACGCAGGGCCTCGCCTCGGCCAAGTCGGCTGCGGAATAGCCGCCGAACCGCAGGTCGCCTTCCGCCTGCAGCACGAAGGTGCCGCTGCCGGTGCGGGTCCGGGTCAGGCCCAGGGCGTTCAGCGACCGCAGGGCCTCGCGGATCACGGGGCGGCTGACGGCATAGCGCGCGGCCATCTGCGCCTCGGACGGCAGGCGGGTTCCGGGGGACAGGCGGCCCGACCGGATCAGGTCGCGCAGGGATTCGAACACCTGCTGGGCCGCGCTCTTGCGGTCCAGCGGCGCGGGGCCGGTCAGCCAAGCATCGACATCGCTCATCCGGAAAGGATCGGCACGGGGCGGCGGACTGTCAATCGTCACGCGGGGCGCAGATCCAGCCGGCCCGCCATCCGCTGCGAGATGATCGCGCAAACGCCCAGTTGCAACAGGTGGAACAGCATCAAGGGCAGGATTATCAGCGACATGTCCTGGCCCGCGAACAGGATGCCCGCCATGGGCAGGCCGGTCGCAAGGCTTTTGGTCGATCCGCAATACAGCACCGCCATCAGGTCGGCATGGGGCATGCGCGCTGTCCGCCCGATCAGGAGGGCGGCCGCCAGCACCGCCGCCAGCAGGATCAGGCACAACGCCACCAGCACCGCCAGCGACGGGACCGAGATCACCTGCCAGATGCCGTTGACCACCCCCGCCGAGAAGGCCGAATAGACGATCAGCAGGATCGACCCGCGATCCACGATCATCGTGGGGGTCCGGTATCGGTTCAGCAGGCCCGACAGCAAGGGCCTGCACAGTTGCCCGACCGCGAACGGAAGCAGGATCTGCTGGACGATCTTCCAGATGGCCGAGGGGTCGATCCCGTAGCCGGACCCTTGCGGGATCAGCAGCGCGAACAACAGCGGCGACAGCACCACCCCGATGAGGTTGGAGATCGAGGCCGCGCAGATGGCGGCCGCCACGTTGCCCTGCGACACGGCGGTGAACGCGATCGAGCTTTGCACCGTCGAGGGCATGCAGCCGATGTAAAGAAAACCGATGCCGACGGCAGAGGGCAACCACAGCATCGACAAGGGCTTCAGCGCAAGGGCAAGCAGCGGGAACAACAGGAACGTCAGCGCCAGCACCGACAGTTGCAGCCGCCAGTTCGCCAGCCCCGCCAGGATCGTCGCCGTGGTCAGCTTGGCGCCATACAGGAAGAACAGCAGCGCGATGACCCAATAGGTCACATGCGACAGGCCGGCGGCCATGGCCCCCCGCGCGGGCAGCACGGACGCCAGCACCACCGTCAGCACCAGAAGCAGCATGTAGCGGTCGAAACCGAAACGGGCCAGCACGGCCTCGGCCCTGCGCAGGGACATGGAAAATTCCTAGGATTGTCGCTTTTTGCCAGCTTGTATAAGTGCCGTCCCTGCAATCCAAGAGGCTGATGAAGGCCTTTGATGCAATGCGGCTTGCCGACCGGATCGGCGATGCGATCCTGAAGGGCGACGTGCCCCCCGGCACCCGCCTGGATGCCGCCGGCGTGGCGTCGCTGCTGGGCCTGTCCGAAGCGGCCGCGCGCGATGTCCTGGCCGAGATCTGCGCCCGCGGCCTGGCCCAGCGCCGGTCCGCCACCCTGGTCGAGGTGATGTCTCCCGACCCTGCCATCCTGCTGAACCGCTTCGAGGCGCTGGGTGAGATCCAGGCCCTGTGCGCCGGACTTGCGGCACGCCGGGCGCCTGCGGGCGATCTTCTCGCGCTCGAGGATCTGGTGGCGCGGCTGGAAGAGGCCGATTCCGAAGCCTATGCGCAGATGTCCCTGGACCTGCACGAGCGGATCTGCCGGATGACCAGGAACCCCGAACTGGCGCGCGTGGCCCGCGAATTGCGCCAGCAACTGTCGGCGGACTGGCGCACGCGGCTGGGCCATGCCAGCCGCCGCCAGCGCTCGATCGAGGAACACCGCGCCCTGGTCGAGGCGATCCAGGACCGCAACGAGGGCTTGGCCGCCACGATCATGCGGGGCCACCTGCGCGCCGACGCGCGCGAGGTCCTGTTCATGACGCGCGACCGGTCCGGCTGACCGCGTTTGACATCGGCCCGCCCTGCCCCTAGGCCCAAGGCGGAACCACGACCGGACGCGCCGATGAGCCAGACCGACCTGATCCCCCGTCTGACGGCCGATCTTCCGATCACGGCGGGGTCGTTCATCGTCACGGTCTATGGCGACGTGGTGGTGCCGCGCGGCGAGGTGCTGTGGATCGGCAGCCTGATCGCGATCTGCGCCCGCATCGGCATCAGCGAGAACCTGGTCCGCACGGCCGTGTCCCGCCTGGTCGCGGCGGGACGGCTGGAAGGCGAGCGGGTGGGGCGGCGCAGCTTCTACCGCCTGGCCCCCGCCGCGCGCACGGAATTCGCCGGCGCGGCACGGCTGCTTTACGCACGTCCCGCGCCCTCGGGCGAATGGCTGGTGATGCTGCACCCAGACATGCCCGAGGATCTGGCCCGCCGCCACCGCATGGCGCGCATCGGGGGCGATATGTGGCTTTGTCCGGCACGGGGCGAGTTGCCGGATACGGGCGGGCTGGTCCTGCGCGCGGTTCCCGCCGGGGGGCTGGACCAGTTGCCAAGACTGGCCGAGTTCTGGGACCTGGCCGCGCTTGCCCATGGCTATCGCATGGTGCTCGAACGTTTCGGTCCGCTGGCCGGGGGCCCGGCCCTGCCGCCCGGGGACGCGCTGATCGCCCGCCTGCTGCTGGTCCACCTGTATCGCGGCGTGCTGCTGCGCGATCCCGGACTGCCACCCGAGGCCCTGCCCTCCGACTGGCCGGGAACCGAGGCGCAGGCCCTGTTCCGCAGCCTGTATTCCGCCCTGACCCCCCTAGCGGAACCGCATATCGCCCAGGTGATGGAGGGCGAGGGCGGCCCCCTGCCCCGGGCCACTCCCAGGACCGAGGCGCGCCTGAAGGCGCTGGCTTGAAACATTACAGCGTCATGCACATTTCTCTTGGCGATGTAATGTGTCGCCTGTTATAAGCTGACCAATCGGTCGATGAATTGGGAGAATCATCGGCCTCATCCTGAAAATTCTTGTGGGGTCTTGCATGTCCGAAGCCTTCATCTGCGACGCGATCCGCACGCCGGTCGGCCGTTACGGCGGGGCACTTGCGACGATCCGTGCCGACGATCTGGCGGCCCTGCCCTTGCAGGCGCTGATGGCGCGCAACCCCGGCGCGGACTGGTCCGCCGTGGACGACGTGATCCTGGGCTGCGCCAACCAGGCGGGCGAGGACAACCGCAACGTGGCCCGCATGGCCGTGCTGCTGGCCGGAATGCCGATCGGCGTGCCAGGCACCACGGTCAACCGACTCTGCGGATCGGGCATGGACGCCATCGGCATGGCGGCCCGCGCGATCCGGGCGGGCGATTGCGACTTCATGGTCGCGGGCGGCGTCGAAAGCATGACCCGCGCGCCGTTCGTGATGCCCAAGGCGGAAACCGCCTTCTCGCGGTCGAACGTCGTCTACGACACCACCATCGGCTGGCGCTTCCCGAACCATGCGCTGCGCAAGGCCCATGGCACCGACTCGATGCCGGAAACCGCCGACAATGTGGCCGCCGATTACGGCATCAGCCGCGCCGACCAGGACGCCTTTGCCGCGCGGTCGCAGGAACGCTGGGCTGCCGCCCAAGCGGCCGGTGTTTTCCGCGACGAGATCATCCCGGTGCATGTCCCGCAGAAGAAGGGCGACCACGTCACGGTCGACACCGACGAACATCCTCGCCCCGGCACCACGGTCGAGACCCTGGCCAAGCTGAAGGGCGTCAACGGCCCCGATCTGACGGTGACGGCGGGCAATGCGTCCGGCGTGAACGACGGCGCGGCCGCGCTTGCGATCCTGTCCGAGGACGCGGCCCGCGCCCAGGGCCTGACCCCCAGGGCGCGCATCATCGCCATGGCGGCGGCGGGCGTGGAACCGCGCGTCATGGGCATCGGCCCGGTGCCTGCCGTGCGCAAGGTCCTGGCACGCGCGGGCCTGTCGCTGAACGCCATGGATGTGATAGAATTGAACGAAGCCTTTGCCGCACAGGGGCTGGCCGTGCTTCGTGACCTTGGCCTTGCCGACGACGATCCGCGCGTGAACCCGAATGGCGGGGCCATTGCCATCGGGCATCCGCTGGGCATGTCCGGCGCCCGGCTTGTGACCACCGCGATGTATCAGCTGCACCGCACCGGCGGGAAATACGCCCTTTGCACCATGTGCGTGGGCGTGGGCCAGGGCATTGCCATCATCATCGAACGCGTCTGAGGAGGAACTGCCATGTATGCACAGCTGGTCAAATCCGAAGGGTCGAAATCCCGCGACGAGATGACGCCCGAGGAGATCGCCTTCCAGGACCGCATCGACCGGAACGAGAAGATCGAGCCGAAGGAATGGATGCCCGAGGGCTATCGCAAGACGCTGATCCGCCAGATCGGGCAGCACGCCCATAGCGAGATCGTGGGCCAGCTTCCCGAGGGGAACTGGATCACCCGCGCCCCCACGCTGGAACGCAAGGCGATCCTGCTGGCCAAGGTCCAGGACGAGGCGGGCCACGGCCTTTACCTGTATTGCGCCGCCGAGACGCTGGGCGTGTCGCGTGACGAGCTTCTGGAAAAGCTGCATAGCGGCAACATGAAGTATTCGTCGATCTTCAACTATCCGACCCTGACTTGGGCCGACATGGGCGCGGTCGGCTGGTTGGTCGACGGCGCGGCGATCATGAACCAGGTTCCGCTGCAGCGCACCAGTTACGGCCCCTACAGCCGCGCGATGATCCGCATCTGCAAGGAGGAGTCGTTCCACCAGCGGCAGGGCTACGACATCATGATGAAGATGTGCGCGGGCACGCCGGAACAGAAGGCGATGGCGCAGGACGCGCTCAACCGCTTCTGGTATCCGGCGCTGATGATGTTCGGGCCGTCGGACAAGGACTCGGTTCATTCCGCGCAGTCGATGGCGTGGAAGATCAAGATGAACACCAATGACGAGCTGCGCCAGAAGTTCGTGGACCAGACCGTGCCGCAGGCCGAATACCTTGGCCTGACCGTCCCCGACCCGGACCTGAAATGGAACGAGGACAAGGGCGGCTACGATTTCAGCGAACCCGACTGGTCGGAATTCTTCGCCGTCATCGCCGGCAACGGCCCCTGCAACGCCGAACGCCTGGGCGCCCGCGTCAAGGCCTGGGAGGACGGCGCCTGGTTCCGCGAGGGGCTGATGGCCCATGCCGCCAAGGCCGAGGACCGCGCCCGCGCCGCCCGCCACGCCGCCGAATAACCGGGCACCCCTGCCCACCCAGCCACGTCCCCGCAGCTTTTGGGAGGAAGCATCATGTCCAGCGAATGGCCGCTTTGGGAAATCTTCATCCGGGGCCAGCACGGCCTCAACCATCGCCATGTCGGCAGCCTGCACGCCCCCGACGCCGAGATGGCGATCCGCAACGCCCGCGACGTCTATACCCGCCGTAACGAGGGCGTGTCGATCTGGGTGGTCCGGTCGAACGACATCACAGCGTCCTCGCCGTCGGAAAAAGGGCCGCTTTATGATCCGTCGAACAGCAAGGTCTATCGCCACCCGACCTTCTACGACATCCCCGACGAGATAGGGCACATGTGATGCCGTCCCTTCCCGACATGACCACCCCGAACCTGACCGCGCTTGCCGGTCAGGCCCTGGCCGACAGCGGCCACGTGGCGGTGCCCGCCCCAGACGCCGGGCAGCCCGAATTCGTGGAATTCCTGCAGCGGATGGGCGACAACTGCCTGATCTTGGGCCACCGCGTGTCCGAATGGTGCGGCCACGCCCCGGCACTGGAGGAAGACATCGCCCTTGCCAACCAGGCGCTGGACCTGATCGGCCAGTGCCAGTTGTGGCTGGGCCTTGCCGCTGACATCGAGGGCAAGGGCCGCGACGCCGACGCGCTGGCCTACCTGCGCGACGCTGGCGCGTTCCGCAACCTGCTGCTGGTGGAACTGCCCAACGGCGACTTCGGGGTCACGCTGATGCGCCAGTTCCTGTTCGACGCCTTCCATATCGAGATGCTGCGGGCGCTGAAGGCATCCTCGGACCCCCGCGTGGCCGAGATCGCCGCCAAGGCCGAGAAGGAAGTGGCCTATCACCTCGAACGCTCCGCCGATCTGGTGATCCGGCTGGGCGACGGCACGGACGAGAGCCGCGCCCGGATGCAAGCCGCGCTGACGAAGCTGTGGTCCTATACCGGCGAGATGTTCCTGGACGATGCCGTCGATCAGGCCATGTCCGATGCCAGAATCGCGCCGCTGCCGTCGTCGCTGCAAGCGGCTTGGGAAAAGACCGTCGCGGCGGTCCTGGACGAGGCGACGCTGGCTGCCCCGACAGGCGCATGGCAGCACAAGGGCGGGAAAAAGGGCATCCACACCGAACACCTGGGCTATATCCTGGCCGAGATGCAGTTCCTTCAGCGCGCCTATCCAGGCGCCAAGTGGTGATGTCATGGCAACCACGACGCTGCCCCCAACGGACCGGATCTGGGAATGGCTGTCGCAGGTGCCGGACCCGGAAATCCCGGTCATCAGCCTGACCGACCTGGGCATCATCCGCGACGTGCAATGGCAGGGCGACACGCTGGTGGTCACGGTCACGCCCACCTATTCCGGCTGCCCCGCGACCAGCATCATCAACCTGGACATCGAGACCGCCCTGCGCAGCCACGGGATCGAGAAGCTGGAACTCAAGCGCCAGCTTGCCCCCGCCTGGACGACCGACTGGATCACCCCCGAGGGCCGCGAGAAGCTGCGCGCCTACGGCATCGCGCCCCCGGTGGACGGCACGGCGGCGGACGGCGTCCTGGCGGGCCGGGTGTCGCGCCTGATGGGCAACAACCTGACCATCCAGTGCCCGCGCTGTGGATCGACCCATACGCAAAAGGTCAGCCAGTTCGGCTCGACCCCGTGCAAGGCCAGCTATCGCTGCACCGACTGCCTGGAACCCTTCGACTATTTCAAGTGCATCTGACTGCACGCCCAAGGAAAGACACCCCAATGGCACGCTTTCTGCCCCTGAAGGTCACCGATGTGCGCCGCGAAACCCGCGATGCGGTCGTCGTGACGCTCATGCCCCGCGACGAGGATCGCGCGCAGTTCGACTTCACCCAAGGCCAGTACCTGACCTTCCGCCGCGATTTCGATGGCGAGGAATTGCGCCGGTCCTATTCCATCTGCGCGGGCGTCGATGACGGCTGTTTGCAGGTGGGCATCAAGCGCGTCGATGGCGGAGCCTTTTCTACCTGGGTGAACGAGAACCTGGCGGCGGGCGACACCATCGAGGCGATGCCGCCCATGGGCAAGTTCTCGCTGCCGCTCGATCCGGAAGCCGCGCGGCACTATGTCGGGTTCGCCGCCGGGTCGGGGATCACGCCGGTCCTGTCCATCGTCAAGACGGTCTTGCGGCGCGAGCCGAAGTCGCGCTTCACCCTGGTCTATGCCAACCGCCAGATCAGCAGCATCATGTTCCGCGAGGAACTGGAGGATCTGAAGAACCTGCACCTCGGCCGCTTCTCGGTCCTGCATGTGCTGGAGAGCGAGGCGCAGGAGATCGACCTGTTCACCGGCCGCATCGACGCGGAAAAGATGACCGCGCTGTTCGACCGCTGGATCGACGCCAAGTCGGTCGATGCCGCCTTCATCTGCGGGCCGGAACCGATGATGCTGACCGTAGCGCAGGGCTTGCGCGACCATGGGCTGCGCGACGACCAGATCCGCTTCGAACTGTTCGCCAGCGGCCAGCCGGGGCGCGCCAAGGCCCGCCCCGTGTCAAAGGCGACCGAGGCAGGCGAGGGCACGCAGGCCACCGTGACGCTGGACGGCGCCACCCGCAGCTTTTCCATGCCGCGCGAGGGCCAGACCATCCTGGACGCCGCCATCGCCGCCAACCTCGACGCGCCCTATTCCTGCAAGGCGGGCGTCTGTTCCACCTGCCGCTGCAAGGTGCTGGAAGGCGAAGTGGAAATGGCCGTGAACCACGCGCTGGAAGACTACGAGGTTCGCGCCGGTTACGTGCTGTCCTGCCAGTCCTATCCGCTGACTGACCGCGTGGTCGTCACCTATGACGAGTGAGGATGCCATGTCCGACACCATGAACATCGAGGACTATCTGGCCCAGGGCGGCGTCCTGACCGCGCCGGGCAACGTGCCAGCCCGCTATCGCGGAGAGCTGATGCGGCTGATGTCGTCCTTCGTGGACAGCGAACTGGCGGCCTCGGCAGGCTTTGCCGCGTCGATCAACTTCGCGCCGGGCATCAAGGAACGGATCGCCGCCAGCCGGATCACGCTGGAAAAGGCCGATCATGCGGAACGCGTTCTGGCGGTCATGGGCGATTTCGGCACCGATACGCGCCGCTATCAGTCGCAGCACGACTGGGCCGCCCGCGTGGATCGCGACAGCGACCTGGGGACCACGCGCCGCGAAGGCGACATGCGCCTGTCGGTGTTCCACTATCCGATCACCGGATGGATCGACGCCGTGGTGATGAACGTGCTGCAAGGGCTGGCGACCGGCGTGCAGATGGCGGAACTGACCCGCGTCTCCTATGCCCCCCTGGCCGAGGTCTTCCGCAACATCGCCCCGCGCGAGGCGCGCCATGCCGAACTGGGGCGGGAGGGGCTGGCACGGATCGTCGAAACCGATGAAGGACGGGCCGAGGCGCAGCAAAGCATCGCCTATTGGCGCCCCCGCGTGGCGGCGGGCTTTGGCGTCGCCAACTCGGCCCGCCATGACACGCAGGCGCGGTTCGGCATCCGCCGTACCCCGAACGAGACGCTGCTGGCCCGCTGGGAAAAGCTGACCAACGAACATCTGGCCGCCCTGGGTCTCTGACCCGCACGCCATTGACGATAAAGGAACTGCCATGACCATCACGCTTCGCGCCCCGCGCCGCCTGGAAAGCCATGTCTGCGGGGAATGGGTGCCCGGCGCGAAAGAAGGGCAGACCCTTCTGGACGCCGCCACCGGCGATCCGGTGGCAACCATCGATTCGACCGGCATCGACTTCGCGGCGGCGCTTGACTACGGCCGCAGCAAGGCCGGGCCAAGGCTGCGGGCCATGACCTTCCACGAACGCGCCGGGATGCTCAAGGCGCTTGGCCTGGCGCTGATGGCGCAGAAGGAAGACTTCTACGCCGAAAGCCTGCACACCGGCGCGACCCGGCCTGACGGCTGGGTCGATATCGAAGGCGGCATCGGCACCATGCTGACCTTCGCCTCCAAGGGCCGGCGCGAGCTGCCCAACGCCCGAGTCCTGACGGATGGCAACGTGGAGCCGCTGTCGAAAGACAACAGCTTCAGCGCCCAGCATATCCTGACGCCGCTGCATGGCGTGGCGATCCACATCAACGCCTTCAACTTCCCGGTCTGGGGGATGCTGGAAAAGATCGCGCCGACGCTGCTGGCGGGGGTTCCCTGCCTGGTGAAGCCCGCCAGCCAGACGGCCTACCTGACCGAACTGGTCGTCCGGCGCATCGTGGAAACCGGCATCCTGCCGGACGGCGCGCTGCAACTGGTCTGCGGATCGGTGGGCGACCTGCTGGACCACGTCACCGAACAGGATGCCGTGACCTTTACCGGCTCGGCCCACACCGGCCGCAAGCTGAAGACCCATGCCGCCATCGTGCAGCATTCCGTCCGCTTCACGATGGAGGCCGACAGCCTGAACGCCACCACCCTTGGCCCTGACGCCGTGGCGGGAACGCCCGAGTTCGACCTGTTCGTGAAGGAAGTCGCGCGGGAAATGACCTCGAAGGCGGGCCAGAAATGCACCGCCATCCGCCGCGTCATCGCCCCGCGCGGACAGGTGGACGCGCTGATCGCCGCCTTGCGCGACCGGCTGGACAAGACCGCCCTGGGGATGCCGGGGGACGAGGGCACGCGCATGGGTCCGCTCGCCAGCCTGGGGCAGCGGGACGAGGTGCGGGCGCGCATCCGCGAGTTGCAGGCGGTGGCCGAGATCGTCGCGGGCAACCCCGATGACGTGCGCATCGGGTCCGGCGATGCCGAAAAGGGCGCCTTCCTGAACCCCGTCCTGCTTTACGCCGACAAGCCCTTCCAAGCCGATGCCGTGCATGATTGCGAGGCCTTCGGACCGGTTTCCACCGTCATGGCCTATGACGACCTGGACGAGGCGGTGGCCTTGGCCGCGCGGGGTCGCGGCTCGCTGGTGTCCTCGGTCTTCACCGACGACAAGGACGTGGCCGAACGCGTGGTGTTGGGGGTCGCGCCGTTCCATGGGCGGGTGCTGATCGGCAACCGCGCCTCGGCCAAGACGTCCACCGGGCACGGCTCGCCCCTGGCGCCGCTGGTCCATGGCGGCCCCGGCCGCGCGGGCGGCGGCGAGGAGATGGGCGGCATCCGCGGCGTCAAGCATTTCATGCAGCGCACCGCCGTCCAAGGCACGCCGCGCCTGCTGTCGGCGGTGACGGGCCGCTGGATCGAGGGCGCCGATACGCAGCATGGCACCCATCCCTTCCGCAAGTCGCTGGCGGACCTGCGCATCGGCGACCAGTTGGTGACGACGGCCCGCAAGGTGACGCAGGAGGATGTCGAGCATTTCGCCCATTTCACCGGCGACACCTTCTACGCCCACATGGACAGCGAGGCCGCCAAGGCCAACCCGTTCTTCGATGACCGCGTGGCCCATGGCTACCTGATCGCCAGCTTCGCGGCGGGGCTGTTCGTGGAACCGAACCCCGGCCCGGTTCTTGCGAACTATGGCGTGGACAATCTGCGCTTCCTGACCCCGGTCTATTTCGGCGATACCCTTCAGGTCCGCCTGACCTGCAAGGAGATCAACCCGCGCGAAAACGCCGGCCACGGAGAGGTCCGCTGGGACTGCCAGGTGACGAACCAGGACGGCGCCGTGGTCGCGCAATACGACGTGCTGACCATGGTCGCCAAGACTTGGCCTCCGGTGGCGTGATGGCCAGGGTCTATTCCTGGGACGGCATCGTGCCGGTGATCGACCCATCGGCCTTCGTCCACCCCGAGGCCGTGGTGATCGGCGACGTGATCGTGGGTCCCGGCGTCTATGTCGGCCCCTGCGCCGTCCTGCGCGGAGATTTCGGGCGCATCATCCTGCACGCAGGCTCGAACGTGCAGGAAAACTGCGTGGTCCACAGCTTTCCCGGCAAGGATGTCGTGGTTGAGGAATCCGGCCATATCGGCCATGGCGCGGTCCTGCACGGCTGCCATATCGGCCGCAACGCCATGGTCGGCATGAACGCCGTGGTCATGGACGAGGCTGTCGTGGGCGAAAACTCCATCATCGCCGCCATGGCCTTCGTGAAGGCCGGCGCGCGGATTCCGCCAAATTCGCTGGCGGTCGGCTCACCCGCGAAGGTGGTGCGGGAACTCTCGGCGGACGAGATCGCCTGGAAGCGGCAGGGCACCGGCGTCTATCAGCAGCTTGCGGTCGAGGCAAAGGCGAAGCTGGTCCCCGCCATGGCGCTGACCGAGGTTGAGGTGGATCGGCGGCGGGCCGAGGCGCCGAGGTATGATCCGCTGGTCATGGCGCGGAAGGGGTTTGCGCCGTAGGGTGCGTGCCTGCACGCCCCATGGCGCTACACTGGCGCCTTGCCGCCAATCAAAGATTTTTTTATTTATATTACAGCAGTTTGCGTATTAAGATCTAGTCCATTCTCTCAGGAGAATGGGAATGAAACGTGTATCCATAGCACCGGCAGCGGGATTGATCTTCGCCATGATCGGCGCAACACCGGCGGCAGCCGAACCGGGTCACGACAAGGGCAACGGCAAGGGCCAACCGCGCCATGCCGAGCCACGCGATCACCGCGACGTGCGCCGGGACGGCCGCCGCGACCGCATCGTCCATGTCGCCCATTGCCCTCTGGGCCTTGCCAGGAAAGACCCATCCTGCGTCCCGCCCGGCCAGGTGCGCAAGCATTCGCACCATGACCGCCGCCGCGTCGGCGACATCCTGGACCATGGCGACTATGCCATCATCCGCGATCCCCGCCGCTATGACCTCGAGCCCGGGGGCGGATGGGACTACTATCGCGATGAAAGCAGCATCTACCGCGTGGACAGCAATACGCGGAAAATCCTGGCGGTCATCAACCTGATCAACGCCTTCTCGAACTGACGGCGCGACGGCCGCAGGCCACGTGATCTATTCGCCCGGATCGGTGAAAGGTGGCAGCAGGGGTTCCTGCAGTCCCGAGGAAAGGGGCCGCATTCTCAACCGATGCGGTTTCCCCGGGCGTCGATGATCGTCTGCCCGTCCTCCTTGAACAAGGGGCCGTGGAGAGGCCGGTCACACGGTTTCCGATCTCTCCGGTGCCAGTCCCCCGACCCCGGCCCGACCTAGCAGGCGAAAGGCGTCAAACCGGGTTTCCGGGCCAAGCGGACAGGGCATCAAGCACGCAGTTCTTTTCCATTGTTCCGGAATAATAGAGACGTCCTCGGTTCGTAAGCCTCTCCGGCGGCTGTGCGCTATCGCACAGCCTTGATCCCCTCCAGGATCAGCGTTGTCGCGACATCGGCGTAATCCTCTCGGCTGATCCGACCGCCATCCTTGAACCACATGTAGACCCAGTTCATCATCCCGAACAGCGACATGGTGACGGGCATCAGCAGCGGGCGGTCCTTGTCCTTCAGGTCGGGATTGATCTGGTCCAGCACCGCCGAGAACCGCTTCACGATGCCGCGTTCCACCGCCATGATCCGCGCCTTCTGGTCGTCCGTCAGCGCGGCCGTGGCGTTCAACTGGACCTTGTGCTGGTTGTCGGCCCCGCGATAGCCCTCCAGGACCGCGCCGACCAGGCTGCGCAAGCGCCGGTGGGGCGGCAGGGAGGCGTCGTCCGCCGCCTCGATGGCGTCCTGCAGTTCCTCCAGATGCGTCATGATGATCGCGAAGATCAGCGCGTCCTTGCTGGGATAATAGTGGTAGAGCAGCGCCTTGCTGACCTGGGCCTGCTGGGCGATCTGCGCCATCGAGGCCTTGTCCATCCCCTGTTCGGCAAAGACCAGCGCCGCATGATCCAGGATGCTGCGCTGCTTTTCCTCGAAATCCTGTGCCCGCGTCCTGGCCATGGCGTTCTATCCTTGCGTCCTGTCCGCCGCTTTATCCGGGGGTTGTGGCAAAGTCACCACCACCCCCGTGCAGACCGTCATTCTTTCGGGCGATTGTCGATCACGCGCTTGGCCTTGCCTTCCGACCGGGCAATGCCGCCGGGATCGCGGACCTCGATCCGGGTCGAGACGCCCACCACCGACTTGATGTGATGGGCCAGTTCCCGGGCCGATGCCGCACGGGCCTCGGCTGCCGCGTGATCCTCGGCGCACTCCACATGAACGGTCATGGTGTCCATCCGTCCGGACCGGGTCATCTCGATCTGGAAATGCGGGGCCAGCCCCCGGCATTTCAGGATCTGCTCCTCGATCTGGGTCGGGAAGACGTTGACGCCGCGCAGGATGATCATGTCGTCGGACCGGCCGGTGATCTTGTCCATGCGCCGCATGGACCGCGCCGTGCCGGGCAGCAGGCGCGTCAGGTCGCGGGTGCGATAGCGCACCATCGGCAGCCCTTCCTTGGTCAGCGTGGTGAAGACCAGCTCGCCCATCTGGCCGTCCGGCAACACCTCGCCCGTGACGGGGTCGATGATCTCGGGGTAGAAATGATCCTCCCAGATGTGCAGCCCGTCCTTGGTTTCCACGCATTCCTGGGCCACGCCCGGTCCCATCACCTCGGACAGGCCATAGATGTCCACGGCGTGCATGTCGAACGCCTCCTCGATCTCCTGGCGCATGGCGTTGGTCCAGGGCTCGGCGCCGAAGATGCCGACTTGCAGCGAGCTTTCGCGCGGGTCGAGGCCCTGGCGGCGGAACTCGTCCAGGATCGACAGCATGTATGAGGGCGTGACCATGATGATGCGCGGCTTGAAGTCGTGGATCAGCGTCACCTGCCGTTCGGTCATGCCGCCCGACATCGGCACCACGGTGCAGCCCAGCCGTTCCGCCCCGTAATGCGCGCCAAGCCCGCCGGTGAACAGGCCATAGCCATAGGCGTTGTGCAGCATGTCGCCGGGCCGCCCGCCCGCAGCCCGGATCGACCGGGCGATCAGGTTCGCCCAATGGTCAATATCGGCCTGGGTATAGCCCACCACGGTCGGCTTGCCGGTGGTGCCGGACGATCCGTGGATGCGCACCAGTTTCGACTGCGGCACGGCGAACATGCCGAAGGGATAGCAGTCGCGCAGGTCCTGCTTCACGGTAAAGGGAAACTTGGCGATGTCCTTCAGGGTCTTCAGATCCTCGGGATGGACATCGGCCTTGATGAACTGGTTGCGGTAGAAGGGCGAGTTCTCGAAGGCGTGCTTCAGCGACCGCTTCATGCGGTGGAACTGCAGCGCCTCGATCTCGTCGCGGGACGCGGTCTCGATCGGGTCGAGATCCTTGGGGTTGGGGGTCAGGTCTTCCATGGTCTCCTCCCTGAGATGGCGGTCAGGCGGGCAGGTGCGTGCCCTTGACGGTGCGCGAATGGCCGCGGAATTCGGCCACATGGTCCCCGTCCTGGTTGGTGATGCGGATGTCGTAGATGCCCGACCGGCCCCGGCGCGAGGTCTCGGTCGCGGTGGCGGTCAGCCGGTCGCCGATGCGGCCGGGGATCAGGTAGGTGATGGAACAGTGCTGCGCCACGACCATCTGGTTGTAGCTGTTGCAGGCAAAGGCGAAGGCGCTGTCGGCCAGCGTGAAGATATAGCCGCCATGGGCGTTGCCGTGGCCGTTCGACATGGCCTCTGTGATCGTCATGGACAGCGTGGCCTGTCCCGGCGCGATGTGGTCCAGGGTCATGCCAAGCCGCTGGCTGGCCGAATCGTCGTTCCACATGGCGCGAGCCGAGGCTTCGGCGATCTCCTGCGGGGTCATGTCGGCCACGGGTTTCATTTGCCGCTGAACCTCGCCGGGCGTTTTTCCAGGAAGGCGGTGACGCCCTCGGCATAGTCGGCGCTGCGGCCCGCCTGCTGCTGGCAGTCGCGTTCCGCGTCAAGCTGCTGATCAAGGGTGCGGGTCGCCGCGTCCTGGATCAGCCGCTTGGTCAGGCCAAGGCCCAGGGTCGGGCCAGCCGCAAGCTGTGCCGCCAGGGCCTGCGCCTCGGGCATCAGCGCATCGTCCTCCACGGCCTTCCAGATCAGCCCCCAGTCGGCGGCCTTTTCGGCGGGCAGCGGCTCGGCGGTCAAGGCCAGCGCCTTGGCGCGGGGTTCGCCCAGGATGCGCGCCAGGGACCAGGTGCCGCCCGCATCGGGGATCAGGCCGATCTTGGCGAAGGCCTGAATGAACTTCGCCGATTTTGCCGCCAGCACGATATCGCAGGCGAAGGCGATGTTGGCGCCTGCCCCCGCCGCCACGCCGTTGACCGCGCAGACCACGGGCTTTTCCAAGCTGCGGATCAGCCTCAGCGTCGGGTTGTAGAACGTCTCAAGCGTATGCCCCAGATCCGGCGCGGGCCCGCCCTTGCGGGGATCGCGGTCGCCCAGATCCTGGCCCGCACAAAAGCCGCGCCCGGCCCCGGTCAGCAGCACCGCGCGAACGGCGGGGTCGTCATGCGCCCGCTGGATGCCCTCGCGCAGGGCAAGGTGCATCTCCTCGTTGAAGGAATTCAGCTTCTCGGGACGGTTCAGCGTCAGCGTCAGCACGCCATCGGCCAAGGCCGACAGCACCGTGGGGGATGCGGTCATGGTCTTCTCCCTTTCGCCACGATTTCTCGGGCTCCTCGAAGAAATCTGTTGCATAAACCGACCGGCCGGTCAATGATATTCGCAAGCCGGAGGAGGAACCGGCGGAGGAGCCCATGACCGATTTCATTGCCCGCCATCGCCGGATGCTGGAGGATGCCGTTCAGGCGCTGCACGCGCGGACATTCTGGACGCCTTTCCCCGAGGTGCCCAGCGGCAAGATTTATGGCGAAACCGCCAAGGCGGATGGCGAGGCGGCCTTTGCGGCGCTGCTGGGCCAGCCCTTCGCGCTGCCCGGCCATCCCGAACAGCGGCGCCTGGGGGCCGAGGTGTCCCCTTGGGGCAAGGCACTGCGAATCACCTATCCGGCGGCGGATGCGCCCGCGCTGATCGCGGCGGCGCAGGGGGCGGCTGACGATCTGGCCTCTGCCAGCGTGGAAACCCGCATCGGCGCCTGCCTGGAGATCCTGTCGCGGCTGAACCGCATCAGCTTCCTGCTGGGCCACGCGACGATGCACACCACAGGTCAGGCCTTCGCCATGGCCTTCCAGGCAGGCGGGCCGCACGCGCAGGATCGCGGGCTGGAAGCGGTCGCCGTCGCCTGGACGGAAATGACCCGCTTTGCCGACGCCGCCCGCTGGGAAAAGCCGCAGGGCAAGGGTGTGCCGCTGGTGATCGACAAGCAGTGGACGCTGGTGCCTGCGGGTGTGTCGCTGGCCATCGGCTGCAACACCTTCCCGACCTGGAACAGCTATCCCGGCATCTTCGCCAGCCTCGCCACCGGCAATCCGGTCATCGTGAAGCCCCATCCCTCCGCGATCCTGCCGCTGGCCCTGACCGCCAAGGTGGCGCGCGAGGTGCTTGCAGAA
This sequence comes from Paracoccus fontiphilus, assembly GCF_017356265.1. GTDB lineage: Bacteria > Pseudomonadota > Alphaproteobacteria > Rhodobacterales > Rhodobacteraceae > Paracoccus > Paracoccus fontiphilus. The sequence continues at coordinate 23,825 of NZ_JAFNAW010000029.1, read as the reverse complement.
GCGGGCCTTCCTGCCGACGCGATGCTGCTGGCCGTGGACGAGCCGGGGGCAGAGATCACCAAGTCGCTTGCCACCGATCCTGCCGTGCGGCTGATCGACTATACCGGGTCTGCCGTTTTTGGCGACTGGCTGCGCCAGAATGCGACGCAGGCGCAACTGTTTACCGAGGAAACCGGCGTCAACAGCATCGTCATCGCCGCAACCGACGATTTTGACGGCATGTGCGCGAACCTTGCCTTCTCGCTGTCGCTCTATTCGGGGCAGATGTGCACCTCGCCGCAGAACATCTATGTTCCGCAGGGCGGGATCGACACGGATCAGGGACGCAAGTCCTTCGATGATGTCGCCGCCGGTCTGGCCCAAGCCATTGACACCCTGCTGGCCGATCCCAAGCAGGCGGCGGGCATCTGCGGCGCCATCGCCAACCCGACCACGCAGGAACGTGTCGCCCGCGCCCGCACTCAGGGCCGCGTCATCCGCGACGGCACGCCGCTGTTGCTGGGGGTGGATGCCGATGTCCCCGTGGCGCAGGACGAATGCTTCGGTCCGGTGGGTTTCGTCATTCCCTGCACGGACGCCGACGACGGCATCGCCCGCGCTGCCGGTCTTGCGGCGACCAAAGGCGCCATCACCGCCGCGCTTTATGACACCGATGAAGCCCGCATCGAGCGCGCCATTCGCGCTTTTGCCCGCGCGGGGGTGAACCTGTCGGTCAACCTGACCGGCAACATCTTCGTCAACCAGTCGGCGGCCTTCAGCGACTTCCACGTGACCGGCGCGAACCCCGCCGGAAACGCCAGCCTGACCGACACCGCCTTTGTCGCGACCCGCTTTCGCCGCGTGATGTGGCGCAGGCCCGCCGCCGCCACCGTTTGACCAAGTTCTCTGGGGAGGAGACGACCATGCAGAAGACCCTGACGACCACCGCCCTTGCCACCCTTCTGGCGCTTGGCGCCACCGCCGCATCCGCCGAAATCCGCATCGGCGCGTCCGTGTCCGCCACCGGCCCCGCCGCCTTTCTGGGCGACCCCGAGGCGAAGACGCTGGAAATGCTGGTCGAGCAGATCAACGAAAAGGGCGGCATCAACGGCGAGGAGATCGCCCTGACGCTCTATGACGACGGCGGCGACCCGAACAAGGCCCGCACCTTCGCCACCCGCCTGATCGAGGATGACGAGGTCGTGGCGATCATCGGCGGGTCCACCACCGGCACGTCGATGTCGATCCTGTCGGTGGCCGAGGACAACGAGATTCCCTTCATCTCTCTGGCGGGCGCCATCGACATCATCGACCCCGTGAAGCCCTTCACCTTCAAGACCCCGCATACCGACCGCATGGCCTGCCAGAAGATCTTCGAGGACATGCAAAAGCAGGGCATCACCACCATCGGCATGATCTCGGGCACCGACGGCTTCGGCGCGTCGATGCAGGCGCAGTGCAAGTCGGTCGTGGGCGACTACGGCATCACCGTCGCGGCGGACGAGACCTACAACCCCACCGACGCCGACATGACCACGCAGCTGACCAAGATCCGCAACACCGAGGGCGTGCAGGCCGTGCTGAACCCCGGCTTCGGCCAGGGACCGTCCATTGTGACCCGCAACTATCGCCAGCTTGCCATCGACCTGCCGCTGTACCAGTCGCACGGCGTGGCCTCGGACGGCTTCATCGAACTGGCGGGGTCTGAAGCCGCCGAGGGCGTGCGCCTGCCCGGCACCGCGCTGCTGATCGCCGACCAGCTTCCTGCGGACGATCCCCAGAAGCCGGTTGTGGACGCTTACAAGACCGCGTTCGAGGAAAAGACCGGCACGGCGGTCGGCACCTTCGGCGGCTATGCCCACGACGCCTTCCTGATCCTGACCGACGCCATCACCCGCGCGGGCAGCGCCGAGCCGCAGGCGATCCGCGACACCATCGAGGCGACCTCGGGCCTTGCCGGGACCACCGGCGTCTACACCATGTCGCCCGAGGATCACCTGGGCCTCGACCTGTCCGCCTTCCGCATGTTGCAGATCAAGGGCGGCGAATGGACCGTGGTGGAATGATCCGCTGACAGCCGCGCCCCTGTCCGGGCGCGGCATCATCTGCTTGGGGGGTCGCCATGGCGGAACTGCTGCAATTCCTGTTTTCGGGCGTGACGGTCGGCGCGGTCTACGCGCTTGTCGCGCTTGGCTTCACGATCATCTACAACGCATCCGACGTGGTGAACTTCGCCCAGGGCGAATTCGTCATGCTGGGCGGGATGCTGACCTTCGTCTGCCATGCGGCGGGCCTGCCCCTGCCCCTGGCGGCGCTCATCGCCATCGTCGTCACCTCGGCCATCGGCGTGGCGATGAACAAGCTGGCGATCGAGCCCGCGCGCGGCGCGCCGGTCGTGTCGCTGATCATCATCACCATCGGCGCCTCGATCTTCATCCGGGGCGGGGCGCAACTGCTGTTCGGCAAGCAGATCCACAGCTTTCCGGCCTTTTCCGGCGACACGCCCCTTCGCATCGGCGGCGCCACGATCCTGCCGCAAAGCCTGTGGGTGATCGGCGGCGCGGTGGTGGTCTTCGTGGGCCTGTGGCTGTTCTTCACCCGCACGCTGACGGGCCGCGCCGTGCTGGCGACGTCGAACAACCGGCTGGCCGCGCAACTGGTGGGCATCAACACGGGCTTCGTGATGACGCTGTCCTTCGCGCTGTCGGCGGGCATCGGCGCGCTGGCGGGGGTGCTGGCGACGCCGATCACGCTGACCTCGTATGACGTAGGGCTGGCCTTCGCGCTGAAAGGCTTCGCCGCCGCCATGCTGGGCGGCATGGGCAATCCCAAAGGCGCGCTCGCGGGCGGGTTCCTGCTGGGCCTGCTGGAAGCGCTGACGGCGGGCTACCTGTCCTCGCAATACAAGGACGCGGCGGCCTTCGTGGTGATCCTGCTGGTGCTGTTCTTCATGCCGCAGGGCCTGTTCGGCCGCAAATCGACCGAGCGGGTGTGACATGAAACTGACCCCGAAATCCGCCACTTTGCTGGTTCTGCTCGTGCTGATCCTGCTGTCGCCGGTGCTGTTCCCCTCGGGGTACTATTACCGCGTCGGCGCGCTGATCTTCGTCAACGCCATCGCCGTCACCGGCATCGTGATCCTGACCGGCTATGCGGGCCAGATCAGCCTGGGCCATGCCGGTTTCGCCGGGATCGGCGCCTATGCCTGCGCCCTGGCGCCGGTGCATCTGGGGCTGCATCCGTCGTTGGCGCTGGCCCTGGGCGCGATAATTTCAGGCGTTATCGCCTTCCTGGTGGGCCGCCCGATCCTGCGGCTGAAGGGCTATTACCTGGGCGTCGCCACCCTGGGCTTCGGCATCCTGGTGTCCATGGTGCTGAACAACGAACGCCAGCTGACCGGCGGCCCCGACGGGATGGAGGTTCCGGACCTGGGCCTGCGCGGATTGCTGAAGGATGCCGGGCTGGACCTGACCAACGGCCAGTTCTGGTACTGGTTCTGCGGCCTGGCCCTGATCCTTGGCGCCTGGCTGGCGCTGAACCTTTACAACAGCCCCACCGGCCGCGCGCTCCGCGCCCTGCACGGCTCCGAGGTCGCGGCCCGCACCGTGGGCATCGACGTGGCGCGGCTGAAGCTGCGGGCCTTTGTCATCTCGGCCGTCTATGCCTCTGTCTCGGGCTCGCTGCTGGCGCTGCAGAACAAGTTCATCACGCCGGATGTCGCGGGCTTCATGCATTCGATCGAGATGGTGACCATGGCCGTCCTGGGCGGCGTCGGCTCGATCCTGGGCGCGATCTTCGGCGCGGCGGTCCTCACGCTGCTGCCGCAGGTGCTGACCGTCTTTGCCGAATACGAGCAGCTTGTGCTGGGCCTGGTGATGATGCTGGTGATGATCTTCCTGCCGCAGGGGCTTCTGCCGTCGATCCTGCGCAAGATCCGGGGGAAAGGCGAATGACCGCGCTTCTGTCAGTCGAGGGGCTTGGCATCAGCTTCGGCGGCCTCAAGGCCGTGAACGATGTCAGCTTCACCGTCCAGCCGGGCGAGATCACCTCGGTCATCGGGCCGAACGGGGCGGGCAAGACCACGCTGTTCAACATGATCTCGGGCGTCTACCAGCCCGGTCAGGGGCGCGTGTTGCTGGGGGGCGAGGACGTGACCGGCATGGCGCCGCATCTGCTGGCCCGGCGCGGCATGTCCCGGACCTTCCAGAACCTGCAGATCTTCCAGTCGATGACCGTGCTGGAAAACGCCATCGCGGGCTTTCACCTGTCGGAACGCGGGCCGGTTCTGGCCGATCTGTTCGCCCTGCCCTCCTCGCGCCGCCGCGCGGCTGAGGCCCAAGCGGGCGCCCGTGATCTGCTGGCCCGCGTCGGGCTGGAGCGCGCGGCGGAGCGCGAGGCGGGCAACCTGTCCTATGGCGCGCTGAAGCGGCTGGAGATCGCCCGCGCCCTGGCGCTGTCGCCCAGGATCCTGCTGCTGGACGAACCCGCCGCCGGCTGCAACGCCGTCGAGACCGAGGAGATCGACCACCTGATCGCCGAGGTGGCGCGATCCGGCGTGGCGATCCTGCTGGTGGAACACGACATGAAGATGGTCATGCGCATATCGAACCACATCGTCGTGCTGGACCATGGCGAGAAGATCGCCGAGGGCGATCCCGCCGCCGTCAGCCGCAACCCGGCGGTGATCGCCGCATACCTGGGGACGGAGGCTGCAAATGCTGACGGTTGAAGGGCTCCGGTCGCGCTATGGCCGAATCGAGGTTCTGCACGGCATCGACCTGCACGTGGACTCGGGCGAGATCGTCACCGTGGTCGGCGCCAACGGCGCGGGCAAGACGACGCTGCTGAAATGCCTGTCGGGCACGCAGCAGGTGTCCGGCGGCTCGATCACCTTCCGCGGCGAGGGCCTGACCGGCGTGCCCGCGCATCGCCGCCCCGCGCGCGGCCTGACCCAATCGCCCGAAGGGCGGCAGATCTTCACCAACCTGACGGTTGAGGAGAACCTGCGCCTTGGCGCCTACCTGTTCACCGACGACCGCGTGGAAAAAGACATGGAGGACGCCTTCGCCATGTTCCCCATCCTGCGCGAGAAGCGCAACCTTGCGGCGGGCGGGCTGTCGGGCGGGCAGCAGCAGATGCTGGCCATGGCCCGCGCGCTGATGGGGCGCCCGTCCTGCCTTTTGCTGGACGAGCCGTCGATGGGCCTGGCCCCGATCATCGTGCAGCAGATCTTCGACGTGGTCAGCGGGCTCAAGGCGCTTGGCGTCACGGTGCTGCTGGTCGAGCAGAACGCCTTCGGCGCGCTGAAGATCGCGGACCGGGGCTATGTCATGGAAACCGGCCGCATCACCATGTCCGGCGCGGCGGCGGACCTGATCGCCGACCCGCGCATCCGCGAAGCCTATCTGGGAATATAGCATGTCAGTCGTGACCATCGCCCGCCAAGGCGAGATCGCCATCGTCACCGTGGACAACCCGCCGGTCAACGCCCTGTCGCAGGCCTTGCGGCAGGGGCTGTGGGATGCGGTCGGAACATTGGACGCCGACCCGCAGGTCCGCGCGGTGGTCCTGATCTGCGCAGGCCGCACCTTCATCGCCGGGGCCGACGTCACCGAGTTCGGCAAACCGCCGCAGGAACCGCACCTGCCCGACCTGGTGGACCGGATCGAGGGCGCGGCAAAGCCCTGGGTCGCCGCCATCCACGGCTCGGCCCTGGGCGGGGGCTTCGAAGTGGCGATGGGCTGCCGCTTCCGCGTGGGCTTGGACAGCGCCTCGGTCGGCCTGCCCGAGGTGAGCCTGGGCATCGTTCCCGGCGCATCAGGCACCGTGCGCACGCCGCGCCTGGCAGGGGTCGAAACCGCCGTCGATCTTGTGACATCGGGCAAGCCGGTGAAGGCAACCAAGGCGCTGACGATGGGCCTGATTGACGCGGTGTTTGCGGGCGACCTGCAAGCCAACGCGGTCGCTTTCGCGCGCGACGCCCTGACGCGCGACCTGCCGCCGCCTGCATCCGCGCGCCCGATCACCCCGCCTGACGCCGGTTTCTGGGACGACCACCGCAAGGCCGTGGCAAAAGCCGCCAAAGGCGCCGAGGCGCCGCTGCGCGCGCTCGATTGCCTGCGCAAGGCGGCGGAGGCACCCTTTGCCGAAGCCATGGCCTTCGAGCGCCAGACCTTCCTGGACCTGCGCGGATCGGACCAGGCGGCGGCGCTGCGGCATGTGTTCTTTGCCGAACGCGCAGCCCCCCGGCCCGCGCATCTGAAGGACGTGGACCCCCTGCCCCTGCGCAGTGCGGGCGTGATCGGCGGCGGCACCATGGGTGCAGGGATCGCCGCCGCCCTGCGTGATGCCGGTATTCCCGTCACCCTGATCGAACGCGACGACCAGGCGCTTGAGCGCGGCATATCCAACCTGCGCGCCATCTTCGACGGCGCCGCGAAACGCGGCAAGCTGACCGAGGCGCAGGCGGCGGACCGCATGGCGGGCGTGTCGGCCACCACCGACTACGCGGCGCTGTCCGATGCAGACCTGGTGATCGAAGCCGTGTTCGAGGACATCGCCGTCAAGTGCGCCGTGTTCGCTCAGCTTGCCACTGCCTGCCGCGCGGATGCCATGCTGGCGACGAACACGTCCTATCTCAACCCGCGGCTGATCGCGGATGACCTGCCCAACCCCCACCGCTTCATCGGGCTGCACTTCTTCAGCCCCGCCAACGTCATGCGCCTGCTGGAGATCGTGCCGGTTCCCGAAACCTCCGACCGCACGCTGGCCACCGGCTTTGCCTTGGCCCGGATGCTTGGAAAAATCCCGGTGCAATCCGGCATCTGCGAGGGCTTCATCGGCAACCGCATCCTGAAGCGATACCGCGCCAGCGCCGAGGCCCTGGTCCGCCAGGGCATTGCCATCGCCGAGATCGACGCGGCCATGCGCGCCTACGGCTTCGCCATGGGACCGTTCGAGGCGCAGGATCTGGGCGGGCTCGACATCGCCTTTCTGCAACGCGAAGGGGCGCGGGCGGCGGGGCAGGACGTGCCGGAAACGCTGGGCGACATCCTCGTGCGCGCGGGCCGCAAGGGCCAGAAGACCGGCGGCGGCTGGTACGATTATGCGTTCGGGGACCGCAGGCCGCAGCCCTCTTCCGCCGTGGCCGACCTGTTGGCGGGCGCGATCACCGGCGCCACGTCGATGGAGGGCGACGCCATCGCCCGCCATCTGGTCGGCGAGATGGCCGCCGAGGGTCAGGCGATCCTGGACGAGGGCATTGCCGCAAGGGCATCCGACATCGACCTGGTGGAGATCCACGGCTATGGCTTCCCGCGCTGGCGCGGCGGGCCGATGTGGGCCGTCAATCGCTAGCGAGTGGCGTCTTTCCCTGGACAACCTGGTTGCAGGCCGTCCAGGGAACAATCGCAATGCTCACACTCGTTCCAGCGCCAGGGCGATGCCCTGCCCCACGCCGATGCACATGGTGGACAGGGACCGCCTGCCACCGCTGCGCACCAGTTCCAGCGCCGCCGTGCCGGTGATGCGGGCGCCCGACATGCCCAAGGGATGACCCAGCGCGATGGCCCCACCATTGGGGTTCACGCGCGGGTCGTCGTCCGCGATCCCCAGATCGCGCAGCGTGGCCAAGCCCTGCGATGCGAAGGCCTCGTTCAACTCGATCACGTCGAAGTCTGCGGCCGTCAGGCCAAGCCGCGCCATCAGCGCCCTGGACGCGGGCGCCGGGCCAAAGCCCATGATGCGCGGCGCCACGCCCGCCACCGCCCCGCCCAAGACGCGGGCGATGGGTGTCAGCCCGTGCCGCTTCGCCGCCGCTTCCGAGGCGATGATCAGCGCCGCCGCCCCGTCGTTCACGCCCGAGGCATTGCCCGCCGTCACCGTGCCGCCTGCACGGAACGGCGCCTTCAGGCTGGCCAAGGCTTCCAGCGTGGTCTCGCGCGGGTGTTCGTCGCGGTCCACCAGCTTCGGATCACCCTTGCGCTGCGGGATCGCGACCGGGGTGATTTCCTGTGCCAGCCGCCCGTCGGCCTGGGCCGCGGCGGCCTTTTGCTGGGACCGCAGCGCGAAGGCGTCTTGGTCGGCGCGGCTGATGCCAAAGTCCTCGGCCACGTTCTCGGCCGTCTCGGGCATGCTGTCGACGCCGTATTGCGCCTCCATCAGCGGGTTGACGAAGCGCCAGCCGATGGTGGTGTCATAAACCGTGTTCGACCGCGAGAAGGCGCTTTCCGCCTTGGGCATCACGAAGGGCGCTCGCGACATCGACTCGACCCCGCCCGCAATCATCAGGTCCGCCTCACCCGCCTTGATGGCGCGGGCGGCCGTGATCACCGCGTCCATGCCTGACCCGCACAGGCGGTTGATGGTGGTGCCCGGAACCTCGACCGGCAGGCCGGCCAGCAAGGACGACATGCGGGCCACGTTGCGGTTGTCCTCGCCCGCCTGGTTGGCGCAGCCGAAGATCACGTCATCGACCGCCCCCCAGTCCACGCCCGCGTTGCGCGCCATCAGCGCCCGCAAGGGGATCGCGCCCAGGTCATCGGCGCGGACGGATGACAGCCCCCCGCCAAAGCGGCCGATCGGCGTGCGGATATAGTCGCAGATGAAAGCGTCGGGCATCTCATACCTCGGGGCAGGTCAGGTCGGCCAGGTCGCCGTCCAGGTGGAGGGGCGCGCCGGTCACGGATTGCAGTTCATCCAAGGACAGCGCCGGCAGCTTTTCCCGCAGCACGAAGCGGCCATCCACGATGTCCACCACCGCCAGCGAGGTATAGACGCGCGTCACGCAGGCCACCCCGGTCAGCGGCAGGGTGCAGGCCTCGACCAGCTTCGGCTTGCCGTCCTTGGTGACATGGTCGGTGATGACCGCCACGCGCTTGGCGCCATGGACCAGATCCATCGCGCCGCCCACGGCGGGCACGCCCTTCGGCCCGGTGGACCAGTTCGCCAGATCGCCGTTCTGCGCGACCTGGTAGGCGCCCAGGATCGCCACGTCCAGATGCCCGCCCCGCACCATGGCGAAGCTGTCAGCGTGGTGGAAGAAGGCGGTGCCCGGCTTGATCGTCACGGCCTTCTTGCCGGCGTTGATCAGATCCCAGTCCTCGGCGCCCGGCGCGGGCGCCTCGCCAAAGCCGAGGATGCCGTTTTCGGTGTGGAAGATCGCCTGCCGCCCTTCGGGCTGGAAGCGGGCGACCATCTCGGGGAAGCCGATGCCGAGGTTCACATAGGCGCCGTCGTGGATGTCCTGGGCCGCGCGCCAGGCGATCTGCGCGTTCGAAAGCTTGGCAGTCATGCCGTCACCTCAGGGTAATATGCATTGGCGCGGTTCAGGTCTTCTTCCTGCGCAGGGTCGGGAACGGTCACGATGGCGTCGACGAAGATGCCGGGGGTGACGACCGCCTCGGGGTCGATGCCGCCGGGTTCGACCACCTGGCTAACCTGCGCGACGGTGCGCGCCGCCGCCGTCGCCATGATCGGCGCGAAGTTCCGGGCGGCCATGCGATAGGTCAGGTTGCCCAGATGGTCGCCGACCTCGGCCTTGATCAGCGCATAATCCGCCTTGAGCCAGCGTTCCTGCACATAGGACCGCCCATCGAATTCGGCCACGGGCTTGCCCTTGGCCAGATCGGTGCCGAACCCGGTCGGCGTGTAGAAGGCCGGAATTCCCGCCCCGCCCGCGCGGATGCGTTCGGCCAGGGTGCCCTGCGGGACCAGTTCCAATTCGATCTCTCCGGCAAGGTACTTTTCCGTAAAGACACGCGGATCAGCCGAGCGTGGAAAGGAACAGACCATCTTCGCGACCATGCCCTGCTCGATCATCGCGGCAATGCCGACATGGCCGTTGCCCGCGTTGTTGTTGATCACCGTCAGCCGCGCCGGGCTGCCGGTCGCCAGAAAGCGGTCGATCAGGGCGTGGATCAGTTCGATCGGGGCGCCAGACCCGCCAAAGCCGCCGATCATCACCGTGGCACCATCGGGAATATCCGCGACGGCATTGGCGAGACTTGCAATGCGCTTGTCCATGGAAACCTCCTGCAATTGGCCAAGACTAGACCCGTCCACAGCGCGGCAAAACCAAAATCGTGCGCATCTTGACTTTTGTTCGCATGGCGGCATTGCTTGTGCGCATGGCGAACAGAACAGATACTCTCGGATCACTGGGCAAGGGCCTGCGGGTGCTCGAAGCGTTTCGCGCCGAACAGCCCCGCATGTCGATTTCCGACGTGGCTGCCGTGACGGGGCTTGACCGCGCCACGGCCCGGCGCTGCCTGCTGACCCTGCACGACGGGGGCTATGCGGATTACGACGGCAAGTTCTTCACGCTGACCGCCCGTGTCCTGCGGCTGGGCATGGGGGCGCTGGCAGCAATGCCTTTGGCGCAGTTGGTCCAACCGTGGCTGGACCAGTTGTCCGACCGGATCGGGCAGTCCACCTCGGTCTCGATCCTGGACGGGACCGAGATCGTCTACCTGGCCCGCGCAGCGCAACGCCGGGTCATGTCCATCGGCCTGATGCCCGGATCGCGCCTGCCCGCGCATTGCACGTCCATGGGCCGCGTGCTGCTGGCCGCCCTGCCCGCCGACGAGGCTCGCGCGATCATCGAGGCCTCGGACCTGACGCCGCGCACGCCGCACAGCCTGACCGACCCCGTCGAGATCATGGGCCGCGTGGACGCCGCGCGCCGCGACGGATACGCCATCATCGACCAGGAGGTCGAGCTTGGACTGCGCTCCATCGCCGTGCCGCTTCATTCGGTGCATGGCAAGGTGGTGGCCGCGATCAACACGGGCGTGGCAGCGGTGCAGGCCGATGCGGGCGATCTGGCGGACCTGTATCTGGAACCGCTGCTGAAGGTGCAGGAAGGGCTGCGGCGGGTGCTGCGCTAGTCGTCCCAAGCGACATCGTGGATGCGCACCAGTTCGGCCACCTGTCCGGGCGTCAGCATGTTTGGCGTGGTGCCGCGCAACAGCAGGGCAAGGCGCGCGGTGGCCTCCAGTTCCTCGACGGCGTTGCAGGCGGCGTCCAGGTCCAGGCCCGCGACGACCGGGCCGTGGTTGGCCAGCATCACCGCCGACCGCTTGCCCGCAAGCCCGCGCACCGCGTCGCCGATGGCCGGGTCGCCGGGGCGGAAATAGGGCAGCAGCTTGACGCGGCCCAACTGCATGAAGGCATAGGGCGTGATCGGCGGCAGGAAATCGTCGGCGTCGGCGTCGGGCAGCACGGACCAGGCGACGGAATGGCAGGAATGCAGGTGCACCACCGCCGCCGTGCGGTTCCGGGTGTCATAGAACGCGCTGTGCAGCGGCATTTCCTTGGTGGGCTTGTCGCCGCCGACATGGTGGCCCGCCGGGTCGAAGCGCGACAGGCGCGCGGGGTCCAGCCGCCCGAAGCTGGTGCCGGTGGGGCTGACCAGCAGCCCACCATCCTCGGTTCGGGCGCTGATGTTGCCGGTGGACCCATGCGTCAGGCCGCGGTCGAACAGCGATTTCGCCAGCAGGCAGATCCGTTCGCGAAGGCGGGCGTCGCTCATCCGGCGAGCCTTTCGGCGGCCTTGGCGAAGAAATTCTCGGCGCCGAAATTGCCGGATTTCAGCGCCAGAACCAAAGCATCGCCCGCCCGGATCGCGGGCACGCCGGGGTCGATCTCGGGGCCGATCTCCAGGCTTGCGACGGACAGCCCCTCGACCACCGCCCCCGAGGTCTCGCCGCCTGCGGTGATCAGACGGGTGACGCCGCCCGCGACCAGCAGGCGGGCGGTCTCGGCGAAGAAGGAGTCGAGGCGCGCAGCCACGGCCTCGGTCCCGTGGCGCTGCTGCACGGCGCGCACGTCATCCGGATCGGCCGAGGAATAGACCAGCGGCAGACCGTCTTGCGACAGCGCCCAATCCGTCGCATGGCGCGCCGTCATGGTCCCAGCCATCACCGCCTCGGGGTCGATTTCCATCGCAGGATTGCCATCCGCGATGTGGCGGGCGACCTGACCCCGCGTGGCGCGAGAGCAGGAGCCGGACAGCGCAGCGACCGGACCCGGCTGCCCGTGCCAATGCGGACCTTCCGCAGACAGCAGCCCCCGGGCGCGGAAGTTGGCCGGCAAGCCAAGCGCAATGCCCGACCCGCCGGTCAGCAGCGCCTGATCGGCCACGGCCTGACCCAGCACGACAAGATCCTCGTCGCGGATCGCGTCGGTGACGACGAAGCGATGCGGTTGCGCGGACAGCGCGGCGCGCACGGCATCCGGCCCCTGCCAGACGGTTGCGGCGGGAATGTGGCCCACGCCCTCGCGCGTCTGGCGCGACAGCCAGCGGCGAAGGTCGGGGTCGGTCATGGGGGTGAGGGGGTGGTTCTCCATCCCGCTTTCCGACAGCAGCCGGTCGCCCACGAACAGGTGTCCCTGGTAGATGGTCCGCCCCGTCGCGGGAAAAGCCGGGCAGAAGATCACCCGGTCCGCGTTCAGCGCATCCGCCAGGGCCTCGGCCACGGGGCCGATATTGCCTTGGGGAGTGGAGTCGAAGGTCGAGCAGTACTTGAACAGGAACTGCCGGCAGCCCTGGGCGCGCAGCCAGTCCAGCGCCTCCAGCGACAGGCGCACGGCGTCCGCGACCGGCATGGTGCGCGATTTCAGCGCGACGATGCCTGCCTCGACATCCGGGGCGGCGGGCATGATCGGCGTGCCGGAGTATTGGACGACCCGCATCCCGGCCTTGACGAGCGTGTTGCCCAGGTCGGACGATCCGGTGAAGTCGTCCCCGATGCATCCCAGCAGCATGTCAGGACCAGTCCGTCACGGCGTCCTGCGCGGCGCGCAGGCGATAGAGTTCGGAGCCCGTGTCCAGTTCCACGTCGCCGCAGAGGATCATCTGGCCCGCCGTCACGTCCCGCTTCAGGCGGCACCCCGACAGCAGGTAATAAGGGATCGGCGCATCGTCCGACAGCGCCCGCGCGGGCGTCATCCGGCCCGAGACATTGGCGATGGTGTGGTGATGCCCCTCGGCCACCAGCAGCGACCCGGCGGGCAGGTCGGCGTCGGCATGGGCGGTCAGATCCATCACCGGGCGGGGCTTTTCAGCACCGGACGACACGCCCAGAAGGGCGACCTCGAACACGGTGGTCGCGGCCTCCATCCCCAGCAGGTGACGCGGCAGGCCGATCATCGCCGTCCTGCCATTGCGCGCGACGACATGGCCCTTGTCGCGCAGCATGGCCCAGGTCTCGTCATCCTCGCAGGCGACGGTGACGAAGACGCCGCCCGCGAAGGAGGGCTCGCCCGGCAGACGCAGGCAGTTGAAGACGTCAAGCTGGCCGTTCCCCTCCAGCAGCCCGCCGTCGGCGACAGGCGCCATCAGGTCGGCCAGTTCGGTGATCCGGGCGATGGGGGCGTGGTAGTCGGGCCGGTCCGGGGCCATGTCGAGCGCATTGGCAACCACGACCATCTCGCACAGGTCGGGGACGGCGCGCTGCGGCAGAGGCACCAGACGGGCGCGGGCAGCAATGACCTCGGCCCAGGGACGATCGCCCGCGTCCAGCCAGTCGCCGAAGCCGGGTGCATCCACGGTGACACCGTTGCTGGTGATCTTGTCGGTCGCGGGATCGTAAACAAAGTCGTATTCGCTGGACTTGCCTGCCGCCACGATGCGCAACCCGCAGACTTGTGCCCAGGTGGCAAGCCCGATCAACAGACTCGGCTGGTCGCCGTCGATGGGCGAGCAGACCACGCCCTTCTCTGCCGCCATGCGCGCCAGGATCGGACCTGCCACGCTGTCGGTTTCCTTTGTCACCATCACCACATGCCTGCCCGCCTGAATGGCAAGACGTGCATGACGCGCACCCGCCTCGGGATTGCCGGTGGCTTCCAGCACCACGTCGACGGGCAGGTCCGCCACCACGGCCAGGTCGGCGGCGGCGATGGCCTGCCCCGCGTCCCACGCTGCGCGCGCGGCAGCCGCATCGGCGCATTCGGCAATGTCGGCAACGCCGACCGAGGCCAGCACCTTGGCCGCAGTTGCGGCATCGCGGTCAACCGCCACGCGACAGCTCAGGCCCTTCACATGCCGCGCCTGCGCCAGGAAGCTGCGCCCGAAGCCGCCCGTGCCGACGATGGCGCATTCGACCGTCCGGGCGCCGAGCCCCGCGAAATAGCGATGATGGTTCATGGTCTTTCCTTACTCTACCGGAACCCGGCGACGGAAGCGCGATCCCAGCGAGACCAGCTTGGGCAGGACCAGCAGCGCGATGCCGATCACCATGATGCTGCTGACCAGCGGGTTCGCGAAGAAGATCCCCAGCGAGCCGTCCGACAGCACCATCGACTGGTGGAAGGCGTTTTCCGCCTTGTGGCCAAGAACCATCGCCAGCACCAGCGGCGCCAGCGGATAGTCCAGCCTGCTGAACAGGTATCCCACCAAGCCGAACAGCAGCACCAGCCACAGGTCGAAGGTCGCGTTCGACACGGTATAGGCACCGACGAAGCAGATCGCCACGATCATCGGCCCGATGATGGTGAAGGGGATGCGCAGCAGGGCCGCGAACATCGGCACGGTGGCCAGAACCAGCACCACGCCCACGATGTTGGACACGTACATGCTGGCGATCAGGCCCCAGACGAAGTCGGGCTGGGTCTGGAACAGCATCGGCCCCGGCGTCAGGCCCCAGATCATCAGCCCGCCCATCATCACGGCGGCGGTGGCCGAGGACGGCACCCCAAGCGCCAGCATCGGCAGCATCGCGCAGGAACCCGCGCTGTGGTCGGCGGTTTCCGGCGCCACGATCCCTTCCGGGCGGCCGGTGCCGAAAGGCGCGCCCTTGCGGGACGACGACCGGGCAATGCCATAGCTCATGAAGGACGCGGCGGTCGGGCCGCCCGGCGTGATGCCCATCCAGATGCCGATCAGGCCCGACCGGATATAGGTCGCCCAGTAACGCGGCAGTTCCGCTATGGTCTTGAACACGTCGCGCAGGTCGATCTTGGACGCCACGCCCCGGAAGCGCAGGCCTTCCTGCACGGTGGACAGCAACTCGCCGATGCCGAACAGGCCGATCACGACCACCAGGAAGCTGATTCCGCCCAGCAGATCCTCGAACCCGAAGGTCAGGCGGATCGAGCCGGTGACGCTGTCCATGCCGACCGATGCCAGCAGCAGACCTGCGGCCAGCGACACCAGCGTCTTCATGGGCGCGGCGCTGCCCATGCCGATGAAGGCGGCGAAGGCCAGGAAATAGACGGCGAAATACTCGGGCGCGCCGAATTTCAGCGCGAAGTTCGACGCCCAGCCTGCCAGCAGCGTGATCACGATCACGCCCAGCAGCGCGCCAAAGCCCGCCGACATGAACGCGAGCGTCAGCGCGCGGGTCGATTGGCCCGACCGCGCCAGGGGATAGCCGTCGAAGGTGGTGGCGACCGAGGACGGCTCACCCGGGATGTTGAACAGGATCGAGGTCGTCGATCCGCCGAACAGCGCGCCCCAATACATCGACGACAACAGGATGATGGCCGAGGTCGGGTCCAGCGCGAAGGTCAGCGGGATCAGCAGGGACACGCCGTTGGGTGCGCCCAGGCCGGGCAGCACGCCCACGATCAGGCCCATCAGCACGCCGCCTACCATCAGCATCAGGTGCATCGGCGTGATGGCGATGCCGAAGCCGTGCATCAGAAGATCGAAGTTTCCCATCGGTGCGCGCCCTTAGTAGATGCCCAGAAGCGGCTCGATCGGCCCCTTCAGCAGCGGAATCTTGAAGATGACCTCGAAGATCAGATACAGCGCGACGGCAAAGCCCGCGCCCACGCCAAGCGCCAGGGGCAGGCGGTATCCGCCCTGCCTCCAGGCGCTCCAGGTGATGTAGAGGATCGAGCCCACATAGATGCCCATGGTCAGGGTGACGACCACAAAGGCCAGCAGCGCGGACAGGAAAATGCCCAGACGCCCGGCGCGTTCGCGGTCCAGGAAGGGTTCCTCGGCATCGCCGCCGCCCGCGACATGGGCCATGGCCTGGCGATGGTGGACAAAGGCCGCGACCAGGTTCCACAGGCTGGCGCCGATCAGGATCAGCCCGACATAGAAGGGGAAATAGCCCGCCTGTGGGCCGCTTTCCTCCCAGCCGTAGCCAAGCTCGGTCGCGCCGATCACGCCCGCAAGGCCCAAAAGCCCGGTGGCGACGGCGGTGCCGAGTTCGGCGTGAAAGACTTTGACGGTCATGGTCCCCCCTTCTTGGTCGCGGTCCCGCGCCGGACCCGTGCCCGGCGCGGGAAACGTCAGGCCCTCACTGGGCGGTCCAGCCCTCGGCCTCGAAGACCTTGACGGCGTTGGCTTCGCTGGTCTCGATGAACTTGGCCAGTTCGTCGCCGGTCAGGAAGGATGCCGACTGCGAGGTCTTGGCAAGGTAGTCCTTCCAGTCCTGGCTTTCGGCGACCTTCTGCAGCGCGGCCTGGTAATAGGCCAGCACCTCGGGCTCGGTCCCGGCGGGCAGCCAGACGGTGCGCGGCATCTGGTAGCTTTCGATCTCCAGCCCCTGCTCCTTGCAGGTCGGGATGTCGTGCCAGCCCATGTCGCCGCTGACGGGTTCCGATTCCGCCATGCGCTGCGGCGAGAAGACGCAGAGCGGACGGATCGCGCCGGCCTGCCACTGGCCCGCGTTTTCGTTGGGGTTGTTCACGTTCGCCGCGACATGGCCGCCGGCCAGCTGCACGCCGACCTCTCCGCCGCCGTTGAAGGGAACGTACTTGAAGTCCGCGCCGGTGGTCTGCTCGATCAGCGCGACCAGGGTTTCGTCGGTGTCCTTGGACTGGCTGCCGCCGAAGGGAATGGTGCCGGGCGCTTCCTTGGCCGCGTTCACCAGATCCATGACGTTCTGGTAGGGCGCATCGGCCTTGACCCAGACCAGGAACTCATCCAGCGCCAGAGCGGCGACGGGCTGCAGATCCTCGACCGTGTAGGCCAGCTTGGCGACATGCGGCAGCAGGTAGACGTTGTTGGTGCCGAAGATCAGCTTGTGCGGGTCGCCTTCGTTC
Source organism: Paracoccus fontiphilus (assembly GCF_017356265.1). Lineage (GTDB taxonomy): Bacteria > Pseudomonadota > Alphaproteobacteria > Rhodobacterales > Rhodobacteraceae > Paracoccus > Paracoccus fontiphilus. The sequence continues at coordinate 6,845 of NZ_JAFNAW010000029.1, read as the reverse complement.
TGGCGGGCATACAGGAACGCCTCGGCGCCCGATCCGCCGCCCTTGTTCAGCACGACGATGGGACGCTCCACGATCTCGTCGCGGGTCAGCACGGCCTGGATGGTGCGGGCGAAGTTGTCGGTGCCGCCGCCGGCGCCGGATGCGACGACGAATTCGACGGGGCGGCTGGGGGCGAATTCCGCAAGCGCGGGCGCGGCCAGCATCAGCGCGGTCGCGGCCAGAAGGCCGGCTTTGGTCTTGGTCATGAGTATCCTCCTCCGGGGAAAAACCGGCCCCGGTCGGGGCCGGAAACTGGTCTTATTCGGCCATGGCGGCCTGCGCGCCCTCGACCCCGGCGGTTGCCCAGTCGGCGGGCAGCGGCTGGCGGTCGCGGGCGGGGTTCAGCGCGGCCAGGCGCGCGCCCAGCAGGGCGGCTTGCAGCGTCGCGCCCAGATCGGCGCGGCCCTTGCCCGCGATGTCGAAGGCGGTGCCGTGGGCCGGAGTGACGATGGGGAAGCCGTAGCCCGCGATCAGCGTCACGCCGCGGTCGAAGCCCATCAGCTTCATCGCGATCTGGCCCTGGTCGTGATACATGGTCAGCACGGCGTCGAATTCGCCGCGCACGGCGCGCACGAAGACGGTATCGGACGGGATCGGACCCTTGGCGTCTATGCCCTCGGCCACGCCGGCGGCGACGGCGGGGGCGATGATGTCGTCATCCTCGGTCCCGAAGTTGCGGCCGTCGCCCGCATGGGGGTTCAGCGCGGCCACGCCGATGCGGGGGTTGGGCTTGCCCGCGCCTGTCATTGTCTCGTGCGTCAGGCGCAGGCTGCCCAGGATGCGCTCGACGCTCATCTTGCTTGCGACCTCGCTCAGCGGGATGTGCGACGTGACGCGGGCGTTCCAGACCTCTTCCAGCACGTTGAATTCGCGGCCGGAACGGTCGGTATCCAGGACGCGGTCGATGAAGCCGATCTCATCGACATAGGCCGGGCGGGCCAGGCGCATGGAGTGCTTGTTGAAGGGCGTGAACATCACCGCGTCGGCAATGCCCGCCTTGGCCAGCCGCAGCACGGCGGCAAAGTTCTGCAACGACGCCGCACCCGTTTCCGGGCTGGAGCCGCCCAGCGTTACCGTATCCGCCGGGATATTGCCCAGATCGACCAGGACGTGACCCGAAGGCAGGCTTCCGACCTGATCCGCGGAAACCACCGGCAGGTCCAGCGTCACGCCCGCGTGGGACGCGCCCATCTTCAGCACGCTGGCATCGCCGACGACGACCACGTCCTGATCCTTCAGGGCCGGGTCAGCCAGCAGCTTCGCCGCAAGTTCCGGGCCGACGCCACCGGCGTCACCGATTGCCAAGGCTATGCGCATTTCCCGATTCTCCGTCCTCTATGTAACATTCTGTATACAGCATTAAGCATCAGATCCAGATTTTTTGCGGGTGATGCGGTTGCCGGTTTGGACAGGCGGGCGCCCAACGCGCCCGCCGGTAAGGGTTTATTCCGAAAGGTTCGCACCTACGACGCGGGCGCACAGGGCCAGCGAGATCGCCCCCGCGTCCGGATGGCCCAAGCTGCGTTCCGCCAGCGGGCGCGCACGGCCAAGCTTCGGGGTCAGTTGCGCGGTGGCATCCGCAGCCTCGGTCGAGCGGGCGGCGGCGGCGGCCCAGGCCACGCCCAGGCTTTCACCCGCCGCAACCTGTTCGTTCAACACCTCGACAAAGGGCACCAGCGAATCCACCAGGGTCTTGTCGCCCACCTTTGCCCCGCCAAGCCGGACAATGGCGTCATGGGCGGCCCGCGCGCCCCGCGCGACAGTTGCGGCCGAGGGCTTTTCGCCGTCGCCAAGCGCCTGTCCCCAGGCCCGCAGCGCCACACCCCACAACGCCCCCGAGGTTCCACCCGCGCGATCCGCCCAGGCATCGCCCGCCAGCGACAGCACGGTTCCCGCGCCGGCCCCGGCCTGCACGGCCTTGCCGGCAGCGGCGGCGGCAGCGGCGGAGCCGCGCGCCATGCCCTGCCCGTGGTCACCATCCCCGGCCTGGGCGTCGATGCGGCCCAGTTCCTCCTCGGCATCGGCCAAGGCATTGGCGACATGGCCGATCAGCGCGGCCACGCGGCGCCCGGCTTCCTGCGATTCAGGGCTGCCCGGCGCGATCTCGGCCTCGGCCTCGATCTCGGTTTCAGCCGCTTCCGCATTCAGAGGGCGCGCGACGGTGCCCTTGCGGAAGGCGGGGGCGTCGGCGGGCGCGCGCCAGTAGCCCTCAAGCTCGTCGTCCAGCCAGGTGAGGGTCAGCGAACAGCCCGCCATGTCCAAGCTGGTGACGAACTCGCCCACCTCGGGTTCCACGACGGTCAGCCCGGCATCGGCCAGCATCCCGGTCAGGTGGTGCCACAGGACGAACAGTTCCTCGTATTTCGTGCGGCCCAGGCCGTTCAGGATCACGGCCACGCGGCCGTCGTGGCCCGCCGGGCGTTCGGCCAGCAGCGGCTCCAGCAGGGTCCGCGCCAGTTCAACGGCGGGCATCATCGGCTTGGTGCTGATGCCCGGCTCGCCGTGGATGCCCAGGCCCATGCCGACCTGGCCCTTGTCCACCGTGAACAGCGGCGTGCCCTGCCCCGGCAGCGTGCAGCCGTCGAAGGCCACGCCGAAGGACACCGTGGCCCCGTTCACCTTGGCGGCGACAGTCATCACCGCGTCCATGTCCAGCCCGGCCTCGGCCGCCGCTCCCACGATCTTGAAGACCGGCAGGTCGCCCGCCACGCCCCGGCGCTTGGTGCGTTCGTCGGCCTTGGCGCTGGCGACGTCGTCGGTCACGGCCAGGATGCGCGCGTCGATCCCCTCGGCCCGCAGCTGTTCGGCGGCGGAACCGAAGTTCAGCACGTCGCCCGCATAGTTGCCAAAGCCCAGGATCACCCCGCCACCTCGGTTCGCGGCGCGGGCCACGCGATAGATCCACGCGGTCGAGGGCGAGGCGAAGACGTCCCCGGCCACCGCCGCATCGGCGAACCCGGTGCCCACATAGCCCAGGAAGGCCGGGTAATGGCCCGACCCGCCGCCCACCAGCAGCGCCACCTTGCCACGCGCGCCCGGCGCGGCGCGCACGGCGCCATGGGCGACGGCGCGGACGCGGTCGGCATTGGCGGCGCAGAAGCCCTGCAATGCGGTCTCGGCAAATTCGTCGGGCGCGTCAAAAACCTGTGTCATGTGCGGATCGTCCTCCCCCTCAGGATGCGTCTGATGTAGTCGCGGTTCTCGGCGCAGATGCCCAGACCGTCGCCGCCGTAATGTTCGACAAGGAAGGGACTGTCAAAGCCTGCCTCGATCGCCTTGCGGATCGCATGGCGCCAGTTGATCGTCCCGCCCATCAGCGGCGCCGGATGCGACATGACCAGGCCCGAGGGGTCCTCGATCCGGTAGTAGTTCTTGACGTGCCAGTAGCCCGCGAAGGGGATGCACAGGTCGATCATCTCGGACCAGTGTTCCACGGGGCGGTGCAGGCGGATCAGGTTGCCGATGTCGATGTTCAGCTTGACGGAGGGATGGTCCACGTCTGTGACGAAGCGCACGGCATCGCGCGCGGTGCCGACATAGGTGTCCTCGTACATCTCCAGCGCGATCTGGATGTTCAGGTCGGCGGCATGGCGGGCAAGGTCGCGAATCCGGTCGACGGCCAGCTTGTAGGTCGCGGCGTCGTCGGGGTTCTTCACGCCCTGCTCGGTCCAGAACCACAGCGCCTTCTGCTGCGCCGGGCTGAAGGGGCCGAAGAAGCCGAAGCTCACATAGCCCGCGCCCAGTTCGGCGGCGGTGTCGATCACGCGGTGGCTGTAGGCCAGGTAGTCGTCGCCATGCTGGGGGTCGATCACGCTGCGCCGGGAAGTCGAGATCGCCGGGACCGACAGGCCCAGGTCGCGGCAGATCGCCACGAACTCGGCCCGGCGGGCGGGGTCCAGGTCGGCCACGCGCAGCCAGCTGTCGGTCGGGTCCACGCAGTCGAAACCCGCATCGGCCACGTCCGTCAGGCTTTCGGCCCAGACCTCGGGTGCTGCGTCCTGCACGGGGCTGCCATCCGGCAGGCGCCCCGGAAAGGGGATCATGGCCGCGGCAATGGGCCAGGTCTCGGCGGTCCAGGGTAAGGTCAACGCAACGCCTCCTTCGTTCCGGGAAAGCTGATGCGGGCAAAAAGACGCAGCCCCTCCGGCCGCGACTTCCGAATCACTCCTCCACGGCCGGACGCTAGCATGAGGGATGACGAAGGTTCAAGAATACTGTATACAGAATTTAGCGCGCATGATTGACTCGCGTCGTCTTGCCGCATACCGATAGGCGACAGCCAGGGAGGCACTCGTGGTGGCGGTCATTCCCCAACCCAGTCCGGTTCCATCGACCCGGATCGAACGGCAGTCGCTGCACGACGCCATCGTCACGCGCCTGCGCGACATGATCATCGAGGGGCACCTGCCGCCCGGCACCCGCATCAACGAGGGGCAGATCGGCGCGCAGCTTGGCGTGTCGCGCACCCCCCTGCGCGAGGCGATCAAGTACCTGGCCAGCGAGGGCCTGGTGGAACTGGTCCCCAGCCGGGGCGCGGTGGTCAAGTCGTTCGGCGCCAAGGAGGTGCTGGACATGATCGAGGTGATCCGCACCCTGGAACAGTTCGCCGGAACCCGGGCCTGCCAGGTCGCCACCAACCAGGACATCGGTCATATCCGCGACCTGCACGACGAGATGCTGGCCTGCTATCGGTCCGGCGACCGGCTGCAATACTACAAGCTGAACCAGGCGATCCATTCGGGCATCGTGGCGCTGGCGGGCAACGCGGCGCTGTCGGACGTCCACGGCATGTTGCAGACGCGCCTGAAGCGCATCCGCTTCATCGGCCACGAGGGCCCCGAGAAATGGGCCAATGCCGTCGCCGAGCACGAGGAGATGATGGCGGCCCTGGAAGCCCGCGACCCCGACCGCCTGTCGGCGATCCTGGGCCGCCACCTGACGCTGGCTTGGGAGCGGGTCAAGGACGATCTTCAACCCTAGCGCGCGCCACCTGCCGAATGGTTCCCAGTCTGTCGCGGGTTCACCCTTGGTCTGGCAAGCCAAGTTTGGAAAGGCAGCTCTGCGGAGATTCTGTTGAAAAACGCAGTTGCCGCAAAGCTTCCCAGCTGATTCACTTTAAGAAAGCTTGGAGATGACGGCGATGATGGGGCCACGGCAGATCGCGCAAGGACAGCTTTTCTACGACTTCTCGCTTGAAGCGATGGTGCCGCCGGATCACCTGCTGCGCTCGATTGATCGCTTCGTCGATCTGTCAAATGTGCGGTCGACGCTTGCTTCCTCTTATAGTTCGACTGGCAGGCCCTCGGTGGATCCCGAGTTGATGATCCGGATGCTGCTGATTGGCTATTGCTACGGGATCCGCTCCGAGCGCCGGCTGTGCGAAGAGGTTCGGTTGAACCTGGCCTATCGCTGGTTCTGTCGCCTTGATTTGACAGATCTGGTTCCGGATCACTCGACCTTCTCGAAGAACCGTCATGGTCGGTTCCGCGATTGCGATTTGCTCCGGCAGGTCTTTGAAGCCGTGCTGGCGCGCTGCATCGCCGAGGGGCTTGTCGGTGGCCAACTGTTCGGGGCGGATGCTTCGCTGATCAAGGCCGATGCGAGCCGCTACAGCAAGGTGCAGGCTGAGGACTGGTCGGCCGGCGACACCGTCAGTCGCGCCACGCAGGAATACCTCGACACCCTTGATGATGCGGCCTTCGGCGGCGCAACCTCGGTGCAACCGAAGACCCTGTCCCCCAGTGATCCGGCCGCCCGTTTCACCGGAGCAAATGGAGACCGCCCTTTCTTTGCATACAGCACCAACTACCTGGTCGATCTGGATCACGCGATCATCGTTGATGTTGAGGCAACCGCGCCGGTGCGGCAGGCTGAGGTCGGCTCGGTGCGCGAGATGCTCGTGCGCACCGAGGAGGTCTTTGGCCTGCACCCGGACACGCTGGTCGCCGATACCGCTTATGGGTCGGGGGAGATGCTGGGCTGGCTGGTGGATGAGCAGGATATCGACCCTCATATTCCGGTTTTCGACAAGACAGAGCGCAATGACGGTGCCTTCCCGGCTACGGCCTTCACCTTTGATCGCGAAGCCAACGAATACACCTGCCCGGGCGGCAAGAAGCTGAAGAAATACTGGCGCGAGATGCGTCAGCCACGAACAGGAGTCTGCAAGGATGGCTCGACCAGATACTATGCCAGCAAGCATGATTGTTCGGCTTGTGCCCTGAAACCGAGATGCACTCCGACTGTCACCGCTCGCAAGATCGCCCGGCATAAGCACGAGGATGCCCGGGACTATGCCCGGGAACTGGCGAAGACGGATGCCTATGTGACCTCCAGCTACGCCAGGAAGAAGGTTGAAATGCTCTTCGCCCACCTCAAGCGTATCATGCGGCTGGACCGATTGCGGCTACGTGGACCAAATGGCGCGAAGGACGAATTCCTCCTGGCTGCGACCGTCCAGAACCTGAGAAAACTGGCGAAGTTGGTGCCGATGCCACCAAGGGCCGCATGAAACGGCAAACCCTGCCGTTTTGAGCGCCTACGACGGCCCATTAAACACCGACTTCTTCAACACCATCCGGACGAAGCTGACGTTCAGGCGAACGTCAGCTTGCCATCCACGGTCGTGACTGCTTGCCCGCCCACATAGATGCGCCCCGCCTTGGCTGTGATGTGAACCTGTCCGGAGCGTCCCACGCATCGGCCTTGGGTGGCGATATAGTTAGATGCATCCGTGATCTGCCCTCGGGAAAGGCGATAGGCTGCAACTGAGCCATTTCCGCTGCCGCAAACCGGATCTTCGTTCA
>NZ_JAFNAW010000028.1 GCF_017356265.1 Paracoccus fontiphilus | reverse complement strand
CGAAGATCCTGAAGTAAGCCCCGCGGCTTGCCGGAACACAGACGAAAGGGCCGCCCCGCAAGGCGGCCCTTTTCCCATGGCGCAAAGGGCATGGTCGATCGGACTTGACGGAGGCCCGCCAAAGACGCTATAGGCCCGCATCGCAGTTGAATCCGCCGCGTGTGGAGATTCGCCTGCCTTGCGCCTGGCCGCCTTATCAAGGGCGGCCTTGCAGTTTTTATACGGTTCGATGCTGGGATCGCGTGGTGCGCTGTCAGCCTCTCAACTGGAACTCCCCGTCAGAGGGATGACTATGCAAAGTCAGAATATCCGCATCCGGCTGAAGGCGTTCGATTACCGCGTGCTGGAAGCCAGCACCCAGGAAATCGTCAACACCGCCAAGCGCACCGGCGCGACCGTTCGCGGCCCGATTCCGCTGCCGAACAAGATCGAGAAGTTCACCGTCCTGCGCGGCCCGCACATCGACAAGAAGTCGCGCGACCAGTGGGAAATCCGCACGCACAAGCGCCTGCTGGACATCGTCGATCCGACCCCGCAGACCGTTGACGCGCTGATGAAGCTCGACCTCGCCGCCGGCGTGGATGTCGAGATCAAGGTGTAAGGAGGGGATGATGCTGCGTACTGGTATTATCGCCAAGAAACTGGGCATGACCCGGCTGTTCCTGGAAGACGGCCGTCAGGTTCCGGTGACCGTTCTGCAACTGGACAGCCTGCAGGTCGTGGACCAGCGCACCGTGGCCCGCGACGGCTATACCGCCGTCCAGCTGGGCGCCGGCGTTGCCAAGGCCAAGCGCACGACCGCCGCGATGCGCGGTCACTTCGCGAAAGCCTCGGTCGCGCCCAAGCGCAAGATCGCGGAATTCCGCGTCGCCGAGGAAAACCTGATCAACGTCGGTGAGGAGATCACGGCTGACCACTATTTCGCGGGTCAGTATGTGGATATCGCCGGCACCTCGATCGGTAAGGGCTTCGCGGGCGCCATGAAGCGTCACAATTTCGGCGGTCTGCGCGCCTCGCACGGCGTGTCGATCTCTCATCGTTCGCACGGCTCGACCGGCCAGTGCCAGGACCCCGGCAAGGTGTTCAAGGGCAAGAAGATGGCGGGTCACCTGGGCGCCGTCCGCGTCACCACGCAGAACCTTCAGGTCGTGCGCACCGATGCCGACCGTGGCCTGATCATGGTCAAGGGCTCGGTTCCCGGTTCGAAAGGTGGCTGGGTCACGATCAAGGACGCCGTCAAGAAGGCGACCCCCGAGAACGTGATCTACCCGGCCGCCCTGAAGTCGGCTGCCGAGGAAGCCAAGCGTCTGGCCGAAGCCGCCGCCGCCGAAGCCGCCGCTGCCGAGGAAGCCGCCCGTGAGGCTGCCGCCGCCGAAGCCGCTGCCGCCGAGGAAGCTGCACTGGCAGACGCGCAAGCTTCGATCCAGGCCGACAAGGCCGAGGGTGACGACGCTGCTGCGCCCGAAGGAGACAAGTGATGAAACTCGATGTGATCAAGCTGGACACCGGCAAGGCCGGTGAAATCGAGCTGGCCGACGAGATCTTCGGGCTGGAGCCGCGCGGCGACATCCTGCAGCGCGTCGTCCGCTGGCAGCGCGCTAAGGCGCAGCAGGGCACCCACTCGGTGCTGGGCAAGTCGGACGTCAGCTATTCGACGAAGAAGATCTATCGCCAGAAAGGCACCGGCGGCGCCCGCCACGGTTCCAAGAAGGCGCCGACCTTCCGTCACGGCGGCACCTACAAGGGCCCGACCCCGCGTTCGCACGCCTTCGACCTGCCGAAGAAGGTGCGCGCCCTGGGCCTGCGCCATGCCCTGTCGGCCAAGGCAACCGCCGGTGAGCTGGTGATCGTCGAGGATCTGAACCTCGCCGATGCCAAGACCGCCGCCGTCGCCAAGGCCGTCAAGGAAAATGGCTGGAAGCGCGTGCTGGTGATCGATGGGGCCGAGGTCAACGAAGGCTTCGCCCGCGCCGCCCGCAACATCGAGGGTGTGGACATCCTGCCGTCGATGGGCGCCAACGTGTATGACATCCTGAAGCGCGACACCCTGGTGATCACGCGTTCGGGCGTCGAAGCTCTGGAGGCTCGTTTGAAATGAGCGCGAAAGCTGAACATTACGACGTGATCGTCAAGCCGATCATCACCGAGAAAGCCACCATGACGTCGGAAAACAACGGCGTGGTCTTTCAGGTGGCGAAGGACGCCAGCAAGCCGCAGATCAAGCAGGCTGTCGAGGCCCTGTTCGGCGTCAAGGTGAAGGCCATCAACACGACCATCACCAAGGGCAAGCAGAAGCGGTTCCGGGGCATCCTGGGCCGTCGCAGCGACGTCAAGAAAGCCTATGTCACCCTGGAAGAGGGCAACACTATCGACGTGTCCACCGGACTCTGATAGATGGCGCGAATCTGCGGCCTCGGGTAACCGGGGCCGCTGATCTTTTAGACCAAACGGACCACCCTGGTCCAAAGCAACGGAAGACAGAAAGATGGCATTGAAGTCGTATAAACCGACGACGCCTGGCCAGCGCGGGCTGGTTCTGATCGACCGTTCGGAGCTTTGGAAAGGTCGCCCGGTCAAGGCCCTCACGGAAGGCCTGACCAAGAACGGCGGTCGGAACAACACCGGACGGATCACCATGCGCCGCAAGGGCGGCGGGGCGAAGCGCCTGTATCGCATCGTCGATTTCAAGCGCAACAAGTTCGATATGGCCGCCACGGTCGAGCGGATCGAATACGATCCCAACCGCACCGCCTTTATCGCGCTGATCTCCTATGAAGACGGCGAGCGCGCCTATATCATCGCGCCGCAGCGCCTAGCCGTTGGCGACAAGGTTGTCGCGGGCGCCAAGGTCGACGTGAAGCCCGGCAACGCCATGCCCTTCAGCGGCATGCCGATCGGCACCATCGTCCACAACGTCGAGCTGAAGCCCGGCAAGGGCGGCCAGATCGCCCGTTCGGCGGGCACCTATGCCCAGTTCGTCGGCCGCGACGGCGGCTATGCCCAGATCCGCCTGTCCTCGGGCGAGCTGCGCATGGTCCGTCAGGAATGCATGGCGACCATCGGCGCCGTGTCGAATGCCGACCACTCGAACCAGAACCTCGGGAAAGCCGGCCGCAATCGCCACAAGGGCATCCGTCCCAGCGTTCGCGGTGTTGCCATGAACCCGATCGACCACCCGCATGGTGGTGGCGAGGGCCGGACTTCGGGTGGCCGCACGCCGGTCACGCCCTGGGGCAAGGACACCAAGGGCAAGAAGACCCGCAGCAACAAGGCGACCGACAAGTACATCTTGCGTTCGCGTCACGCGAAGAAGAAGGGCCGCTGATCCATGGCACGTTCTATCTGGAAGGGCCCCTTTGTTGACGCCTATGTGCTCAAGAAAGCGGAAAAGGCCCGTGAGTCGGGGAAATCCGACGTCATCAAGATCTGGTCGCGTCGCTCGACCATCCTGCCGCAATTCGTCGGCCTGACCTTCGGCGTCTACAACGGGCAGAAGCACATCCCCGTTGCCGTGACCGAGGAGATGATCGGCCAGAAATTCGGTGAATATTCGCCCACGCGGACCTATTACGGCCACGCGGCGGACAAGAAAGCCAAGAGGAAGTAATCGTCATGGGTAAGGAAACAAATCCGCGCCGCGTGGCGGAGAACGAGGCGTTCGCGAAGACCAAGATGCTTCGCACCTCGCCGCAGAAGCTGAACCTCGTCGCGCAGCTGATCCGCGGCAAGAAGGTGGACAAGGCCCTGGCCGACCTGACCTTCTCGCACAAGCGCATCGCGGGCGACGTGAAGAAGTGCCTGCAGTCGGCGATTGCGAACGCTGAAAACAACCACGGGCTTGACGTCGACAACCTGGTCGTCGCCGAAGCCTGGGTCGGCAAGAACCTGGTGATGAAGCGCGGCCGTCCGCGGGCGCGTGGCCGGTATGGCAAGATCATGAAGCCGTTTTCGGAAATCACCATCAAGGTGCGCCAAGTCGAGGAGCAAGCGTAATGGGTCAGAAGGTCAATCCGATCGGCATGCGCCTGCAGGTCAACCGCACCTGGGACAGCCGCTGGTACGCCGACGACAAGGACTATGGCAACCTGTTGCTTGAAGACCTGAAGATCCGGGACTTCATCAAGAAGGAGGCCAAGCAGGCGGGCGTCAGCCGCGTCATCATCGAGCGTCCGCACCGCAAGTGCCGCGTCACGATCCATGCCGCGCGTCCGGGCGTCATCATCGGCAAGAAAGGCGCCGATATCGAGGTCCTGCGCAACAAGCTGGCGAACTTCACCAAGTCGGAAGTTCACCTGAACATCGTCGAGGTCCGCAAGCCGGAAGTCGATGCCGCCCTGGTCGCGGAATCGATCGCCCAGCAGCTGGAGCGTCGGGTCTCGTTCCGCCGCGCCATGAAGCGCGCGGTTCAGAACGCGATGCGCATGGGTGCCCTGGGCATCCGCGTGAACGTGTCGGGCCGCCTTGGCGGCGCCGAGATCGCGCGGACCGAATGGTATCGCGAAGGCCGTGTGCCGCTGCACACCCTGCGCGCCGACATCGACTATGCGCTGGCTGAAGCCACGACCCCCTACGGGATCATCGGGGTGAAGACCTGGATCTTCAAGGGCGAGATCATGGAGCATGACCCGCAGGCTCGCGACCGCAAGGCCGCCGAGGCTCAGGAAGGTCCGGCTCCGCGTGGTCCGCGCCGTGACCGCGACGCGCGCTAAGGAGACTGACAGATGCTGCAACCGAAACGGACGAAGTTCCGCAAACAGCACAAGGGCCGGATCCACGGCGAGGCCAAGGGCGGTTTCGCCCTGAACTTCGGGTCCTACGCGCTGAAGGCCACCGAGCCCGAGCGCGTCACCGCCCGCCAGATCGAAGCGGCCCGCCGCGCGATCACCCGCCACATGAAGCGTCAGGGCCGGGTCTGGATCCGGATTTTCCCGGACGTCCCGGTTTCCTCGAAGCCGACCGAAGTGCGGATGGGTAAAGGTAAAGGCTCGGTCGATTTCTGGGCCGCCCGCGTCCATCCCGGCCGCATCATGTTCGAGATCGACGGCGTGTCCGACGAGATCGCGCGTGAAGCCCTGCGCCTGGGTGCGCAGAAGCTGCCGGTCCTGACCCGGATCGTGGCGCGCGAAGACTGGTAAGCGGTGGGGTGAAGCCCACCCTGCAAGAACCCCGCCGGGCGACTGGCGGGGTTTTCCTTTTCCCTCATGGGAAAAGGGTTGCGCGAAGGCGTCGTTGCCTGTATGGGCAGGCCTTCATCACGAAACTCCACCGGGAATCAGGGTGGCCCTGCGTGCAGGGGCTCTCCGGTGATGTTGAAAGGAACAGGCGCATGAAAGCGCAGGAACTGACGTCGAAGACGCCCGACCAGCTGAAGGACCAGCTTGTCGCGCTGAAGAAGGAGGCCTTCAACCTCCGCTTCCAGCAGGCCACCGGCCAGCTTGAAAGCACCGCCCGCATGCGCGCCGTTCGCCGCGACGTGGCCCGTGTGAAGACCATTCTGAACCAGAAAGCGGCGGAAGCCGCGGCCTCGAACTAAGGAGCCTGGCCCATGCCCAAACGCATCCTGCAAGGCCGCGTCACCAGCGACAAGAACGAACAGACCGTCACCGTTCTGGTCGAGCGTCGCTTCAAGCACCCGCTGCTGCACAAGACCGTTCGTTCGTCCAAGAAATACCGGGCGCATGACGCGTTGAACCAGTTCAAGATCGGCGACACCGTTCGCATCATCGAATGCGCGCCGATCTCGAAGACGAAACGCTGGACTGTCCTGACGGACGAAGCTGCTTCGGCATAAGTCCATCATCACAGATCAGAAATGATCGAAACCCTGGGGCCGCACAAGGCGGTCCCCAAAGGTCGGGAGAAACCAAATGATCCAGATGCAGACCAATCTGGATGTTGCTGACAACTCCGGCGCACGCCGGGTTCAGTGCATCAAGGTCCTGGGTGGTTCGCACCGTCGCTATGCGTCGGTGGGCGACATCATTGTCGTTTCCGTCAAGGAAGCCATCCCGCGGGGCCGGGTCAAGAAAGGCGACGTCCGCAAGGCCGTGGTCGTTCGGACCGCCAAGGAAGTGAAGCGCGAAGACGGAACCTCGATCCGCTTCGACCGCAATGCCGCCGTCATCCTGAACAACCAGGGCGAACCGGTCGGCACCCGTATTTTCGGGCCGGTCGTTCGCGAGCTGCGCGCGAAGAACTTCATGAAGATCATCTCGCTCGCTCCGGAGGTGCTGTAATGGCTGCCAAGCTGAAAAAAGGCGACAAGGTCGTCGTCCTTGCCGGCAAGGACAAGGGCAAGCAGGGCGAAATCACCGCCGTGTTCCCCAAGGACAATAAGGCAGTCGTTGACGGCATCAACATCGCGATCCGTCACCAGCGCCAGACCCAGACGACCCAGGGCGGCCGCACGCCGAAGGCGATGCCGATCGACCTGTCGAACCTGGCGCTGCTGGACAAGAACGGCAAGGCGACCCGCGTCGGTTTCCGCATGGAAGGCGACCAGAAGGTCCGTTTCGCCAAGACCACGGGAGACGTGATCTGATGCTGGACGCAACCAAGTACACGCCGCGCCTGAAGGCCGTCTATCGCGAGCAGGTCCGCGCCGCTCTCAAGGAAGAGTTCGGCTACAAGAACGACATGCAGATCCCGCGTCTGGACAAGATCGTCCTGAACATGGGCATCGGCGAGGCCGTCAAGGACACCAAGAAGGTGAAGCAGGGCGCCGAGGAACTGTCGCTGATCGCCGGTCAGAAGGCCGTCATCACCAAGGCGAAGACCTCGATCGCAGGCTTCCGCGTCCGCGAGGAAATGCCGCTGGGCGCCAAGGTGACCCTGCGCGGCGACCGGATGTATGAATTCCTGGACCGCCTGATCAACATCGCGCTGCCGCGCGTCCGCGACTTCCGCGGCGTGAAGGGCACCTCGTTCGATGGTCGCGGCAACTATGCCATGGGCCTGAAAGAACACATCGTGTTCCCGGAGATCAACTTCGACAAGGTCGACGAAGTTCTGGGGATGGACATCATCATCTGCACCACGGCGCCGACCGACGCCGAAGCGAAAGCGCTGTTGAAGCATTTCAACATGCCCTTCAACAGCTGATCGCGGAGGTAAGAGATATGGCAAAGAAATCCATGGTCGAGCGCGAAAAGAAGCGCGAGCGTCTGGTCGCGAAATTCGCCTCCAAGCGCGCCTCCCTCAAGGAGGTCATCAACGACCAGTCCCGTCCGATGGAAGAGCGGTTCAAGGCTTCGCTGAAGCTGGCCGAACTGCCGCGCAATTCGTCGGAAACGCGTCTGCACAACCGGTGCCAACTGACCGGCCGTCCGCACGCGTATTACCGCAAACTGAAACTGTCGCGGATCATGCTGCGCGAGCTCGGCTCGAACGGTCAGATCCCCGGTCTCGTCAAGTCCAGCTGGTAAGGGGGCAACATGTCGATGAACGATCCTCTCGGCGATATGCTGACCCGCATCCGCAATGCGCAGATGCGTGGCAAATCGACCGTGCGCACCCCGGCCTCCAAGCTGCGCGCTTGGGTTCTGGACGTGCTGAAAGCCGAAGGTTACATCCGCGGCTATGAAGAAGTGACCACCGATGCCGGCCATTCCGAGCTGGAAATCGGCCTGAAGTACCACGACGGCGCCCCGGTCATCCGGGAATTGTCGCGTGTCTCGAAGCCTGGCCGCCGCGTTTACGCCGGCGCCAAGGAAATCCCGCAGGTCCGCCAGGGTCTGGGCGTGTCCATCGTCTCGACCCCCAAGGGCGTCATGTCGGATGCAGCGGCTCGCAATGCCAATGTCGGCGGCGAAGTCCTCTGCACCGTGTTCTAAGGAGGGCAGCAGATGTCTCGGATTGGTAAGAAGCCGGTCGCTCTGCCCAAGGGCGTGACGGCCGAGATCAAGGGTCAGACCATTGAGGTGAAGGGGCCGAAAGGCACCCGCAGCTTCACGGCGACCGATGACGTGGATCTGGTACTGGACGAAGGTTCGGTGGCGGTGAAGCCGCGCGGCACCTCGAAGCGGGCCCGCCAGCAGTGGGGCATGACCCGCTCGATGGTGGAGAACCTGACGGTCGGCGTGTCGGAAGGCTTCAAGAAAGAGCTGGAAATCCAGGGCGTGGGTTACCGCGCCACGATGCAGGGCAAGACCCTGAAGCTGGCTCTTGGCTATTCGCACGACGTGAACTTCGAAACGCCGGAAGGCGTGACGATCACGGCGCCGAAGCAGACCGAAATCGTTGTGGAAGGCATCGACCAGCAGCTTGTTGGTCAGGTGGCCGCGAACATTCGCGAGTGGCGCAAGCCCGAGCCCTACAAGGGCAAGGGGATCCGCTACAAGGGCGAGTTCGTCTTCCGCAAGGAAGGCAAGAAGAAGTAAGGGGCGCATGAAATGGCACTGAAAAAGCAAGAGCTGTTCCAGAAGCGCCGCCTGCGCGTTCGGAACAAACTGCGGGCGATGTCGAACGGCCGTCCGCGGATGTCCGTCCACCGTTCGTCGAAGAACATCTCGGTCCAGGTCATCGACGACCTGAACGGCGTGACTCTGGCTTCCGCCAGCACGCTGGAGAAGGACTTCGGCCTGGTCGGCAAGAACAACGTCGAGGCCGCCGCCAAGATCGGCGCGGCCATCGCCGAGCGTGCGAAGGCTGCGGGCGTCGAGGAAGTCGTCTTCGACCGCGGCGGCTTCATCTTCCACGGCAAGGTGAAGGCCCTGGCCGACGCCGCCCGTGAAGGTGGCCTGAAGTTCTGATCCTGCGGGTGGCGTTTGCGCCGCCCCGATGATCCGGGGGCGTCCTTCGGGGCGCCCACCTGGATTGACACAACCGGCGCCATTGCGCGCCACCTGCAAAGGAATGCCATATGGCAGAACGTGATAACCGCCGGGGCGGCCGCCGCGAAGAGCGCGAGGAAAACCCGGAATTCCAGGATCGCCTTGTCGCGATCAACCGTGTGTCGAAGACCGTCAAGGGTGGCAAGCGCTTCGGCTTTGCAGCCCTGGTCGTCGTCGGCGACCAGCGTGGCCGCGTGGGCTTCGGCAAGGGCAAGGCCAAGGAAGTGCCGGAAGCAATCCGCAAGGCGACCGAACAGGCGAAACGTTCGCTGGTCCGCGTCCCGCTGCGTGACGGCCGCACCCTGCACCACGACATCGAAGGCCGTCATGGCGCCGGCAAGGTGATCATGCGCACCGCGGTTCCCGGCACCGGGATCATCGCCGGTGGTCCGATGCGCGCCGTGTTCGAGATGCTGGGTGTCCAAGACGTTGTCGCGAAGTCGCAGGGGTCGCAGAACCCCTACAACATGATCCGTGCGACGCTGGACGGCCTGAAGAAGGAAGCCAGTCCCCGTTCGGTCGCGCAGCGTCGCGGCAAGAAGGTGGCTGACATCCTGCCGCAGGACAACAAGCCGGCTGCCGAGCCGGTCGAAGCGTAAGGAGACAGGCGCATGGCAACCATCGTCGTCAAGCAGATCGGCAGCCCGATCCGCCGCCCCGCCATCCAGCGCGAGACGCTGAAGGGCCTGGGCCTCAACAAGATGAACCGCACGCGCGAGTTGCAGGACACCCCCGCGATCCGCGGCATGGTCGCCAAGATCCCGCATCTGGTGACGATCATCGAAGAAAAGGCGTAATCCGCAAGGAGCGCCACGGAATGACGCCCTGGAGAAATCCGGGGCGTTTTCCTTTGCCGGCCTGTCTGCCGTTAACCTTATCCTAACCTTTGGCCCCCTAGGATCGGACTTGGCAGGGACCGGACAGGGACAACCCGAGTGACGCGCGTTTTAGGTGGCTGCATCCTGTGGCTTCTTCTTGCGGGGACGGGCCATGCCGGCCCCTGGCCCCGAGAGGCCGGGCACTCGTTCATGTCGCTGTCGGGTGAACGCGACGACGCGGGCAACTCCTACACCGGGCTTTATGCGGAATACGGGCTGAGCCGCCGCCGGACGCTGGGGCTGGAAGTCAGCCATACCAATGTCGGCGAAACCAGCGCCATGCTGTGGTACCAGAAGTCGCTGGACGGGGGCGAGGGGCCGAACAAGCTGGCTTATTCGATGGGTATCGGCGCCATTCGCCGGGATGGAGAGCTTTTGCCGCTCAGCCAGGTGGCGCTGATGTGGGGGCGCGGCTTCTCCGGTCCGTGGGACGGGGGGTGGCTGACCGCCGAGGCACGGCTGAAGATCGCGGGCAAGACCGAGGAAGTGACCGTCCGCGAGGGCCTGACCAGCATCGAGTACGCCTATCTGACGCCCGAAATCGTTTCCAAGCTGGACCTGACCGTGGGGTTGCGTGTCACGCCCGACTGGGCGGTGGTGAACCAGCTTCGGCTGGAGGCGCCAAAGGATGACGACTTCTCGGCCAAGCTTGCTTCGTCGGTGGTCTATGACCTGTCGGGGCCCGCGCGGCTGGAGATCGGCTTTGTCGCGCCCTTGACGGGCCCGGCCGAGCCCGCGGTCAGGATCGGCACCTGGTTGGAGTTCTGAGCCTATTCGCTGCAGGCATAGACCGCGCCGCCCACGGCCACGACGGATACGGCAGCCCCGGCCACGATCGCGGGCGAGGCGGCCATGGCTGCCGCCGCGCCGCCGATGGATGACAGCGCGCCGGTGATATGGCCCTGCGATCCGCTGAGGATCACGGCGCCCGATCCGTCGGGCAGGGCGCGCGCGCCTTTGACCGCGCCCCGTGCGGCGGCCCCGGTAATGGCGACTGCCGCGTTCCTCGTCTGGTTCACGCGCCGGCAGACGGTCCCGGCGGGGGCCTCGCACCGGCCATAGGCGTCGCGCCGGCCCAAGTCATAGCCGATGATCGAATCGCTGGCCTTGTCGTGGCGCAGGCAGAAGGGGCCTCGTTCCTCGTCCGTCAGGTCGGGCGTCAGGCTGCGCAGCACCACATAGCTGGGGCAGGTGTCCCGCCCCCAGGATGTGAAGAGGATCTCGCGCCGGCTGAAATGGTCGCGCAGGCCGGGCTCTTCCTTGTCATAGCCCAGGGGCACATCCCGCCCGTTGATCCGGGCGGTGCAAAGCGTCGGTTCGGCAAGCGATAGGGAAGGGGCGAGGACAAAGGCGGCAAGCAGGGGAATGAGGCGGGTCATGTCAATGGTCCGGGGTTGATGCGGCCCGTGATAGGGCGGCGGCGGGGAACCGCAACTCACATCCGCTTGTCCGTCCGGGCCAAGGCGGGACTTGCCCCGGCGATGCGTTGCGTTTATACGCCCTGCCGGGTGCCGCTGGGCACCGATTCACGAAACAGACATGCCGTGTCCGTCCCGTTTTCGCTTCGGGGGCGCGTCCGGCTTAGGAGAAGCGACATGAAACTGCATGAAATCCGCGACAACGAAGGCGCGAACCGCAAGAAAAAGCGCGTGGCGCGTGGTCCCGGTTCCGGCAAGGGCAAGACCGCCGGCCGTGGTATCAAGGGCCAGAAGTCGCGTTCGGGCGTTGCGCTGAACGGCTATGAAGGTGGCCAGATGCCGCTGTACCGCCGCCTGCCGAAGCGCGGCTTCACGGCGCCGAACGCCAAGTCCTTCGCGGTGGTCAACCTGGGCCAGATCCAGAGCTTCATCGACGCCGGCAAGATCGACGCCTCGGCCGAACTGACCGAGGACGCCCTGGTCGCCTCGGGCCTGGTGCGCCGCAAGCTGGACGGCATCCGTCTGCTGGGCAAGGGCGAGCTGACGTCCGCCGTGACCATCGCCGTGACCGGCGCGTCGAAGTCGGCGGTCGAGGCGGTCGAAAAGGCGGGCGGCAAGGTGTCGCTGCCGGTCGCGGCTGAGTCGGCGGCGGAATAAGCTGTTGAACGGGGCCTTCTTGCCCCATAGATAGCGAGCAGGTTTTCCTGGCGCCGCCGGTCCCCGGAAACGGGTCGGCGGCGCTGTCATGACACGGGACGGAAACACATGGCGTCAGCCGCAGAACAGATGGCCGCGAACCTTTCATGGAGCGCATTCGGCAAGGCCACGGAACTTCGCCAGCGCATCTGGTTCACGATCGGGCTGCTGATCATCTATCGGCTTGGCACCTACATCCCGGTGCCGGGCATCGACGGCGCGGCGCTGCGCAACTTCATGGATCAGGCGCAATCGGGCATCGGCGGCATCCTGTCGATGTTCACCGGCGGCGCGCTTGGCCGAATGGGCGTCTTCGCGCTAGGCATCATGCCCTATATCTCGGCCTCGATCATCGTGCAGTTGCTCACCTCCATGGTGCCCTCGCTGGAGCACCTGAAGAAGGAAGGCGAGCAGGGGCGCAAGAAGATCAACCAGTACACGCGCTACGGCACCGTGGCGCTGGCGCTGTTCCAGGCCTACGGTCTGGCCAAGTCGCTGGAGGCGGGTGGTCTGGCGCATGATCCGGGCCTGTTCTTCCAGGCCTCCGTGATCATCACTCTGGTCGGCGGCACCATGTTCCTGATGTGGCTGGGCGAGCAGATTACCGCGCGCGGCATCGGCAACGGCATCTCCCTGATCATCTTCGTGGGCATCGTGGCAGAGATTCCGGCGGCGCTGGCCAACTTCTTTGCCCAGGGCCGGTCGGGCGCCATCTCGACCCCGGTGATCCTGGGCGTGATCGTGATGGTCGTGGCCGTGATTGCTTTTGTCGTGTTCATGGAGCGCGCGCTGCGCAAGATCCGCATCCAGTATCCCCGGCGCCAGGTTGGCATGAAGATCTATGACGGCCAGTCGTCGCACCTGCCGATCAAGGTCAACCCGGCAGGCGTCATCCCGGCGATCTTCGCGTCGTCGCTGCTGCTGCTGCCGATCACGATCTCGACCTTCTCGGGCAACCAGACGGGGCCGATCATGTCCACGATCCTGGCCTATTTCGGGCCGGGCCAGCCGCTTTACCTGGTCTTCTTCGCGGGCATGATTGTCTTCTTTGCCTATTTCTACACCCACAACGTCAGCTTCAAGTCGGACGACGTGGCCGAGAACCTGAAGAACCAGGGCGGCTTCATTCCCGGCATCCGCCCCGGCAAGCGGACCGAGGAATACCTGGATTATGTCGTCAACCGCGTGCTGGTGATCGGCGCCGCCTACCTTGCGGCCGTCTGCCTGCTGCCCGAGATCATCCGCCACCAGTGGTCGGTGCCCTTCTACTTCGGCGGAACCTCGGTCCTGATCGTCGTGTCGGTCACGATGGACACCATCAACCAGGTGCAAAGCCACCTTCTGGCCCATCAGTACGAAGGCCTGATTGAGAAATCCCAGTTGCGTGGTAAACGCAAAGAGGGAAGCGCAAAGCCGCGCCGCGCACCGTCGCGCCGCTAACGGCCGCAAGGCTGACGAGGGGGACAGACCTTAGATGACGATCAATATCATTCTGCTGGGGCCGCCGGGTGCCGGCAAGGGAACGCAGGCCCGCAAGCTGGTCGAGGAGCGCGGCCTGGTGCAACTGTCCAC
The DNA here is from genome assembly GCF_017356265.1 of Paracoccus fontiphilus. Classification (GTDB taxonomy): domain Bacteria; phylum Pseudomonadota; class Alphaproteobacteria; order Rhodobacterales; family Rhodobacteraceae; genus Paracoccus; species Paracoccus fontiphilus. The sequence goes on along the minus strand of NZ_JAFNAW010000028.1, from coordinate 30,181 downwards.
CGGCGACATGCTGCGGGCGGCGCGGTCCTCGGGGACCGAGATGGGCAAGCGCGTGGCCGAGGTCATGGACCGGGGCCAGCTTGTCACCGATGAGATCGTCATCGGTCTGATCCGCGAGAAGCTGTCCGAAGGCGGCAACGGCTTCATCTTCGACGGCTTCCCGCGCACGCTGGCCCAGGCTGACGCGCTGGGGCAGTTGCTGGACGAGACCGGCATGGTCCTGGATGCCGTGGTCGAGATGCAGGTGGACGACCAGGCCTTGGTGCGCCGCATCACCGGCCGCTACACCTGCGGCAATTGCGGCGAGGTTTACCACGACGACACCAAGCCGACCGCCAAGCCGGGCGTCTGCGATGTCTGCGGATCGACCGACCTGAAGCGCCGGGCCGACGACAACGAGGACAGCCTGAGGACGCGGCTGCTGGAATACTACAAGAAGACCTCTCCGCTGATCGGCTATTATTACGCCAAGGGGAAGCTTTCGCCCGTGGACGGCCTGGCCGACATGGACCAGGTTTCCGGCCAGATTGCAGCTGTCCTGCCTGTGTCAAGTGAAATCATCACAAGCACTTGACGCGCGAGGCAGCCGCTTATAAATCACGGCATCTCGCAAGAGAATCACCCCTCGCGGGTGGATCATTCATCGGCCCGAAGGCATGGCTTTCGGGCCTTACGTTGTGAAAAAAGGTTCCGGCGCTACGGAACCGCAACCGATAAAGGAAAACGCGTGGCTCGTATTGCTGGCGTCAACATTCCGACCGGGAAACGCGTCCCGATCGCCCTGACCTATATCCACGGCATCGGTCCGATGTATGCCGAACAGATCTGCGAAGCCGTCGGCATCGACCGCGCGCGTCGTGTCAACGACCTGTCGGATGCCGAAGTTCTGCAGATCCGCGAATATATCGACGCCAACCTGTCCGTCGAAGGCGACCTGCGCCGCGAAACCCAGATGAACATCAAACGGATGATGGACCTGGGCTCGTATCGCGGCCTGCGCCACCGTCGCGGCCTGCCGGTCCGCGGTCAGCGCACCCACACCAATGCCCGCACCCGCAAAGGTCCGGCGAAACCCATCGCTGGCAAGAAGAAATAAGGGGTAAAGGATATGGCACGCGATAAAACCCGCATGAAGCGTAAAGAGCGCAAGAACATCGCCACCGGCGTTGCGCATGTGAACTCCAGCTTCAACAACACCAAGATCCTGATCTCGGACGTGCAGGGCAATGCGATCTCGTGGTCGTCGGCCGGCACCATGGGCTTCAAGGGCTCGCGCAAGTCGACCCCCTACGCCGCGCAGATGGCCGCCGAAGACGCGGGCCGCAAGGCGCAGGAACACGGCGTCCGCACGCTGGAAGTCGAAGTCCAAGGCCCCGGATCGGGCCGCGAATCGGCGCTGCGCGCGCTGGCCTCGGTCGGCTTCAACATCACGGCGATCCGCGACGTGACCCCGATCGCGCATAACGGCTGCCGCCCTCCGAAGCGTCGCCGCGTCTGATTTCAGATGACCCTTGCCCGGACCGCGCCTTGTTGCGCGGTTCGGTCTTTACGTTTTCAACCTCGGGCGTTTCCGGCCACGGACATGGGGCGGGGACAAGAATGGAGGCAAACGCATGATCCACAAGAATTGGGCCGAGCTGATCAAGCCGACGCAGCTGGTCGTCAAGCCGGGCGCGGATGCCACCCGCACCGCCACGCTGGTCGCCGAGCCGCTGGAGCGCGGCTTCGGCCTGACGCTGGGCAACGCGCTGCGCCGCGTGCTGCTGTCGTCGCTGCAGGGCGGGGCGATCACCTCGGTCCAGATCGACAACGTCCTGCACGAGTTCAGCAGCGTCGCCGGCGTCCGTGAGGACGTGACCGACATCGTGCTGAACCTCAAGGGCGTGACGCTGAAGATGGACGTGGAAGGGCCCAAGCGCCTGACCCTGTCCGCCACCGGACCGGGCGAGGTCAAGGCCAGCGCCATCCAGGAAACCGCCGGCATCACCGTCCTGAACCGTGACCACGTGATCTGCCACCTGGACGAGGGTGCGGATCTGAACATGGAACTGACGGTGCAGACCGGCAAGGGCTATGTCGCCGCCGACAAGAACCGTCCCGAGGATGCGCCCATCGGCCTGATCCCGATCGACGCCATCTTCTCGCCCGTGAAGCGGGTCAGCTATGAAGTCACGCCCACCCGAGAGGGGCAGGTGCTGGACTATGACAAGCTGACGATGAAGATCGAGACGGACGGGTCGCTGACCCCGGAAGACGCGGTGGCCTATGCCGCGCGCATCGTCCAGGACCAGCTGTCGGTCTTCGTCAACTTCGACGAGCCGGAATCGGCCAACCGCCAGGACGCCGAGGACGGGCTGGAATTCGATCCGCGCCTGCTGAAGAAGGTGGACGAGCTGGAACTGTCGGTCCGTTCGGCCAACTGCCTGAAGAACGACAACATCGTCTATATCGGCGACCTGATCCAGAAAACCGAAGCCGAGATGCTGCGCACCCCGAACTTCGGCCGCAAGTCGCTGAACGAGATCAAGGAAGTCCTGTCCGGCATGGGCCTGCACCTGGGCATGGACGTTGTCGACTGGCCGCCGGAGAACATCGAGGATCTGGCCAAGCGTTTCGACGACCAGTTCTGAGTTTCGGCGGGGGCCCCGGCCCCCGCCAACCGGGCATTCCGCCCCAAGGAGAGCGGCCCGCACGCATGGGCTGCCGGACAAAGCAAAAGACGTTAACGGAGAATCATCATGCGTCATGCCCGTGGCTATCGCCGCCTCAACCGCACCCACGAACACCGCAAGGCGCTGTTCGCCAACATGGCCGGCTCGCTGATCGAGCACGAGCAGATCAAGACGACCCTGCCCAAGGCCAAGGAACTGCGCCCGATCATCGAGAAGCTGATCACGCTGGCCAAACGCGGTGACCTGCACGCCCGCCGTCAGGCTGCCGCCCAGCTGAAGCAGGACCAGCACGTCGCCAAGCTGTTCGAGATCCTGGGCGCCCGCTACAAGGACCGCCAGGGCGGCTATGCCCGCGTGCTGAAGGCCGGCTTCCGTTATGGCGACATGGCGCCCATGGCGATCATCGAACTGGTCGACCGCGATGTCTCGGCCAAGGGTGCCGCCGATCGCGCCCGCATTGAGGCCGAAGCGGCCGAAGCCGAATAATAATTCGGTCCGGTTTTCGAATCACACGCCCCGCAGCTGTTCAGGCTGCGGGGCGTTTTTCATGGCACTGCGACAAATCGCGCAGGTTTCCGGCAAGGCCGTGAATTGAAGCAAGGCTTGCGCAACCTCGTTTCTTTCGTCTGCCGACAGCGGCAGTGCCAGCAATTGCTCGCAAAGTTCGGGTGGCAAGGCAAAGATGCCGCTTGAAGGCCGCATCGGCGGGCTCTCCCATCCCATTAATGATATGGCAAGAAATATCCGTCACTACTAGAATGTCCGTTGACGATACTGAACGCAATTTGTCTAAAAAGTCATGTCATCACGCGCAGATATCAATGCAGGGTTGCGGAAACTGGCGAAACTCGCCCCGGCTGGCTATTTCGTCGGCCTGCATATCCGCTTCGCCGCCCCCCTCATGCAGTTCCAGACCTATGCCGAGGAATGGTCGGATTTCTATTCCCAGAACGGCTACGCCTTGCGCGATCCGACGATCGCCTGGGGCTTTTCGACGACCGGCGCCTGCCGCTGGTCCAGCCTGCCGATTCCGGACCCGTTCAACATCCTCAAGGAGGCCGCGAACCACGGCCTGACCTTCGGGCTGACGGTGTCCTGCGGCCCGATCAATTCACGCACCATCGCCAGCTTCGCGCGCGATGACCGCGAGTTCACGGAAGACGAGATCGCCGAGATCTCGACCACGGTACGTCGGCTTCACGATTCCACGGAGCCGCCGGCGAGCCTGACAAAGGCTCAGAAAGAAGCCCTTCGTTGCGTCGCGGAGGGCGATCGTCATGCGGCAGCGGCAGCCAAACTTGGCATTACCGAAAGCGCGTTCAAGGCAAGGCTGATTTCGGTCCGCGAAAGGCTGAAGGCACGCACCACCGCCGAGGCGCTGCAAAGGGCCAAGGAATACCGCCTGCTATAGGCCATCGCCCAGGGGAGCCGCGGTGCGGGGAGGGGCAATCCCCCACACCCCAGGAGTTATGACCATGCAGACGACCACGCTTTCCTTTTCGAACCTCCACAACCACGGCGAACTGTTCGCCAAGCTGTTCCGCGCCCGCAAGCAGAGCTTCATCGTCCAGAAGAACTGGGACCTGCCCGAGGCCGAGGACATGGAGTTCGACCAGTACGATACTCCGCAAAGCCGCTGGGTCGCCGTGCACGACAAGGGCGAGGTCCTGGCGGGCTTCCGCCTGACGCCCACCACGGCCCGCTGCGGCATCTACAGCTACATGATCCGCGATGCGCAGAAGGGCATCCTCGGCGGCTCGATCCCGCAGGATCTGCTGTATGGAGAGGCGCCGGTCGACGATCAGGTCTGGGAATGCTCTCGCGTGTTCGTCAGCCACGACATCCCGCAGATGTACCGCCGCAAGGTCCACTTCAAGATGGTCGAGGCCATGACCGGGTCCGCCCGTGACCTGGGCGCCATGCGCCTGATCGCGCTGACCGGCGCGTCCTGGCCGCGCTGGTACGGCCGCTGCGGGCTGGAAGCCGAGGCGATCGGCCGCGTCATGTGGATCGACGACGCCAACTTCCAGTGCGTTTCGATCAACCTGACCGCCAAGATGCACTAAAGCCGGGGGCTGTTCGCAGCCCCAAGGCCGCCCTACATTGGTTGCATCATGCCCGACCTGTTCGACGCCAGCACCTTTTCCGATCCACCGCCGTCCCCGGCGGTGCGACCCTTGGCCGACCGCATTCGCCCGGTGCGCATGGGCGACGTGATCGGCCAGGAGAAGGTGCTTGGCCCGGACGGGCCGCTGGGCTCGATGCTGGCGGGGGGCAGCCTGTCATCCCTGATCCTCTGGGGGCCGCCGGGCGTCGGCAAGACGACGATCGCGCGGCTTCTGGCGGATCAGACCAACCTGGCCTTTGTGCAGATCAGCGCCATCTTCTCGGGCGTGCCGGAACTGCGCAAGGTCTTCGAGACCGCGAGGATGAGACGCGGGCAGGGGCGCGGCACGCTGCTGTTCGTGGACGAGATCCACCGCTTCAACAAGGCGCAGCAGGACAGCTTCCTGCCCTACATGGAGGACGGGACGATCCTTCTGGTCGGTGCGACGACCGAGAACCCGTCCTTCGAGCTGAATGCCGCGCTGATGTCGCGGGCTCAGGTCATCGTGCTGGAGCGCCTGTCGCTGCGCGACCTGGAACTGCTGGCGCAGCGGGCGGAACGCGAACTGGGCCGCAAGCTGCCGCTGGCGCCCGAGGCGCGGGATGCGCTGCTGGAGATGGCGGACGGCGACGGCCGAGCCGCCCTGAACCTGATCGAGCAGGTGGCGGCCTGGAAGATCGACAAGCCGCTGGACCAGCCTGCCATGGCGCAGCGGCTGATGCGGCGCGCCGCGAAATACGACAAGTCGGGCGACGAGCACTACAACCTGATCTCGGCCCTGCACAAATCGGTGCGCGGCAGCGATCCCGACGCCGCGCTTTACTGGCTGTCGCGGATACTGGAAGGGGGCGAGGACCCCCGCTACCTCGCGCGCCGCATCACCCGCATGGCGATCGAGGACATCGGTCTGGCCGACCCTGCCGCCGCGCGCCATTGCCTGGATGCCTGGGCGATGTACGAACGCCTCGGCAGTCCCGAGGGGGAACTGGCCCTGGCGCAGGCGGTCATCTATCTGGCCCTGGCGCCGAAGTCGAACGCGGGCTACGTCGCCTACAAGGCCGCACGGGCCGAGGCGCGGCGCACGGGCAGCCTGATGCCGCCCGCCCATATCCTGAACGCGCCGACGCAGATGATGAAGGACCAGGGCTATGGCGCGGGCTATGCCTATGACCACGACGCCGAGGACGCCTTCAGCGGCCAGAACTATTTCCCCGACGGCATGAAGCGGCCGGTGCTGTACACGCCCGTGGAACGCGGCTTCGAACGCGAGTTGAAGAAGCGGCTCGACTGGTTCGTGTCGCAGCGGTTGAGGCGCGGCGGTTGACTTTGCGCGCGCCCCGGCACAGGACCAGCCGATGATGAATCCATATCTTCAGGTCGCCATCGGCGGGGCCATCGGATCGGCGGCACGCCTTGGCATCTATCGCGCGATCCCGGCGCAGGGTTTTCCGCTGGCGACGTTCCTGGTGAACGTGGCGGGCAGTCTGGCCATGGGCCTGCTCGCGGCGCTGCTGGCGCAGCGTGGCGGGAACTGGGCACCCCTGCTGCTGACCGGGTTGCTGGGCGGCTTCACGACCTTTTCCGCCTTTTCGCTGGACGCGCTTACATTGTGGGACCGGGGGCAAGGGTTCCTGGCGGCGATCTATGTCGCGGGATCGGTGCTGCTGTCGCTGGCGGCGGTATGCGTCGGCATGGCTGTCGGACGGGGGATTTTCGCATGAGCGGCGTTCAAACCATCCGCGTCGGCGGGGACGAGGGCGAACAGCGGCTCGACCGCTGGCTGAGGAAGAAGTTTCCCCAGCTTGGCCAGATCGCGATCGAGAAGCTGTGCCGCACCGGCCAGATCCGCGTCGATGGCGGGCGGGTGAAGCCCGCGACCCGGATCGAGACGGGGCAAGAGGTTCGCATCCCGCCCCTGCCCGACGCCGCCCCGGTTGCGGCGCGGGCCAAGGACCGGCCCCTTGGTCCCCGCGTGTCCGAAAGCGACCAGCAGATGATCCAAGGGGCCGTGCTGTGGAAGGACGAGCATATCATCGCCCTGAACAAGCCGCCGGGCCTGCCGTCCCAGGGCGGCAGCGGTCAGGGAGAGCGGCACGTGGACGGGCTGACCACCGCATTGATGTTCGGATACAAGGACCGGCCCAAGCTGGTGCACCGGCTGGACAAGGACACCTCGGGCGTTCTTCTGCTGGCCCGCACCGACCGCGTGGCGCGCGCGCTGTCCGAGGCCTTCCGGGCGCGGACCACGCGCAAGATCTACTGGGCCGCCGTTGCGGGCGTTCCGAACCCCCGCATGGGCACCGTCCGCTTCGGCCTGGTGAAGGCGCCCGGCCACGGCCGGGGCGGCGAGGGCGAGAAGATGATCGCCGTTCACCCCCGCGACATCGACAAGACCGAAGGCGCCAAGCGCGCGACCACCGACTATGCCGTGCTTGATGCGCTTGGCACGCGGGCAAGCTGGTGCGCCCTAGTGCCGATCACGGGGCGGACGCACCAGTTGCGCGCGCATATGGCGGAACTGGGCCACCCCATCGTGGGCGACGGCAAATACGGCGGCTCGGGGCAGGAGAACCTGGGCGACGGGTGGGGCGCGCAGCTTGGGGGCGAGATCAGCCGCAAGCTGCACCTGCACGCCCGCAGCCTGTCCTTCGATCATCCCATCACGAAAAAGCGCATCACCCTGACGGCGCCCCTGCCGGACCACATGGCACGGACCTGGAAAACGCTCGGCTGGCACGAGAACGACGTGCCGGACGACCCCTTCGCGGATGTCGAATGAGGCTGGTGGTCTTTGACGTCGATGGCACGCTGATCGACAGCCAGCACCATATCGTCGGCGCCATGACGACCGCCTTCCACAAGGCCGGTCTGGACCCGCTTCCACGCGAGGCGGTCCTGCGGATCGTCGGGCTTTCGCTGCCCGTCGCGGTGGCGGAACTGACCGTCGGGCATGGCGCGGCCGTGCAGGCGCGAATCGTCGAGGAGTATCGCGACGCCTTCATGCAGGCGCGGCTGGTCCAGGCCGCGCCGCTTTACCCCGGGGCGCTGGATTGCCTAGACGGTCTGGCGGGTCGCGACGATGTCCTGCTGGCGCTTGCAACCGGCAAGTCCCGGCGCGGGGTTGCGGCGATGATCGCGGCCCATGGGCTGGAAGGGCGTTTTGCCAGCGTCCAGACGGCGGACGATCATCCCTCGAAGCCGCACCCGGCGATGCTGCTGGCAGCGGCGGCGGACACCGGCATCGACCCCGCCGATGCGGTCATGGTCGGCGATACCAGCTTTGACATGGACATGGCGAAGGCGGCAGGCATGGCGGCGTTCGGGGTCCGCTGGGGCTATCACGCGCCGGACGCGTTGACCGCTTCCGGCGCGGCGCTTGTCGCGGCGGATTTCGCGGATCTGGGCCAGGCACTGGAAAGGTGGGCGGCATGACGGAATGGAAGGCGCGGCGGTTCTGGAAGGCCTCGGGGGTGCGGCCGTCGTCGGACGGGTTCGAGGTCCTGCTGGACGATCGCCCCCTGCGCACCCCCGGCAAGCTGCCGCTGCTTTTGCCGACACAGGCGCTTGCGGATGCGGTGGCAGGGGAATGGGATTCGCAGGCCGACGTGATCGAGCCCCACACGATGCCGCTGACCCGTGCGGCCAATTCGGCGGTGGAAAAGGTCGCTCCTCAGTTTGCCGCGGTGACGGCCATGCTTGCCGAATACGGCGGCACCGATCTTTTGTCCTATCGGGCCGACCAGCCGGCCGAACTTGCCCGCCGACAGGCCGAATCCTGGGACCCGCTGATCGACTGGGCGGCCACCGACCTGCGCGCGCCCCTGCGCATCACCCATGGCGTGATTCCGGTCGAACAGGATGCGCTGTCGCTGTCGCGCCTGCATCGGCATCTTGCGGCGCTTGACGTGTTTGGCGTGACGGCGCTGCACGATCTCGTGACGCTGCCCGGATCGCTGATCCTGGGGCTGGCGGTGATACGCGGCAGGATCGACGCGGAAACCGCCTTCAGGCTGTCCCGCATCGACGAGGATTTCCAGGCTGAACGCTGGGGCCAGGACGACGAGGCGCAGGGTGCCGCCGAAAGTCGCAGGCAGGCGATGCTGGTCGCAGAACGGTTGTGGCACTTGTCGCGCCAGGATTGAAACTGCCCTTGCCGTGGGCGGCGTCCTTGACGCACCGGGAAGGATCGGCACTATGTTGCCTATGGGATGGCCGTTCAGGGCGTCCAGGGGACAAGTCCGGTCACCAAGGACCGGACGCTGCCGGTCGGACCTGGACCCGCGCCGGTGGCAGCCAACAAAGGGGTAGAGATGAAGACTTCGGTATTTCTGGGCTCCGTCGCCGCCGCGACGCTGATGGCGGGTGCAGGGGCGGCCGACACGCTGGCCGATGTGAAGGCGCGCGGTGAACTGAACTGCGGCGTCAACACCGGCCTCGTCGGTTTTGCGGCACCCGATGCGAACGGCAACTGGACGGGCTTCGACGTCGACATCTGCAAGGCTGTCGCCGCTGCGGTCCTGGGCGATCCGTCCAAGGTGAAGTATGTCCCGACCACCGGCCAGACGCGCTTCACGGCCCTGTCCTCGGGCGAGGTGGATGTTCTGGCGCGGAACTCGACCTGGACGTTTTCGCGCGACACCGACCTGAAGCTGGATTTCATCGGCGTCAACTACTATGACGGCCAGGGCTTCATGGTCCGCAAGGACCTGGGCGTGACCTCGGCCAAGGAACTGGACGGCGCGACGATCTGCATCCAGACCGGCACCACGACCGAACTGAACCTCGCGGACTACTTCAAGGCCAACAACATGGCCTACCAGCCCGTCAACATCGACAGCAATGCCGAGGGCGAACAGCAGTACATGGCGGGCGCCTGCGACGCCTACACCACCGACGCGTCCGGCCTTGCCGCGACCCGCGCCGCCTTCGCCGACCCGGAAAACCACATCATCCTGCCCGAGATCATCTCGAAGGAACCGCTCGGCCCGGCCGTGCGCCACGGCGACAACCTTTGGGGCGATATCGTCCGCTGGACGCTCTACGCGCTGATCGCGGCCGAGGAATACGGCGTCACCTCGAAGAACATCGAGGAACTGACCAAGTCCTCGCAGAACCCCGAGGTCCAGCGCCTTCTGGGCGTGACGGACGACCTGGGCGCGATGATCGGCCTGGACAAGGACTGGGCCAAGCGCGCGATCCTTGCCAGCGGCAACTATGGCGAGATCTTCGCGGCCAATATCGGCGAACAGACCCCGATCGGCCTGGCGCGCGGCCTGAATGCCCAGTGGACCCAGGGCGGTCTGATGTATGCGATGCCCTTCCGCTGAGGCATCGCCGCGGGGGGCGCCGACGCGCCCCCTTTTGCATGACACGACCGGTCGCGAAAAGCGCTGCCAGGAAAAGGCAAGATCGGCTGCAGGGGTGGAAGAATGACGGATGTTACGGCATCGGCGAACCCGCCGTTCCGACCGGGCATGCTGATCCATGATCGGCGCTATCGGTCGATGACCTTCCAGGTGATCGTGTTCATCCTTGTGATGGCCTTGCTGTGGTGGCTGGTCAGCAACACGGTCCGCAACCTTGACGCCCTGGGCAAGGACTTCAACTTCGGCTTCCTGTGGCAGCGCGCCGGATACGACATCCCGCAAACGCCGATCCCCTATACCTCCAGCGACACGCATTTCCGCGCGGCCGTGGTCGGGCTTCTGAACACGCTGATCGTGTCGATCCTGGGCTGCATCGCGGCGACGGTCGTGGGCATCGTCGCGGGCGTGGCCCGGCTGTCGCGGAACTGGCTGATCGCCCGGCTGATGACCGTCTATGTCGAGGCGTTCCGCAACGTGCCCCTGTTGCTGTGGATTCTGATCGTCTTCGCGATTTTCACCGAGATCATGCCGCCGCCCAACGCGTTCCGGGGCGACAATGCCACGGCCGGCATGATCCTGTTCGACAATGTCGCGCTGACGAACCGCTATACGGCCATCCCGACCCTGGCGATGGCGAACGATCCGGGCAGTCTGGATCTGGGCGCGCGGATCACCTTCAACTGGGCCACCATCGCCTTCGTCGTGGTCCTGGTCGGCGGCTGGTTCGTGCGCCGCATGATCGGCGCATGGGCGCAGCGCGTGCAGGACCAGACCGGCAGCCGCCCGACCACCTGGTGGATGAGCCTTGCGGTCATGACCCTGCCGTCGCTGCTGCTGATCTGGTATTTCGGGCTGTCCCTGGTGCCGCCGACGCTGAAGGGCTTCAACTTCACGGGCGGGATCAATGTCCAGAACGGCCTCGTGGCGCTGTGGCTGGCCCTGACGCTTTACACCGGAGCCTTCATCGCCGAGATCGTGCGCGCCGGTATCCTGGCCATCAGCCGCGGCCAGTCCGAGGCCGCCTTCGCCCTGGGCCTGCGCCCCGGCCGCACCATGTCACTGGTGATCCTGCCCCAGGCCCTGCGCGTCATCATCCCGCCGCTGATCTCGCAATACCTGAACCTGACCAAGAACAGTTCGCTGGCGATCGCCGTGGGCTACATGGACATCAAGGGCACGCTGGGCGGCACCACGCTGAACCAGACGGGGCGGGAACTCGAGGCGATCCTGCTGATGATGGGCGTCTATCTGGTGCTCAGCCTGATCATCTCGGGGGGCATGAACCTGTTCAACGCCCGCGTGAAGTTGAAGGAGCGGTGAGATGAGCGAGACCCATGCCCAGACCGTTCCCTTCGTGCGCGACACCATGCTGCCCCCGGCCGACCCCCCGGTGCGCGAGGCCGGGACTGTCCGCTGGCTGCGCCAGAACCTGTTCTCGGGGCCGCTGAACACAGTGCTGACCGTGCTGGGCGTCCTGATCGTCTGGTTCCTGGTCAGCCATTTCTGGGACTGGTTCGCCCATTCCGTCTGGAACGCGGGCAGTCTGGCCGAATGCCGCCGGATCATCGCCGAAACCTGGGGCGAGGGCGCGCGCGGCGCCTGCTGGGCCGTGATCCGGGAGCGTTGGAACCAGTACGTCTTCGGCTTCTACCCGGTCGAGCTTTACTGGCGCCCGACCATGACCTTCGGCCTGCTGTTCGTGGCCCTGGCGCCGGTGCTGTTTTCGGAATCCGCGGCGATCCGGCGCGTGGTGCTGGGCATCGCGACCGTGCTGACGCTGTGGCTGATGGTGACGCTGAACGCGCCTGCCCTGTGGCTGGTCTTTGCCGCCGCCGTGCTGATCGGCGCGCTGCTGATCTCGGAACGCCGTCCCGCGTGGCTGCTGGTGTTTTCGGTGCTTTATCCGCTGATGGGGGTCTGGTTCCTGTGGGGCGGTTCGGCCTGGGGGCCGGCCATGGTGTTGGTCGGGCCGGCGCTGGGCTGGCTTGCCTGGCGGCTGGTCGGCCGCGTCTCGGGCCTGCTTGCGACCGTGGCGGCCCTGGTCGTGCCGCTGGTCTGGTGGACCCTTTTCGCGGGCGATGCGGCGCGCGACGCGGAAAGCCTGGTGTCGCTGTCGATCCCGGCGGTCGCATCCGACCGCTTTGGCGGCTTCCTGCTGTCGATCACCATCGGCGTGTCGGGCATCGCCATGTCGCTGCCGCTGGGCATCGTCCTGGCGCTTGCGCGACGGTCCGACATGGTCCTGGTCAAGACGCTGGCCGTGATGTTCATCGAGTTCATCCGGGGCGTGCCGCTGATCGCGCTGCTGTTCGTGGCCTCGTTGCTGCTGAACTATTTCCTGCCGCCGGGCACCACCTTCGACATCATCCTGCGCGTCATCATCATGGTCACGCTGTTTTCCGCCGCCTACATGGCCGAGGTGATCCGGGGCGGGTTGGCGGCCCTGCCGCGCGGCCAGTACGAGGCGGCGGACGCGCTGGGCCTGGACTACTGGAAGGCGCAGCGGCTGATCGTGCTGCCGCAGGCGCTGAAGATTTCGATTCCGGGCATCGTGTCGACCTTCATCGGCATGTTCAAGGACACCACGCTGGTGACCTTCGTGGGGCTCTACGATCCGCTGAAATCCATGTCCGACGCGGTGCGCGCCAGCACCTCGTGGAAGGGCATCTACTGGGAGCCGTATATCTTCGTCGGCTTCATCTTCTTTCTGATCTGCTTCGGCATGTCGCGATATTCGATGTATCTCGAGCGCCGGTTGGCACGCGACCACAGGTAGGAACCGCCCCATGAGCGAAGACATCACCCGCAAGATCGACCGCAGCCACATGCAGGTCAGCGACGAGGTCGCCATCGACATCCGCAACATGAACAAGTGGTACGGCAATTTCCACGTGCTGCGCGACATCGACCTGACCGTCCACAAGGGCGAACGCATCGTCATCGCCGGGCCGTCGGGGTCGGGCAAGTCCACCCTGATCCGCTGCATCAACCGCCTTGAGGAGCATCAGTCCGGCCATATCGTCGTGGACGGGATCGAGCTGACCAACGACATCAAGAACATCGACAAGGTGCGGTCCGAAGTCGGCATGGTGTTCCAGCACTTCAACCTGTTCCCGCACCTGACCGTGCTGGAGAACTGCACCCTGGCCCCGATCTGGGTGCGCAAGGTGCCGCGGAAGCAGGCCGAGGCGACGGCGATGAAATACCTGGAAAAGGTCAAGATCCCCGATCAGGCGCACAAGTATCCGGGCCAGTTGTCGGGCGGACAACAGCAGCGCGTGGCGATCGCCCGATCTCTCTGTATGCAGCCCAAGATCATGCTGTTCGACGAACCGACCTCGGCGCTTGACCCCGAGATGATCAAGGAGGTTCTGGACACGATGATCCAGCTGGCCGAGGAGGGGATGACGATGATCTGCGTCACGCACGAGATGGGCTTTGCCCAGGCCGTCGCCAACCGGGTGATCTTCATGGACCAGGGCCAGATCGTCGAGCAGAACGAGCCGCGCGAGTTCTTCAACAATCCCCGGTCCGAACGGACCAAGCTGTTCCTGAGCCAGATCCTGGGGCATTAGGCTGCAAGGCCGGGGGCGCTTCGCCCCCCGCTCGGGCCTGCCGGCCCCTTCCTCGCTGAAAAAGGTCCACTGGACCTTTTTCCGGGCGCTCGAAAGCCCCCGCGGATATTCGGTCCAAGATGAAGCTCAGGTCCGCCCGTCAAGGCGCACGAAATCCATGACGCTGCCCTGGCCGGGTTCGACCTGGCTCCAGTCGTCCACCTGGAAATCGACAACAAGGGTCGCGCCCGTGGGATAGCGCCGGAAGTCCGGGTCCAAGGGCAGCCGCGCGGGCAGAAGCGCCGCGAATTCCGAGATGCCGGGGTTGTGGCCCAGCATCATCACCGTCGGATAGGTGGCGGTCTTCAGGATCGACAGCATCTTTTCCGGCCCGGCATGGTAGAGGCCCGGCTCGATCCGGACGATGGGGCGCACTTCCAACGCGGCGCCTGCGACCATCGCCCAGGTTTCCTGCGTCCGGGCGGAGGACGAGCACAGCACCTCCTCGGGCTCGTAGCCGCGCGAGGCCAACCAGTCACCAAGCGCGCGGGCCGAACGGCGGCCCCGCTCGTTCAGCGGGCGGTCATGGTCGGGCAGGCCCGGATCATCCCAGGCCGACTTGGCGTGGCGCGTCAGGATCAGCCGTCGATGTCCAAGCGGTGTCATATGCAGGCAGCCCCCGTTTCAAGCCGAATGTGAAGGCAGCCTGCCATTCCCCCGCGCATTCGGCAAGGCGATGCGTGCCCTAGAGAGAGGCTTCGCCTTGCCGCAACCCGCGCGGGCGGGTCGAGGGCGGGGTGGACCGGATCAGGCTGCCCGCGCCGTGTTCGGTGAACAGTTCCAGCAGGCTGGCGTTGGGCACGCGCCCGTCCAGGATCACCACCGCGCGCACGCCGTCCTGCAGGGCCTTCAGCGCGGTTTCGGTCTTGGGGATCATGCCGCCCGCGATGGTGCCGTCGGCGATCATGTCGCGCACCTGGTCGGGGTGAAGCTGGGTCAGGACTTCGCCGTTCTTGTCCTTGACGCCGGCCACGTCGGTCAGAAGCAGCAGCCGGTCGGCCCGCAGGGCACCCGCGATGGCGCCGGCGGCGGTGTCGCCGTTGACGTTGAACGTCTCGTTGTCGGCCATTCCGGTGGCGACGGGGGCGATCACGGGGATCAGGCCCGCCTTGTAAAGGTCGCGGATGATCTGGACGTTCATCTCTACGGGGCGGCCCACGAAGCCCAGTTCGGGGTCGTCCGCCTCGCAGACCATCAGGTCGTCGTCCTTGCCGCTGATGCCGACCGCGCGGCCGCCCGCGTCGTTGATCGCCTGGACGATGCGCTTGTTAACGAGGCCCGACAGCACCATCTCGACCACTTCGACGGTTTCCTTGGTGGTCACGCGCTTGCCGCGCACGAAGGTGCTTTCGATGCCCAGCTTGCCCAAGAGTTCGTTGATCATCGGGCCGCCGCCGTGGCAGACGACCGGGTTCATGCCGACCTGCTTCATCAGGACGATGTCGCGGGCGAATTCCGCCATCGCGTCGTCGTCGCCCATGGCATTGCCGCCGAACTTCACCACGACCACCGCGCCGGAATAGCGCTGCAGATAGGGCAGAGCTTCGGAAAGGGTTCTGGCGGTGGCGGTCCAGTCGCGGTTCATGTTCTGCTTTCTCATCCTTCAGGGCCCCTTGATGACGCGCGGACCCTAGGACGCCTCGGCGGATCAGTCCAGACGCGTTCAGTCCAGACCGGCGATGATCGCGCGCAGGGTCGTGATGCCCTGGCCCTTGTCCGAGGAGGTGACGACGATCTGCGGAAAGGCGGCGGGGTGTTTCTGCAATTCCGCCTCGACCTGGGCGATGACCGGCTGGATGGCGTTCGGCCCCAGCTTGTCGGCCTTGGTCAGCACGACCTGGAAGGGTACGGCGGACTTGTCCAGCAGGGTCATGATCTCGTGGTCCACCGGCTTCACGCCGTGGCGCGAATCGATCAGGCAGAAGGCGCGGCGCAGGGTGGGGCGGCCCGCCAGATAGTTCTTCAGCAGCGCCTGCCATTTGGCGACGACCGCGACCGGCGCCTTGGCGAAGCCATAGCCGGGCAGGTCCACCAGATAGCTGCGGTCGCCCAAGGTGAAGTAGTTGATTTCCTGCGTGCGGCCCGGCGTGTTCGAGGCGCGGGCAATGCCCTTGCGGCCGGTCAGCGCGTTGATCAGGCTGGACTTGCCCACGTTGCTGCGGCCCGCGAAGCAGACCTCGGGGCGGTCGGCGGGGGGCAGGCCGTCCATGGCGACCACGCCCTTGAGGAAATCGACAGGGCCCGCGAACAGCAGGCGCGCGGCCTCGGCTTCTTCGGCTTCGGGTTCGGGGGCGACGGGGAAGGCGACCTTCATGCCGCCACCTTATCGCCCAAGGCGATGTCGCCGCCGGTGACGACCTCGGCGAAAATGCCGAAGTCGGTGTGGCCGTAAAGGCGGTCCAGCGTTGCCAGCATGTCGATGTCCCGTTCGCCGGTGTCGGTATTGGCGCTTGTCGCGTCGCAGCGGCCGACCTGGCCGGTCACGCGCAGTTCGGCCTTGCCGATGCGGATGACCTGGCCGATCAGGTCGCGTTCGGCCCAAGGCGCCCAGCCATCGATCCACAGGTTGCCGCGCCAGCGGTGGATGCCAAGCGCCTGGCCCGTGCGGGCCTCGAGATCCGCAAGGCTCGCCAGAGACAGGATCGAGATCCAGGGCCACCTCTGGTCGGTCCAGATCGCGGCGCCCCGCACCAGCCGGGTGGGGGCAGGGGCTTCGGCGGGCCACAATGGGCGCAGCCATTCGACCAGCCGGTCGCCCTCGGTTTCCGGGTCGATCACCAGATCGGCCTGGGCGGGCTGGCGCAGCACCAGATGGCCATCCGACCAGCCGCCGCTGATGGCCTGGACCTGCGGCGAGGACACGCCGCGGATGAAGCAGGACTTGGGCAGCCAGCGGTCGGGCTGCCCGCCGGTCTGGCTGGCCTGCGCGTTCCGCTCTCCGGCCTCGGTCAGGACGGCCCATTCGCGGTCGCCCGGCAGGCGGCGCGCGGCGGCCAGGGTGACGCGGTCCAGCCCCTCGCCGCCGATCGACTTGATCGGGTGGCGGCGGATATGGGCCAGGCGCGCGGTCACTTGCTGCCCTTGCGCGGTCGCGAGGGGATCGAGGCCTTGATGTTGCCGAACAGGTCGGGCCGGTGACCATGCATCGACATGATCGTGTATTGCTGCACGCAGGTGATCAGGTTGTTGGTGATCCAGTACAGCACCAGGCCCGACGCGAAGCCGCCCAGCATGAACATGAAGATCCAGGGCATCCAGGCGAAGATCATCTTCTGGGCCGGATCGGCGGGGGCCGGGTTCAGCCGCTGCTGGACCCACATGCTGATGCCTAGGACGATCGCCAGCGCCGGCAATGACAGCGAATGCAGCAGCGTGCCTTGCGCGGGCGGCGCATAGGGCAGCAACCCGAACAGGTTCAGCAGCGACGAGGGATCGGGCGCGGCAAGGTCGCGAATCCAGCCGACCCAAGGGGCGTGGCGCAGTTCGATGGTGACGAAGATCACCTTGTAGAGCGCGAAGAAGATCGGCACCTGAAGCAGCACGGGCAGGCAGCCGGCGGCGGGGTTCACCTTCTCGCGCTTGTAAAGCTCCATCATCTCTTTCTGGAACTTCATGCGGTCGTCGCCGGTGCGTTCCTTCAGCGCCTCCATCTGCGGCTGCAGTTCCTTCATCTTCGCCATCGAGATGTAGGACTTGCGCGCCAGCGGGAAGACCAGCGTCTTGAGGATGAAGGTCAGCGCGATGATGGACCAGCCCATGTTGCCGATCATGCCGTGCAGCCAGTGCAGCAGGCGGAAGATCGGCTTGGTCAGGAAGTAGAACCAGCCCCAGTCGATGGAATCCACGAAGCCTTGGATGCCGGGGGTTTCCTGATAGCCGTTGATGACCTCCCACACCTTGGCGCCGGCGAACAGGTAGCTGTCGGCATTGACCTGGGTGCCCGGCGCGACGGTCTGCATGGGATAGCGGGCTTCGGTCTGGAAGATGCCCGCGCCTTCCGCATATTTCACGACCGAGGTGAAGGCCTGACCCGGTGCGGGGGCCAGGGTGGTCATCCAGTACTTGTCGGTGAAGCCGATCCAGCCGTTGCCCGTGACCTCGGTCACCTCGGCGCGGCCCTCGCGATCCACGGGGTCCAGTTCGGCGATCTTGTCGTATTTCAGTTCCAGCAGCGTGCCATCGGCCATGCCGACCGCGCCTTCGTGCAGCACGAAGAAGTTCTGCGTGTCGGGGCGGCCGTGGCGGGCGATGATGCCATAGGGCGCGGCGGTGAAGGCCGCGTCGCCGTTGTTCTGCAGGCTGTGGCCGACCGTGAACAGGTAGTTCTCGTCGACCGAGAAGGTGCGGCGGAAGATCTGCCCCGCGCCGTTGTCCCAGGCCAGCGTGACGGGCTTGCCCGGCGCCAGCGTGTCGCCCGCTTCCAGCGACCAGACGGTCGAGGGATTGGGCACCAGGGCCGGATCGACGCCGGGGCCGGGGGTCCAGCCATAGACGGCGTAATAGGGCTTCGCCTCGCCGGTCCGGATGGCGTCGGTTGCCGTCGCGGACGACGGCGACAGCAGGCGCACATGGGGCGAGTCGTCGTCCAGCGTCTCGCGATACCTTGTCAGCAGCAGGTCGTCGATGCGCCCGCCCGCCAGAGAGATCGAGCCCGACAGCGAGGGCGTCTGGATCTGCACGCGGCCCGCCTGGGGCGCGGCATCGGCCGGCGTGGCGGCCAGGTCGGCCGGCAGCGTGCTGCTCTCCGGGTTGGCCAGCGGGACGTCCTGGGTCTGCGTTTCCACGGCGACCGGCTGTTCCTGCGTCTGGGCCGGGGGCTCGGGCGCGAAGACCGTGTACCAGACCAAGATCACCAGGAACGACAGGACCGTCGCCAGGATCAGATTGCGGTTGTTGTCTTCCATGCCGTCACCAAGCCTTTGCGCGCGTCAGTCGCGCCGGTTCAACAGAAGGGGCGTCCAAAGGTCAAGCGGATTTGCCCCCGGGGGCCAGCCCTGCCCCGGGGCCGCAGGCGCTTATCGAAGCCGCGGGATGTCGTCCACGGGTGCCGCGGCGTCCCCGGGAAACAGCGCGGCGAAGTCGAACAGCTTCGGGTCCAGCAGATGCGAGGGGCGCACGTTCATCAATGCGCGGAACATCACCTGGCGCCGGCCCGGCGTCCGCTGTTCCCATTCGTCCAGCAGCCGTTTCACCTGGACCCGCTGCAGCCCTTCCTGGCTGCCGCACAGGTCGCAGGGAATGATCGGATAGTTCATCGCGCGGGAAAACCGCTCGCAATCCGCCTCGGCCACATAGGCGAGGGGGCGCAGCACCGTCAGGTCGCCGTCCTCGTTCAGCAGCTTGGGCGGCATGGTCGCCAGCCTGCCGCCATGAAACAGGTTCATGAAGAAGGTTTCCAGGATGTCGTCGCGGTGATGACCCAGAACGACGGCGGAACAGCCTTCCTCGCGCGCGATGCGGTACAGGTTGCCCCGGCGCAGGCGCGAGCACAGCGAACACATCGTCCCGCCCGGCGCGATCTTGTCCGTCACGATGGAATAGGTGTCCTGGTATTCGATGCGGTGCGTGACGCCACGTTCGGTCAGGAATTTCGGCAGCACGGTCGCCGGAAAGTTCGGCTGACCCTGGTCCAGGTTGCAGGCCAGCAGGTCCACCGGCAGCAGCCCGCGCCATTTCAGTTCGTGCAGAACCGCCAGCAGGGTATAGCTGTCCTTGCCGCCCGACAGGCAGACCAGCCAGCGGTCGCCGGGGCGGACCATGCCGTAATCCTCGATCGCCGCACGGGTTTCGCGCACCAGCCGCTTGCGCAGCTTTCGGAACTCGGTCGAGGAGGGGGCGCCCGCGAACAGCGGGTGGATCTCGGTCTGGTCGTCAGTGTCGTCCAGCATCGGACTGCCTTTCGTGGTCGGGATCGGCCCCCGGCACCGGATCATAGCCCGTGCCGCCCCAGGGATGACAGCGCCCGATGCGCCGGGCCGCCAGCCAGGTGCCGCGCAACGCACCATGGCGCGCCAAGGCATCCAGCGCATAGGCCGAGCAAGTCGGCTGGAAGCGGCAGCCATGCCCGACCCAGGGCGAGGCGACCAGCCGGTATCCCCGGACCGGCAGCGCCAGAAGACGGGCCAGCGGGCTCATGGATGGATCTTCCGCAGCGCGGTGCCGAGGTCGCGGCAGAGGTCGGCGAAATCGCGCGTCACCGTCGCCTCGGGCCGGCCGACCAGGACGTAATCCCAGCCGGGCCGCGCGCCCTGCGGCAGATGCAGCCGGGCGATTTCGCGCAGCCGCCGCTTGGCGCGGTTGCGCATCACTGCGTTGCCGATTTTTTTCGAGCAGGTGAAGCCCACGCGGAACGGGGCGCCGTCGCCCCTGTCGCGCGCCTGCAACAGAAAGCCCGGCGTTCCTTGCCGCAGCGCGCGCGAGGCGGCCAGGAAGTCGGCGCGCTTGGCGATGACCGGCGGCATGGACATGCGAAATGCCGCCGTGCCGTCATCCGCGGTTCGCTTTGGCGCAACGGGATGGGGCAGGGGCGGCATCTGCAACAGCCTCTGGTTCGGCGGAACGGGCCCGCCGCGAGGAATCAGGCCGACAGGCGCTTGCGGCCCTTGGCGCGGCGACGGTTCAGCACGGCTTGGCCGCCTTTGGTCGCCATGCGGGCGCGAAAGCCGTGACGGCGCGCACGAACGAGGTTCGAGGGTTGAAAGGTGCGCTTCATGGTCAATCTCCGGGGTCGTATATGCGGGTGGCGGGCGGCAGCGGCGGAATGACAGAATTCCACCCTGCGCGCGAACGCGCCGGTTGTTCGAAGCCCGCTGGATAGATCAAGCGGCCTTTCCCGTCAACCGGTAAGGCGCCCGTTCCGAAGATTGTGCTTTTCCACGGAAGCCGGAACTGGTGTAAGATCACATTCGTTTGATGTGCAAACCGGCGTGGCCGGGCCGAAACACGCGTATTCGACGCGACGACAACCAAGAATCCATGCGACTGAATACGATCTCTGGCCGATTCGCCGCGCTGACGATCATCTTCGTCATGCTGGCGGAACTGTTCATCCTTCTTCCGGCGCTTGCCAGCTTCCGGCTCGATTACCTGGAATCGCGGCTGGAGCGGGCGCAGATCGCCAGCCTTGCGCTGCTGGCCACCGACGAATCGCTGGCCAGCGACCTGGAGTCCGAACTGCTGCAGAATGCCGGGGTCTTCAACGTCGTGCTGCGCCGCAACGACATCCGCCAGCTTGTCCTGTCCTCGCCTATCCCTGGGCCCGTGGCCCAGACCCATGACCTGCGCGAGGAAGGCGTGCCGCAGACCATCGACGACGCGCTGGGCACGCTGCTGAACCGCCGCAACGAGGTGATCCGCGTCATCGGCGCGCCTGTCAACCAGGCGGGACAGCTGATCGAGATCACGATGGAAACCGCGCCGCTGCGGGCGGGGATGATCGACTATGGCCTTCGGCTGCTGCTGTTGTCCGCGGCATTCTCGATCATGACGGCGATCCTGCTGAACCTGGCCGTGCAGCGGCTGGTGCTGGTGCCCATCCGTCGCGTCATCAGCCACATGGTGTCCTATGCCCAGGCGCCCGAGGACCCGCGCCACATCATCAGCCCCGACGCCCGCCTGGCCGAACTGCACGACGCCGAGACCGCGCTCCAGACCCTTCAGAAGACCGTCACGTCCTCCTTGAAGCAGAAAGAGCGGATGGCCCAGCTTGGCCAGGCGGTGGCCAAGATCAGCCACGACCTGCGCAACATCCTGACCACCGCGCAGATCTTCGCCGACCGGCTGGAGGACAGCGGCGATCCCAAGGTCAGGCGGGCCGCGCCGAAGCTGGTCAACTCGATCAGCCGGGCCGTGAACCTGTGCGAAACCACGCTGGCCTTCGGCAAGGCCGAGGAACCGGCGCCCACCCTGTCCCGCTTCGCGCTGGCGCAACTGGCGGCCGAGGTGATCGAGGCCGAGACCCTGGCCAGCGGCGAGGGCGCGAAGGTCGAGTTCCTGATGGACATTCCCCCCGCGCTGACGATCCGCGCCGACCGCGACCAGCTTTACCGCGTCCTGACCAACCTGTCGCGCAACGCCCGCCAGGCGATCGAGGGCACGGGCCAGCCCGGAACGGTCGAGATCGGCGCGGGCGAGACCGACAACGACTGGTGGATTCGGGTGGGCGATACCGGGCCGGGCCTGCCCGAGAAGGCGCGAGAATATCTGTTCAAGCCGTTTTCGGGCAGCGTCCGCAAGGGCGGGACCGGCCTTGGCCTGACGATCGCCGCCGACCTGATCCGCGGGCATGGCGGCCGGCTGGACCTTGTGCGCAGCGACCGCGACGGCAGCGAGTTCATGATCCACATTCCGCGCGACATGGCAATCCTGCCCGCGCCTCAGGCGGTCGCGTCCTGAGAAAATGAGAAGGGGCGACGTTTTTTTCCGTCGCCCCTCTTGCATCCTCCGGAACAGGGGGATAGATCACCGCCCTACGACGGACCCGTAGCTCAGCTGGATAGAGCACCAGACTACGAATCTGGGGGTCGGGCGTTCGAATCGCTCCGGGTCCGCCATTAGCTTCCAGGCACTTAGACAAGCTTCCCCTGCGGGGGACCGAAGCTGCGGGTGAGCCACGCGCTCCCGGATCTTTCCGTTCCGGAATCGCGCCCTGACTCGAGTTTCCCCGGCATTGTTTGGTCGAAGCGTTTTCCGGATCGCGGTCAGCCGCACCCATGCCGCGGCACGGGCGAATGCGGCCTTTCACGAAGAATCGCGTCCCGCGGACGGGAAAAGGAAGCGGCCTTGCAGGGCCGCTCCTTCGGCTGTGTTGTCGCGGTGCCGTTCAGTCCTCCAGCGGCTTGCCCGCAGTCTCTCGGCTGGTGAGCATGGCGATCAGGGCAACAACCGCCGCCGCCACCAGGAACCAGGCGGGCGCCGCCTTGCTGCCGGTGGCCGAGATCAGCCAGGTGGCGATGAAGGGCGCGGTGCCGCCGAACAGGGCGTTGGCGGTGTTGAAGCTGAAGGCGAAACCGGAATAGCGCACTCGGGTGGGAAAGATCTCGGACAGGAAGCAGGGCAGGGTGCCGTCGTTCACGGTCAGCAGCGCCCCGAAGATCACCTGGACCAGCACGATGGTGCCGAAGGTCGCGCCATCCAGCAGGCCGAACAGCGGCACCGTCAGGACGATGAACAGGATCGACGCGGCGACAAGCGCGGTCTTGCGCCCGAACCGGTCCGACAGCGCGCCCATCATGAAGATCAGGAAGATATAGGCGAACAGCGCGATGCTGTTGGCCAGGAACGACGCGCTTTCGTCCATGCCCATCTCGGTGATGAGATAGGTCGGCATGTAGCTGAGGATCAGGTAGAAGCCGACCGCGTTCAGGCAGGTCACGCCGAAGGCGCGGAGGATCGGCTCGCGATAGGTCGTGAACAGTTCCCTGACCGGGGTGGCCTCGACATGATGCCGCGCTTCAAGCTCGCGGAACCGGGGGGTGTCTTCCAGCTTCAGGCGGATGTAGAGGCCGACAAGGCCCAGCGGAAAGGCCAGCAGGAAGGGCAGGCGCCAGCCCCAGCCGTGCAGTTGCGCCTCGGTCAGCTGGCTGAACAGCAGCGCCGACATCAGCGACCCGGCCAGCAGGCCCGCGGCGGTGCTGGCGGGGACCATGCTGGTATAGAAGCCGCGCTTTTCCGGCGGCGCGTATTCCGCCAGGAAGGACGTGGCGCCCGCATATTCGCCCGATGCGGAAAAGCCCTGCACCATGCGGACCAGCAGCAGCAGGACAGGCGCCGCCATGCCGATCTGCGCATGGGACGGCAGAAGGGCGATCACCGTGGTTGCGCCCGACATGATCAGGATCGACCACGACAGCGCGGTGCGTCGGCCCACCCGGTCGCCGATGCTGCCCCAGACGATGCCGCCGATCGGGCGGATCACGAAGGAAATCGCGAAGACCGCGAAGGTGGCCAGCAGCGCGGCGGACGGGGCGATCTCGGGAAAGAAGACGACCGCGATCACCGTGGCGAAATAGCCGTAGGACGCGTAGTCGAACCATTCGACGAAGTTGCCGATGAAGCTGGCGGTCAGAACCTTGCGCAGGACGGCGGGCGTCGCCTTGGCATCGGGCGGTGCGTCTGCGGCGGCAGTCGCGGAAATGTAGGCTGTGGTCATGGTCTCCTCCCATGGATGCTGGATGACGGCCCGCCCCTCCCGGCGGTCCGGCGTGCTTTCGCGCTCTTGAACGGAAAGACCGGCGGGGGCTTCCCGCCGGTTGCAGATGTCAGGCGGCCTTGGCCTTGCCCCCCGTCCTGACGATCAGGTGGTCCGGGCCATAGGGGAAGCCCGTGATGTTGCGGTTGCCGCCGTCCTCGATCACCAGGATGTCGTGTTCGCGATAGCCGCCGGCGCCGGGCTGGCCTTCTGGGATGGTGATCATCGGCTCCATGCTGACGACCATGCCGGGTTCCAGGACGGTGTCGCAATCCTCGCGCAGTTCCAGCCCGGCCTCGCGGCCGTAATAGTGCGACAGCACGCCGAAGCTGTGGCCATAGCCGAAGCTGCGGTATTGCAGCAGGTTCTCGGCGGCGTACATCTCGTTCAGTTCCGCCGCGATGTCGGAACATCTCGCGCCGGGCACCAGCAGTTCCTTGCCGCGGTCATGGACGCGGCAGTTGAAGTCCCACAGGCGGATGTGGTCGTCGCTGGCTTCCTCGGCGAACAGGGTGCGTTCCAGGGCGACGTAATAGCCCGCGACCATCGGGAAGCAGTTCAAGGACAGGATGTCGCCGCGTTCGATCCTGCGGCTGGTGACGGGGTTGTGGGCGCCGTCGGTGTTGATGCCCGACTGGAACCAGGTCCAGGTGTCCAGCAGTTCGGCGTCGGGCCAGGTCCGGGCGATCTCTCGGACCATGGTGGCGGTGGAATGCAGCGCCACCTCGTGTTCGGGCACGCCCACGGCGGTTGCCTCCACGCAGGCCGCGCCGCCCAGGTCGGCGATGCGGGCCATTTCCGTGATATGGGCGATCTCCTCGGCCGACTTGATCATGCGCAGGCGCATGGCGGGGGCGGCGATGTCGACGAAATCGACGCCCGGGAACTCGGCCTTGAACTGGTTCAGCAGGTCGATGTTGACGTGGTCGAACTCGATCCCGATGCGCCTGGCCTTGCCGATGATCTGGCGGATGGCGTGGAAGTAGTTGTCCTTCTGCCAGTCGGTATAGGTCAGGTTGCTGCCGCCGAAGGTGCGCCGCCACGGCTGCCCGCCGTCGATGCCCGCGCTGATCGAGGTGGCGTGGTCATGATCCACGAAGAAGCCATAGCGCCGCCCGAACTGGCAGTACATGAAGTCGGCGTAGTAGTTGATGTTGTGATAGGACGTGAACAGCGCCGCATCGACGCCCGTGTCGGCCATGTGTTTGCGGATCGCATCCAGCCGGCGCCGCATCTCGGCGTCCGAGAAGGTGCCCTTGGCCTTTTGCCCGTTGCCGACAAAGTCCTGAAGTCTCTCGCGTTCGGTCATCGACCCCTCCTTGAGTGATATTTCCTGAACCATGCAGCCGGTGTTTGCAGCGGTCAAAAGAGGATTTATAAAGCATCGATTAGTTTTTCTCATAAGGGGAACGCGATGTCCCAGCCTCCGCTGAACGCCTTGCGCGCCTTCGAGGCGGTGGCCCGCACGGGCAGCTTCCGCGCGGCGGCCGAAAGCCTGTTCGTCACGCAATCCGCCATCAGCCATCAGATCAAGCACCTGGAGGACTGGCTGGGACTGCCCCTGTTCGATCGCGGGGGCAGGGCGCCAAGGCTGTTGCCGCGCGGCATGGCACTGGCGCGCGATCTGACGACGGCGTTCGACGGCATCGACGCCGCCTGCCGCCGGGCAAGGCCCGCCTCGCACGAGGGCGCGGTCGTGGTGGCGGCGATCCCATCGGTGGCGGTCTGCTGGCTGATCCCTCGGCTGCCGCGGTTCCGGGCCTTGCATCCGGACATCCAGTTGCGCGTGATCTATGCCCATCACGGCCACGAGATCGACGTCGCGACCACCGACGTGGCCTTCACCTTTGCCGACACGCCGCCGACGGGAGAAGGCATCCTGGCCCAGCCGTTCCTGTCCGGCCGCAGCGTGCCGGTGGGCAGCCCCGCCCTGGTCGGCACGGGTCCGGTCGCCCTGTCGTCCGAATGGCTGCTGAAGGTCGGACTGCTGCACGACACGGACCAGTCGGGCTGGAAGACCTGGCTTGCGCGGGCGGGGGCAGTTGTTCCCGACCGGCTGCCCGGCGCGATCTTCGAGGATTTCAACCTGCTGCGCGCCGCGGCCCTGGCGGGGCAGGGGGTGGCGCTGTGTTCCCTGGCGATGATCGGCCCCGACCTGGCCGAGGGTCGCCTTGTTCAACTGTCCGATGTGTCGGTGCTGGAGGAGTTCGACTACTACCTGATCCAGTCCGGCCCCACGCCGCGCGATCCCGGACGGCGCAAGGCACGGCAGGCGTTCCTGTCCTGGGTCAAGGCCGAACAGACCGGCTAGGGCGAAGGTTCATCGCGCTGGCGCCCGTCATGCGGGCTGCGGGAACCGACCCTGGGCTTCAAGGGAACTGGACGAAAGGACAGGTTTACCCGCGCGTCAGGATCAGACATAACACCCATATCAGCCGAGCGGCCAATGTGTTGTTTGTTCCCGAGTTCGGGCCGCCCGGCTGAGAAATCCCCCCTGAAGTCATGCCGTCCGAAACGGTGCCGGTGCGGTTTCCGGCCTCAAGGTCTCGGCCGCCCCGTCACCGGCAGGTTGATCCGCCTGTCCCGCCGCAAAGGCTGCCGCCCGGCGGTCTGCCTCGGTCTCGGCGCCCCGGCCCCAGGGTCGATGGCGCAGGCGGAAGGCGGACAGGCGAAGCTCGGCCGAGGCGGGCGGATAGCCCAGGCGGGTCAGGCTGGCCTCCAGGGGCAGGTCCTCGGCCCGGCCGCTGGGTGTCGCAAGCCCTTCGCGTGCGAGGCGCTGCCAGTCGAATCGGGGGCCGGGGTCGATCTTGCGGTCGGGCGCCATGTCGGAATGGCCGATCACCGCGTGGGGGCCGATGTGCCAGCGAACCATGATCTCGCGCAGCAGCACGACCACGGCATCCATCTGGCGGGCCGGGAAGGGCCGGTCGCCGGGATTGGCGATCTCGATCCCGATGCTGCGAGAGTTCACGTCGTCGCGGCCCTTCCAGGACCCGGCGCCGGCGTGCCAGGCACGGCGGTCCTCGGGGACAAGCGCCTCGACCCGGCCATCCTCGTGGATCAGCCAGTGGGCGCTGACCTCGGCGGTGGGATCGCACAGCCGGGCGCGCGCCTCGGCCGTGTCGCTCATCCCGGTATAGTGCAGGACGACGAGTTCAGGCCGCTGGCCCCGCCGATCGCCGTGATTTGGACTGGGGTAATCCGCGCTCACAGCGGCGGCTGGTCGTCCTTGCGCATCGACGGGGGCGCGATCGGGATCGGCGCGTCCGGATCTTGCGCGGGAACGGTCTGGACTTTCTTCACCACCCGCACCTTCGTCACGCCCATGGTGGGCGGGATCGGCACGGGACTGCGGCCCGCGATCTCGGCCCCCGTCGGCGCATAGAACGGCCGCGCGACCGGAATGGTCTTCGGCGATTCCGCGGCCGTCACCAGGGCTGCCTCGCGGGTGGCACGATACTCGCCATAGCGGGTCGGTGCGAAGTTGTAGTTCGGGTTCCAGCCCAGATGCTCGCCGCAGCCGGCAAGCGCCAGCACCGAAAGGATCAGACAACCGCGCATCATGCCTCCTGGATATGCCATCGGCCCGAGCCTACCACCAGCGATCGGGCTTGGCTACAAATCCGGCAGCGCGTTCAAGAACAAGGGCGTGGTTCAGCAATTCGCCTTCCTCGAAGGGTTTTCCGAACAGTTGCAGGCCCAGCGGCAGCCCCTGGCTGTCCTGGCCCACGGGAACCGCGATGCCCGGCAGGCCGACCAGGTTCAGCGTCACCGTGAACACGTCGTTCAGATAGGCCTGCACCGGGTCGGACTGGTCCAGCGACCCCAAGGGGAAGGCGGCCGACGGCGTGGTCGGCGCCAGGATCGCGTCGATGCCTGCGGCGAAAGCCTGATCGAAGTCGCGCTTGATCAGCGCGCGGACCTTGCGGGCGCGGTTGTAATAGGCGTCGTAGAAGCCCGCCGACAGCACATAGGTGCCGATCATCACCCGGCGCTGCACCTCGGGGCCGAAGCCCTCGGCGCGGGTCTTTTCATACATCTCGACGATGCCGTCGCCTTGGCCCAGCTTGGCGCGGCGGCCATAGCGCACCCCGTCATAGCGGGCGAGGTTCGACGACGCCTCGGCCGGGGCGATCACGTAATAGGCGGGCAGGGCGTATTTCGTGTGCGGCAGGCTGATCTCGACGATCTCGGCGCCCGCGTCGCGCAGCATGTCCGCGCCCTTGTCCCACAGCGCCTCGATCTCGGGGGGCAGGCCGTCGCGGTATTCGCGCGGGATGCCGATGCGCTTGCCGCGGATGTCGCCGGAAAGCGCGGCCTCGAAGTCCGGCACGGGAAGGTCGGCACTGGTCGAGTCCATCGGATCGACCGAGGCCATGGCCCCCAGCATGATCGCCGCGTCGCGCACCGTCTTGGTCATCGGCCCCGCCTGATCCAGCGACGAGGCATAGGCAATCACTCCCCAGCGACTGACGCGGCCATAGGTGGGCTTCAGCCCCACGATGCCGGTGAAGGCCGCGGGCTGGCGGATCGAGCCGCCGGTATCCGTCCCCGTCGCGGCCAGGCACAGGTCCGCCGCCACCGCCGCCGCCGACCCGCCCGAGCTGCCCCCCGGCGTCAATTGCCGGTCATCGACCTTCCAGGGGTTCACCGCCGGGCCGTAGCAGCTGGATTCGTTGGCCGAGCCCATGGCGAATTCATCCTGGTTCAGCTTGCCCAGCATGACCGCGCCCGCGTTCCACAGGTTCTGGGTCACGGTGGATTCATATTCCGGGCGGAAGCCTTCCAGGATGCGGCTGGCCGCCTGCGACGGCACGCCCTTCACGCAGAAGACATCCTTGATGCCGACCGGAATGCCGGTCATCGCGGCGGCCTTGCCCGCCTTGATGCGGACATCCGCGGCCTCTGCCATCTCGCGCGCCATCTCGGGGGTCTTGTGGACAAAGGCGTTCAGCGCGCCCGCGTTCTCGATGGCGGCCAGGCAGGCTGCGGTCAGTTCGACCGAGGTCGTCTCGCCCCTGGCCAGCGCGTCGCGGGCCTCGGCGATGGTCAGGGTGTTCAGGTCGCTCATTCCACCACCTTCGGGACGGCAAAGAAGCCCTCGCGGGTGTCGGGGGCGTTGGACAGGATCTTGTCGGCCATCTCTCCGGCCGTCACGACATCCTCGCGCCGCTTGAGCCGCATGGGGGTGACGCCGGTCATCGGCTCGACGCCGGCCACGTCGACCTCGGACAGTTGTTCCATGAAATGCAGGATGCCGTTCAATTCTCGCGCAAGCGCGGGCAGAGCGGCGTCATCGACCGCGATGCGCGCCAAATGCGCGACCTTGCGGGCCTGATCCTCGGTGATCGACATGACGGTTCCTTTCGTTGGGCGCGGGTCTACAACCCCGGGCGCGCCCCTGCAAGAACCGCGCGGATGCCCGACCCCGAGGGGCAGTTTCGGCCTTTGTCAGAAATTTTGCCGGACCCGGTTTTTTCCCCTTGCGCACCCCTGCGGCTTTGCCTAAACACCGCCCCACGCCGCCGGTGATGACTGGCAGTGCTGAAAAGTGGCCCGTTCGTCTATCGGTTAGGACGTCAGGTTTTCAACCTGAAAAGAGGGGTTCGACTCCCCTACGGGCTGCCACTTCTTCTTGTAAGCAATGATTATCGTTCACCTTTAGCTCTCTTCTTGTCCAACTCTGCAGAAAATTTGGGCACGGTTTGCAATCTGGTGAACCCGCTATCTGCCAGCTTCGAGCGGTTCGCCTTCTTTGCGTAGGTGTCCGCCTGCTTGGTGTCCTCGTGCGCCAAATAGGAGGCAATCTCCCATGCACTGGCACCGGCATCAGCCAAGCGAGTTGCACCAGCTTTGCGCAGCCCATGCGGTGAGCCGGGAACTTGCGCCTCGGCGCAGCGGTCCCGAAACCAGTTGCCAAGGGTTTCCGGCTTGTACCCGATCGGCCGCGCGTCCTGCGTGATGAACAGAAGCCGATCGGTCGGCGCATGAGCCAGTTCTTCTGCCAAGTCGGGTAGAATCGGTAGATCAGCGGCAACAGAGGTTTTCGCCCGCTTGTAGGCGATCCTCGTGCCGCCAACTGTCTTGCTGACGTGCTGCCACCCGACGCGGCAAAGGTCTTGCCGGGACATTCCCGTGTTCACATCGTAAGCGCGACGGCGTTCCCCTTCTGCCTCTTGTAATCTGCTTGGGCCATTCTGCACGCGCATGAGCGTGGGAGTGTTGGCTTGGAG